>CAYVHV010000017.1:0-70336 GCA_964451305.1 uncultured Acidimicrobiales bacterium | reverse complement strand
GTGCAATCGACTCGGGGCCACCCTCGATCACAACACAGAACTATCGATTGGCGACCCGCTACCCCCGCTCTGGCACTTCATCACCCACCCGCCCTGCACCAAGACGTCCGACCTCGATGAAGACGGGCATCTCAAAAGAGGTGACTTCCTACCGCCGGTCGCGTTGCCAAGCCGAATGTGGGCCGGTAGCCGGTTCCAGTTTCACGGGGACATCCGTGTTGGCGACGATGTCGACAAGCGGTCGACGATCGGCGACGTGAAGATGAAGAGTGGCCGGTCGGGAGCGTTGTGCTTTGTGACCGTCAAGCACGAACTGTCGGTTTCGGGTGTGGTCCGAATCGTCGAAGAGCAAGACCTCGTGTTTCTCGAAGCGACAGCTCCGAGTTCACCTACCCCAACGTTGCAACCCGCTCCTGCGAACGCCGAGTTCAGCCGAATCATCGAACCGTCGGAGGTCATGCTGTTTCGGTACTCGGCATTGACGTTCAACAGCCATCGAATCCACTACGACCGGGACTATGTTCGCGACGTCGAAGGATATCGAGCGCTCGTCGTGCACGGTCCGCTCATCGCCACGTTGCTCGCCGATCTCGTCGTCACCGAGACAAGAGAGCAGCTCGCATCGTTCGCGTTCACCGCCAAGGCACCGCTATTCGACGATGCTCGGTTCACGATCGCTGGGAAGCGCAACGGCGAGAACATCGACGTGTGGGCACAGACCACCGAAGGTGACCTCGCGATGTCCGCGACAGCTACCGTTCGCTAACCCTCTCGACACAAACTCCGGAACTCGGTGAGGATTGAACGGAGGGCGTCGGCGTCCTCATCGTTCGTCACGGGTGTGGAGAACTCGATGCGGTCGACTCGGTTGCCATATCGGTCTGCCAATCGGCCCGCGATCTCGTCGTAGGTGGTTGTAATGGTCGCTCGTGAAGGCGAGCGGCGTCCCTTCCTGCCAGCACTTCCATACCGCGCGAACAGCGTTGATGTAGTCGCGCATCCATGGCGCCGGTGCGGACCACGGGAGCCCGTAGCGACGCTCCACGTGACGATTACTATGCGTTTTTGCACATGTGAACAGAAGTTCACAGGCGTAGATGCGTGGCCAAGGGCATCTTCGCATAGCTGGTCGACGTCATTCTGAGATGTTCAACGCCCTGATATTTCAAGGGTTTGAGATCGATTGCGAAGAAACGCCTTTGATGTGCGCTACCTCGGCGTTGCGCTGGACGACCAACTGTTCATTACTCGTTCATCAGATTTCCGCAGGTCGACTGGTACACCTAGTTCTCAAATAGCGGGACTGCGGCGATCTCTGTCTCGTGTCAAAAAATACCTAACAACAGGGAGACAGTATGAGAATCAAGTCCAACCGCGCTGGAAGGATAGGGCGAGCAATGCTCGCCTTTTTCCTTCTCGCAACGACGGTCGCCGTGGCGCCCACGGCAGCCGGAGCGCAAGACTCCGAACCGAGCCAAGTGCTTTTCTCGGTCGAGAACCTTCAGCCAGCTGATGGTTTCTTCTTCACGCCTGTCTGGGCTGGCCTTCACAACGGTGATTTCGATCTCTTCGAAAGCGGCCAGCGCGCCACCGAAGGTCTCGAGATTCTCGCAGAGACCGGTGACACATCGGTTCTGAGCGGTGAGTTCTTGCAGCCTGGTCGTCTCGATACTCAGGTCGGTGGAGCTCCGATTGGACCTGGCGCCGTCGTGAGAGGAAACATCGGCATCATCAATCCTGCGGCGTACCGCTACGTCTCGTTTGCGTCGATGTTGATCCCGTCCAACGATGCGTTCTTCGGTAACGACAACCCGCTCGGTTACGAGTTGTTCGATGCGAATGGTGACTTCACTGGTCCGATCGTGATCGACATTTACGGGGAAGACATCTACGACTCGGGTACCGAGGTCAACGACGCTTCTGGCGCTGCTGGCTTCTCGCTCGGCTTTGATGGTCAGGGTTCTGGCCCGTCGACTGATGATCCGACCGGCACTGTTGGTATTCACCCCGATCTTCTTGAGAACATCGTTGGTATTCAGACAGCTGCAGGAACCACCATTGGTTCCGATGGCTCTGGATTCCTCGACCAGGACGAGCCAATCGCACGTCTCACCATCTACGTAGACGAGCCACCAGCCGAAGAAGCAGTGCTCTTCGAAGTTGAGAACCTTCAGCCAGCTGATGGTTTCTTCTTCACGCCTGTCTGGGCTGGCCTTCACAACGGTGATTTCGATCTCTTCGAAAGCGGCCAGCGCGCCACCGAAGGTCTCGAGATTCTCGCAGAGACCGGTGACACATCGGTTCTGAGCGGTGAGTTCTTGCAGCCTGGTCGTCTCGATACTCAGGTCGGTGGAGCTCCGATTGGACCTGGCGCCGTCGTGAGAGGAAACATCGGCATCATCAATCCTGCGGCGTACCGCTACGTCTCGTTTGCGTCGATGTTGATCCCGTCCAACGATGCGTTCTTCGGTAACGACAACCCGCTCGGTTACGAGTTGTTCGATGCGAATGGTGACTTCACTGGTCCGATCGTGATCGACATTTACGGGGAAGACATCTACGACTCGGGTACCGAGGTCAACGACGCTTCTGGCGCTGCTGGCTTCTCGCTCGGCTTTGATGGTCAGGGTTCTGGCCCGTCGACTGATGATCCGACCGGCACTGTTGGTATTCACCCCGATCTTCTTGAGAACATCGTTGGTATTCAGACAGCTGCAGGAACCACCATTGGTTCCGATGGCTCTGGATTCCTCGACCAGGACGAGCCAATCGCACGTCTCACCATCTACGTCGGCGAAGCTCCTGCGTTCTGTGGCGGCTACGAAGTCACCGTGAACCTCGCCGACGGCGATGTCCCAACCGAAGGTGACGACGTCATTCGCGGAACCGCTGGTGACGATGAGATCATGGCCCTCGGCGGCCGTGACATCATCTGCGGCCTTCAGGGTGACGACACCATCTACGGTGGCGACGGCTTCGACTTCGTCCTCGCAGGTTCTGGTGACGACACCATCATCGGTGGTGCAGGAAACGACACGCTCGTGGGCGGTCTGGGTAGGGACACGATCACCGGTGAGGGCGGCAACGACCGCATCCGCGGTGGCGCCGACGCTGACTTCCTTTCCGGCGACGGCGGCAACGACATCGTCCGAGGCGGATCGGGCAACGACCGCATCCTCGGCGGATTCGGCAATGACACCCTGTTCGGCAACCTCGGCCGCGACGCACTGTTCGGCCAGGCTGGTGACGACATCCTTCGTGGCGGCGCATTCCTCGACTCCCACTCCGGTGGTAGCGGCTTTGACGCATGCACCCTCACCGACCCAGCTGGCGTCGACGAGGAGCGCATCAGCTGCGAACGTGGAGTCTTCGGGCTCTAGTAGGTAGCCATCTCAGACTCGTTCTGAGATCGACGAGGCCTTGGGGTCGGCGACGCACTGTCGCTGGCTCCAAGGCCATTGTTCGTTTTGGGATGGCCTCGGCGTGTGCGTACCCCGCGATATTTGTTCCATCGCAGACGTTGAGCAGCGTTTCGGTCAGAGCCGGCTGCTCTGACCGAAACATCGCTGGGTTGGCCAACGATCCCGCCTACTCACCTACTCAATCGATCGGGACGAGCCTGAGCTGTCGCGGAAATCCTATTTCTTTCACCAGGTGCTCTTTCCGTGGCTTCAGCAGAACTTAAGACCACCCTCGTGGTGAGATCTGTACCGTGAATACGGTGAACGGTTTACCGGCGGACGAATCCGATGCCATCAGCCAACGGACGCAGGCATTCCTCGCCGCGCCGGTCAGTCGACCCCCGGTCGCTCCGGATCGCCCAAAGAAGCCGGGACGGATCATCGGCATCGACATGGCGCGCGGTATCGCCATGTTCGGTATGACGGTCGTACATTTCGTCAACTTTCGTGAAGAACCCGGCGCAGACCTGGCCACCTTCGCCGAGTTGTTTCGTGGCCGAGCCATGCCCTTGTTCATGATGCTCGGCGGGCTCGGCGTCACGTTTCTCACCAAGCGCTCCACAACCCCCGAACGGGATCTCCTCATCCGTGCGGTCATGTTGTTTGCTCTGGGCCTGGTCATGACCGAGACCGTTCCACGGCTCGCGATCGTGCTGCAGTCCTACGGCCTCTTCTTCGTGCTCGCGACGGTGCTGTACCGACTGTCGTCGAAGATGCTCGTGGCGCTCGTGCCGGTCATCACCGCTATCGGGGCGGTGACCTACCAGGTCGTCGGGGAGCCGAGGGTCCAGACCCGCTTCGATGAGCTTGGTTCTGGCGAGGGGATTCAGTCGCTCCTGTTCGACGGCTTCTATCCGCTGTTTCCTGTTGGTGCCTTCTTCATCACCGGGATCGTGCTCGGCCGAGTCAACCTCCGTTCAGAACGCATCGCTGCCGCGTTTGCGGGCGGCGGGATCCTCTTTGGAGTCGGGATCCCGGTGCTGACAAACAACGTGGCATCGGCGTTTAACCTTCGGACCGACTTTGGCGGCAACGCTGGAGACGGCATGTTTCATCTGACCCGACTCCTCGACTCGCAGGGCCATTCCGCAATGCCAGCGTGGGTGCTGAGCGCGCTCGGAACATCGATTGCGGTGCTAGGGCTTTCGCTGCTCATCGCTCCGCTGGTTCCCAAGCTCGTGAGTCCGATCATCGCTGTCGGGTCGATGTCGCTGACCTACTACGTGTACCAAGGCTGGCTGACCAACGTGGTTCCTCCGACGTTCGAGACGACGCTCGGCGCGGAATGGATCTTCACGATCCTCGTGTACACATCGTTTGTCGTTCTCGCACTGATCTGGCGATTGATGTTCACGTCGGGACCATTCGAGCGGATCCTGCGCATTGGATCAGGTCCACGACAGGTTGCGGCTCCATCAGGAGCAGCGACCGGAGACATCCACGCACCGGTGGGCTCGCACCGGTAGACAATGGGCATGAGCACTGCCCCGAACTGCCCGATCTGCACAATGCCCGATCCGTTGATTGCCGAGGACGGCTTTGAGTGTGGCACGTGTGGTCATGAGTGGCTGTTGGATCTCGACGAGGTCCGTGAGGTACATGATGTGAACGGCAAGCTGCTCGCAGACGGTGACGATGTCGTGGTCATCAAAGACCTCAAGCTCGACGGAAAGTCCGGTGGTATCAAGGTGGGGACGAAGGTCCGAGGTATCCGCCTCGTCGCAGGCGATCACCCGATTCAGGGCAAGGTCTACGGTCGTACCGTCGTGATCACCGAGGACAAGGTAAAGAAGGCATAGAGCTACCGGGCGTCGGTTCCCTCCCGCGGCCCTCACAAACGTTAAAAAAAAGCGTTCGGACGCGCCTCGGGACCTATCGAGCGAAACCCAAAATGAGTAATGGGTCTTTTGGCTCATCTTTGTCGAGGAGGCGCCGACGGGTGTCCTCATGAAGGAACTCGTCAGTATTTCCCCTCGATCGCGGTGGGCGCTCGGCGTCGTTGTCGCGATGATCAGTGCGATCGTGCTGATCGCAACCGCGGGGGCAGCGTCGGCGCAGGCCGATGGCCAAGCCACCTCGACGCCGAACATCATCAGAAATACCGTCTTCCTCGACCTCGATGGCAATGGTTCTCGTAGCGGCGGAGAGCCGACGTTGGCGAGCGTAACCGTCCGCCTCATCGACGGCTCCGGCACGGTTCTCGCAACGACGACCACCGATGCCAACGGTCAGTACACGTTCCGTCCAGCCGAGGGCGTCGAGCCCGGTGTGAACTACACCATCCGGCTCGATACGAGCACCAACTCCAGCCCGCTACCGGGCGGATCGTTCAATGCTGATCTCGCGTCGAGGGACGTGACGGTTCGGGCCGGCCGTGTCAACAACTCGCCGGTCCTTGGCTCATACGACCTTGCGCTGCGCGTGTCAGCAGACACCGCCACCATCAACCGCTCGGCAAAGACGATCTCGTTCAACCTGACGGTGATCAACCAAGGTCGCAGCGTCGATAGCTTCCAAATCATCGACTACTTCGACTACGACCGAGCTGGCGCTTGGGCAGACTTTGTTCCCGGTCTCAACCCTGCTGGTTCGGCTGGTGGACGCTCGTGGTCATGGAATGCCCGCAACCCGCAACGCCCCATCGTCACCGTAAACGGCACCCTTGGAACCGGACAGCAGGTCAGCATCCCGGTCGTCATGCGATGGAACGATTCGCTTCCGGCATCGGTGACGCAGATCGAGAACTGGGCCGAGATTGTTAGCTTTAGCGACGGTGGTTCAGGAAACCTTGTCGACCGGGACTCGACTCCGGACCGTCAGGCCAACAACGACAATCAGCCATCGGGAGCGGGAGCTGCGACCGACGACGACGTTCGTAACGCTGGTGGCGACGAAGACGATCACGACGTCGCTGGCTTCACCATCCCCGCCGACGAGTTCGACCTCGCGCTGATCAAACAGGTTTCCAACGGTTCTAACCTGGCCACGATCGTGCCGGGTAGTCGGGTGTCGTTTCGGATCACCGTGATCAACCAGGGTGACGTCAGCGCGTCTGGCATCGTCATCACGGACTACCTCCCGACCGCTGGCCTGCGCCTCGCTGATCCTTCCTGGACCGAGCGCACCAATGGCACTGCGGACATCTCGATCCCTGGTCGCCTCGCTCCGGGAGCTCGTACGTCTGTCGACATCGATTTCGTCGCGACGTCCAATGCTCAGGGACAGATCAACAACTGGGCCGAGATCTCAGCGGCCGAAGCTGTCGACTCCAGCGGCCGAGAGCTCCTCAACAGTCGAACCGGCAGGGCGTTCCGTGATGTCGACTCGACCTTCGATAGGAACGCAGGGAACGACCAGCGCCCGGCAGGTCCGAACGGTGCCACCGATGATGAGATCAACGGTGCGAGCGGCGATGAAGACGACCACGACGTGGCTGGCGTCCGTATTGGTGAATTCGACCTGGCCCTTTCCTCGACCGTCGCTGGTAGCGGTGGTGATACCGGTATTGCACCGATCGGCAATGCTGTGGTGTTCAACCTTCGAATTTCTAACGAGGGCTCGGTCCCTGCGACAGACGTTGTACTGACCGACTATCTGCCCCGTTCAGGACTGACCCTCGTCGATCCAGACTGGCAGAACAACGGTGACGGCACGGCGACGTTGAAGCGTCCGGTGAGCGGGCCAATCCTTCCGGGAGACTCGGTCGTTGTGCCGATCACCTTCATCGTGAACTCAGACGCCGAGGGAACGATCTACAACTGGGCGGAGATCGCCAGCGCTGATACCGATGGCGATTCGAGCACGCCGGTGCCCCGTGATCGGGACTCCTTCCCCAACAACAACCCTCGCTACGACAGTACGCCGGGCAGCTTGGTCGACTTCGACGCAATTCAGGCGGGAGCGACCCCAGCACCAGCAGCATCGGTAGCAAATGATGTCGCCGATGCCGATGATGACGCCGAGGACACCGCTGAGGTAGCGAATGCTCCGACGACCTCGACCGCTCGCACAAACGTGCCCCGCGCAGCCTCTGAAGATGACCACGACGTCTCCGGTGTCACCATCGAACCACCGTTCTTCGATCTGGCCCTTCAGGTCCAGCTCGCCGACGATATCGAACCGGGCGACCTGACGCTGGGCGATGGGGTGTTCTTCGAGATCACCATCTTCAACCAAGGCAATGTCTTCGCTGGAGACGTGGAACTCATCGATTACTTCCCAGAGACGGGCTTGATCTTCGACAGCCAAAGCTGGACCGATCAAGGCAATGGCACAGCGACGATCCAGCTCGAGGAGCCGATCGCCCCTGACACATCCACCACTGTCGAGGTTCGATTCGAAGTTGCCGATGGTGCGCTTGGAAGCATTGAGAACACCATCGAGGTTGGTAGTGCAACAGCGGTCGACTCCTTCGGTGAACCGATCGTCGACGGAGACGGTGTCCGGCTCACCGATGACGATTCCCGCCCAGGAAATGGACCCACGACCGGCGAAGACGACACCAGCACGGCGTCGGTCGACTTTCCCGCTCCTCCCGAATATGACCTTGCGCTCTTCGCTGACCTCGCCGACGGTTCGGAACGGTCGTTCTTCGAACCCGGTGACTCGGTGACCTACGACGTCACCGTCTTGAACAACGGTGTCGTGAATTCATCGGATATCACGCTGGCGGTCGATGTACCCGACGGGTTCACTGTCGTCGAACGTGGATGGAACACCTTTAACGGTGTGGCGATGCACACCCTTCGTGGACGTCTTCTCCCAGGAGAATCCATGACCTTTGGAATCGAGTTCCGTGCAGATGCGTCAGCGTCGGGCAACTTCGACAACATCATCCGCATCGACAGCTCGGTCTCGGTCGACGATGTCGGCGCAGAGATCTTGGGCACCGATGGCAACACGCTTCGAGATGTAAACCCAGGGGACGACTCGGTGATCCTTGAGCTGAACGTCATCCCATCGCTCGCCTTTAACGGTGTCGACGTCAACATGCAGTCGCTTCTTGGTTGGGGCCTGCTCGCAGCGCTCGCGTTCGCTGCGCTCATCGCGGTGACCTTCCGACGCAAAACGACCCCGACGGGTGTTCGTATGGGCCTCGTCGGCCCAGCGGCGAGCCGCTTTGGGCCAACGCAATAGCCGGGCGCTGGAGCTCGTCGGATTCTCGGGAAGTTCTCCGAGCGGTCGAGTGGTTTCACAGTCATGGCACGCGCAATATTTGACGGAGTGGTAATCGCCGAGAGCGACGACGTTCACATCGTCGAAGGCATGACGTATTTCCCGATCGAGAGCGTCCGAGAAGGAGCGCTCGTCGAAAGCCCGGTGACGAGCCGCTGCTTCTGGAAGGGCAAGGCGAGCTATTTCCACGTCGAGGGGGAGAGCGACACCGCGCTCGACTCTGCGTTCGTCTATGAGAACCCGTGGCCTCTGGCTCGCAAGCAGGTCGCCGGACGCATCGCTTTTTGGCGCGACGTCGATGTTGTTGCTTAGCTGACCGAGCTGCTGGTCGGTATGGCGGCGAGCTCTGAGATGAGGCTCGCGATCTTCTCGGGAACTTCCCAATTCAACGCGTGGCCAGTGCCGATCAAGGTGACCCGCCGCGAGTTCGCAATGCCCTTGTGGAGATCGATCGAGTGGAACGGTGGCGTGGTGTGATCTTCGGTGCCGACGACGACGGTGCAGGGAAGGTTGAGCTCACCGAGTTGTTTATACCGGTCCTCGGTAACCATGGCCTCGAGTATCGGGATGAGCTTGGGGTGATCGGCGCGAAGGAATGCGGGGATGAAGGCGTCTGCCATTGCTTTGTCGTAGTGGTCGCCAACGAGCGACTTGGTAAATGCCTGCTGAACCGGACCGAACCGCAGCATCTTCTGTAGGACACCGGACTTGATCATCGGAATCTGCGCATTGTTTTGTGGCGCGTTCTTCGTGACGCTGCCGGCAAAGGACGCCATCAACATGAGCGCGCTCACCCGCTGTGAAAGCGCGACGTGTTGTTCGAGGAGGAACGCGATGGATAGAAATCCTCCCATCGAGTGCCCGACGAGAATCACATCGTGAAGGTCATAGACCTCGAGGACCGCTCCGTAGTCCAACGACATCGCTGTCGTACTGACGCCGCTGCTGCCGACGGTCGATTGGCCGTGACCTCTCTGGTCGAATGCAATGACTCGAAAGCCTCGTTCGAGGAGCATGTGGGCGAGCATCGACCAGGCGTTGGCTTCGGAGGCAAAGCCATGAGCGAGCAAGACCGTTCGAGGCCCAACGCCAGCCGAAACTGTGTGGAGAAGTGCCCCATCGACGGTTTCGATCACGCGGGTCGTTCCCTGTAACGGTTGGGCGTAGATATTGGTGAACATGTCGCGTCTCCAAGCTGTCGTGCGTCCGTAGGCGACAGTAGCAGGACGATCGGAATCGCCGTTGTGCGGTAGGTTGCGGAGATGCAAACGCTCCGAACCCCAGATGCCCGCTTCGACAACCTCCCGGGGTACGACTTCGAGCCGAACTATGCGGAGATCCCCGACGAGGACGGTGGCACGCTACGCGTCCACTACATCGATGAGGGAGACCCGAACGCCGTGCCGGTACTGCTCATGCACGGCGAACCGTCGTGGGCATACCTTTACCGGGACATGGTGGCGCCGCTGGTCGCTGCGGGATATCGCGTGATCGTCCCCGACCAGGTCGGGTTTGGACGCAGTGACAAACCAACCGAGCAGTCCGATTACACCTATGCACGCCATGTCGCATGGATGTCGAGCCTGATCTTCGACCACTTGGATTTGTCGTCGATCACGCTGTTCTGCCAGGACTGGGGCGGCCTAATTGGTCTGCGCTTGCTCACCGCTCAGCCAGATCGTTTCGCCGCCGTCGCTGCTGGCAACACCGGCCTTCCCGACGGGTTGGGGAAGATGTCCGAGGCCTTCTCGAACTGGCAGGAGTTCTCGAAGACCGCCGAGGATTTCCCGATTGGTTTCATCATCAACATGGCAACCACGAGCGATCTGTCAGATGAGGTCATCGCGGCCTATGACGCACCGTTTCCCGATGACAGCTACAAGGCAGGCGCCCGCATCTGGCCGAGTTTGGTGCCGACCTCACCCGATGATCCCGAAGCCACGGCTCAAAAGGAGGCGTGGGAGGTTCTCTCCACGTTCGACAAGCCGTTCTTGTGCTGCTTCAGCGACGAAGATCCGATCACCAAGGGCGGCGAAGCAGCCTTCATTGGACGGGTATTGGGCACCGAAGGCCAAGCGCACACGACGGTGACGGGCGCTGGCCACTTCTTCCAAGAAGACGCGAGCCCCGAGCTCGCCCAAATCCTCATCGATCTGATCGACTAGCGCCGCCTCCCCGGGAGGCGATGACGGTCAGGTACGGATGCCGATGGCGTGACTGGCGAAGTGGCCGGTGTTGGCCTCGATGACTTCCATGCGGAGACGGGCGAGGCGCGCGCCTCCAGGATCGGTGTCGTTGGTTCGATCTTTGCCGCCGCGGTCGATGTAGGCCTCGTGGCTGGTGTAGATCGAGTTGGTGATGTCGTCGGGGAAGAACAGCTGAGTGATCAGGCGTTGTTCGCCGTCGAAGGCAATCTTGACGTTCAGGTGGGTGGTGCGGCCTGGCTCCCAGCCCGGGTAGATGGTGGTGAATTGCACGGTGCCGCTCGCATTGCTCGTCTGGGTGCCGCGCAAGAAGTCTTCGTCGGCGGCGTCACCGAACCCTGAGTAGTTCCCTGACGCGTCCGCGTGCCAGAGCGTGACTTGTGCTCCTGGGACCGGCAGGCAGTTGTCCGAGTCTTGAACGGTGAAGTTGATTTCGAGCAGCGAGCCGGGCCGCCCATTTGTGAGGTCGATGCGTTCGGGGGCGGTGTCGAGGTCGAATGCGCTGGCGTCTTGTTCGGGGGTGCTGACACAGTCCAAGATGGCGCCGGTGGCGTTGGCCGACACGGTGCGGTCGGCCTCGGAGTCTCCGCAAGCGGCCAGCAACGCGGCGCTGGTTCCCGCACCAGCGAGGCGGATGAGGTGACGTCTGGAGAAGGTTGGCTGCACGTTGTAAGTCTAGTGTCGGCTCATGATCGAGCTACGGAGCCACATCGCCGGAATCGTCTTCGCTATCGACGCGTCGGTTGGGGACGTCGCTGAGACTGGACAGCAGATCATCGTGCTCGAGTCGATGAAGATGCACCATCGCATCGATGCCGGCGAATCCGCTCGGCTGGTGGAGTTGCTCGTCTCCGTCGGTGATGCGGTCGAGGTGGGCGATCTCGTGGCTCGACTGGAAGCCGTCGCTGTCGACGGGACCAGCATGACGGAGGCGCCCAGCCATAACGGCCAAAGAACGGTCCGCCGCGATCGTGCCGAGATGGAATCTCGCCGTGCTCAGGCTCTCGATCCAGCGCGCGCCGATGCCGTGTCCAAGCGCCATGGTCGTGGTCAGCGAACCGCTCGGGAGAACATCGAGGACCTCGTCGACTCCGGGAGCTTTGTTGAATTCGGTCAGCTCGCTGTCGCTGCGCAGCAGAGTCGACGTGATCAGGATGACCTCGCCGTCAACACCGCTGCCGACGGAATCGTCACCGGCCTCGCCACGATCAACGCGGATCGGTTTTCGCCGGAGCACAGCCGCGCGTGCGTGTTGGCTTACGACTATGTGGTTCTGGCGGGGAGCCAGGGCTACTTCGGCCATGAGAAGACCGACCGCATCCTCGAGCTCGCCCACGAGCAGCGGTTGCCCGTCGTGTTCTATGCCGAGGGTGGGGGAGGGCGCCCCGGCGATGTCGACGCAACGAACCTCGTTCCGACCGGATTGACCGTGCCGACCTTCGCCAACTGGGCTGCAATGTCGGGTCTCGTTCCCCGCATCAGCATCGCATCCGGGTTTTGTTTCGCCGGAAACGCGGCGATCTGGGGTTGTGCCGACATCACGATCGCGACCGAGGACAGTTGGATTGGGTTGGGTGGCCCAGCGATGATCGAAGGTGGCGGTCTCGGCGAGGTTCGGCCAACCGAGATCGGGCCGAGCGCGGTACAAGTCGCGAACGGTGCTATCGACTTGCTCGCCAAAGACGAGGCGCACGCCACCGAGCTCGCTCGAACGGTGCTCGGCTACTTCCAAGGTTCATCGGCGGACTGGGACGCCCCGGATGCTGATGCGCTACGAGACGTCGTCCCCGAGGACCGCCGGATGGTCTATGATATTCGGGACGCCATCGCTGGGGTGTTTGACCGTGGTTCGATCACCGAGCTGCGCCCGTCTTATGGGGTTGGGATAGTCACGTGCTTCGCTCGCATCGAAGGTCGTCCCATCGCTGTGATTGCGAACAATCCGACACACCTCGGCGGAGCGATCGATGCAGTCGCCGCCGAGAAGGCCGCGAGGTTCTTGCAGCTGTGCGACGCGTTCGACATCCCGGTTGTTTCGCTTTTCGATACGCCCGGCTTCATGGTCGGTCCAGAGACCGAAGAACTGGCAGCGGTGCGACGGGTATCGAGCATGTTCGTCGTGGGAGCATCACTGTCCGTTCCGCTCTTCGCAGTCTGTCTTCGCAAGGGTTATGGGCTCGGCGCCCAAGCCATGTGTGGTGGCAGTTTTCGTCAGCCCTTCTTCACGATCTCGTGGCCGACCGGCGAGTTTGGTGGGATGGGCCTTGAAGGTGCGGTGCGTCTTGGCTTCCGAAAGGAGCTCGACGCGGCGGAATCGCCCGAGGCCCGACACGACCTCGAAGACAAGCTCATCGCTGAGGCCTATGAGCGTGGCAAAGCGATCAAGATCGCACAAGCGCTCGAAATCGACGCCGTTATCGACCCGGCAGACACCCGGACATGGCTGTTGCGGGGCCTCGCCGCAACGCCTCCATCACCCCCTCGCTCACATGAGAGACGCAGATTCGTCGATACGTGGTAGGTCAGCCTGCGGGGAGTTGCCGATGATCCGAGATGGTTCGACCAGCACGGCGGTGCGGCCGTCTTTGACCATCTCGCGGTCGAACTCGTCGAAGTCGTCATGGGCGCCGCCGGCTGCGGTGTAGATCTCTCGAAGGAGCAGGCGGATCGCGTCGGCGTCGAGCGGACCGTCGTCGGCGGGGCCGATGAGCTCGGCTGGACCGGTTACCCCAACCCAGTTCCAGCCACGGGTCACCGCCACGGTGACCTCTGAGCCTCGACGGACGTGGCCGAGCCGCGCTGCGCTTCCGCCCGAAACCATCGCCACCCGAGGTTCACCGGTAACCGGATGATCGATGACCCCAAAGTTGACGAGGCTTGACAGCACTCGTCCATCGGCCTGGGTTGTGCTGATCACGGCGAGGCCGGTGTCGGTGGACAGGTAGTGCTTTACGTCGTCAATGCTGGGCATGTGGGCTCTCTTTCCTAGTCTCCCAGTATGTACGTATTCGCAAGTGATGATCACCGTCAACACCACGCACTCGAGCTCGACGGGGTCACGTTGATTCCGTCGTGGGAACGGCCAGAGCGCGCGGACGTGGTCCGAGCGGCACTCATCGATGCCGGGCACACCTTTGGTGATGTGCAGCCCCTCGACATGAACATCATTGGAAGCGTCCACGATGCGGGATACCTCGATTTTCTCCAAACGGCGTGGGACGAATGGGTCGCAGCCGGTGGGACTGGCGATGCAGCGATGGGCTTTTGTTGGCCCGTGCGTCGGATGGGCGAATCGCATCCCCCGGAGTCGATCCATGGCAAGCTCGGCTGGTACTCGTTCGCCGCAGATTGTTCCATCACCTCGGGTACGTGGTCGGCGGTGCGGGGCGGAGCAGCGCTCGCGCAATCGGCAACCTCTGCGGTGCAGCGTGGCGAGCGGGCAGCCTTTGCGCTCTGTCGTCCGCCCGGTCATCACGCGTCGGCCGACCAGTTCGGTGGTTACTGCTATCTCAACAATGCAGCGATCGCCGCGCAGCAACTCATCGATGGTGGCACGGGCCGGGTCAGCATCATCGACATCGATTACCACCACGGCAACGGCACCCAAGACATCTTCTATGAGCGAGACGACGTCGCGTATCTGTCGGTCCATGCGGACCCCGTGGTGGAGTTCCCATACTTCCTTGGTCACGCAGATGAGACCGGCGCTGGCCGAGGCGTTGGGTACAACCACAACGAGCCGCTCCCGCATGGGACCTCGTGGGAACCGTGGGCCGCCGCGCTCGACCGGTGCCTCGACAAGGCTACGGAGATTGACAGTGAAGCGTTGGTCATCTCCGTAGGGGTCGACACGTTCGAGAAAGACCCGATCAGCAAGTTCACGCTCCGGTCCGGCGACTTTGAGGAGATCGGTCAGCGCATCGAGGGTGCCACGTTGCCGACGGTCTTGGTGTTCGAAGGTGGATATGCCGTGGATGAGGTCGGCAAAAACGTGGCGTCGATCCTTCGCGGCTTCGAATCCTGAGCGAGGTCCGCGAGCCGACGAGGCTCCCGGCGGATAATGCCAAGGGTGAGGCAACGGGCGTTGTCACACCCGGACGCGAGAGTTACCCCATGGCATCATCTGACCGAATTCTCCAGACCATCCGTGCCCTACTGGCAAAGGCCGAGTCGACCACCTACCCCGACGAAGCGTCTGCGCTCACCGCAAAGGCACAAGAGCTGATCGCAGCGCACGCAATCGACCTCGCACTCATCGAAGAAAAGACCGGTCGGGGCGCCGTTTCGACCCGAATCATCTTCATTGCAGCGCCATATCCAAAAGAGAAGTACATGCTTCTCGGGGGAGTAGCTCAAGCCAATGGCTGTCGGGCGATCTACGGTCTCGACGACGTGCAGTTTCGAGACATGGTTCGATCCGGCGAGATGTTCTCGCGAGATGGTAACTACGCAACGATCGTTGGCTACGACTCCGATCTCGACTCGGTGGAGCTGCTCTTCACATCGCTGCTGCTCCAAGCGGTCAACATCATGCTTTCCCACGGAGCGCAGGTCGACGGGCGTGGCCGCAACCGTACGAAGTCGTTCCGGCGTTCGTTCCTAAATGGCTTTGCGTGGACGGTCAGCAGCCGGTTGGAACAGGCTCGTAGCTCCGCTGCCGATGCCGCAACCGAAGAGTCCGGGCCTGATTCGGTGCTGCCGGTTTTGGCATCGCGGAGAGCATCGGTCGATGAAGCCGTCGAAGAGAAGTTCACCAACCTCAATCGGTTGAAGACATCGGTCTCGAACTACGCCGGCATTGCTGCGGGCAACGATGCCGGAAACACCGCAGATCTCGGAAATGCTCGAGTGGGATCGAGCCCTACACCGCTGTATTGAGTGCTGAGCATTGAGTGTTGGGCGCGGAGTGGATTTCAGCACATTTGTTGGGCCATCTTCAGGAAACTCTCAACCTGTGATCGCAACATTGGTGTTGTTGCCGAGTAGCCCCTTCAGGATCGTATGAAAAGCCTCTCAAACCCCCCAGCCGAGTCTGCACCCGCGGAACCTCGACTTATCTCCGTCTCGCGTCGGTCGTTTCTTGCCAAGACAGCCGGGCTAGGCGCTGCAGCTGTCGTCACCGCGTGTGGCAACAACGATGCTCAGGTTTTCGCGAACGTTGGCTCTTCGACTTCGACATCGACTTCAGCACCAGACATCGCGGATCCTGCCGACGATGCCACACTGCGCGAATCAACAGCGGGCGACGTCACCGGGGGCACCTTCCCACCGGGAGCTGAGCTCGCGATTGCATTCACCTATGAATTCGGTTCGCCGGATCGCCAGGAGAACCCGTACATGGCGACGTGGGTTGAGGATCCGTTCGGCAACCTCGTGGCGTTGATCAGCCTGTGGATCCAGCAGGACATGACGGACCCTCGGACCGAACGCTGGTTTGCACGGTTGCGTCGGTGGTCGGCGACTGGTGACGACACCATCTCGAGCGCCACGCGTGTCGCAGGCGAGCACCAGGTCGTCTGGAATGGGCTCGATATGGCCGGAGCGCCCGTGTCTCAAGGCGACTATGTGCTTTTCATCGAAAGTGTGCGACGCGGCGGCACCTACAGCATCACCAGTTCTCCAATTACCATTGGGGAGACCCCGTTCGTTACCGCCATCGATGCGAACAGCGAGATCGTTTCTGCATCTGCCGAGTTCATCATCTGACCGGCTAGATCAATACCAGCGAACCCGAGGCCCTATGACAGCCATTTCCGAATCGCCTGCGCCGTCGACTCCAATGCCGTCGTCACCTGCACCCTCGCCGATGAAGAAGAACGCTCAGGTGTGGGCACGCAAGATCCACGTCTACGCGAGCATGATCACGCTGATCATCGTGATGTTCTTTGGCCTGACCGGGATTGCGCTGAACCACCCGGAATGGACCTTTGGCGAAGAAGTATCGGTCGAGACGTTCGAGGGCGAGTTCCCGTTCGAGGTCACCAATGTCGATGGGGTTGTCCAGTTCTTGTCGATCTCAGAGTTCGTGCGAGCAGAATATGGGGTCACCGGCCAGGTCGACAGCTTCGACGAAAGCAACGGCGAGGGGACGATCGCGTATCGCAATGCTGGCTTTTCTGCCGATCTCCTCTTCGATGTCGAGGACGGGGCATACGACCTCACCGTGTCTCAGGAGGGCTGGGTAGCGGTGTTCCGTGACCTGCACCGAGGCGAAGACACCGGTGGCTTGTGGAGTTGGGTGATCGACGTGACGGCTGGATTCCTCGTCACGCTGTCCATCACCGGACTCACCATGCAGCTGCTCATGCGCAAACGTCGCCGATCCGCTCTTCTCACTGCGGGAGCTGGCGTGCTGGTCGTTGGGGTGCTCGTGGCGATCACGCTGGCGTGATCGAGCCAAAGCGGTCGATCCAACTCGGGGTTGCGAAGCGGTCGCCATCGCTGCTGACGACGAACCCGTAGACGTCGTCGATGTCGGCGAGCCAAGAGATCGCGTCGTGCGGTCCGAGGACCGCCGCTGCGGTGGCGAGGACATCGGCGGTTGTGGCGAGCGGGGCGATCACCGACACACTTGCAATTCCAACAGCGGGTTGACCGGTCCGGGGATCGAGCACATGGCTATATCGCCGCTCATCGATCGTGAACCCACGTCGTGCGGAGCCACTCGTGGCGAATGCGCCATCGCTGAGTTCAATCGTCGTCAACGCTGGTTCGTTGTCGTAGGGGCGATGGGGATTCTCGACCCCGATACGGACGTGGTTTGTTCCGATGTGGCGAATATCGCCACCGATATTGAGGGTGATCGAACCGAGGTGGAACCTCTGGGTTGCTGCCTCGGCCGTCTGGTCGACGATGAAACCCTTCGCGATCGCGTTGAGGCTGAGTGTTGAGCAGTCTGCAATGGGCGTTGGAGTGCCATGTACGAACTGGAACCGTGGTGATTGGATCTCGGCGGCGATCGTGGCGAGTCGGCAGGCATCTGGTGGGACACCGGTGTGTTCGGCTTCGCGCCACGCGTGCGTCAAGGCTTCGAGGCACGGGTTAAAAAGACCGTTCGTTCGTTCCTGCCAATGCAGAACGAGCTCCATCAGATCGCAGAACTCCGGTGACGCTTCGACCGCTTCGCCGCGCCGCCAACGACAGAGTTCGCTAGTCGCGTCGTACACGCTAAAGATCGATTCGAGCCGCGCGAGTTCGTGAAGGACCCACGATTTGACCTGTTCACCTTTGCTATTCGCCTCGCGGACTCGGAGATCGACGACCGTTCCGAGTGGTCCGTGGACGACGGTTCGGTGCTCGTTCGGTTCGTTCACCGTGGCTCGCCTTACCGTTCGTCAGC
The DNA here is from genome assembly GCA_964451305.1 of uncultured Acidimicrobiales bacterium. Classification (GTDB taxonomy): domain Bacteria; phylum Actinomycetota; class Acidimicrobiia; order Acidimicrobiales; family SHLQ01; genus SHLQ01. The sequence continues at coordinate 52,157 of CAYVHV010000017.1, read as the reverse complement.
GACAAGGCTTCGGTCGATATCGTCGATGGCGTTCACCCCGGTGAGGGCCATGGTCTGTTCGATGCCGTCGCGAAAGAAGTCGAGCAAGTGATCAACGCCCGACTCTCCCCCCGCTGCGAGGGCATACAGGTGAGGCCGGCCGATCATGCACGCGTCAGCGCCGAGAGCGACAGCTTTGACGATGTCGGAACCCCGCCGTACGCCGCCGTCGCAGTAGATCTCGATCTCGCCGGAGACCGCGTCGGCTACCGGCGCGACCAGATCGATGATGGCCGGCGCAGCGTCGAGTTGTCGTCCGCCGTGGTTCGAGAGCGCAATTGCGTCGACCTCTTCGGAGACAGCGATCTTTGCATCAGCGACCGACTGAATTCCCTTCAGAATGATCGGGCCGTCCCACTGTTCGCGGATCCATGCGACATCGTCCCATGAAAGCTTCGGGTCGAACTGGCTGTTGATGAAGCCTGCGAGCGAGACCGCCGACGAGCCATCTTCGGTGTTATGCCCGAGTCGTCGAGTCGACACGGCGACATTCGAGAATACGATTGGATCGCTCCGAAGGAAGTCGAGCACCCAGGCCGGTCGCTTTACTCCATCGATGAACGTATCGAGCCCGAGTTTCGGAGGGAGCGCCATACCCCGACGAACGTCTCGTTCGCGGCGACCGAGCACGGCGGTATCGACGGTGATGAAGAGCGCCTCGTAGCCGTTCTCACGCGCCCGGATGAGCATGTCTTTGGTCAGTTCACGATCGCGCCAGACGTAGACCTGGAACCACTTTCGCCCAGGGCATACCGAGGCGACCTCCTCGATCGATCGAGTTCCCATCGTCGAGAGCGAGAACGGAATGTCGTGGCGAGCCGCTGAACGAGCGGTCGCAAGCTCGCCGTCAGGGTGCGCAATTCGAGGAAAGCCCGTCGGCGCGATGATCAACGGCATCGACGCCGACGCTCCAAGAATCTCGGTAGACGTGTCGACCGCACTGACGTCGCGAAGTACCCGAGGCACCAGAGTTCGGTCAGTGAATCGAGACGCGTTTCGCGACATGGCGGATTCGTCTTCAGCAGCTCCATCGATGTAATCGAATATTCCGGCTGGAAGTCGTCTCTTGGCGATTCGTCGATAGTCGTCGACGTTGGCGCATGACGAGAGGCGCCGTTGGATTGGGTCTCGCTCGAACGACCTCAACTGAATAACAGACCGAAGAGTCTCCAACATCTCTGTATGTGTACTACGCGTCAGCTCGCCGATGCGTACCGGCACGGGCCGGAGAGTCGACCCGTGCCCGTAGACTCTATGCATGAGATCACCCCGATATCTCTGGTTCTTCGCTTTCGCTCTCGTGCTCGCTGCATGTGCCGGGGAGGTGGATGCAGACCGGCGATCGCTCGCGGTCGACATCGCAGAAGCAATCGAGACCCCTGAGGGATACGAACGCCTCGGCGAGATCATCGTCGAGGACCCGGGCTTTGGCCTGTTCGGGTCCGAAGCGGGTTCGGTGATCCACGAGTGGACTCCGGTCGATTCAGCGACGCCCCAAGAGGTGTTCGAAGCGTTCGACCCGGCCTTTATCGCCGCTGGTTATGAACGCATCACCGTGCTGTGCACCGACATCGACCTCGCAGCGATCTACTGGCACCCCGAGACGGGCACGGGCTTGCTCGACCGGGTCGAACAGGACGGAATTATCTCCGTTGGTTTGTCGAGTTCGTGGTCGAACGAGCTGCCTTCCGACGAGGTCTCGCCGATTGGCCCCCAGGACTGCTCCGGGCAGTAAATGCTCAGTCCGTAATGGAGCGATTGAGCGCTCCGAGGTGCTCGAGCGTTTCGAGAGCAGCATCCTGAGGAGCGGTCATACAGCGGAACATGATGTCATCGAACCCGGCTTCTCGGTAGGTCTCGAACTTCTCTGCTGCGTCGTCGGGGCTGCCGACCACCAGCTGGTCCATTCGTTGGCCTCGGTAGCCGCGGGCCACGATCTCTGCGGCCATGGAGCGCGCGGCGTCGCCGTCTTCGAGGATGAGCCCATCGAGTCTGACGATGGCTCGCTGGCCGCCAACACTTCGATAGAGCTCCATTGCGGGGCGCGTGGCCGTGACCCCGGCTCCCGCCGTTGCGTACCAGGCGTTCCCCATCCGGGCGGCACGCCGTATCGCCACATCGACGCCGCCAGCAATCCACCAGTCGATCGTCTGTCCGGGGTTTGGTCGGAGGCCGACCCTCGCACCGACCATATTGAACTCGGGGGCATCGATCCGTTCGCCCGCGAGGAGGGCCTTCACAACCGGAATCGCCGCCTCGATGTTGGCGCCTCGCGTCGAGTGGTCAGCACCGAGTGCAGCGAATTGGTCCTCGCCCCAGCCAATGCCGGTCTGCACGATGAAGGCGCCAGCGTGCATGGCGGCAAGCGTGCCGATGTGTTCGGCCATAAACAACGGGTGCCATAGCGGGACGAGAAACAAACATCCCGCTGGCCGATCTGGCCATTCGGCGAGCATGCGTCCGAGCATCGGGGTGTTCTGTGCATATGGGACACCCATGTTGTGGTGGTCGCCGATCGTCAGCGAACTGACGCCCGCGCTATGAGCTGTGCGGGTACGCTCGATCATGAATCGAGGGCCGTTCTCGTGGTGGGTTGAACTAATGGAAACGCCGAGCTGCACAGCACCGCTCTCATCTGGGTCGTCGAAGTCGGAACTAGCGTAGTTCCGGGCGACCGCCCTTCGTCACAACTACTGTTCGGGCGGTGGAAACAAACACACCACCGAAGATCGAACTTGCACACACACCGGCTGAGGCCGAACAGAGACGCAAGCTCAAACAGATGAAGCGGGTTGCGACAGCGCTCTTGGTCGGAGCTGCGATCGTGTTCGTCGTCGCTCGGATCTTTGAAGGGGACACTCCCGCCCTCGGATATGTTCGGGCGACCGCTGAAGCAGCGATGGTGGGAGCCATTGCCGACTGGTTCGCCGTCACGGCACTATTTAAACACCCGCTCGGTCTGCCGATCCCACATACCGCGATCGTGCCGACCCGAAAAGATGAGATCGGTGAAGGGCTCGGCCAGTTCGTCCAATCCAACTTTCTTACCGCTGAGGTGGTGGCCCAGAAGCTCGAGAGCGTTGAGGTGAGCCGCCGAATCGGACTTTGGCTTCGAGAGCCTGAGAATGCGCTCAAGGTCGTCGCGGAGTTGGAGATTCCGCTGGGTGCGGTGATGACGGTGTTGGAAGATGATGTCAGCAGCCTGACCGACACGTTGCTTCGGGATCGGCTTCGTCGGGTCTCGATCGTGCCGATCATGGGCCGCGTTGTGGACATTGTCGCCCCGTTCGTCGGGCTCGACGATGGAGGCGCAGGCAATGGTGGAGGCGAGCAATCGAGTGCGTTGGCGGCCCGGCTGCGTTCGAACGATCGGCTCATCACCCAAGCAGAAGAACTCAAGCAGGACCTTCTCGATCATCCCGAGTTTGAGGCTTGGATTCGTGACCTTTGGCTATCGGTGCGAAATGGAATCGGCAGCGTTGCTGAAGGCGCTGAGTCGGTGGTCAACGATCGGCTCGCCGCAGCGATCAAGGTCCTCTCCGACCAGCTGCTCGCCGACGCCGAACTTCAGGCAAAGGTCGACTCGTGGATCGAGTCGGTGGTGATCTCGGTAGCCGAAGCTGGTGGAGCCGAGATCGGCCAGCTGATCGCGGACACGGTGCAGGGTTGGGACGCCGACGAACTGATCGACCGAATCGAGCCCCCTGTCGGATGCGATCTGCAGTTCATTCGCATTAACGGCACGCTCGTGGGAGGGCTCGTCGGCTTCCTTATCTTTGCCGTCAGCGAGTGGTTCTTCTAGCGGGTCTCACCCTCGACCCCGACCGAACCCAAAACGTCGTCGTGATCGTTGTGGCTATGGGTGAAACCGAGCTCCCGTTCAATCTCGATGGTCTCGATTGGCCGAAACGCAATGACGTAGGCTCGGCGGAAGCCATCTGTGGTGTTTCCACCCGAACCGTGCATGACCTTCTCGTTGTGCACGGTGACGTCGCCACGTTTGATTGGCACGGTGATGACCTCGTCGGTATCGAGCAGATCCGTGCCGAGCGCATGAGATTCTCCCCGATCGCCGAACTGGGGCACGTGCGGACGTAGCGAAGGTTCTTCGATGGTCTTCGGAACGAACCGCATGCAGCCATTTTCTGCCGTCGAGTCATCGATGGCCAGCCAAAAGGTCGTGGTGCGGGTGTCTGGAGTGTCAGGCCAGTACGCCATGTCCTGGTGCCAGGCGAAGACCGCGTCGTCACGGTTGGGTTGTTTGGCGAGGAGTTGGTCGTAATCGATGGCCATGCCGTCTCCACAAAGCTGGCGCGAAACATCGGCCGCTCGTTTTTCGTAGATGTTGCCTTGCCACTCGGGGTAATAGCGACGGGGGAGCATCACGTTGATGATGGAGAAGTCTTCGGGTTGGCGTCCGTAGTCGCCAGCCATATCGCAGAAGTCTTTGCCCCGAACGTCGATCTCCCGGCGGAGAAATTGGTCGTAGACCTTTTCGAGTTCGGCGACCTCGGGTTCGCTTAGAAGCCCAGGGAGGTGCACGTAGCCGTTGTCCCGGAAGTGCGTGGCCTGTGCATTGCTCACGTCGTATTCGTGGACCATCTCGTACCTCCCGTGGCGGTCACCCCTCTCTAGGAGTTATACCAGTTTGTGCGAGCCGGTCCCTTACAGCTGCAGCGGGTGGGCGAGGGTGTATGTGCCCATGCCGTTCTTCGGCACCACGACGACGGGAATGTGGTCGATATGGTCCAAGCTCATTTCGACGTCTGTGGTCACCGTGATCCAGTAGGCCAACGACATGAGCTCACCTCGGTACGAGATCGGGGCGTCGATAGGAACTGGGATCTCGATGTCGGCTGATCCCATACCGAATTGATCGATCGGGATGCGCAGGCTTTGGAAGTTGTCAGAGTCGGTATCGCCCCGGCCGTCCGTTTCGTATCCAAGACTGACGCGAAGATGACGGACCCGGCCCGCGCCCTCCCGATTGGTGGTTCCGTCCTGAGGAGCTCGGCTGATCGAAACGTGGAACGCTCCTCCTACCTCGGCAAAGGCGGACGCGAGCCGTACCGATATGGACGGATCCGGCGACCGAAGTGAGTGGCTACCCATCGAGAGGTCCCGGCGGTGGTGGTGCGTCTACGAAGTTGATGTGTTCGCGAGCGAGCACGGGAACCACGATGAACTCGGCGGCGAGATCGGCGGGCATCTTTTCGACCTTCTTGGCGGCGAGCTCGAGCTGCCAGGTAATGCTGTGGTGATCGATGCGAAAGGTCGGTCCCCCTCGATCGACCGGAATCGTGATGCTGCTCGCTGCCGTAAACGTGTTGTTGCTGACGATGCCGACGACCGGGATCGATTTGTCGACGACCGTTTTGTCGACGCGAACATCTTTGGTCTCATCACCTGAGCCGCTTCGGTAGATGACTTCTTCTTCGCAGGTCAACGTCATCTCGAGCTCGACGTGAGCGCTGTCGGGAATCTGTGTCTTCGATCGGCGAGTGATCGTGATGACCGAGCTCGCTCCGAGGGCGAGCGGATAGGTCTGGAAGTGCACCTCCATTGGGTGCCACTTCGACTTCTCTCGAAGGTTCGCCGTCAGGACCGAGATGCTGATGGCGATCGTGACGACGGAGACGAGCAGGAACGGGATCTTGAACAACACCGGTGTGTCCACGATGACCGGAATGAGAAACGTGGCGCCGAACAAGAGAAAGAAGATTCCTCCTCCGAGGGTGTTCGTCGTTCGTTTGGCTTCGATCGCGTGGCCCTGCGGCAGGCTGCCCGGTAGCGGTGTGAGGTCGGTCGACACGTGTTCCCATCGGCCACGGTGTGGCGAAAACAAGTCGTGAGTGCCAACGCCGCTGCTACCCGGTTAGGCGAGGGACGCTATTGGAACTGCTGAGTTCCCCAGCACTCGACGAACGTGTCGGGAGATGGCGCTCCGAGCTGGACAACGGCACCGACACCCATGTGGCGATAGTCCGGGTACAAGATCTGCGATCGATGCCCAGGACTGTCCATCCACTGTTGCATGAGCACCGCCGCGGCCTCGGCAGCGTTGGTCATGGTCAGGTTGAACTCGGCGTGGAGGCGCGGGTTGTATGCCACGTTCTCGCCGTACTGCTCACCCGACGCTGGCGAGTGCGAGATGTGATCTACGTCGGTGAGTTGCTCAGTCCAGTCTTTCGACGTGGTGTCGAGTGCTGCGCTCCGTCCGAGCGGGGCGAGTGGAACCTCCGATGGGTTCCGTTCGGCGCTCGAGACATTCCACCCGGTGCTATCTCCGCTCATGCACCACGTTGCAGTGTTTGTTCGGGCGCAGTTGGTGAGGCGGTAGATCTCGTCGGCGACGACGGCGTCGAACTCGTCTTGAGAGAGGGTGTGTTGTTGTGAGCGTGCTCTGATCGCAGCGGGAACGACGTCGTCGAGTGGGGTGGTGGTGGTCGGTGCGCTGGTGGTCGCCGGGACTGCAGTCGATGGCACTGCGGTGGATGGCACCGTTGTAGATGGAACCGTGGTCGTCGTGGGCGCAAGCGTGGTTGACGATGTGGTCGTTGGCGTCGTTGTGGTCCAGGTCACCGTCGTGGTTGGCGTTGGGGCTGTGGGTGTGCTCGTGGTGGGTGGCGTCGACGTCGTAGGTGCGCGAGTGGTGCTGGTGGTCGATGTCGTGGTTTGTTCGAAAGGCAGTTGTTCGTTCTGGACGTCGACGAGTTCGGTCGGCGCCGCGGTCGTGGTCTGGCTGAAGGCGGGGAGGACCGTAACGATGCCGACCGCAACAAACACGGTCAATACTCCACCAACTATCGACGTGTTGATTCTCATAGACTCCGCTGATCTTTTGCCCGATATGCCGTACTGCCGCTGCCGGGCACATAGGTAGTTAGGCCTATGTCGTCGTCACGAAGCTCAAAAAACTTGAGAGTGCGATGTTGAGACGGTCTCTGTCGCTGCAGACCTCTATTGCTGTAGCGGTGCGGTGAGCTGTCCGGTGACGACGTCTCGAATCTGGTCGTCGAAGCTCTGTACGTGTGCCTCGACGAGTGCCGCAACGGCATCTGCATCGCCGGCCCGCAAGCTTGCCAAGATCGCCTCGTGTTCGGTCACGGCGTGAGCCATGTCGGAGACGTTTGAGAGATAGAGATGCCAGAGACGGTCACTTTGGGCGTAGAGCGTGTCGAGCGTGTCGGAGATGAAGCGGTTTCCCGATGCCTCCCAAATGATCTCGTGGCAACGGCGATCGAGCGCCAGCTGCGCTTCGGCGTCGAGTGATGGGTCGTGGGTTTGTTCGAGGGTGTCTTCCATCAGGTCCCATTGCGCTGGGGTGCCGCGAAGTGCCGCGAGTCGGGCAGCGTAGGGTTCCAGGACGGATCGAGTCTCAAACAGAAGTGAAAGCTCGTCGATCTCGATGCCGCTTACGAACATGCCGCGGCGCGGGATGACGGTCACGAAGTGTTCGCGTTGGAGTCGGAGCAGGGCCTCACGAATGGGGGTGCGTCCAAGCCCGAGCTGTTCTCGTAGCTCGTCTTCTTTCAATACGTCCCCAGGCGCAAAGTCGAGGCGGACGATTCTCTGGCGCAGCGCGAAGTATGCCTGTTCGCCGAGTGATTCGGATGCGGGGGCGTGAGGATCGGCCGTGCTCATCTCGCTGATGATACACGACTGATATATCACGGGATGCTCGGTTCGATCGGCGCACGAGGCTGCGGAGAAGTTGGGTTGGCCACGTCGAGCCGTCGAGCCGTAACAGTGGCGACGATCACCGCTCACTACACGACCTGTCGAGTGAGGTTTTGCTGCTTGCGGTCTGCCCCTCCCAGACGTAGTCTGCTGTGATAGACAGCTGATATATCACAGCGATTCACCGCCCGAACTGGGCGAGACAGGGAGAGGGATATGAGCGAGTTCCCAAGCAAGGCCCAAGTAGTAGTTATCGGCGCCGGCATCGTGGGCAGCTGTCTCGTTGGCCACCTGAGCCGACTCGGTTGGGAGGACATCGTCCTCATCGACAAGGGCCCACTACCAAACCCGGGCGGTTCGACCGGACACGCCTCGAACTTCATCTTCCCCGTCGACCACAACAAAGAGATGGCACTGCTCGGTGTGCAGTCGGCCAACCAATACCGGGATCTCGATCGCAGCGTCGACTCCGGTGGTGTCGAGGTGGCCAGGACCCAAGAGCGTATGGATGAACTCGACCGTCGCATGACGAGCGCGATGGCATGGGGTGTCGAAGCTGAGATGCTTACGCCGGCCGAGGTCAAAGGTCTCGTCCCATTCATCAATGACGAGGTCATCTTGGGCGGGTTCCACTGCCCGACAGTCTCTGTCGTCGACTCGCTCGACACCGGAACGCTGTTTCGCAACGAAGCGATGGAAAAGGGTGTGTTGCAGGTGTTCGCGAACACCGAGGTCGAAGACGTCGAGACGGTCGATGCGCCAAACGGCCAGCAAAAAGTGAGTGCGGTCGTCACCGACCGAGGCCGCATCGAAGCCGAGTACGTCGTCGTTGCATGTGGCGTGTGGAGCAATCGCGTTGCGAACATGGCCGGAGCGACGATTCCACTCGTACCCGCCGTGCACCAGATGGCCGATGTTGGGCCGATGGACATCCTCGCTGAAACCAACAACGAGATTGGATATCCGATCGTTCGCGACATGGACACGTTCTGTTACGAGCGTCAGTCCGCCGGATCGATGGAGGTCGGCTCATACGCCCACCGACCAATCCTGCACCACCCCGACGACATCCCATCGAACGAAGAGGCAGCACTCACCCCAACAGAGATGCCCTTCACCCCAGATGATTTCGACGACCAGATGGAACAGGCCATCGAATTGATGGACATGCTCGGCGACGCCGAGATCAAATACGCCATCAACGGGCTCTTGTCGCTCACCCCCGACGCCATGCCATGCCTCGGCGAGACCGTCGAGGTGCGCAATCTGTGGTCGGCGGCAGCGGTATGGGTCAAGGAAGGCCCAGGAATGGCTCAGGTCGTCGCCGAGTGGATGACGCACGGCTACCCGCGGGTGATCGATCCTCACGCATCAGACATTGCACGCTTTTACGATGAAGAACGCGGCGATGACCACATCTGGGCACGCGCAGAAGAGCACTTCAACAAGACCTACGGGATCGTTCACCCTCAAGAGCAATGGGAAGGTCGTCGAGACCTTGTCAAGAGCCCGTACTACAGCCGCCAAGAAGCGCTGGGTGCAATGTTCTTTCAGGCACGGGTCTGGGAACGTGCGCAGTGGTATAGCAGCAACCAGGACCTCGTCGAGCGGTACGGGCTTTCCGAACGCGAAGTCGAGTGGGACAACCGATGGTGGAGTCCGATCATCAATGGAGAGCACCTCAACATGCGGGAGAACGCCGGCTTGTTCGACCTCAGCGCATTCCAAGTGTTCGAACTTTCGGGGCCCGGCGCGATCGACTTTGCCGAGTACCTCTCGGTGAACAAGGTCGCCAAAGGTATTGGCACAAGTGCCTACACGCCATGGCTAAACGAAGACGGTGGGTTCCACTCCGACCTCACCATGATGCAGACCGGCGAGGACACGGTTCGCATCGTCACCGGTGCGTTCGACGGCGGCCGCGATGAGTACTGGATCAAGAAGTACCTGCCGGCCGATGAGTCGGTGACCTTTACGAACCTCAGCCGCACGACGACGACGCTCGGACTGTGGGGTCCAAACGCCGAAGCAATCTTGAGCCAACTCACGAACGCCGATCTCAGTTTCGAGGGAAACAAATACGGCTCGGTCACCAATGTCGAAGTAGCGGGCATTGCGTGCACGCTCTTCCGTGTGAGTTACGTCGGTGATACCGGCTGGGAGATTTACACCGGCTGGGACAACGGCCCTGCGTTGTGGGACGCAATCATGGAGGCTGGCAAAGACCATGGGCTTCGCCCAACCGGCATGGGCGTGTATGCGGTGACCGGCCGCATTGAAAAGGGCTATCGCCTCATGGGCGCCGAGCTCGAGAGCGAATACAACCCGATCGAGGCAGGCCTTGCCCGTCCGAAGGTGAAGGCTGCCGATTTCATTGGCAAGGAGGCCTACATGGCAGCTCGCGAAGCGGGCGATCCAGAGGTCCACATGGTGACGCTTCAGGTCGACTCGAATGTCGATGCCCAGGGTCGTCAGCGCTTCATGCAGGGCGGCAATGAACCGATCTTGACCGCCGACGGCGAACGAATCGTCGATGGCCACGGCCGTGTCAGTCGAGTAACCACGGCTGGCTATGGGCCGAGCGTGGGCAAGAACCTGCTGCTCGGCTACGTGCCCGCAGCGCACGCTGCACCTGGGACCAAAATGCAGGTTATGTACATGAACGAATTGTTCCCTTGTACCGTTGTCGGCACCGGCTCGGCATTCGATCCGGAGAACGTCCGCTTGAAAGGCTGAACGCTCGATTACACGATCGAAAGCACACTCTCACATGGTGGTTTCAAGCAACGATGAGCAGGTTCGCAGTTCGATTGCATATTTGCGCCGCGTCGAGTCGGAACAATCCGCCGGGTCGCCCCCTGTAGGGGCGTTCTTGACGCTGCCCGCTGGTGACGATGAGTTGCTCCCGGTGCGGTTGTTCAGCCACGAGATGGCCGTGTTCTATGCCTACGACGACGGTAGCAACTTCACCTACGTCACCGAGGCCATGCGCGAAGAGGCAGGGCTATCGGTCGAAGAGCTCCACGAGCTCGCACTTGCGAACCTCGCCGGCCGGTTTCGCGAGATGGAACTGCATCAAGGTGGCGGGATGCTGGTTCTCACCGGCGACGGGAACTTCGAAGCGAGCATGATCTTGCTCGATACGGTTTGGGATCAGCTAGCCCATCACTTCCCGAACGGCGCGATCGCTGCACTGCCCGCTCGTGATGTTTTGGGTTTGTGCGATGCACAAGACAACTCGGCGCTGAACAGGCTCCGCGTCACCGCCCAGAAGCTCTGGGACGATGACGCCGAACACCTACTCGCAAAGGACCTCTACGCTCGTCAAACACCTGGCGTGTGGAGCCCCATTCACTAGTGCGCTGATCAGTCGATGGCGCCGTTGGCCATGTTCATGTTGACCATGGCCATCGTCGTTGAGAACTCGGTTTCGCATGTGGTGGGGACGTCGACGTCGTCCCAGGAGAACCCGCCGCAGGTGTCGCGGCCGAGGCCGCCCGATGCAACGTCGTCGCCTCGAAGGAAGAGCCGATCGGCGCCGGTGTTGCCGTTCATATCGTCGACGTTGGTTCCACCGATGAGCTCATCATTGCCAGAACCGCCGCGCATAAAGTCACGTCCCTCGAACCCGAGGAGAACATCGTTACCGGGACCGCCCTGCATGCGATCCCATCGGTCGCCGCCGACGAGACGGTCGTCGCCAACGCCTCCGAACATTCGATCGCCGGCCGTGTCTTCTACGAAGGACGGCTGGTGAGGCATCTGCCATGGATCGACCGATGCAAGGACGTCGTTGCCTGGACCGCCGTGAAGTTCGTCCTTTCCGGTACCACCAATAATGAAGTCATCGCCTTCGAAACCAACGATTCTGTCGTCACCCTCGCCACCCTCGAGCCAGTCATGACCGCGGCCACCGTAGACCTCATCATTTCCTTCCCCGGCGATGATGTCATCGTCGCCAGCACCGCCGCGAAGGATGTCGGTACCGGGGCCGCCGTCGATGCTGTCGTTGTATCTTCCGCCGGTGATCTCGTCGTCACCTGGGCCACCGGAGAGGCTGGTCCAGCTAGCGGACTGGATGGTCGCAGTGTCGTTTCCTGATCCAAGCGAGAGGTCGAGGTACGCGATCGATGTGTCCGCGAATACGATGTCGTCGCCAGCGCCCGCGAGGACTGAAAGGCCATAACCGGAACCGCTGATGCAGATCGTGTCGTCGCCGCCGAGCGCGAGGAACAGGGGAAGCTCGCTGAACGGTAGGTCGTCAGGTACATCGATCGCGATGACGATCACATCGTCGCCTTGGGTTCCAACGTCGGCTTCGTCGATCTCGGTGACGATCTGGGTGGCCTCGAGGCCATTGCACGTCGTCGGGATATCTGCAGCCTGGGCTCCGGCCTGGGCGGGGGAGAGGGCAGCGACGAGCGCGACGCTTGCGAACGCGGCGAACGTTTTCGAAGTTTGGAACATTGGAATAGTGGCCTCTCTGCAACTCGGATCCGCCGTGAAGTAGTGGCGAATACTACGTAAAGTAACATTAAGAACACGTAAAGTGATATCGGTCGAATGGTTCACATGAAATGACCGGAGGAGAAATCATCATTTGAGGCGTGATAGGCAGAGGGCATGGTCGGTGATATATCATCTGCATTCCAGCCCGAATGAGTAGGAGCGCCGCATGCGAATTCTGACGCTAGTGAAACGAGTTCCCGCCCCGGGCGCTCGGATCAACATCACCGAAGACGAGCAACTCGTCGACGACAAGAACCTCGGCCATGCCATCTCTCCCCATGAAGAATGCGGAATTGAGGCAGCGGTGCAACTCGTCGAGCAATACGGCGGTGAGGCCACCGTGCTGTCGATGGGAAGCGCCGAATCCGTTGAACAGCTTCGTGCCGCGGTCTCGGTCGGAATCGCAAAGATGGTGCTCGTGCCTACCGATGGCACCCCAAAGGACCCCCAACAGACCGCAGCGGCACTCATCTCGTCCATCACCGAGCTCGAGGCTGCCGATGGACGGTTCGATCTGATCATCTTCGGCAACGAGTCGGCCGATCAGGGTGGCTTCCAGGTCGGCATTCGCGTCGCTCACGCGCTCGGCCGCCCGATGGTCAACGGCATCAAGGGTCTCGAACTGCCCGAAGGGCAAGACCCAGATTCTGGTGAGGGCCACATCATCGCAAGGCGTGAAGTCGATAGTGGGTTTGAAGTGTACGAACTGCCACTCCCCGCATGTGTTGGAGTCAAGGAGGGCATCAACCTGCCGCGGTACCCAACAATGAAGGGTCGTCTCGCGTCGAAGAAGGCCGAACTCACCTCGATCGACGCGGACGCTGACCCAGGAGGGCAGGCGTTAGTGCGCCTGAAGTCTCCGCCCGAAAAGGTCAGTGAGACCGTCATCCTCGGCACCGGCCCCGACGCTGCGCCCGCGATTGTGGATCTGCTCGAAGAACTGGGAGTGATGTAAATGTCTGCTGTTCTCGTCGTTGTTGAACACGACCGTGGCCACGTGCCTGAAGCTGTGCGGGAAGCGCTCACGTCGGCCCGCTCGATCGCTGGAGGCCTCGGTATCGAGGTACATGCGGCGGTTATGGGAGAGGGCGCCGACCTGGCCACCGCGTCGCTTGGAGAGTACGGCGCCGAGGTTATTCATCATCTGACATCGGACAACCTTGGCGACTACAACCCCGAAGCATGGGGACAGGCCCTAGCGGCGCTGATCGAATCGGATCAACCAGCCGTCGTTCTCGCCAGCGGTACCGATCGCGGCAACGAACTGATGGCACAACTCGCCGCTCGCGCCGACCTGCCCTTCGTGGCCAACTGTGTCGACGTGGCCCCCGACGTCACCTCGATGACGCGTAGCCAATGGGGAGGAGCACTCCTCGAAGACGCGACCTTGGATGCTGATGTGAAGCTCATCTCGATGGCACCGCACACCGTTGAGGCGTCACCTTCGCCGGCCGCTGGCACCGTGATCGAGTCAGCCGTCGACATCGACGACATTCTCCTACGATCCGTCGTGACCGATCGAGTCGTCCTTTCTGAGGGAATCACGCTTGCGACCGCTCCGGTCGTGGTCTCCGGTGGTCGTGCCGTTGGGTCCGAAGAGGCCTTCGGGCCGCTCGAGGAGCTCGCTGAGGCTCTCGGGGGCAAGGTGGGATGCAGTCGTGCGGTGACCAACAACGGTTGGCGCCCTCACAGCGACCAAGTCGGCCAGACCGGTACTCGTATCGCACCGCAGATCTACATCGCCACCGGGATCAGTGGCGCCACCCAGCACTGGGTTGGCGCAATGGGCTCGAAGAACATCCTTGCGGTCAACACCGACCCAGAAGCCAACATGGTGACAAAGGCTGGGTGGGCGGTGATCGGCGACTTGCACGAGGTCGTTCCCGCAATCACCGACGAGGTCCGCAAGCGCCAGGGCTAGTCCTGGCCCTCTAGGTTGAGCAGGCCACGTTTCCTTACCGGTCCCGTAGTGGCGGCGGCGGGCCTGGGAACGCCGTAGACGTCGTGTCAGGCTCGGAATGCATGTCTTCGTTGACGGTGCCAGCGACAACGCTCAAGAAGATCGCGGGATAGAGGAGCAACAGCCAGAGAATTGGTTCGAGAGGGTTCGAGAGCAACGATCGAATGATGAACACCGCAACGGCTGTGGGAATCAGCGAGCTGGCAACGGCTCCAGCGACTCGGCTTCGTGTGGCGATTGCGAGGATCGCAACCCCGCCGAAGAAGAACGGTGCGAATGCGAGCAACGGGATGAGGCTGAACCCGATGGTGCTGTCGCCCGATGATCCATCGAAGAGGTTTGCGAGTGAGTTGAATAGGAGCACGGTGAGCGCAGCTGCTCCGGCGATCAGCACGAGATTCAGGACCATGAGTCCCTGCCATGCCCGAAACCATCCAGACCGCCCCGATGGTAACGGCGGCGGCGCTGTGTACTGTCCGGCTCTCATCCCTCCGGTTTAGTGGAATCTCGTCGCTTTTTCGGGCATCTTCAGCAGAATCGCAGTGCCGAGCACAATCCCCAACACCACAACGGTGGCAACGCCCGCTGCGAAAGCGGAACTGCTCAGATCGATTCCCGCGATGAGCGACGGAAACAGCTCGAACTTGAGGAAGGCGGATGGACCAAGGGAAGGCATGTTGTTCATACACATAGATTCGTCGCACTCGCCCCGTCAGCTCATCAGGCGAATCCCCCAAACCCCGCTGGGGTGCGTATGGTGATGCCATGGGTCGTCGAGCAAAATTCGCCGCAATCGCGCTGTTCGCCGTAGTGGGCATCGCGATCGTCGGCTTCTTTGCGCTCCCGGCCTTCCTTGGACTCGAAGCCGAAGGCCCGGTCGAACTTTCGATCGGTGACCGAGCTACCGAGGCAATCGCACTGATCTTCGCCGATCCCGATGATGAGAGCGACGCAGTAGAGGTGGTCGCAGAGGAAGAACTCGTCGAGAGCGACCTCGAATCGGTCGATGGTCTCTGGCGTATCGCTGGTGATTCGGTAGCTGGCTACAGAGTCTTCAAAGACTTCGTTGGGGCGAGTGAATTCGAAGCGGTTGGACGTACATCGACGGTCTTCGGGCAGCTCGAGATCGAAGGTACGTCCGTGACGAGCGGGCAGTTCAGCGTCGATATTGCAAGTATTCGAAGCGGGGAAGAAGGACGCGATTTCGCGTTCCGAGGGGAAGCCCTGAACGCCGCGCTCTTTCCCTTCGCGAACTTTGACCTGACCTCACCGATCGACCTGGGCGAAGTACCACAAAACGGCGAAACGGTCACCGTCGACGTCACCGGCGAACTCACCCTCAAAGGTGTCACTAACGACGTCGAGTTTCCTCTCACGGCGCGGCTGTTCGGCAACGAAGTACAGGTGGCCGGATCGATCGACGTCGTCTTTGCCGACTACGAGATCGTGCCTCCACGAACCCCGGTCATCGTCGTTCGAGACACGGGAATCATCGAGTTCAGCCTCTTCTTCGAACAAGACGCCGAGTTCTAGTGGGGCTTAGCGCCGTCGCCGCTTCTTCACCCGAGACTCTTTGATCAGGTCCTGAAACTTCTGAGCGAAGTTTCGAGGAAGTGCGTAGTACTGACCGTCGATCTCGACCTTCTTTGCGGGCCAGTTGCCCTCGATGACGAACGCTTCGTTGGGGTCGAGGCGGATGGCCTCGCCAACCTCGATGTTTCCCTGCTCCAGTTCAGAGAAGAAGGGGTCTTTACCCACGTTGGTCATCTCGCACATGAACAACCCCGCAGGGGCCCGGAAGAAGCCGTGAACAGTAACCCCGTCGGTGAACAAACGAACCTTTGGAAGTTCGTCGCCTTCCCCGGACATCAACAGGACGGCTTCGTGAACCGTCATGGCGGTTTCTTCGGTCAGGTAGTCAGCCAGGTCGTCGAGTATCGGCATGGTTGAACTGTAGATCGCTACACCGAACAGAGCCAGAGCAACAGGATCGCTCAAGTGCGGCTCGATCCACTCCGATCCCTTTTCGATGGACGGCAACACCCCTTGGGACAACACACCGCTCGCACCTGCGCCGATGCCCTTAACACCGCCACCACCAGCGCCACCCCAGATGCTCCCGCCGCAGTTCCATCCCGGCGCACCTCACGCTGGCACACCTCAGCCGAAGCCAGGCATGAGCGGTGGGCGAATTGCACTGCTCGTGGGACTTGGCGTTTCGGTTCTACTGGTGCTGTTGGTCGCGATCGGCGTATGGGGAATCTCGACCTCGCAGAACCTGGTCGCGTCAAGCGTTCCCCGAGATGCGCGGGTCGGGGACTGCTTTGCAGGTCGTGGTGAGTCGCTGGAACCCGTCTCGTGTGATGCGCCGCACCGCTTTGAGGTGTATTCGCTCATCGAGTTTTACCCGGGCGCACCGTATCCGAGCCGATTTGAGCGCCTCGCCGGGTCACCGATCTGTCAAGCGGACTTAGAGGCATACACCGGCCAGAATTTCTGGACGTCAGACCTCGACTATTCGATTCCGTATCCAACCGAAGCCGAGTGGCTGGCAGGCGACCTTGAAACGGTGTGTGTATTGCATCACGAAAATCTCGAAGAACTGACGGGTAGCCAGGCTCAGTTCAACGGAATTTCCAGCTAGACCTGCTCGGCTACTTGGTCCGCAGGAATCGTGATGCCGACTTCTTCACGACCTCGGCGTAGGTCGGGTAGGCAAAGATCGTGTCGGCAAGGTCGGTTGCGGTCAGGCCGTGCTTTACCGCCAAGGTGAGGATCTGAATCCACTCGCCAGCATGAGCGCCGACGCCGGATCCGCCGAGGATTCGGTCGTTGCTATCCATGACGACCTTGATCAGCCCGCCGACCTTGGAGTCGGTGATGAACCGATCGGTCGCGGCATCGACGATGAAGGTTTGTACACCCTCGTGAACCTCGCGAGCTTCGGCTTCGGTCATGCCCACATGGCCGATCTCGGGATCGGAGAAGATAGCCCACGGCAGAGGGTTCAAGTCGATCGTGTTCGATTCACCAGAGAGAATGTTGCGGACAACGCGCTCGCCCTGGAAGTTCGCGACGTGGCTGAACTTCGCCCGTGATGCAACGTCGCCAATAGCGACGATATGCGGCGCGGTGGTCTGCATAGCCTCGTTGACCGTGATTCCATGGCGGGTGTATTCAACCCCAGCATTCTCAAGGTCGAGTCCGTTGATGTTCGGGACGCGGCCGATCGCGATGAACAGTTGGTCGACGACAAGTTTGCGGTCGACCTTTGCGTCGTCTGGTCCTTCTTTGATGTCGATGCAGATCTTGCCGTCGGTCGTGGTCGAGCACACCTGAGCGTCGGCGGACGTGATCATCTCGATGCCCTGTTCGGCAAACTCGTCGATGAGGTAGCCCGCAACGTCAGGGTCGACCGAGCCGAGGATTCGTTCGTTCCGGTCGATGATGCTGACCTTCGACCCGAAGCGAGCGAGCGACTGGCCAAGCTCGGCGGAGATCACGCCACCGCCGAGGAAGGCGATCGTCTCAGGCAACTCACGGATGTCCCAGAAGTTCTCGTTGTTGAGGAACTCGACCGGCTGATCGCCTTCGGTCGGGAGCAACCGAGGCGCGGAGCCGGTGGTGATGATGAAGTGGTCGCCGGTCACCTGGTCGTCACCGATCTGAACGGTGTGGGCATCGATGAACTTCGCTCCGCTCGGATGAATGTACGTATCGATGCCGACGCCGTGAAAGCGTTCTGGCTGTTCGTGCGAATACACACCGTCGATGATGCTCTTCACATGTTCCATCGCCCGAGAGAAGTCGAACCCTGACTCGACATCGAGCTGATGTAGGCCGTGTTTGGTGCTGTTTTGGGCGGCGGTGTAGCTCTTGGCCACATCGATTAACGCCTTGGACGGCACACAGCCAGAGTGCGTGCATTCGCCGCCGATCTTGTGCTTTTCGATGAGCGCGACTTTGGCTCCTCGACGCTGGGCTTCGAACGCCGAGGTGATGCCGCCACCGCCGGCGCCGACGATCACGATGTCGTATTGGTGTTCAGGCATTAGATCTGCTCCGTGTGGATTGGTTCGGCGTCACCATCGACGCCGGGGACTTGGAAGTAGGTCATGACTCCGTCTGCACCGTCGATATCGAGGACGCAGAATGCGTGGTGGTACATATCGCCGTCGTGGTCGAGACGACAATCGGGGCTCATCACCGGCGGGGTGTTGACCTCATCGGGTAACGCAAGGTTCTCGAGCGTCGTGTACGGCTCCCAGAGGAGGGCTACAGGTATCGAACCAGAACCAATGCAGCGGCCACGTTCGAGACCGAGATATGGCTCGAACGCCGCGAGGTTGTGTTCGTGGCCCCAGAGCCACATATCGATGTTCGCGAGATCATCGCCGAAGGAGTCCATGAAGACCGGGTTCACGGCGAGCGGCTGGTTGTCGGCGTTGCGTGCAATGTTGCCCGACGCGGTGAACAGTTGATAGTGCGACGTCATGATCGTCTTGCGACCATCGGCGGTGTTGATCTTGTGGCGATGCCACTCGGCTTCCTTGGGGTCGATGTCGGGCGCGGCTGCTTGAGCCGACATCGGGTTCCCAATCTCGGGAGGTGCGCCGATGGCCAGGATCTGCCAGTGCTCGTTGCGGAGGCAGAAGTAGCTCGCCGGCTGACCGAGTTCGTCGATGAGCCAGTAATACCCTTCGCCGCCTGCGTACAGGTCGTGGTTGCCAGCGAGGTTGAAGACCTTCGTTTCTGTCGGGAGGTACTCGCGAACGATCGACAAGAAGTGATCTTGCATCTCGGCCTTTGTGCCCGAGTAGTAGACATCGCCGAGGTGGATCACGATGTCGGGGCGTTGATCGCCGATGCAACGCATCACGTTCTTGGCAATTTCTGTTCCTGTCGCCCAATCCGCAACGAAGGCGATTTTGAC
Source organism: uncultured Acidimicrobiales bacterium (assembly GCA_964451305.1). Taxonomy (GTDB): domain Bacteria; phylum Actinomycetota; class Acidimicrobiia; order Acidimicrobiales; family SHLQ01; genus SHLQ01. The sequence goes on along the minus strand of CAYVHV010000017.1, from coordinate 33,036 downwards.
CCGGTCGCTCTCGCGAACGGCTGGTTCGAGGGGAACAATAAAGTCGTTGAGGTCCTCGTAGTGGCGGTACGGCACGACGGTGTCGTCATCATCGAAGTGCAGAAGTGCTTTGGCCCACAACGGATCGCAGGCAGAGAACGAGATTTCTGCTTCGAGTTCCCGTGCTCGCTCCTCATTGAGCGTGGTCTTGGCCACCGCGAGGCTGAGGTAGAGGCGAGCGCACTCCGAGATGAGGTCGCCGGTCGAGACATCGGCGGCAAAGTCGAGCGGGTTCCGCCCCGCAGCCACGGAGTCTTCGAGCACTTGGCAGGCATCGCAGCTCGCTTCCATGAGCGGGTGCTGCGAGGCGAGCAATGCATCGTCCTGGTCATCGCCGCGGACGGCGGCAAGTACTGCAGATTGCCAGCGGGACATAAATCCCATCGCGTAGGTCTTGATGTCCATGCGCTCAATCTAGCGTCGCCCTCGACCGGCTGAGGGGGACCGTGGAACGAGACGGCCGCTAGTGTCAGAGCCATGTCGACCATCGAAGACGAACAGCGACGGCGAGCGGCGTCGGTTTCATTCGAGGTCGTCGATGCCCGGAGCGCAGACGCTCATGCTTCGATGACCGCATACTTCGATGAGCTGAGTGAGCGCTTCCCTGAAGGATTCGATCCTGGCGACACATTGGTCGCCGATGCGGGCTCCTTCGATGAGCCCCACGGCGTGTTCCTGATCGCCCGTTCTGGCCCGGAGCTCGGTGCTACGGCGATCGCCTGTGGAGGAGTGCATCATCTCGATGGCCGCTGTGGCGAGATCAAACGCATGTGGGTTCACCCGGACTGGCGCGGCATTGGGCTTGGCCGTCGCTTGTTGTCGACGCTCGAGACGCACGGTGTTCGACTCGGGTACGACACGGTTCGTTTGGACACCCACAGCGTGTTGGCCGAAGCGATTCGCATGTACGGGACAGCGGGGTATTCGCCGATCGATCGGTACAACGACAACCCGTTCGCGAAACACTGGTTCGAGAAGCCTCTCAACGCGCGCTGAACTACGCTCACGCCATGACACGTCTTGGCTACCAGATCCCGAACTACACCTACCCAGAGGTGGACGCCGCTGGTCTCTTTGGAAAGCTGGTCGAACAGGCACAAGCTGCTGAAGTAGCAGGCTTCGACCGGCTTTTGCTGATGGACCACTTCTACCAACTGCCCGGCATTGGTGATCCCGACGACTTCATGCTCGAGTGCTATACGACCCTCGCCGCCTTAGCCCAACACACGTCCAAGATCGGGCTCTCCGCCCTGGTGACTGGGAACACGTATCGCAACCCTGCGGTTCTCGCCAAGACCGTTACCGCGCTCGACGTCGTGTCGGCAGGGCGAGCAACGCTCGGCATCGGCGCTGGCTGGTTCGAGCTCGAGCACGACGCGTACGGGATTACATTCGACACCTTCACCGAACGCTTCGAGAAGCTCGAAGAAGCGCTCCAGATCATTCTTCCGATGCTCAAAGACGAACGGCCAACCTTTGCCGGAGAGCACTATCGCGTGACCGAGGCGATCAACTCGCCCGCGCCGCTGTCGACGGTGCCGATCATGATCGGCGGGTCTGGAGAGAAGAAGACGCTCCGGATGGTCGCCCAATATGGCGACGAGTCCAACCTCGTCTGTGCGACGAGCGAGATCGCTCGGAAGCTCGATGCGCTAGACGCACATTGCGAACGCTTGGGGCGCGACCGATCCGAGATCACCGTCACCAAACTCGTCATGGGTGTCGTGGCTCCAACACATGAGGCCGCCGTCGCGTCGATCGATGCGTACTCGGCGCTGCATGGTTGGGGCCCAGAGGCAGCCGAATATATGGCTCCAATGATGACGATTGGAGATCCCGATGGTTTTGGCGAACAAGTACAAGAGATGATCGACGCCGGACTCGACGGCATCACGATGAATCTGTGCTCGCTCGCTCACGACCCGGAGATGATCGCCTTGGCCGGCGAGGTGTGCAACGGGATTATCCCGTAGCGGGTCGACTAGCTGTCGGTGACGGTGACGTCGACCGTGTCGGTCACGATCGTACCGTCGGCGTCTTCGACCGAAAGCTCGATCGTCCATACGCCGACTTCGTCGACCTCCATCACGTTCTCGAGCGTGAAGGAGCAGTCGTTCATCGTCTCGCGAAGCAGTTTGCCGGCATCCTCGGCATTGCCCTCGGGTGTCTCGATGATCTGCCACTGATAGTTGACGATGTCACCGGTTGTTCCGCATCCGTCAAAGACGGGTGCCTCACCTGCCGCGACGGTGCTGTCCGCTCCGGCATCGGCAACCGTTGCATCGCCTGAGCCGCCACACGCCGCCGCGAGGAGAAGAAACGATGAAGCGATACCGCACGTGCGGGTGCGCTTCCAACTGACTTTAGGGGAGTCCTTACTCAACATGTGACCAGTGTCGCACAAGATGGGCGCGGTCTGACATATCCTTACCAATTGTTCCGATGGTTGAATCGAGAAGACCTCCGAGCTGTATAGGAGTTATTCGACGTGGCAAATGAAGCAAGACCGGGAGCTCAGGACGCACCACAACTTACGCTCAACGACGGGTCACCGATCTCAACCGTTGGGTTCGGCACCTTTAAGGTCGACGACGAGATAGCGAAAGACACGGTGTTGCGTGCCCTCGACACCGGGTATCGGTTGATCGATACCGCCCGGATGTACGGAAACGAACGTGGGGTCGGCGCTGCGGTTCGTGAGTCGGGAATATCGCGCAGCGACATTTTTGTGACGAGCAAGCTGTGGAACGACGCACAGTCCTACGACGCTGCCCTCGCGGCGTTCGAACAGACCTTCTCCGATCTCGATGTGGCCTACCTCGATCTCTACCTGATCCACTGGCCGACACCGGCTGCCGGAACTTACGTCGAAGCCTGGAAGGCGCTGGAAGAGATTGCGGCTTCAGGCCAGTGTCGGTCGATCGGCGTCTCAAACTTCCAGCCTGAACACCTCGACCGCTTGGCCGAAGAGAGCGGTGTAGTTCCTGCGGTGAACCAGATCGAAGTGCATCCATACTTCGCACAAAATGACATCAGGGTTGCAAATGCCGAGCGTGGCATCGTTACTCAAGCGTGGTCGCCGATCGCTCGTGGCCGCCTCCTCGATGATCAGACCTTGTGGTCGATCAGTGCGCCGTTGGACAAGACCCCGACGCAGGTGGCGCTCCGCTGGCACCTCCAACGGGGTGATATCGCGATTCCGAAGTCGACGACGCCCGAGCGAATCATCGAGAACTTCGACATCTTTGATTTCGAGCTCTCCGAGCGCGATATGGCCAAGATCGACGGCCTCGATCGAAATCAGCGACTTGGACCCCACCCGAACGAGTTCAACTGACGGAGTTCGTTCGTCGGATGTATCGCGAATGCGTCAAAATCCCCATGAAGTAGGGGAGTGGGGTCTCGTACTGTCGGAGGGATGAGCCACGACGGTGACCTTTCACACGAAGCAACGGAGCCCGACGCAGGTCCGCGTTGCAATACCTCGATGACCGTTCTTGCCTTCAATGAGGCTCGAAAAGATGGTCCGGTTGTTGGAACGTTGTTCGCCAAGGTCGTCAAGGGCCTGCGCTGTGTCGATGGAGACGCGCTGACGGTCGCTGATTTCACCGGCTCGATCGATCTTTGGGTTCCTCGTGGTGTCCCCAAGAGCGAGCCTGGTCTGAAGAAGTGGTTCGAATTCGATGTGGTGGCCGAACAGGTCCTCGATGACGTCATCGACCTAGCCGCCCAACGTAAAGCGGTAACCGATGCGGCATTGGCCGGCGATGCACAGGCCGCTGGGGCGTTGGCGCTCGACCTGATTATCGCAATTCAAGGGAGCGCGAGGCCTGTGGTTGCGAACTCTCAGCGCTCTGCGTGAGAAAAGTGGTCAAAAGCCTCTAAAAGGATCGGAAGAATGAGCCGATAGCCATTCTGGAGAGCGGATGCGTACGCATCTGGAGATTCAGGAAGGGTCGAATGGGCTTTCTCAAGCGAAGTGGGCGGGTAAACCACGAAGAAGTGAGTCAGCGAAGCATTCCCGATGCGTCGAAGACGCTCGGTCACGCTGAAGCGATCCGATTCTCCCAAGACATCCTGGACGAGCGCTGGGAAGACGCAGAAGCCACGTTCGCACGAGGCTCGCTCGTCGATCAGGCGCACATGGTCTCGGTCGCGAGCGATATGGCGGGCGACCCGTCGTCTTATGACCCGTGGGTTGCCCTCGGCACCGGGACTGGCGTAGCGCAGCTGCTTCGGGGTGCCACGAGCATCGTGACCGCGTGGAATGTTCGCTCCGGCGCGCGAAGCGATGAGGTGAGTGCCGAAGTCATCGACGAGTTTCATCGGTTTCTCGAACGTGCCGAGAATGATCTTCATGCAGCTGCCGAACTCATGCCGGAGAGCTCAATCCCGTGGCAGCAGCTGCTTACGAGTGGACGAGGACTTCACGTCAACCGCCTCGAGATGGACGATCGTTACGTGCGCCATATCGAGCGCGGCGAGTTGCTCTCGGGCCACATGTCCTTCCAGCAGCTGATTTCAAGCAAATGGGCAGGATCTCACGAGGAGATGTGGGAACACGCCGAGTGGATCAACAAAACTGCGAAACCTGGGTCGCCGAACCATGCGCTGGTTGCGGTAGCGCTCATCGAGAGCCACATCAAGCCGAACGTTCGCCATGACAACATCCGTCAGTTGCCGGCGATGATCGGAAAGTCGGAGATCATTGGGGAGGCGGCGCACAAGTCGTATGCCGATGTGTCGTTCGACGCCTCCACACCAGAGGGAGCAATGGCGTTGAGCGCCTGGTTCACCCTCCACTATTTGATGGGTAACTGGGATCACGCAGGGTCGCTCATCCCAATGATGGGTGACCGCTTCTCTCGGTTCCCGATGAATTACTTCCAAGACGCCACCTGGCCGCAAATTCAGCAGTATGTGAGCTCACGCCTGATGGGCGCGGCTGCGTAACTACCCGGCGGTTATCTGCTCGTCGATAAACGTGATGCCGTTGGCCAGCGTTTTGTGGACCGGGCATCGCTGTGCGACTTCGGTCAGTCGCTGGCGTTGCTCATCGTCGAAGGTGCCCTCGATGAAGATCGTGCTTCGGACACCGTCGAGCCATCCGGTCTCTTCTACGTCGCACTCTTCGCAGTCATCTGCGTGCACGCGTTCATAGTCGTATTTCACCGATACCGACTCGAGTGGCCACCCTTTGCGCTGGGCGTAATAGGACAGGGTTATGGACGTACACGCAGCGAGGGAGCCAAGTAACATCTCGTACGGGTTCGGCCCCTTGTCTGTCCCATTGAGTTCCACCGGTTCGTCTGCGTACCAGACGTGCCGGCCATTGCGTATCTCTACGAGGGCTCCAGAGGTGAGGTCAGCGGTAATGCTTGTCATGGCGAGAGTGTAGAAGGTGAGAGATGGCAGTGAGAATAAGGGCACGTACCTTTGCCGTGCCCCGGTTCACCTCTACCTCGGCGGCTCGCGTAAAGTGAGTGCGTATGTTTAAATTGATGCGCAGCGTGGTATTACTGCTTGCCTTCGCGCTTATTGCCGCAGCGTGCTCGTCAGCGCCGCCGGTCGATGCGAATGCAACTGCGGTTCTCTCGAGCTCGGCGACTCGCGAGGATGCCGGGAGTTTCGCCGATGTTGCCGGTGACGATGGTGCCGGTGACGCATCCAATGGCTCATCGTACGCCGATGAAGGTAACGGTGAGCCGACCGAAGTCGATCGCACCCCGACGCTCTCCACCGACGCCCCACAAACCTCTGGCGCGGACGACACGGGCACTACCAGTGCCGATGCAGCAGAAACAGCGACCAGTAGTGAAGCTACGGATCGAATCGACGCGTTCGAGGAAGATCTGGAAGACGCGAGCGACGAGGTCGATGCAGCGGTCGCGTTGACCAACGATCTCGGCGATCGCATCGTCGGTGGCGTCATCGGTGAGGCGGGAACGCTTCAAGACGGCTGTGTTGCCCCCAGCCACAGTGGTCTCACCGACGCTCCCACCTGGGTTGTCGATGCGCTTGAGGCCGCGGTCCGTCATCCAGATTTCGCCGACCTCGATGTTGGTGTCTCCGTGTGGATCGATGGCTGGGGGGAGGTCGTGACCCGCGATCCTGATCTCCCGCTCGTGCCAGCGTCCAATGAGAAGATCCTCGTCGCCCATGCTGCGAACGAATTGATCGATCCGTCGAGCACGCTCGACACGACCGTCGAACTCCTCGGAGCCGATCTCGTGCTGCGTGCTGCAGGCGATCCAACGTTCACCACCGGGCGAGCGAACGAACTCGTCGCACAGGTGGCGGCAGCTGGCGTGACGTCTGCGGAACGGTTGATCATCGACGTTTCGGATTTCCCGCAACCATCGGCTGCACCCGGTTGGCAGAGCTGGCAAATCCGGAACTTTGTCGGTCCGCTGTCGGGGCTGATGCTCGACGACAATCGCTGGAACACCTCCGATGAGTTCCTCGAATCGCCTGCGTTGCTGAACGGTGAATGGTTCGCTGGAGCGCTTCGCAATGCCGGCATTGCAATCGGGACGGTCGAGGTTGGCTCCGCACGACCTGGGACCATCGTTGGGACATCGGCGTCGGCCCCTGTCGGAACGCTCGTTCGCGACATGATGCTCTTCAGCGATAACCAAATCGCGGACATGATGACGTTGCAGCTCGGGTTGGTCGAAGGCCAAGGAACGCTCGAAGACGGCATTGCTCAGATCGAACGAGAACTCGCCGAACTCTGTGTACCGCTCGCAGGTGTTATGGACGACGGATCGGGCCTGAGCCGGTCGAATTTCCGGTCGGCCCGCGAGTTCCAAGAGATCCTTCGGGCGATCCGGGATAGCGACACCGCAGACGTCTTCGAATCGCAGCTTCCTATCGGCGGAGTATCGGGCACGCTCGGTCGACGATTTGGGGGCGACGCTGGTCGGGTGCAGGCCAAGACCGGGACGATCTTCGGTGGTCGGGCGCTCTCTGGCTACGCAACAACAGATAGCGGACGCGACGCCGTGTTCTCGATCATCATCAACGGTGAGCGGGATGCAACGAGTGCATCACTCGGTGCGTTGGATGCCTTTGTCCGAACGATCCTTCGTTCGTAAAGCGAGCGCTTAGGGCCGTCGACTATTCGCCCAGCTGAGGAACGTAGCTTTGTCCCACGAGTTCACCACGAGCTCCTTGGGGGCCCAGCCGCGCTGGGCTGTACGGATCCCATATTCCATTCGTCCAAGTTCCGACGTGTGGTGACTATCGGTATTGATGACGAGCTTGACCGAGCGGTCGACGGCCTTGCGTACCACGTCGGACGCTGCGTCGAGCCGTTGAAGAGCGCCATTGACCTCGAGCGCGACGTCGTACTCGACGAGCGCATCGATGACGGCGTCATAGTCGAGTTCGATCCCGGGGCGTCGGCCGATGTACCTGCCGGTTAGGTGCCCGATCGAATTGACTGTCGGGTCGGCGATCGCCGCTATCAGACGGTCTGTTTGAGCGGCGACGCTCTGGTCATAGTGCGAGTGGACCGACGCGACCGTGTAGTCGAAGAGCGCTCGAAAGTCCGGGTCGTAGTCGAGTCCGCCGGTGCTGTCGATATTGAGTTCACACCCCCACAGAAGCGTCATGTCTGGGTATGCCTCTGCGACCTCGGCAATGTGGTCACGGTGCTCGAGCATCTCCTCGGCGGTCGATCCGTTGATCGCAAGATCCACGCCATGGTCGGTGATGGCGAGGTAGTCATAGCCTTGGTCGTGTGCGGCTTTGACCATGTCTTCGACCGAGCTTCGCCCATCACCAGACCGGTCCGTGTGGTAGTGCAGATCGCCGCGAATGTGCGAGCGCTCGATCAACTCTGGAAGGGCGCCGTCAGCGGCTGCCTCGACTTCTCCAGTGGCTTCACGCATCGGCGCGGGCACATATGGCAGGTCGAGCGCTGCGTAGATCTCGTGTTCGGTTCGACTGGCGATCACCGGTCGGTCATCGCCCTCGAGCTCCTCATCGCTGGTGTCGATCAGGCCGTACTCGTTTAACAGCATTTGGCGATCGAGCGCTCGTTGCCGGAGCGCAATGTTGTGCGCCTTCGATCCAGTGAAATACATGGTTGCTGCGCCGTACTGTTCGGGTGCCACGACGCGAACATCGATCTGGAGCCCACCGGCGGTGAGAAACGAGGTCTTTGTCTTTCCGCTCACCACGATGTCCGCAACCTCGTGGTGCGAGGTCACGAAATCCATGATTCGTTCCGGAGCATTGGATGCCACGGTGATATCGATGTCGCCGATGGTCTCCGACATTCGGCGGAGACTTCCGCAGAACCGAGCGGCCTCGGTTTCGGGAAGGGACCGAAGGTCGTCGACGAGTCGCTCCGCGAGCGGGAGCGCATCGGCGATCGGTGTGCGTCGATCTTTCCCGGTGAGGCCTAACCGCTCGATCGCCTTGTTGATCTTGGCTTCACTGGTTGCACCAAGACCGGGAAGCGTCCGTAGCTTCTCTTCGGCGATCGCTTCTCGCAGCTGATCGACGTTTTCGACGCCGAGTTGGGAACGCAGGAGCTTCAGAGTCTTCGGGCCAACCCCCGGGATACGACTGAGCTCGACAAAGTCGGGTGGGTAAAGCTCACGGAGGGTATCGAGCTTCTCAACGTTTCCCGTCGTGGTGAACTCGACGATCTTGCTTGCGGTTGCTTTGCCGACCCCATCAATTTTGACGAGCTCGGCGGCGGAAAGGGTCGTAATATCGCGGCCGTCGCCCTGGAGCGCGAGACCGGCCTTTTCGTACGCTCGGACTTTGAACGATTGTGGGCTTCCCTCATGAAGAGCGGTGAGGGTAACCAGTTCGCTGAGCATTGCGAGGACGTCACGTGTCGTGGCCATGGCGCAAGCCTATGGTTCTGTGTACACGCCTCGCACTGTCGGCGGAGAAACTGGGGCGTTATGGGTTGACCCGGACGACCGCTGTCGGCATCCGGAGGCACAGGTTCGCATTCAGCATCTCGAAGGAGTTTGCTCCAACGGTTGCGCTCACGAGCACGGCGCTTTGGTTTGTTCCCACGAGCGATCGAAGCTGCATAACCTGGAGGTTGTTGCCCAAGACCTTGTGGAGACGGCGAACCTTTGCGTCGTTGACCGACATGTCGGGTAGGACCAGGCGAACAATGCGATAGCCATTCGGCGCGACTTCGGCGAGTGGAGCGTCGGTCTCGGCGTACCATGCGGCCGCACCGTTCGCGACGTGTGCTCCCATCTCCTGATGGCCGGGAATTGGTTGGTCGCCCGCAATAATGTGTTCGTTCCACGAGCACTGGACCTTTTTGCGGCCGGTGATGCCAACCCATGTGCCATGGCCGGGGAGTGGGTCGCCGTCGGCGGGGAATCCGAGAAGGATGACCGTGCGGAAGCTCGTTACCGGTGTTTCGGTTGTCTCTGACTCGGCTGCTGGGGCTGCCGCAGCGGGAGCCGGGTCCGGGGTTGGCGCTGCTGCTGGTGCTGGTGCTGGGGCTGCGGCGGGAGCGCTCTGAGGGGTGATCGGTGTGGCTGCTCGGGCGGCGGCTGCAGCAGCGACTGCTGCTGGATTGCCGATACCTGCGACCTGGGCGAGCGGCTGCACTTGCGCTGGTTCTGCGGCCGGGGCCGGGGCCGGCGTTGCAGCAGCGGGTGCTGGAGCCGTCGTGCGCTTACGTTCGGCGTATGAGGCTGCGTGAGCGGTGATCTGATCGCTCGTTCCTTCGATCTCGCCGCCGTGGTTGAGGAGTGCATCGAGTGTGCGGGTGCCGACGTGTTCTGGATCGACGGACCACGCACCTTCGTCGAGGCGGAACTCTGTGACGGTCCATGGGAGCACGGTGTAGTCGGTGCCAGCAACCGGGTCAGGGGTCCAGTCGATCGCGTTCGCCGGTCGTGGGGGCATGTTGGGGACAACCCAACCGATCGCCCGCAGTTCTTCGAATAGGCCGACAGGTTCTGCGAGCCCTTGGAAAGACAGGACAACCTCGGGAGGACGGCCGCCAACCGTCCATGAAACCTCAGCGACGATTTCGCTGTCGATGGTTGGGGTCGTTACCGGTTCCGCTTCGGCAACACTTGTGGTTTGTTGATCACTCATGTTTGCACTCTCATCGCGTTACTGCGGCGAGCACTCGCCCGTCGCATGCTCGGGAGATCGACGTTTCAATTCCCCGTCCTTTACGAATCGGCGCTGCGAAAACTTAATTAAGCAAAATTCGACCTGATTTGGTCTTTTGGACCATGGAACTCGATGTGTGCAGGCTTGCGTCGACCGGGCGGTTGTCTACACTCCGATGGATGAATAACCCCGCTATGAACGCTGCGAGGAGATGACCCGTGGCTGACTACCCGTTGGATGTTCCAGGGTTTGACGACGACCCGTTGTGGCTCAAGGCGCCGTTGATCGGCCTTCCAAAGTTGATGCAAGGCACCGAACAAGCGGATCGTGGTGATAGCGCTTTGGAGCGTCTGGTCTACGACGACGATGGTGATGAAATCGCGGCGACCCTCAAAGCACGATCGGGGGGATTCGACCTTCCGGTGGTGATCATCGATGACGAGGTCTACGAGCCAACCCCGACAATCCCAGGTGCTGAATTGGCATTGGGGATCGCCCCGATGGTCCTTCCGTTGCTCTTCGGTATTGCTGGCGCAGTCATGGGTGTCGCCGCCGTCATGATCAATCTTCCAGCGCTCCGCTCGGGGCGGCCACGGTTCCAACGAATCGTGATCGTCATCGGGGCGTTGATATTCGCGATCTTTGGAACACTTGTCCTGCAGGGAATCCTCTCAGGAAACCCCGAGGCGTAGCGGAACCGCTAACCGACGTTCGGTGGCGTGTTGTTGGTCAGCCAGCTCGAAAAGTCTGCAACGGAGTTTGCGGGAGCGTTCCGGGGCAGCGTGACCCACAGACCAGGGTTCCACTCTTCGGTCGCGCGGTGGTACTTCGCAATACCCGGTCCAGGGACCTGGGTTCCTTGTCCGCCCGTCGTGCTGTAGTAGTCGATGCCGCATTGGAACAGGACTCGGACTTGTGAAAGGTCGACGGTTTGGCCATCTGGTTGCTGGAGGCGAACTTCGCTGGTGAGGAACTCCGCGGTTTGGCCCGGTGCTGGAGCCTGGCGCTGGGCAGCCCAGAAGTGCATCATGAGCGCTGATGGGTTCCACGGTGCGGAGAAACTGCCGTCGGCTTCTCGGCGCCACTCGATCAGCCCGTGCGAGCCTGAGGTAAACGGATTGTTATTCGAACCTCCAGCGGTTCCCAGGTATCCACCGTGGTTGCCGCCGGTGAGATCAACATCGAATCCTTTCTGCCAGTCGCCGTTGACGTACTGGTAGTAGGCGGCTTCGCGAACGTTGATTCGGAACGGTACCGACGGGGTGTGGCCGAGTTCGGGGATGACGGCGCAACGGAATTCGGCAAAGCGCGAGTTTCCGGTACCGAGCTGGCCCCATACCGAGTTGCGGGTTGGGCCCTGTGCCCAGTTCCAGCCTTGGTTCAAGGCGAGCGGTGCGTCGTGGCGGCCCATTGGCGATTCTTCGTTGGGGTTCGAGCCATCGCCAGCGCCGATCGTTCCGTCGATGACTTCGGCAATGCTGTACCGAGCGCCGTTCGACGGCGATCCGACCGACCGAGTTGGTTCGGGGGCGGGTTCTGGCTCGGGTGCGGTGGTCACGGGAGGCGCTTCTGTTGGGGCGGCCGTTGTTGGGGCGGCGGTATCGGCTGGAGCATCGTCGACCGGCGTGGTGGTGACGGCTCCGGTCGCCGGCGTTGGTTGGTTCTGTGTCTCGACGTCCGGGGTGGCAATGACCGCGGCGGTGTTGTTGACGTCGTAGCGAAACGACCCGTTGCATCGGAGCCATTCCGAGTTCGATGCCCCTGCCGTGCAACGACCCGATATCCAGAGACCAGCGGCTCTAGTGCTTGGATCTTCTGACTCGAAGTGCGCACCGTCGACGTCGAGATAGTCGACTCGGACATCACGGGGGCCGTCATCGTTGACGAAATGCAGTTCTGCGTCGGTGATCGTGGTCGCCGTTGCCATCGTGTGTTGCACCATCTGCCAACCGCGATCGATGGTGGTGGCAAGCACCGTTTCGCCGTTTATTCGAAGCTCTATGCGCTCACTGCCCGTGCTGCCAAAAACCCGAGCGTCGATCTGGGTCGACGCTGGGGTCGAGGTGGGATCGGGAGTGATGACGATTGGAGTCGGAGTTTGCTCTTGTTGCTCAGTCTCCGCTGCCTCCGCAGTCTCGGCCGCGGTAGTCGTCGTGTCTGGAACATCGTCAGCGATGGTCTGCGGTACCTCGTAGATAAAGGAACCGCGGCAGTGGAGCGTCTCGGAAACCGAGGCGCGCTCTCGACAACCCTCGCCGCGAAGGAAGGTGCCCGTGGAAACCGTCGATGCGGCATCGGACTCGAGGACGATTCCGCCGACATCGACGTAATCCACGACGAGGTCTCTCGTCGTTCCCAAGTCGTTGAGGAAGGAGACCTCGACGGTCTCGACTTCGATGGGTGTGTTCGTCGTAAAGATGTAGTCATCGGGGGTGCGAGAGACCGTCCACCGCGAGACTTCCTCTCCGTTGATGGTTAGGGCGAGTTGTTCGGCCCCGCTGATGCCGTGAGCGCGAACGAGTACTTGGCTCGCGCGCGCCGCCGCTGCTGGCGCTGGCCGCGTGACCAGCGCCGTCGCGGCGAGGAGGGCTGCGAGAGCGAGCGTGAAGGCGAGAAGTGGCAGTGGCCGTCGAGGCAACCTGCGGTAGGCGGCACCGAGGGCGGTGTGCGTGGTTGGGCGTGCGGGCGTGACCGCGGAGTGTGATCCAAACATAACGAATATGACATTAATGTTACGGAACGTTACATGCTAGTCGGGTAGAAGAATTTGTTTCACCCAACGTGAACCCAAACGCACACACAGTAAGGGTTCCGTCATGCCGAGCGGCCGATCGAAGCGATTCGCCAAGTTTTTCGTGAAACCCTCATCTCCGCTACCCAAACTGTCGACAGAACCCCGAGGACGGGAAATCCGTAACGAAATACTCTTGATGTGAAGAAGAATGGATAAGAGGCGCTAGTGGTACAGGCGAAAGACCTCCAGACAGTACGTTCACGAATTGGCGTGCACTTCGATACGAACGGCAACATCCGCAACCAATGCGTACGCGCCGCGTTGTGTGTTTCATTGACCGGCGCCCACCAGGGAGAGGTCACCACGATTGACGTCGTTGCCAGTGGCAACGAGTTCATCATCACCGACGATGGCCCCGGTATCTCCCTCGACGCACTCCCCGGACGAGAGCCGATGGCCCAAGAGATCATGTCGCTCCTCGGAGGCTGTGGCGAGCACAAACCACACCCGCAGTACGCAGAACTGTTGTGTTCGACGAGCATCGCCGAGGTGAACGCGATCTCATCGGCTGCATCGCTTGCCACCATGATCGATGGTGTTGCGTGGGCACAGAAGTACTCGTTCGGTGAACCGTCGGCACCCTTCAAACAAGTCAACCGAACCTCTCCGGGCAACCGATTCCGCTTTGAACTCGACAAGCGTTACGCGGGAAGCGACGATTTCGATTTCGTTTCACTCGATAAGGAGATTCGCGCGATTGGTTTGAAGCTCGATTCGACCGAAATCACGTTCCGGGAGAGCTGAACCGAGTGGGGCAAACGCGCTCCGACGCTGTCCGTGGCGTCTTTGCAAACAGGACTCTGAACCTCCGCAGCGTGCCGGTCGTTGGATACGACATGGACTACACGCTGATCCACTACCACTCAGCGGAGTGGGAAGGCGCAGTTTTCAACCACGCTCAACACGCGCTTGCCAACAGTGGACTTCCCGTCGGGGACTTCACCTTTGACCCGGCCGAATTTACCGTCGGGCTGGTCTTCGACCTCGAACTCGGCAACGTCATCAAAGCAACACGATTCGGGCGGGTTGTTCGAGCTCAACACGGCAAATCGGTTCTGAGCTTCGATCAACAACGGGCGGCGTACTCGTCGACCATCGTCGAACTCTCGTCGCCGAGATTCCGCTTCATGAACACGCTCTTCGAGCTCAGCCGGGCAAGCCTGTTCTCCCAACTTATTGAACTTCACGATCGTGGCGAGCTCGACGGGTCCAAAAGCTACCGAGACATCTACGACGCCGTAGATGATGCGCTCGCTGTTGCGCACAACGGGGGAGCGCTCAAAGCACAGATCGTGAGCGACAAGGAGCGGTTTGTCGATCTCGATCCCGACATGGCCGCAACGCTGCAAGACCAACGCCTCGCTGGCAAGAAGCTGGTCCTTATCACGAACTCGGATTGGGCCTTCACCCGAGAGATGATGCCGTACTGTTTCGATCGTTTCATCGAAGGAACCGACACCTGGCGGAGTCTGTTCGATTTGGTCATCGTCTCGGCGAGCAAGCCAGGGTTCTTTCTCGAGTCGCACCCGATCTATCGAGTGGTCGACGAGGACGAGTCGCTCTTGTTACCTCACGATGGGCCACTCGAATCCGGGCACGTCTATTTCGGCGGCAACGCCCGCCTTGTAGAGGAATGGTTCGGCAACGAAGCCGATGATCCGTTGTACGTGGGTGACCATCTCTTCGGTGACGTCCATGTCTCGAAAGACGTGCTTCGCTGGAGGACCGCGTTGATTGCTCGGGGTCTCGAATCCGAGATTGCCGATGCTGCCGATTTCGCAACGGATCAAGCAACGCTCGAGTCACTCATGGCCGAGAAGGTCATCGTCGATCGCAAGCAGGCGCAGCTTCGTCTGCAACGGGCTGCGGGCGGCGGCGAGGATGTGCAGGCTGCGTACAACAAGATCACGTCGCGGGCATCGAGACTCGACGACCGGATCGCTCCGCTCGCCCGAGCTGCGGGGGAGCTTGGCAACCCGGTGTGGGGGCCGCTGATGCGAGCGGGCAACGACAAGAGTCTCTTTGCTCGTCAGGTCGAACGGTACGCTGATGTGTACACGTCTCGCGTCTCAAACTTCCGAGCCGAAACTCCATATGCCTATCTTCGGGCCGCTCGAGGTTCGCTTCCACACGACCTGCCGTAGGTCACGCCACCCCTCTAGTCTTCGAGCGTGGAACCCACAGCCGCCTCTCCTGACGTCGACGTTGCGATCATCGGTGCAGGAATCTCCGGCATCAGCGCCGCATATCATCTCTCGAAGAATGCCCCGGACCGCACGTTCGCGATGCTCGAGCAGCGCGCAAACCTCGGCGGCACGTGGGATCTCTTCCGGTATCCGGGTGTGCGCTCCGACAGCGATATGCACACCCTAGGCTTTCGGTTCGCGCCGTGGATCCACGACGAATCGATCGCGAGAGGTGATGCGATCCTCGAGTATCTCAACGAGACGGTCGATGCGTTCGACCTTCGAAAACACATTCGCTACGAAAAGCGAGTGACCAGTGCGGACTGGTCGTCGGCTGATCAGATGTGGACGTTGTCGGTGCAAACACCATCGGGCGAGGAGAGTCTTCGATGCAACGTGTTGTTCGTTTGTGCTGGCTACTACAGCTACGAGGCGGGACATACTCCTGAATTCGACGGAATCGATGACTTCGAAGGACGCGTCGTCCACCCGCAGCATTGGCCCGCAGACCTCGACGTCTCCGGAGCTGCGGTCACCGTCATCGGCTCTGGTGCAACTGCGGTCACGTTGGTGCCGGCTTTAGCTGAGAGTGCAGAGCACGTCACGATGCTGCAGCGGTCGCCGACATATGTCGTGAGCTCTCCCGACACCGATGCCTTCGCACTTCGTTTGCGATCCGTGCTGCCCGAACGTGTTGCGTATGCGATGACCCGAGCTCGCAACATCGCTCGAGATCAACTCATCTACCGAGTGAGCCGACGGCGTCCGGAACTGCTCAAGCGCGAACTGCTCCGACGGGTTCGCCACGAGCTTGGAGCCGAAGTTACCGAAGCGCACTTCACCCCCGAGTACGAGCCGTGGGATCAACGCCTTTGCCTGGTGCCCAACGGCGACTTCTTCGACGCGATCTCGTCGGGTTCGGCGTCGGTTGTTACCGCCGAGATCGACAAGGTCACCGCAACCGGAGTGCAACTCAACAACGGCGAACTCGTCCCTGCCGATGTCCTGGTAACGGCGACCGGGCTCGCGTTGACCCTCGTTGGACAGATCGACGTGTTCGTCGATGGTGAACGCGTCGATTTCTCTGAAACGGTGACCTATCGGGGAGTTGGATATAGCGGCGTGCCGAACCTGTTCTCGACCTTTGGATACGTGAACGCGTCGTGGACGCTGCGGGCCGACATGGTTAGCCGTTATGTCTGTCGTCTCCTTAACGAGATGAGCGAAGTCGGCGCGAGGACGTGTGTTCCGCTGCTCCGCCCGGAGGATCGTACTGCGCCTCGGCTCGACTGGATCGACGACTTCTCCGCCGGGTACCTCCAACGAAAATTGCCGGAGCTTCCGAGCCAGCTCGACCGCGATCCGTGGCGCAACTATCAGAACTTCGCTGCCGATCAGAAGAGTCTGTTGTACTCGCGAATTTCTGACGGTGTGATGCAGCTCTCGTGAAGTCGCCGGTGGCTATGCTCTCAACAAATGGCCCACGCGCTCGAACGAATCGTCATCGGAGATGACCCTAATTCATGGAAGTCCGCTGGCTTTACGGTCCACGGTGATGAGCTTCGCTTTGGAAAGGTCATCGTCGAGCTGGCGGGTTCGGACGGTCCACGAGGAGTCCTCGGCTGGTCTCTCGCTGGAGTAACCGACGACGTCGCCGGCATTACGACCGTCACAGCTGCGTCCAGCCCGCTGAGCGGACTTGCGCCGGCGACGGTGACCGAACACGTCAATGCGGTCTTTGCGATCGACCATGTCGTGGTGGAGACGGGCGACGTTGATTCCACCGTCGCATCCTTTGCCAGTGCCGGAATGAACGAGCGCCGTTCAAGCCAAATCATGACCCCACTCGGCGAACGACGTCAGAGCTTCTTGTGGGCTGGTCGCGTGATCATCGAGATCGTGGGACCCGTCGAGATCGACGAGTCCGCACCAACGGGGATTTGGGGCCTTGCGTTGGTCAGCAGCAACCTTCAGACGACGAGCCACGTGCTCGCCGAGAACCTTTCGGAACCACGTGACGCAGCGCAGCCCGGTCGCAAGATTACGACGCTCGATACGCGTGCGTTCGACATCTCGATCCCCGTCGTCGTGATGAGCCCGCACGAGCTCCGCTCGACCTAGGGGAGCAGCGGCAGCTATTGGTTGCCGAGTGGCGAGCCGATTGCCTTGACCGAATGGATCGATGGCAGCTCGCTGATCTTGGCGACAACAATTTCAGGGATCTGAACCGACGTGGAGATCGCGAGGAGCGCCATGCCTTGTTCGACGCCGCCTTCACGATTGGCCTTCCCGAGGTGCATATCGTCGATGTTGATCTTGGCTTCGCCAAAGATCGTGCCGACCTGGCCAATCATGCCCGGCGTATCGTCGTTGAGGACGAGGAGCAGGTTGTCCGATGCGGGCAAGTCGATCGTGATGCCATCGACGGCAACGATTCGGGACTCACCGGAGGGAAGGTTGACGGTTCCTGCGAGCGAGTGTCCGTCGCCCTCGAGCTTGATGCCATTGACGAGGTTCGATGGGGTCTTCGTCGTGCAGCGGGCGGTTACCGTGACGCCATTGTCCGCAGCGACCGATTCGGCATTGACGAAGCTCACCGGGTTATTCGAGAGCTCGCCGACGAGTCCTTTGATCACGGCGAGTTCGAGCATTCGACAGTCGAGGCCGCCGATCGCTCCGGCAAATACGACATCGACAGCCTGGGGGTTGCCGTCGACGAGTCGGGCGAACTGGGCGCCGAGCTGTTCTGCCAATGGGAGGAATGGTTGGACCTGGTCGTTCATTGCCTTCGCTGCAATGTTGACTGCGAATGGCACGAAGTGGCCTTCGAGCGCGAGACGAACCTGCTCGGCGGTGACTTCGCCGGCTCGGTCTTGGGCCTCTGAGGTGCTCGCTCCGAGGTGCGGTGTTACAACGACGCCGGGAACACCGAAGAGGGGTGAGTCTGTCTTTGGTTCAACATCGAAGACGTCGATGGCGGCACCGGCGACGGTGCCGTTCGTGATTGCGTCGGCAAGATCTGCTTCGTTGATGATTCCGCCGCGGGCGACGTTGATGACCCGAAGGTTGGGTTTTGCGAGCTTGAGCCGGTCGGCGTTGATCATGTTGACCGTCTCGGGCGTGCGGGCAATGTGCAGGGTGAGAAAGTCGCTTTCGGCGATGAGCTCGTCGAGTTCCATCAATTCGACGCCGAGTTCGGTTGCTCGTTCTGGGGAGACGAACGGGTCGTGGCCGACGAGGCGCATCCCGAATGCCTTGGCGCGTTGGGCAACGAGACCACCGATGTTGCCGAGACCAATGATACCGAGCGTCTTGTCGAGCAGCTCGACGCCGCCCCACTGTGAGCGCTCCCAGCGGCCATCGACGAGTGCAGAGTGGGCTTGGGGCACATTGCGGGCCGATGCGAGGAGCATCGCCATGGTGTGTTCGGCGGCCGACACCGCGTTCGACGTCGGTGCGTTCGCGACCATGACACCACCGTTGGTCGCCGCTTCGGTGTCGACGTTGTCGAGACCGACGCCGGCTCGTCCGACGATCATGAGTTCATCGGCAGCTTCGATAACTTCCTTCGTTACCTTCGTTGCCGAACGGATGATGATTCCGTGCGCCCCCTTGATTGCCTCGAGGAGCTGCTCAGGGGAGAGATCCAGCTGAACGTCGACGTCGTGTCCCGCATTTCGTAGGAGGTCGAGACCTCGTTCGGCGAGCTTTTCAGTGATCAGTACGCGTGCCATGGAATTAACCTAGAGCGACTGGACAGATTGTCCACGAGCGTGGTGTACAAGTCACAAAATTAAGAGCTGTTGGCATCGCGCTCGTCGGCGAGGACTTCCTCCCGGCGAACACCGAGCAAGAACAGCACGGCGTCGAGGTGAGGCGTGCTGAGGGTGGCGTCGGCGGCCTCGCGAACGACCTTCTTGGCACAGAACGCGACGCCCAGGCCAGCTGCGGATAACATGTCGAGGTCGTTGGCGCCATCGCCGACGGCGACGACCTGTTCGACATCGATGTCTTCTTCCGCTGCGAGTTCGGTGAGAAGGCGTGCTTTGGCCGCTCGGTCGATGATGGGCCCGACGAGCTCGCCGGTGAGCACGCCTCGGCGAACCTCGAGTTCATTGGCGAAGGCATGGTCGAGTTCGAGGGAGGACTTGAGCCTGTCGGTGAAGGACACGAACCCTCCGCTGACGATCGCAATCTTGTAGCCGAGGCGTTTGAGTGTCCGGATGAAGGTGCGCGCTCCGGCGGTGAGCTGCAGTTGTTCGTAGGCGTGATCGATTATTTCGACCGGTTGGCCTGCAAGAAGGGCGACGCGCTGGCGGAGCGATTGTTCGAAGTCGATCTCGCCGGCCATTGCGGCTTCGGTGATTGCGGCGCACTGTTCGCCGACCCCGGCCTGGTCGGCAAGAAGGTCGATCATTTCGTTCTTGATGAGTGTCGAGTCGACATCGAGGACGATCAGCCGCTGAGCACGCCGTCGCAAGCCCGATCGTTGGACGGCCACGTCGAAACGTGGGTTGTCGGCAGCGCTGTCGATGAGCAGGGTGCGCATTTCTTCGAGGTGGCCGCCGTGGACTTCGAACTCGTAGCACCAGACGGGATACTTCGCGAGCCGGCGGATGCGCTCGATGTTGCCGTTGGACTTGGCGATCGCTGCGGTGACGGTCTCGAGGTCGGTCGGGCCGAGTTCGGCACCGATGATCGAGACGATGAGCGATGGAACCGAGACTGCTGGAGCACTGTCGACCATGTCGAAATCGATGTTGAGGCCGCGCTCCCAGCCGAGGAGGAGCAGGTCCTTTAGGACGTTTTGGCCGCGAGGGACATCGACGACGATCTCGAGGGTGATCTGGCCGCGAACGACGATCTGCTCGACATCATGGACCGATGCGTCGGCAGCGGCGAGGATGCCCATTGCGGCGGTGGTGATACCCGTTTGGTCTGGGCCGCTGATTCGAACGAGGAGGGTTTCCCGAGCACTCATGGTTTCACGCTAGCTAGCTCCGGGCGGATCCAGGGAAGGTAGTGACCGCTTTTGCACGGTGAGTCGAGCCGCCAGTATCCCGGCAATGAACCCGAAGAGGTGACCCTCCCATGAGATTCCGTCGGTCGGGACGAAGCTGATGAGGATGGTTCCGCCGTAGAAGATGATGGCGACGAAACCGGCGAGGATGCTGAGGGGTCGCTTTTCGAGGACGGCGGCGGCGAGGAGAAAGCCGAGCATGCCGAATACCCATCCACTCGCGCCGATGTGGTTTTCGTTGCTTCCGATCGCGAACGCCCACACGAGGAGTCCGCCGATCACGATGATCAGCGCGCTCGCCTTGATGTAGCGGGCTCGCCCTCCTGTGAGGATCAACAGACTCAGTACCCCGAACGGGATCGAGTTCGAGATGAGGTGTGGGAAGCCGGCGTGAAGGAATGGTGACCAGAGGACGCCGTCGAGACCAGAAATGCGTCGAGGAAGGATGCCGTTGCCTTGAAGACGGTCGCTCAGAATGGCGGTATCGAGAATCTCGATGGTCCACATGATGGCCAAGAGTGCGCCGACGAGGAGCACGCTCGTGCCGACGCTTCGCCCAAAGGTTGCGATGCCGCCGCTCGAGGTTTCTACCCAGCCGGAGTCTTCGCTGTTCACGTCACTCATAGTTCCAACACTTCCGCCATGTCGCTTAGGTGGTCGAGGTCGTTGAGGTCGAGGAACTGAAGGTACATACGCGTGCACCCCACAGCTTCGAACTCGGCAAGGCATGATCGAGCTTCGTCGATCGTGCCCGCAACGCCGTTCTGGCGAAGTTCGCTGGTCTCACGGCCAATAGCGGCGGCTCGACGCGCAAACTCCGCTTCGGTGGAGCCAACCGCGGCGACTTGGGCGGCTGACCACACGAGTGTTTCGGGGTCGCGCTCTCGGGCTTCGCATGCCTCGACGGTCGGGCCGCAGATTTCGGCCCAGTCCGCTGGCGATGCAAAGGGAACGTTGAACTCCGATGCGTACTGGCTGGCGAGGCTGGGAGTGCGCCGTTTGCCTCGGCCGCCGATGATGATCGGGGGAGTGGGGCGTTGGCGAGGTTTGGGCAACGCGGGCGAGTCGACGAGCGTGAAGTGTTCGCCCTCGTAGTTGAACGACTCGCCTTCGGGGGTCTTCCACAGACCGGTGATGATTTCGAGGCCTTCGCTGAGTAGATCGAAGCGTTCGATGGTCGGTGGGAACGAAATGCCGTGTGATTTGTGCTCGGCGTCGAACCAGCCGGCGCCGATGCCGAGTTCGATTCGACCGCCGCTCATGTGGTCGACCTGCGCGACCTGGATAGCGAGCTGGCCCGGATGGCGGAAGGTGATTGGCGACACGAGCGTGCCGAGTCGAAGACGTTCGGTATCGCGGGCCAAGCCTGCCAGCGTGATCCACGCGTCGAGTGGGCCGGGCAGTCCGCTGACGTGATCGCCCATCTTTTGGTAGTGGTCCGATGTGAAGAAGCCATCGAAGCCGAGTTCCTCAGCCCGCTTCGCGAATGCGAGCACCTCCTCGTAGGTGGTGCCCTGCTGTGGCTCAATGAAAATTCGTGCGTCCATAACTACTGCACACGGTACTCCAGATACGTAATCTCGATTCTTACCTTCACTTCTCACTTTGGTGTTGCGCTAGCCGATACAGGTTGCGTGGCGTCATACCGACATGATGCAGGGTTCACCACGGTTGGTGAAACGAAGAAAAGGCTGGGGATATATGTCTGCTCATGTTGATGGGAAAACGCTGTTCGGCTTGGTATTGCTGATCGTGGCTGTGGTGTCAGCGCAGAGCGCTGCATCTGCTCAAGATGGTGGCGGCTTTGTTGACGTGACGAACGCGGCTGGGCTCGAGACGTCGGAGCTTGTCGAGAATGTTTCGTGGGCCGATATCGACAACGATGGCGACGCCGATCTCCTGATGACCGGTCAGGACCTTCTCCGGCTGTTCAGAAACGACGCGAACCTCGGTCAGGATGCGTTTACCGAAATCACTGCGTCCGCTGGGCTTCCGGCTGCGACCGGGTTGCACGTCGGATCGACATTCGCGGACATCGATAACGATGGTGACCTCGACTTCTATGTCGTGAAGTTCACCGACGGACAGGATCTCTTGTTCGAGAACAATGGGGATAGCACCTTCACCGAGATCGGCGCTGCAGCGGGCATCGCCGTTGAGCGCAGTAGTCGCGGCATTGTTTCGCTCGATGCGAATAACGATGGGCTGATCGACTTCTTCGTGACCGCGATCGGGCCGCACATCTTGTACATCAACCAAGGTGACGGAACGTTCGTCGACGAGGCGGCGAGCTATGGGGTCGATTCAGACAACGTCGGCGTTGGAGCGGTGAGCGCTGATGTAAACGGTGATGGGCATGTCGACTTGTTCGTAGGGAACCGGTCCGATGACCCGGACGTGCCCAACGACCTGTTCCTCGGATCGTGTGTGAGCTTCGAGCAGGCCGAGGACAACTACGGCATTACCCAGACCGGTCTTGGGATGGGTGTTGTTGCGTTCGACTACGACGGCGATGCAGACATCGATCTGTACTGGACCACCTGGCCTGGCACCTCCGGCCAACCCACAGAAAATGCACTGTACCGAAACGACGGCGGCAACTTTGTGGACGTGGCTGCTGGCCACGGCGTGGGTGATGCCGGTGGATGGGGTATCTCGGCTGCTGTTGGCGACTACGACAGCGATGGTTGGGAAGACCTGTTCGTGACGAACGGGTTCAGCGACGACACCACCGAAAGCGTCTTGTTTCGCAATACTGACGGCACCGGGTTCTCGAACCAGACCGCCGTGTTGAGTGGCCTGCCAGCAGACGGCCGGGGAGTGGCATGGGCAGACTACGACCTCGACGGTGACCTCGACCTCGCGGTCTCTTCTGACGCAGGCCAGACGACTCGTCTGTATCGCAACGAGATCGTCGAGTCCGGAGTCTCTTGGCTTCGCCTCGACCTGACCGGAACGGTGAGTAACCGTTCGGCGATCGGCGCCCGTGTCGAGATCGATCTCGGCGACCGTACGCTCGTCCGTTACGTCAGTGGCGGCGAGGGCCGCGGCAACCAGGGTGAGCTTCCGGTGTTCTTCGGGCTTGGTGATGCCGATGTTTCGGCGGTTGGTGACGCACGCATCTTCTGGCCAGCAGGTGGCGAACAGGTGGTTCCAATCGACGAGTTGAATGCGACGGTGCAGGTGACCGAAGCATCGACGGCGTCGGTCGACCCATGTAGCGCTCAAGACACCGACATCCCCGTTTCGCCAGAGCGGTTGTGTGGCGGGTTGGACGTCACGGTGAACCTGGCACTTGGTCAGCGGCCAACGCAAGGTGATGACGTGATCCTCGGAACGCCGGGCGATGACGTGATCGACGGTCTTGGCGGGCGCGATACGATCTGTGGTTTGCAGGGTGATGACGTGATCGAGGCGGGTGACGGCTTCGACACCGTTCTGGCTGGTGTTGGAGATGACACGGTCATCGGCGGTGCCGGAAACGACCTCCTCGTCGGCGGGCCGGGTAACGACACCATTCGCGGCGAGAACGGCAGCGATCGTATTCGCGGCGGTGGTGGTAACGACACGATCGACGCTGGCAACGGTGCGGACATTGTTCGAGGCGGTGACGGTAACGATGTCATTCGTGGCGGACCCCATGACGATGAGCTCTATGGCAACGTTGGACGGGACACGATCTTTGGCCAAGGCGGCAGCGATGTGATTCGCGGTGGCGCTTGGCGAGACGCCATGGACGGCGGTGCCGGTAGCGACGCATGTACGCTCAGCGACCCGCAGGGCATTGTTGAGACTCGTGCGAGCTGTGAGAGCGGAGTGTTTAACCGGTAGCGGCTAGTTGCCGAGCAGCTGTGCTTCGATGCGTTGTGCGGTCGCGGCGACGCGGGTGCCGAGTTCATCGTGGTCGAGTCCATCGGGAAAGCGGAAGGCGGGCCCGTGAATGTGAAGCGCCATCGTGGTGCGTCCGTTCGCGTCGGCTATTGGGGCTGCGACAGAATTGATGTCGTCGGTGAATTCCCGGAACACCCACGCATAGCCATCGTCGCGAATGGTGGCGAACCGTTGCCGGAGGTCGTCGGGTGACGTCATGGTCTTGTCGGTGTGCGCTTCGAATTCTTGGTCGAGGAAGGCATTCTGTGCAGCGCGGCTCGAGTGCGCCAAGATTGCGAGTCCCGCTGGCACGGCGTGTGCCGGGGTGGCCTCGTTCGTCCAATCGCGCACGACGACCGAGCTCGCGGGGTCGTCGACTTGGAGCAACGTTCGAACGACGTTGCCGTCGATGCGGTTGATGCCGACGGCTTCGCCGGTCATCTCCATCAGTTCGACCATGTGCGGGCGTGCAATATCGACCGCGTTTTGTCCTCTGCGCAGACTGTTGCTCAGGTCACCGATGCCTTCACCGAGTTCGTAGGTGCCGTCGGGAAGTTGTGCGACGGCGCGCTCGTATTCGAGGCTCGAAAGCAGGCGGGAGACGGTGCTCTTCGGGAGCCCGGTTCGCTCGCTCAAGCTGGTGACTCCGGTAGCTCCGAGTGATAGCGAGCGCAGGATCGTGAACGCGCGCTCGATGGATTGAACTCCTGCCATCCCGCGAGCGTACCACGATGTGGAACACGTGAAACCACGATGTGGAACGAATGTGTTGTGGTGGCTGGGTTAGCGGAGGGCGTCGATGACGGTTTGGCCGATGGCGTCGAGTCCGAGCTCTTGGGTTTCCATCGTCTTGCGTTCGGTGAATTCGACGAGGCCGTCCTTGATGCCGCGTGGGCCCATGGTGACTCGGTAGGGAATGCCGATGAGCTCGCTGTCGGCGAACTTCACGCCGGCACGAGCGTCTCGGTCGTCGATGAGGACGTCGACTCGGGCTGCTCGAAGCTCGTCGTACAAGGCGTTTGCGGCGTTGACGGTGTCCTCGTCCTTCATGTTCATGATGGTGATGACGACCTCGAACGGGGCGATCGACGCAGGCCAGACGAGGCCTTTGTCGTCGTGGTGGGTCTCGGCGATCGCGGCCATGTTGCGGCCAACGCCGATGCCGTAGCTGCCCATGACGATGGTCTGCATCTTGCCGTCGGCGTCGAGGACCTGGGCTCCCATGGCCTCCGCGTACTTGGTGCCGAGCTTAAAGATGTGGCCGGCTTCGATGCAGCGGACGATCTCGATCGTCGTTCCACATTGTGGGCAGCTCTCGCCCGCTTGCACTTCGCGAAGGTCGATGTACTCGGTGACGTTGACGTCGCGTTCGATGTCGACGCCGCGGTAGTGGAAGTCATCTTCGTTGGCGCCGGTCGTGAGGTTGGTGCGGCCACGAAGCGATTCGTCGACGTAGATCGGAATCGTGTCGGCGACGCCGACCGCGCCGAGCGAACCGGGTTTTGCGCCGAGGTGTTCGACGGTTTCGTCGGGGGTCGCTGGGCGAATATCGATCGCTCCGGTGGAGTCTTGGAGCTTTTGCAGGTTTAGCTGCTGGTCGCCGCGCACGACGGCGATCGTGACCTGACCGTCGAGGACCATGATCATCGACTTCATCTGGCTTTCGGCTGGCGCGCCAGCTTCGGCAAGCGCTTTGATGGTTCGGATGCCGGGGGTGGCGAATTTCTCTGGTTCGCTCGGTGGTGGGTCGTCGGTGATCTCGTCGACCTTCGATGTGGCCCGTTCGACGTTTGCTCGATAGTCACACGCTGGGCAGCGAACGACGTCGTCTTCGCCGCTTGGAGATGCGACCATGAATTCGATCGACCCTGCGCCGCCCATTGCCCCCGACGATGCTTCGACCGGCATAGCGTCGAGGTCGAGGCGCTCAAAGATGCGCTGGTACGCGGCGTAGTGCTTGTCGAAGTTTGCGTCGAGGCCAGCCTGATCGATGTCGAGGCTGTAGCTGTCCTTCATTGCGAACTCTCGGACGCGAAGAAGGCCGGCCTTTGGCCGTGGTTCGTCTCGGAACTTCCACTGGATCTGGTACCAGATCTGGGGGAGTGTCTTGTAGCTGTTGATCTCGGTTGCGATCGACGCGAAGACCTCTTCGTGGGTCATGCCGAGGCCGACCTCGGTGCCCGAGCGATCTTCGAGGCGGAACATTTCGTCGCCCATGACTTCCCAGCGGCCCGATGCTTCCCAGAGTGCTTTGGGGTGCATGGCTGGCAGGAGGAACTCTTGGCCACCGATGTCATTCATTTCTTCGCGAACGACCTGGGCTACCTTCTCGTGGACTTTCCAGCCGAGCGGGAGCATGGAGTAGTGGCCAGCGTGAAGCTGTCGCATGAAGCCGCCACGAACGAGAAGTCGATGGCTCGCGGCTTCGGCATCGCCGGGTGCTTCTCGAAGGGTGGGGGTAAAGAGGTTGGACCAACGCATTTCACGATCTTATGGGGTTGGCCACAACTTCTAGAGGACGTTCACGACTGCTCTTTCCAAACGGGTTCGGTTCGGGTGGTTGGTTCGCGTTCGGCGAGGGGTGGGCCGGTTACTGGTCTTGGTCGATGTGCGTTGGGTTGGCGTTGGGCCATTGGGGTTCGCCCATGGGCCAGGTGCCGCGTTTAGTGTTGTTACTTCGCCAGCCGTTATCGGCGCCCGAGAGTGGGCGGGCGTTGTTGTATTCGGTTTCGCCGTTTCGGCTGTGGGGTTGGATGTGGTCGGTTTGGAGCCAGTGAAACGGGGCGTCGCATATGGGGTTTGCTGATTTTCCGTTTGTGGCGATTCGGGTGAGTGTTGCGATCCACTCTGGGAAACTTCGACTGTCATAGGAATATTGGAGATCCCGGGTCCCGGGGTCGTAGACCAATCTTCGGAAGACGGCTCGCACTGATGCTGCTACGGCATAGAGCGGGTGGATTGGTGTGCCGTCGATGAGTTGACTCTTCCGGCCATCGAACCCGGGGGTCGGTTCGATGTTGATGTCGGGCAGCGGGTTGCTGTTGGGGTCTTCGAGCCAGTCGAGTGTTTCTTCGTAGGTGTCTTGGTCGATGACAATGTTGATTAACGTTTTCGCACCGGTACAGGTGTCTGCTGCGAAGCCGGTTGTTATGAGGGTCATGAGCGCTTCGAGGTTTCGGCTCCGCACGGTTGAGTGGATGCCTTCAACTTTGTGTTGTGCGCGCAGTTTTTCGGCTTCGGCCAGCACAGCTGTTTTGAAGGCTGCGGCCATGAGAGGGTCGAGGGTGCCGTCGATTTTGAGCATGCCGCCGGGCAAGACTTTGAGCGATAGGCCGCATTCTTTGGCTTGTTCATCGGGTGCGGCGCCGTCGGGGTCTGCTCCGAGGAGCCAACGTTCCATGACCGCGTCGAGATCACGGAAGGCGAGTGTGGGGAAGAGTTTTATGAAGAGTTGTTGGTCGTCGATCATTTGGCCGTGCACGCGTTCGTTGTCTTTGCGGCGCAGCAGGTCGATGTGTTCGGTTGACAGGGTTCCGTGTTGGTAGGCGTTAGCGAAGTCTGGGAAGTCGGAAAGCCACTTGGCGACCCGTTGATCGGCGCGGACTGCTTTGGGGTCGGCGCCGGTTTGTTCGGCTAGATAGTTCGCGACGTTGCGTTGATCGGCGAGTGAGCCAATGTCCGCGGCTTCGCCGGCAGCAATCGTCTGGACTCGGAGCGCGTCGAGCCGGTTCGAGATGTCCTCGATGGCGATGAGTCGTTCGGCAAGTTCTTCGAGGGAGAGGCACGACAGGGGAGTGAGAAAGCAGTCGTCGACTGCTTTCGACAGTTGCTCAACATCGTCATTGGAGTGAAGTACTCCGCCGATTGCCATACGGTGATTGTATCGAACACATGTACGATCGCAACGTAGAAAGTGACGATTTGTGTTGTGTGAAGCTCGCATCGTGGTTAGCTCGAGACGACGAGATCCTCGATACAGGTGCAAGCCCCTTGTGTGTCACCGATGGGTTCATTCGCCGTTGGCGTGAGACTGAGGTGTCGAAAATGTTGTGGGCAGACAACTACGAACACGACTTCCTTTTCGGCCTTGGACGTATTGGGAGCGCGACAACGGCGGAGTCCCAATACAAGTGGGTCGACGTCACGAACTGAACCGGCTGCTTCGTTTCTGGCGGACGTTGGGGTCAGGTTCTCAACACAGGGGGAAGTGCTCGAACGCGACGGTGCCTGGATGTCTCGTTCCGCATCGTGCAACTGTCCTGCTATGCGGAACACGGTGGCTTCGAATGGAGTAGCATGTGACCGTCGGCGCACCGTCTCGGCGGTACGATTTCTGTGTAGCTGAAGACACCGCAATACGCCCCACTTGAGTTCCCTCTAAGAAACGGATTCCTATGCCAAGGCAGAGACTCACCACCCCTCTCGTTCGTGTCGATGGCGAGCTCGTTCCCGCAACCTGGGATGAAGCGCTCGACAGAGTCGCTGTAGGCTTTGCCGCCGTGCAGGAAAAGGGCGAGACCGCCTTTGGCATGTTTAGCTGCTCGAAGAGTACGAACGAAATGAACTATGCGGCGCAACGCTTTGCCCGCAAAGTCATGGGGTCGAACAACATCGACTCCTGTAATCGAACTTGACACGCTCCCTCTGTCGTCGGTCTGGCGACAGTCTTTGGTGCTGGTGGCGGCACCGTCTCCTACGAGGAGATTGAAACCACCGACCTCATCATCATGTGGGGATCCAACGCTCGCGAAGCGCACCCCATCTTCTTCCACCACGCCCTCGCAGGCGTTCGCAACGGCGCCAAGATGATCGCCGTCGATCCTCGCCGTTCCCAAACAGCGAAGTTCGCCGACCTTTGGATGGGCCTCAACGTCGGCACCGACATCGCGCTCGCCAACGGCGTGGGCAAGTACATCCTCGATAACGACCTGCAGAACGACGAGTTCATCGCGCACTCCACCCAGAACATCGACGAATACAGCGAGTCGATTGCCGAGTGGACCCTCGAGCGCACCGCCGAAGTGACCGGCCTTCCCGAATACGCCATCGCAGAGCTCGCCACTGCCTACGCCACGGCCGATTCGGCACAGATCTGTTGGACGCTCGGCATCACCGAACACCACACCGGCGCCGAGAACGTCATGGCGCTCTGCAACCTGTCGCTGCTCACCGGCCACGTCGGTCGCTACGGATCGGGCCTGGTACCAGTCCGCGGCCAGAACAACGTCCAGGGCGGCGGCGACATGGGTGCACTACCCAACAAGCTCACCGGCTTCCAAGACGTCGAAAATGACGAAATCCGCGCCAAGTTCGAAGCCGCGTGGGATTGCACGATCCCGGCGACACCGGGCAAGCACCTCACCCTCATGTTTGAGGCAATGGAAAAGGGCGAGCTCACCACCGTCTTCTGCATTGGCGAGAACCCCGCCGACTCCGAAGCCGACATCAACCACGCCCGATCGCTCCTTTCGGGCCTCGACCTCTTGGTCGTCCAAGACATCTTCCTCACCCGCACCGCCAAGCTCGCCGACGTCGTCCTGCCAGCCTCGGCTGGCTGGGCTGAAGCCGAAGGCACCGTCACCAACTCCGAACGACGCGTCCAACGAGTTCGCAAAGCGCTCGACCCACCCGGCGAAGCCAAAGACGACCTCGAGATCATCAACATGATCGCCGAGCGGATGCAACCGGGCTGGGGCAACCCAAGCCCCGAAGAGATGTGGGACGAACTCCGCACGGTGTCGCCCATGCACACGGGTATGAGCTGGGAACGGCTCGAGGCCGAAGGTGGCCTCCAATGGCCATGCCCAACACTCGATCACCCCGGCACCTTGTACCTGCACGGCTGGCTGTGGGAAGACGACCTCGGAGGCCGTGAACCAGCGCCCTTCACCGCAAACACCTGGCGCCCACACGTCGACGAATTGAACGACGACTACCCGCTGCTCATGACGACCGGCCGCGTGCTCGATAGCTACAACACCGGTGTGCAATCCGACGGCTACAACTCGCCGATTCGTTCAGGCGAAGCGCTCGACATGAACCCGGCCGACGCCGAGCGTCTCGGGCTCGCCACCGGCGACCGCGCCGAGGTCTCCTCGCGGCGAGCGACCATCGAGATGAGCATTCGAGTCCAGCCAGACCTTCCCGAAGGCCTGTGCTTCACCACCTACCACTTCGCCGACACGACCGACACCAACCAGCTGACGATCGAGGCGTGGGACAAGAAATCGGGAACCGCAGAGTTCAAAGCGACCGCAATCAACGTGAAGCCGCTCGTCGCAGCGTGATCACGGCCAACTAGGGAAGCACGACATGCCTGAAATTGCGGTCACGTCCGTCACGGCCACCGAAGCAGAGCGAAACGCGGTTGCCGACTCCGTGGTGCTTCAAGACCCCGGCCAAATCAGCTTCGATGCTGCTGGCCCAGCGCTCACCTTCGACGGCGACCGAGTCGCACGAGGCGGCCAAGAACGCATCTTCAACCGTCGCCACCTTCTGCTGCCCGTCCTTCACGACGTGCGCGACGCGATCGGCTGGCTGAGCGAAGGAGCCATCAACGAGATCGCGACCACGCTCCAAGTGCCACCCGCCGAGGTCTACGGCGTCGCGAGCTTCTACGAACTCTTCACCTTCGAACTGCCATCGGCACCCGATGCACTCCACGTTTGCGACGACACGGCATGCCGCATCAAGGGAGCGAACGAGCTCAAGGCCGAACTCTCGGCCGACGGCCGCAACGTGCACGGCAGCCCGTGCCTTGGACTCTGTGAACAAGCACCGGCCGTGTTCGTGCAGCGCACCGGCCAGTCCCACGTCAGCGTCCGGTCGGCCACCAAAGCATCGGTCGAAGCCGCCCTCGGCGGCCAGATGACAAACCCGGTCGCGCCCGTTCCACAAGCCGCCGAAGACCTCACCCTCCTACGTCGAGTGCACGACGCAGCAGCGGTCGACTACGACGGCTACGTCGCAACCGGCGGCTATGAAGCCCTCGCTAAGGCCGTGGCGATGAGCCCAGAAGAGGTCGTCACCCACGTCGGCAACGCCGGTCTGACCGGTCGCGGCGGCGCCGCGTTCCCAACAGGGTTCAAATGGTCAGCGGTCGCGGGTGAACCCGGCCCACGCCACCTCGTGGTCAACGCCGACGAATCCGAACCTGGAACCTTCAAGGACCGGGTCATCATGGAACACGACCCCTATTCGCTCATCGAGGCCATGACCATCGGCGGTTACGCGATGGACGCCGAACAAGGATGGATCTACATTCGCGGCGAGTACCCCGAAGCCACCCGTCAACTGCAATCGGCAATCGCCGAAGCTCGCAGCAAGGGCATGCTCGGAGACGACGTGGGCGGCCACGGCTTTCGCTTCGACATCGAACTCCGCCTCGGCGCCGGCGCCTACATCTGCGGCGAAGAGACGGCGCTACTCAACTCGATCGAGGGCTACCGCGGCGAACCTCGCAACAAGCCGCCATTCCCAACCACCCATGGCCTCTTCGGTCAGCCAACGGCGATCAACAACGTCGAGACGATGGTCAACGTCAACCAGATCATGCTGCTCGGCGGTGAAGGCTACGCAGCCGTCGGCACCGAGAAGTCGACCGGCACCAAGCTCTTCTGCCTCTCGGGCCACGTTGCGAACCCCGGTGTCTACGAAGTCACCTACGGCGCGACCCTTCGCGATGTCATCGACCTCGCCGGGGGAGTAACAGGCAACCTCAAATCGATCCTCATGGGTGGCGCCGCCGGCTCGTTCATCGGTGCCGACATGATGGACGTTCCCCTCACCATCGAGGAGAGCCGAGCCAACGGCTTCTCGCTCGGCTCGGGCGTCGTCATGTTGCTCAACGACACCGTCGACTACGACGACTTCGTTGCCCGCATCGCCCAGTTCTTCCGAGATGAAAGCTGCGGCCAGTGCGTGCCATGCCGCGTCGGTACCGTCCGCCAAGGCGAATCGCTCCTACGCATTCGCGAAAAGGGCGCACCCATCGAAACCGAACGCAAAATGCTCGACGACTTCGCCATGGTCATGAAGGACTCCTCCATATGCGGCCTCGGCCACACGGCATCGGGAGCGATCCTCTCGGCGATCGACCTCGGACTCATCGGAGGACAGCCATGACATTCGTAGACATCCCCGTCGAGATCCGCAGCAAGGTCACCATCTCCGTCGACGGCGAGCCTGTCGAGGTCCTCGAAGGCGACACCATCCTCGACGCCTGCAACAAGGCGGGGAAGATCACCCCGACCGTCTGCTACGGCCCGACCGTCACCCCGGTCAACGCGTGCCGCGTCTGTGTTGTCGAACTCGAGGGCTCTCGCACCCTCGTCCCATCGTGCTCACGCCCAGCTGAAGAGGGCATGGTCGTCACCACCGACACCGACCGAGTCACCAACAACCGCAAGATGGTCCTCGAGTTCCTGGCAACGTCAAGCGACGTCAGCCAGGCCGACGACCTCCAGGGTTGGCTCGGCGACTACGGCGCCGACCTCGACCGCTACGACCCCGACACCACCGAACGGATGACCGACGAGGTCAAGATCGAAGACGACCTCTACATCCGGGCCTATGACCGCTGCGTGCTCTGCTACAAGTGCGTCGAAGCCTGTGGCGAAGACGCCCAGTGGACCTTCGCCATCGCCATGAGCGGACGCGGCTTCAACAACCGCATCTCGACCGAGTTCGACGTGACACTTCCCGACTCGGCCTGCGTCTACTGCGGCAACTGTGTCGCGGTGTGCCCAACGAACGCACTGCAATTCAAGACCGAGTTCGACCTTCGCAAGATGGGCGACTGGCGACCAGAAGACCAGACCACCACCCGCACCGTCTGCTCGTACTGCGGCGTTGGCTGCAACCTCGACCTGCACGTCCAAGACAACCAGATCGTCAAAGTCGACTCGCCGATGGATCACTCCATCACCAGCGGCAACCTCTGCGTCAAGGGCAGATTTGGTTATCAGTACGTTCAGAACCGGCCCGCCGAATGAGCTCGCTAGTCGCGCCAGACT
>CAYVHV010000016.1:66876-71047 GCA_964451305.1 uncultured Acidimicrobiales bacterium | reverse complement strand
GGCGAGCGTGCAAAATTGGCTCGGTGTAACCAGAGGGCTGCTCGGTACCTGACAACACGAGAGCGAGGGCAGCCTGGTAGGCGTGGCCATCGAAGCTTGGCGCCATTGGCCGGTACGTTGGGTCATCGGCGTTCTGTGCGTCGACCTTGGCTGCCATCTTCTCGAACGTGGCGGTGATCTGATCCTTTGAGGCCACCCCATGATGCAGCCAGTTCGCCATGTGCTGCGAGGAGATGCGACATGTCGCACGATCTTCCATCAGGCCAACGTCGTGGATGTCAGGCACCTTCGAACAGCCAACTCCCGCATCGATCCAACGGACGACGTACCCGAGGATTCCCTGTGCGTTGTTGTCGAGCTCCGCTTGGATGTCGGCGGGCGACCATGAGGGATCCGCGGCGACTGGAACCGTCAAGATGTCGTCGAGACTTGCTCGCTGGCTTTGAGCCAAGCGTTCCTGGACCGCGAGGACATCCACCTGGTGATAGTGCATTGCGTGGAGCGTGGCAGCGGTCGGAGAGGGAACCCACGCACAATTCGCTCCAGCCAGCGGGTGCCCGATCTTCTCTTCGACCATCTTGGCCATGAGGTCCGGAGCAGCCCACATGCCCTTTCCGATTTGGGCCCGCCCGCGCAACCCACACGCCAAGCCGACGTCGACGTTGTGGTCCTCGTAGGCTGAAATCCATGGTTCAGCTTTCATTTCGCTTTTTGGAACCATCGGACCCGCATGCATCGATGTGTGGATCTCATCGCCGGTGCGGTCGAGAAAGCCGGTGTTGATAAAGGCAACCCTTGCCTCGGCAGCCCGAAGGCACTCTTTGAGGTTGACCGTTGTCCGGCGCTCCTCATCCATGATGCCTAGCTTCACGGTGTTCTCGGGGAGGCCGAGTGTTTGTTCGACGAACGTAAACACCTCATTGGTGAATGCGACTTCCTCGGGGCCGTGCATCTTGGGCTTGACGACATAGACCGACCCCTGCCGGGAGTTGTGGCCCACCTCGCCAGCGTCGCGTCGAAGGTCGTGCAGCGCGCACAACGTCGTCATCAT
Source organism: uncultured Acidimicrobiales bacterium (assembly GCA_964451305.1). Lineage (GTDB taxonomy): Bacteria > Actinomycetota > Acidimicrobiia > Acidimicrobiales > SHLQ01 > SHLQ01. The sequence continues at coordinate 69,996 of CAYVHV010000016.1, read as the reverse complement.
GGCGTCGAGGAGGCCTTCGGGGGCTTCGTTGCCGTCGGCATCGAGAACTGCCGGTGTCGTCATCAGGTGGCCGACATTGCGCACCAGCATGAGTGAGCGGCCGGGCAGTGTGACCGGAGATCCGTCGGGGGCGCGATAGGTGCGATCGGCGACGAGCGTTCGGGTGAAGGTGTCTCCGCCCTTGCTCACTTCGGTGGCGAGTGTGCCCGCCATAAGCCCCATCCAGTTGCGGTAGGCGAGTGCCTTGTCTTCGGCATCGACCGCAGCGACCGAGTCTTCACAATCCATAATTGCGGTGACGGCACTCTCAAGAACGATGTCGGCGAGGTGCGCTGAATCAGTCGATCCGACCGAGTGCGCCGGATCGAACCGGAGGTCGATGCCCAGATCGTTCTTCGTCAACAAGATCGCTGAAGGCGCTCGGAGATCTCCATCGTATGCAGCGAGCTGCGTTGGGTCGTCGAGGCCAATGACTGTCCCATCGGCCAGCGTGACCTCTAGCTCTCCGTCAGCGATGGCGTACTGGGTGGAGCCAACGTGTGAACCTGAAGACAGGGGAGCGACGGTGTTGAGGTACTCGCGTCCGTAGGCAATGACCTGCTCGCCGCGAGCGGGGTCGTATGGTCCCGGAGGTGGGCTAGTGCCAAGCACGTCGGTTCCGTATAGGGCGTCATAGAGGCTTCCCCAGCGGGCGTTCGCGGCGTTTATCGCATATCGGGCGTTCATGACCGGCACGACGAGTTGTGGGCCGGGCACCGAGCTGATTTCGGGATCTACGCCCTCGGTCGAGATGGAGAAGTCCGGGCCGACCGGAACGATGTAGCCCAGCTCTTCGAGAAACGCCCGATACGCCACTGGGTCATGGTCGGTATTGGAACGTTCGAGATGCCAACTATCGATCGCTGCCTGCATCTGCTCTCGAGTCTCGAGGAGATCCGCATTTCGCGGACCGAACTCCGAGATCAACTGGGCCAGTCCAGAGAAGAAGTCCTGCGGCTCAACACCGCTGCCCGGCAGCGCTTCATTCACGAGAAACTCGTGAAGGGGCGCACCGATGGAGAGGCCAGATTCGGCGATGGTCGGCTGGGTGGAAGCGGTCATTTCACGTTCCTTCATTCGGATTTCTGAAAATGCTAGTTCAGCCAGTAAAGACGCGAACGTTCGAACCGGTGCAATGCGACCGAACTATCGACAAACTTCCCGATGAGCGAAAAGGCGGACGAAGGCTCGATCCTCGGCCTAGGACTGCGAGATGACCTTTGGAAGAGTCTCGTCTCGAAGATCGGCGATGTGCTCGAAGGACCCGTCGGGGCCGAGGGCTTCGAGAAGCCAACCGGCTGCCAGCGTGGTGTCCTCGGGAGAAAGGCCGGCGTAAAGGGTCTCCATTGCGGCGGTCACGCTGAGCTCGCTCTGCACTCGTGCCCGGTGGACGAGTCGGTGTAGCTCTGCGCCTTCCCAATCGGTGTCATGGCTTCGGTAGTGCTCGAGCTCCTCGGTGAGTGAGGTGAGGAAGGTGCGTGACGCGGGGCTATGTGCTGGAGAGGCCGTTCCGGCCCTATCACCGGCTGCGGCTTCAATCCACTCTCCGTCGACAAAGCAGCCGACGGGTACGAGCGATTCGGTCCCACGGATCGATCGCGTTCCATCAGAAACGATGACCGGGCCGGTCACTCGCCGCATCACAGAAAGCGTGGCAGGGGAACCAATTCGCGGTTCTCCAGTCTCGATACCGATGGCTTGTGCTGGGTTGGTGCTCGCGCATTGGATTGCTCGGTTCAGGCTCAATCCGAGGGCGAGAAACATGTTTAGGACATAGGGGAGCGACATCGTGGAGATTCGCCGTCGAGCCCAACGGTGGACGTCCGATGAAATCGTGTCAGGAAGCCAGCCCTGAGCCATCGCAGCTTCGGCTCGATCGAATGACAGGTTCACCTCGCCCGGGGCGACGTCGAACAAGACCCCGCGATCGCGTGCGGCGGTGACCTCGGGAAGAATGTTCCCTGCTGAGTCGATGAGCGCCCCGGGTAGGCCGGTGAAGCAGTGGGTGACGATGTCGCCACCTTGGAGATGATCGAGCACGTCTCCGGAGATACTCACCGCATCAGGATCGTCGAGCTCTCCCACATGGACGAACATCGGCAACTCGGAGATCTCGCTGAGGTTCACCGCATGCTCAATCCATCGTTGGCCGGCGGCCGCTGAGGCCCAAACCTTCAGTCCAACGACGTTGTCCCGATGTCGTTCCACAGCGCTGAGGAACGTATCCATGGAGCTTGTGATCATTGCCGACGCAGAGCGTGTGGTGTTGTGCCCTCGGTGAAAGTCGGTGATGCCTCCGGCTTCGATCGACAACATCATTTTGACCCGAGTCTTTGCTGCGGGCATACGCATTGCAGCAAAGTCATCGATGGTTGCTGCGCCCGCACCTCCAGCGTCGACGATGATCGGGACGCCAACCTCGGTTCCGATTTCGTCCACGCGGGCGACGCCTGCGCTTCCAAAGATGTGGGTGTGGATATCGACCAGGCCAGGTGTGAGTAGGACCTCGTCAGCATGACCCTCTTGTGAGATCACATTCGAATCGGTCGCGCCGTTGCTGGGGTGTTCAGGCCAGGATCGTGCCTCGCCCGGACGCCCGATCTTGGCGACGATCCCGTCCGCGACGCAGACATCGGCCACCATGTCGGTCTCGGCTCGTGGGTCGATGAGGCGTACTCCGAGGAGCAATGTGGTTGCGGACACGTCGCTGATTGTACTTCTCGACAGTTTCAGCAAACGGACCAAACAGTGTGTGAAATACGAGCTTCTGACGGGGCTGTTCGGCTAGTGCTTCTCAGGTGCCGTATTCGGCAACGCCTTCGCCATAGGCCTCGCGAAACAGTGCGAGAACCTCGCCTGATTCGGCGTGACGGCCAGTCTCGGCTTTCGAATACAACATCTCACCGTCGACGATGACATCGAAGAGGCCCTTTGCTCCATGAATGATGCTGGTCTCAGAGATGATGTGTTGGTAGGTCTTGAGGAGGTCTTCGGTCGCGCTCACGGCGTGGCTCGAATAGTCTCAACTAACGCAATACTCGATGCTGATCTTGTGGTTTGCCATGTGGGCAGGGTAGTCCA
>CAYVHV010000016.1:0-66776 GCA_964451305.1 uncultured Acidimicrobiales bacterium | reverse complement strand
CTACGCTGTGCCGTCCCAGCTACGCTGTGCCGCGAAGGCCCCGCCACGTAAGGGACGCGAGCAGGGTAGACACGTGCTCGACCGTTTGAGGTTGGCCTTCATCGAGCCAACGGCCCACGGCAGCCTCGAGTGCGCCCGACACTGCTTCGGCAGCCAGGCGTCTAAGGTCGTGGTCGAGCTCGTCGATATCGATGTGCTCAGCGATCAATTGGGTGATCGTGTTTTGAATCGAACGAAGTTCGAGCGCAAAGGCTGGTTCGCTGCGAACGCCCTCGCCGTAGAGCACCCGGTAGTTCTCTGGAAACTCGTCAAAGAACGAGACATATACCGCAATGCCCTGCTCCACTTTTTCTCGGCCCGTCGACGCATGAGAGAGCACTGCGGTGATTGCCTCGTTGAGCTGGCTCGCAGTCGATGCGAGTACTTCGAGAAACAGCTCGTGCTTCGAATCGAAGTGTTGGTACAGCACCGGCTTTGTCACGTTGGCCGCGACCGCGATGTCATTCATCGACGTGGCAGTGAAACCGTGTGATCCGAAGGTCTGCTGAGCCGCGACGAGAAGTTGCTCGCGACGTTCTGCTGCGCCAAGGCGGACGCCGCTCTCAACCATGATGTCCGCCAGGAGTGTTCTGAGTCATTTTCTTCTTCGCCGCATGGCGATTGAGTCTTCCTCGTGTCGTTCTGCGCCGCGAATCGCGTACCCAACTTGGATTGCGATGGCGAGGACGATGCTGCCAAATATCAGCATGGCAATCACGAATCCGGCAAGCCCGGACGAGAAGGAAGTGAACAATCCGACGAAGAAGCCCACCATCGCAAGACCGAATGCGCTGTATCCCACCCGCTGAGCGAGGTTCGCCTTCTTGCGGATCTCTTCACGGCGTATCAGGATCGGGTCGGTCTCTTTGGACTGCACCCTCCTAGCCTGCCGCGTTAGCGGGTGGTTTCGACAACTCCGTCGGTGTTATCTGTCCGGATCTTCACAGGAGCTCGGCCACGACGCTGGCCCGGAGGTCGGACAGAAACGCGGGCATGCTCGCGATCGGCGGCCTTCCGGCGCCGCAGGAACTCGGTCATCTGCTCGTCGGTTGGTGACTTTGTGAGATCGATGATCGGCCGTGGGTCGTTCGGGTCGGTCAGGTCGATCAGTTCGGGAACTGGTTCTGGAACCGGCGCTTCGTCGACGGTTGGGGTTACCGGAACCGCGTGGATGCCGGCAGCTGCGATTGGATCTGCAGCCGGATCAGCGGACGGTTCGTTTGCGGTGTCGGTCGCCGCGTTGCTCTCCGTCTCGTCGATGGACTGTGCGTCGGGTGTGTCGGTCTCATCGTCTGGAGTCGTCACCAGGGCGTGTGATGGGGTGGTAGCCGCCGTTTCGATAATGCCGCCGGGTGCTGCGTGTGCGGGAGCGCCGTCTTCGCTGAGGTCGATGACGATAGGGAAGTCAGGCTCGGTCGAGACCGGCCGTCCCGTCGGTGCTGGCGGAACGTCTGGCTCGGTTAGTTCCGGCGGGATAATCGCATGAGCTGGAACATGCTCTGAGGAGTCTTTCATCAGGTCTGGAGTCAGCGACGGTGCTGCGTGAGCTGGCGAGTGCGAGACGGGAGCAGCCTTGTTCCGCTTTGGGCGACGGCGTTCGCTGTCTGACGACCTGCGAATTCCGGTCTCGAGCGGTGAGAGGATCGAGACTGGCTCGGCGCTGTGTTGCGGAGTCTCGAAGGACACCCCTGCTTGGGAAAGACTGAGATCTTGTGACCGTGCGCGGAGAAACAGGTTCGTGAAGATGTCCGCGAGTCCAACGAGAGCGATCAGGTCCCCAATCGACACGACGCTGCCAAAGACTGGAACCGGGATTGCGTCGCCGAGGAATCTGAGGCGTGTCGCTTCCGCAGATGACTCGCGTGCTCCGCTGATGTTGGCGTCGCCAAACGGGTTGAGGTCTCCAACCGAGGTCAGAGCGAGTTCTGAGACCGGGGTGGCCCAGTTCGCAAGGAGTGGGAAGAGATTCAAGAAGGCACCGATGATGATCAGCGACATCCCTGCCAGATGCCGATTTCGGAACCCGAAGCCAATTAGCGTAATCACGCTCACCAGTGACCACAGAACGGGAAGCACCGGATTGAGGACCGCTTGCACCAACACGGTGGCGATAGCGATGATGAGGAGAGGCGTCGACCGAAGCTCGGCGCTGCTCACCCCCGACCATCGACCGCCGCGGGCGCGGCCGATTAGAGATCCGATTGCGATGGCGAAGAGAGTCACTAGCACGGGAGAGAATCTAGTAAATCTCGCGCGGTAGGTGGGGGTATTCGCGCGAAACGCGCGAAAGGGGTCACACGGGTAATGGCAGGCGAGCTACAAGCCAGCGCCTTCAGCCGTGCCCGATAGCCAGTCGCCGCCAGCATCGAAGACATAACAAAAGACCCGGCGATGGCGCCCTACCGGATGTTCGAAGGTGTCCTGGGTGGGCTGCACAAAGCCAATCTCGTAGAGCGATACTTCGTACTCGGTGTCGACGAACTCGCTAAAGGCGTCGTAACAAAGCTGGGTGCTCCATTCGGTCATCTTGTCTTCGCCCGGGAACGGTGCGCCGTTGGGGGCCGGGAAGTCCGCCTCGTGATACACCTCGCTCTGGTGCTCTGCATCGCAGTCGACGGTCGCCGTGAGGTCGACGCGCCTATCGAGGTTCTCGTCGTACCAGCTGCCCTCGTTGAAACACTGGCCGATCTCGAGATCAAAGCGGTTGAGCGGAGCGCCAGGAACCCGCGCGAGATTGCTCTCGGTGTCGGTCAAGACTTCATCGTCACCGGTCCCGTCGTTTCGTGGTTCGGTCTCAGTGGAGAGGCCTCCATCATCGTCACCAACGATGGCATCACCCGAGGAACATGCTCCAGCGATGAGCGCGATGCTGAGAACCATGCCTACCCAAAGCCGTGCCACGGCGACACGCTACCGACCTCTCACGTCGATTAATAGTCAAGTGGAGAGATATTGCGATGATCAGCCGGCGGGGAGGTATCGGTCGACCTTCTCAAAGGCCAGAGCCATGAAGAACAAGACCGGAGCGATGCCGAGAATCAGCGCTGGCCACGGCTTCCAGCGTCGTGCGAGCTCCTTGAAGCCGAAGTACAACCCAACGGCGATAAGGCCGAACAGAATCGCCGGTTGCAGGGCGTCCTGATCGCCATCGAGGCCTTCGTCGAGGCTGACCTCGTCAGCAAATGCGTTGCTCGGTGGCGGAGGTGTATCGGTGATTGGGCCAGCAGCTTCGAGTTCGTCGATCGCTTCCTGGTCGAGGCCATCGCCGGTTTCTTGAGCGAGCTCTTCGGCGGAAAGGTCTTCAGAGACGAGCTCTCCGTCGGTGGTTGCGTAGTTCGCTGGTGCCGCCACACTTCCGACGGGTGCGCTCACGAGCTCAGCTGCGACGATGATTCGAAGCGCAGCAGAGAACTTTGGATGACATGCGGTCAACGTGATGCGGTTATCGCCGAACTCGCCGAGAACCCACGTCGCAGCGGGTGGGACGATGATGTGCCCGACCTCATCGGCGTTTTCAGGAAGGACAAAGTCCGGTCCGAGGTCGCCACGTTTCTCAGGAGAGTAGGCCTCGGCAGCGGACATCACTCGATAGGTATGTACGCCCTGAACCGTGGTGACGGTGAATTCGTCTCCTGGGAGCAGCTCATCGATTCGATTGAACGGCGCGCCGTACGTCGTACGGTGTCCGGCAATTCCCGAGTTGCCCTCTTGGCCCGGAAAGACCGTGGCCCGATAGTGGCCGGGGCCGTTTCTCAGATCTTCGACCTGGACGCCTTGGACGACGTATTTGTCGACGTCGATCTGAGGAATTTGGATTTGGGCGACGGCCTCGCCGCCTTCCCGGAACAACTTGTCGGCAAGTTCTGCATCGTCGAGAACTTCGAGGGCACCCCCAGCTTCAGGGATTGTCGTCGTTGTTGTCGTCGTGATCTCGGCTGCGGCCGGAGCTTCGGTCGTTGTGGTGGTCGTCTCGGGAACCTCGAGCGGGAGGTCGATCGTTTCGAGGAGTTCATCGAAATCTGAACCGAGATCGCTTTGAGCGGAGGCTTCCTGGATGCCGGTTCCCCAGAGCTGATACCCAACGAAGAGCAAGATGACGACGCCAGAGGTAATGAAGAACCGCCCGAGCGCGCCGAAAAATTTAGAAACCATAGTGCTCTAAGTATCGGTGACTACTTCTCAGGATTAATGAACCATGGTGTGAGAATTCGGAAAGAACAGGTGTTGCAGGAGGGGTGAAACCGCCCCGCCGATTGCTATGGCGGTAGCTTCGTACCGTGGTTGTTGTTGATTTCCGCGAGGTCGTGGTGCTCCTAGGGCGCTTTCCCGCGCTCGCAGGCGCAACCCTTTCGGTAACCGCAGGCGAAGCCGTGCTCTTACAAGGAGCGAACGGCGCCGGAAAATCAACACTTTTGCGGCTCTGTGCCGGTCTTTTGCGACCCGAGAGTGGAACGGCCACCATCCTCGGTACCGACTTGTTCCGCGATCGGCGCTCGGTTCGCCCTCGAGTTGGCTATGTCGGCCATGCGTCCATGCTTTACGACGACCTCACCGTGGCCGAAAACCTTCGGTTTTGGGCCAAAGCCGCTGGAGTTGGCGAAAACCAAGAACGAGCTGCTGCTGAACGTATGGAAATCGACGGTCGGCTTTACGACGTACCCGTCAAGGCTCTTTCCGCCGGACAGAGGCGCCGTACCGCGCTCGCGGTTGCATCGGCTCGCCGCCCAGAGTTGTGGCTCCTCGACGAGCCGCATGCAGGTCTCGATCAAAATGGTCGCGACATCGTGGATTCGCTGATCACCGATGCAGCAGCGGCCGGAGGTGCGGTGCTTGTGGCATCACATGAACTCGACCGTGTCGAACCCGTCGTCGATCGCTTCGTCACCGTTACTGGAGGGCTCACCGTCGAGCGAGATCGACCAGAGCGAAACAGTGCCGAAGTCGCCGCTATACCGGGGACCGATCATGTTGGCTGAAGTCCTTCTTATTGCCGGCAAGGACCTGCGGATCGAGAAGCGATCGAAGATCGCGCTGAACCAGGTCGCCCCATTCGCCATCCTCATCGTCATCTTGTTCGGCTTCGCGCTCAACGCTGACCGGCCAGCACTGACCACGTTCACTCCCGGGCTCTATTGGGTGACGATCTTGTTGGCTTCGGTTCTCGCTGTTCATCGGTCCGTCGCCGTCGAAGCCGGTGAGGGTGCTCGTGAGGGGTTGCTACTGTCGGGGATGCGACCGTCGTCGATCTTCCTCGGTAAGGCAGCTGCGCTAATTTCTCAGATACTGCTCGTCGCTGTCGTCCTCTTGGGAGCGGTCATCATCTTTTATGACGCCAGAATCGATGACGGTGTACTTCTTGTCACTTCGCTGCTCGCGGCAGTACTCGGCGTGGGCGCCGCGGGTACTCTCTACGGAGCGCTACTTGGAGCCCAGCGTGCACGGGAGACCGTCTTGCCAATCTTGCTATTGCCAGTACTCGCACCGGTGTTGATCGCCGCCACTCGCGCCTTTGGTGACGCGATGGGATCGGTCGCCACCGATGGGTGGGCGTGGACGAGTCTTTTGTTCAGCTTTGCTGCGTTGTACATCGCAATCGGGATTGCGAGTCATGGTGTGTTAATGGAGGAAAACTAAATGGCGAATACGGAGATCTCGAAGGTCGCGACGACGGAAAACCTCGGCCCAACGCCTCGCGCCGACAGCGTTGGCACCGGGAGTAAGACCACGCGCATTCTCGGTGGCGTGCTCATCGTCGGCATTGGAATCTGGCTCTTCCTCGCATTTGGGCCGAGCGGCCCCGATATTCGAATTGACGGAACGAGCGGCCAACAGATCGGCCAGTTCGACGCATTCCGGCTCATCTATGTCCACGTGCCAGCAGCGATCACCGCATACCTCGCCTTCTTTGTGACCGCGCTCGGTTCGGCAATGGTGCTGATCAAACGTTCGGTCTGGTGGGATCTCGTCGCTGGAGCCTCAGCAGAAATCGGTGCGTTGGCCGCAGCATTAACCCTCATCACCGGTTCGATCTGGGGTCGTCCGATCTGGAACACCTGGTGGGAGTGGGGCGATGTTCGTTTGCTCACCACGCTCGTGCTCTTCATGTTGTCGATCGGCTACCTCGCGGTTCGCAAACTCGAAGGTACCGCCGAAGAGCGTGCCCGCCGTTCGGCGGTCGTTGGACTCTTGCTCGCCGTGAACGTCATCATCGTCAACCGGTCCGTCGAGTGGTGGGCGAGCCAGACGATCCATCAAGACTCGACTATCGCTGAAGCTGCGATTGACGGGTTGAAGGCCTTCACACTGTTCTTTTCGATCGTCCTCGGTGTGGGTCTCTACACCTGGATGATGATCCACCGATTCCGCCTCGCGTGGCTCGAGCGCCAGTTCGACCGCTTCGGTCTCGACGACGCCATCGCAACACGCCGGGCTGAGGCCGCTTCGGTTCTCGAAGGAGACTTGTCATGACACATGTTGGGTACCTCGTCGCTGGTTGGGGCACGGCCTTTGTGGCGTCTGCTCTGTATGCCACCTCGGTCATCCGCCGCGCTCGACGCGTCGCTGCCAAGGTCCCAATCGAACGCGCCCGTTGGATGACGGGTAAGGACTCCGACGTGATTGGAGAGAGCTAATGGCATCCGGTAGTGACGGCTTCGATGATTTTGACGATATGGACGCGTCCGACAGCATCGACGCGCAAGAACTCGATCTCACGCCGCGGACATCTTCCGATGATCTCGACCTGACCCCAAAGAACCGAGATGCGATCAAGCGTGGCTCAAAGACGATGCCGGTCATCATCTTGGTTGTGCTTCTCGTCGGCATTGCAGCTCTGCTCTTCCAAGGGCTGAGCGGCGCATCGTTGTTCATTCGCGAAGCAGACACCGCCGTTGCCGACCGTGAGGAACTTGCGGACCGTCGCTTCCAATTGCTCGGCTCGCCAATTGCGGTAAGCGAAGAGGAATTCAATCTCGACGGTGGGACGGCGGTCCGGTTCTCCATTGCCTGTGACGGCACGGCGGTCGACATCATCCACCGCGGCAATGTCGCGGAGTCCTTCCAACTCGGCGTCCCAGTGGTGCTCGAGGGCAACTGGGAAGACTCGGCAAGCATCGGCGAACCGTGGGTCCAAGGGGCGAACGACGGGTTCTACTTCGAGAGCGACCGGATGCTCGTGCGCCATGACAACGAATATCGAGAAGACCGGATCGAAGAGGCTGCCTCGTGTGGCGAAGACCTCCCCGATGCGCCAGATGCTGTCGTCGCGAACGCGAGCGGGGAGAACGAATAAATGCACGTCTTGCTCGGATACGGATCGATCACGGTTGGGTTTGCTGCCGCGGTCCTCGGTCTGATCACCACCGGCTATGCGCTAGCCACGAAGAACCACCGCGTGATGAAGAGCGTCAGTGGTTACGTCGGGCTGGTAATCCTCGCTGCGGTCGTCGGCGTCATCGTGATGGAGTCTGCGCTCCTCAACCATGATTTCAGTGTCAAGTATGTGGCGGAGAACGGCCGAATTGGAACACCGGTGTTGTTTACGGTGGCCACACTCTGGGGAGCGCTCGAAGGGTCGATTCTCGTCTGGACACTCATTCTCGTCGGCTATCTCGGGGTCGTGATGTGGCGGTTCCGCGACCGTCTTGACGACGACATGGTCGGCTGGGCGTTGTTCACGATGCTCGCCGTGACCATTTACTTCTTTGGTCTGATGCTCGGCCCGGCTAATCCCTTTATTGAAGTGGCCAACCCGCCGCTCGATGGTCCGGGACTTAACCCGCTGCTTCAAAACAACGCATTTATGGCGTTCCATCCGCCGATGCTGTACCTCGGGTACGTCGGATTCACCGTGCCGTTCGCGTTTGCGATCGGTGCGCTCGTCACTGGTCGTGTCGGAGAGGGATGGCTCGTCGAAACCCGCCGATGGACCGTCTTTGCCTGGGGCTTCTTGACCTTTGGCATCGTCCTCGGTGCATGGTGGAGCTACCAGACGCTTGGCTGGGGCGGGTACTGGGCCTGGGATCCCGTCGAAAACGCATCGCTGCTGCCATGGCTCACCGGCACGGCCTTCATCCATTCGGTGATGGTTCAAGAACGCCGCGGTATGTTGCGCGTCTGGAACCTTTCGCTCGTCTGCGCAACCTTCGCACTCACGATCCTGGGTACCTTCCTCACCCGGTCCGGAGTCATTGCATCGGTGCATGCCTTCAGCGAATCGGGCATCGGCCCGCTGCTCATCGGCTTCTTTGCACTCATCGTCGTCGTAACGGTCGGACTTATTGGCTGGCGCGGTGACGCGCTTCGCTCGGTTGGCAAGATCGATTCGCCGATCTCTCGTGAGGGCGCCTTCCTCGCCAACAACGTGGTCTTCGCTGCATTTGCCTTCGTCGTGCTGCTCGGTACGGTGTGGCCGCTCATCATCGAAGCCATCAACGGTGATCGAATTGCGGTCGGTAACCCGTTCTTCGATCGGATGACCCTGCCGATTGGCTTCGTCCTCCTGTTCCTCATGGCCATGGCGCCGGTCCTCCCATGGCGCAAAGCCTCGGGCGAAGTTCTGAGCGATCGCCTTATGTGGCCAGCAGTCGCCGGTGTTGTGGCGATGATCTTCTCGCTGACGCTCGGTGCCGCAGGCTGGGCTCCCGTTCTTGCCTTCGGTCTCGGCGGCGTCGCTGGCGGATCGGCTGCTCGCCAGCTCATCATCGCAACCCGTCGCCAAGGTTGGCGGGGCCTCGTGGGCCGTACCAACGGCGGCATGATCGTCCACATCGGCGTAATTCTGATCGCTGTCGCCTTTGCTGCGAGCAACGCCTATCTCCGCCAGGCCGAGTTCCGCTTCGAAGAAGTCGGCCAGACCTCCGAGCTTGCCGGGCACACCTTCGAGTTTGTCGGCACCGATCAGGTCATCTCGCCGGATGGACGTATCGACGATCAAGTCTTGATCAACGTCGATGGCTCCATCGAACGTCCAGCGTTGACGCTATTCCCATTCGCGGGGCGCACCCTCGGTTCGTCGGCGACCCGCGGCTCGCTCATCGATGATGTGCAGCTATCGGTCGTTCCAACCGACGACGAAACAGTCGTCATTCGCGCCACCATTCAGCCGCTGATTCAGTGGTTGTGGATCGGTGGCATCTTGATGGCTGTAGGTACCGCCCTCGCTCTCGTTCCAGGCAAGCGACGGCGTCCAACCGCTCCTGCGTCGGCCCCGGCTTACGACGATGGCGCTCCAGCGGTCGACCTCAGCGATGGATCCACCAACGATGAGCCAGGCGCAGACCCGTCGAGCGGCGATTCGTCGGCCGGAGCGCCGGTACCGGCCTAATGAGCAACGAACCCATTGAAATCATCGACCACGGCGGTCCGTCGCGGCTCGCCCTCATGTCGGCGACCATCGTCGGCATCGTGCTCGTGATCTTTATTGGCGTACTCGCGACCAGCGACGGGCAGCAGGGTCTTGGCCCAAGTCCGCTGATCGGCGAGCTGACACCGGACATCATTGGTGAAGCCGTCGACGGCTCGACCTACGACATCCAATCTCAACGCGGTCGATGGGTTGTCGTGAACTTCTTCAGTACGACGTGCATCCCGTGCATTGTTGAACACCCCGAGCTGGTCGCATTCGATGAGGATCATCGAGATATCGGTGATGCGTCGGTTGTGAGCATTGCCTTCTCGGACCCTTCGCAGAACGTGATCGACTTCTTCGCCGAAAATGGTGGAGATTGGCCGGTGCTCGCTGCCGACACGGGGCAGCACGCGATCAGCTTCGGTGTCGCTGCTGTTCCCGAGACGTACCTCGTTGCACCGACCGGAATTATCACGACGAAATTTCTCGGTGGCATTACCCAAGCGGACATCGAAGCCGAGATCGCTCGTCTCTCCGGCGCACCCCAAGCAGGAGGACAGTAGATGTTCTCCAAACGGACGTTTATCTGGTTGTGTCTGCTCGCCGCCGGCCTGAGCGCGCTCGTCGTGTCCACCCAAGTCGAAGGGCCACCTCGAACAAACCAGGATCGAGTCCGTGCCCTCGCCGAGGATTTTGCGTGCCCGACATGCGATGGCCAATCGGTGGCCGAGTCGAACGCCGTCATCGCCCTCGAGATTCGCCGGGATATCCAACGACGAGTCGATAGCGGTGACTCCGATGCACAGGTCACCGATGCGCTGATCTCGGCGTATGGCGAGTCGATCGACTTGCGGCCGAGTTCAGGTGGAATCGTCGGGTTGATCTGGACGGTTCCGGTCATCCTTATGGTGTTTGGATTTGCGGCGTTGTTTGCCGTTTTCCGACGATGGCGAACAATCGAACTCGAGGGCCCGTCGGACTCAGATGTGAAACTGATCGAGGACCTACGACGAGGGAAACCGTCATGACCACGACAGCCCCAAATCGGTCATCGTTGTCCTCCACGATCGACGACTCCGAGCGCGAACGCATGCAGGTCGAGAGAGACCACTTGCTCGCATCGCTCGATGACCTCGACTCAGAGCTTGCTGCGGGAGATATCGATGAGCTCGATTATCAAACGCTGAAGAATGACTACACCGCTCGCGCAGCGAAACTGACGCGCGTCCTCGATGGGGCTCCGGTCAAGCGCACCAAGCGGGCGGCGCCTCCGCTCAGCCGAAAGGTGATGTGGGTTGCCGGGGTCGTGCTGCTCGCCGGGTTCGCAGCGTTTGCGATGGTCGAATTCTCCGGTGCTCGTGGTGCCAATGACACGGCGAGCGGCGAGATTCGATTGAGTAGTGCATCGCTGCTCAACGATGCCGCAAACGAGTTCCGTCTGGGCAATGTCGATCGGGCGATCGAGCTCTACGGGGACGTCCTTCGAGAGAGCCCAACCAACGTCGAGGCGTTCACATACCGCGGGTGGTTGCAGTATCAGAGCGGAAACGTTGAGTCCGCAATGGCCGACTTCGATGAGGCTGTGGCGTTCGATCCTGAGTACGGCGACGTTCGCGTGTTCCGTGCCATCGTGGCGCTTGACGCGGAAGACTATGTGACTGCGTCCGCTGAGCTCGCGGCGTTCGATCGCTCGAATCCAACCGCGATTGCCCAGTCGCTCGTGACCGAACGTCAAGTGCGAGAGCGCATCGGTATCGCTCGTATGTCTGAACTGCTCGAAGCAACTCCAGGAGCGCTCGACCTCGTCGATCTCGAGGCCGAGGGCGTTGGTGTGAGCGAAGCTCAGCTCGCTGGTGAGTTGTTCGTGCAGCTCGAGGACCCAACCCAAGCGTTGCGATCGTTCGATTCGGTGCTCGAGGTCGAGCCCGGTCATGCCGATGCGCTGGCGTGGCATGGATGGACACTTGCGCTCCTCGCCGAATCTGGCGAAGAGGCGTTGTTCGTCGACGCTGAGGACTGGTTAGACCGGGCTGTCGAAGCCGACCCGGGGACCGCAGATGCCCGAGTGTTCCGCGCGTTCTTGTTCAACCGACTCGATCGTGCCGATGAGGCTCGTGATGAGCTTGCTCTATTCGATCTCATCGAGAACCCTCCGGCGGACATGGTGTCGTTGATGGCCCAGTTCGGTTTGCGCGAAGCACTCGAGCAGTAGATCCGTCTCGGCAGCAATCGAGCCTCGCAACGTAGAGTCTGGGTCATGGACTCCATGGCGTTCGCTTCCGTTGTCGCTACCGGCACGGTCGTGGCTGAGGCTTCTGCGCGAAACGACAAAGTCAAAGCACTCGCCGACCTCTTGAAGGTTGCGGCGGCAGATGACATCCCGATCATCGTTGGTTTGCTCACCGGCGAAATTCGACAGGGTCGTATCGGCGTGGGATGGGCAGCGATTCGAGATCTCGACGTCGAACCGAGCCCGGTGTCGGTGTTGAGTGTTCGTGATGTCGATGAGGCAATGACTGATGTGGCTTCGATATCTGGCGTGGGCTCAAAGGCACAGCGTGCGGATCGTTTGCGTGCCTTGATGAGCACCGGGACGGAAGTGGAAGGCCGGTTTATCGGAACGGTCCTCACGGGAGGGCTTCGTCAGGGAGCGCTCGATGGGGTGATGGTGACGGCGATCGCGAAGGCCGCCAGGGTTCCCGTTGCCTTGGTTCGTCGAGCACTCATGATGAACGCGGATTTGGGTGGAACCGCACAAATCGCACTCACGTCTGGCACCGGTGGACTCGAAGCTGTGGGTCTTGTGGTGGGGCGCGGCGTGCAACCAATGCTCGCAGCGACGTCGAGCTCTGTCGCCGACGCGATCCGCGAAATTGGCGAATCGTCGGTTCAGGCGAAACTCGACGGCATTCGGCTGCAGGCGCATCGCCGAGGTGACGACGTGTGGCTCTTTACGAGAAACCTCAACGATGTCACCGACCGGTTGTCGAAAATCTGTGACCTGGTGAGGTCGTTCGCCGTGGATTCGGTCGTGCTCGACGGTGAGTTGATCGGGGTCTCGGAGGACTCACCGGAGCTGTTTCAGGACACGGCCTCGACGTTCAGCTCGGGTGGGGGGAGTGACCGAGTCGAGCTGGGTGTGTTGTTCTTCGACATCTTGCATCGTGACGGCTCCGACCTCATCGACCTCGGCCTTTCGGAACGCCTTTCCCATCTCGATGAGGTGGTCGGCGAGCATTCCGTTGAGGCGATCGTGACGTCAGATCCAGAGGTGGGTGAGGGCTTTGCGGAGTCTGTGCTCGGCGCGGGTCATGAAGGCGTCATGGTGAAGGCGATCGACTCGGTGTATGCCGCTGGCCGCCGCGGGAAGACGTGGCGAAAGGTCAAGCCCGTTCATACCTACGATCTGATCGTGCTCGGCGCCGAGTGGGGACATGGTCGGCGGACGGGGAAACTCTCCAACTTGCATTTAGGTGCCCGTCGCAGCGACTCCGAAGATGAGTTTGTGATGGTCGGAAAAACCTTTAAGGGCCTGACCGACGAGCTGTTGGAATGGCAAACCAAGGCGCTGCTGGAGCGGAAGGTGTCCGAGGAGGGGATCACCGTATTCGTTCGTCCAGAGCTCGTTGTCGAAATCGCAATCGATGGAGTGCAACGGTCGACGACCTACCCCGGAAAGCTCGCCCTGCGATTTGCGCGGGTGAAACAGTACCGGCCAGATAAACGACCAGATGAGGTCACGACGTTGACCGAACTGGCTGCGACGGGCACGCAACAGTAGATCGCTCCCGGTACGGCGCGTAGGGCGAATAGCACATGTAGCGAGGTTCCTCCGCTTGCCACACTCGTGGGAGAGGAGGCGCAATGCCCGCAGGACAAGTTACGAGCCGTCAGGTGGGAGTCGGCCGGGCGAGCTCTCGCCGCAAAGCATTCTGGACGTGCATGCTGACCGCCGCGCTGACGCTGACCGCGTGCGGACAGTCGGGTTCGGTCACCGCTGTCGGAGCTCCGTTGTCGGAGAGTCTGGCCGAATCGATCGAATCGTCATCGAGCGATGGTCGTGCTCGTGAGGCGATCGAAGCTGGGTCGGTCGCTGAAGTTGCCGGGGTGGCGATCGAGGCGTCGACAGCGGAGACGACGACATCGGCCCCTGCCACCGCGCCTGACACATCGACGACGTCGACTGCCGCACCGGTGACAACTACTGCTCCCACCACCATCGCTCCGACGACGACGGTCACGTCGACGACGAGTACGTCAACAACAGCTTCACCGACAACGACTGCACCCACAACGGCTGTGGCCGCTGCGGCTCCGGCTCTACAGGTAGAGCCAGTGAAGTCGGTGGCTCCCGATGTTGGTGCTGCTCCTGTGTTCGAAGATGTGACGGCTCCAACGCCGACCGATGAGGTCGTTGAAGAAACGCAACCGCCTACCGACCCGGTCGACACAACCACGGCTCCAACGGATACCGAGACGACGGTCGCTACCGACGAAACAACAACGCCCGTAGCAACAGCCGAGCCTGAAGAAACGCCAGAGCTCGGTGAAGACATTGAGCCCGAGGAAATGACAGAGACTGAAGTAGCCGGTGGCGAGGGTACTGGCGAAGCGGAGCCTGTCGAGGATGCCGAACCCGTCGAACCACCGGTTGATCAACAACCGGATCCAACTCCTGAGGCTCCACTGACCGAGTAGCGCGGATCTCGATCGGAAGTGTCGAGCGATGCGGGTTGTGGCGGTGTGTGAGCAGCCGCTGATCTCGATCGGAAGTATCGAGATTAAAACGGCCCGAGGAATTTTGCTTCTGCGATGTCGCCGCCTCGGGTGGTGAGTTCCCACGTCGAGCCTTTGGCCCACGAGCGGGGTCCGACGATGACCATTCCTTCGCGTGCCAAGGTCTGGATCATGTCGGGGATGATGTCGCCGTGGCTGGAGAACACTGCGGTTGTTCCGGCTTTGGCGAGGAGGCGTGCGGTGTGGACGGCCATCTCGGCGCTTTGGCCTTCGACGAGTGCGGGGTGAACGTTGATGTCGAGTTCGAGCTGTTCGGCGAGTGGTTCAACGGTTTGCACGCATCGGATTGCCCGGGATGAGTGGATCTCGGTGATGCCTCGTTCGCCGAGGAGTTGAGCGATGCCCGATGCCTGTTCGAGGCCGGTTTCATCGAGGGGGCGATCGAGGTCGTCGTCGAGTGCGGTCCGTGCGAATGCCGACGCGTGTCGGACAAGGAACAGTGTCATAGCCACCAGTGTGGACCGGCTCTTGGGTGAGCGCCAAAGGGCGCCGGCAGGCTCGAGCTGGAGGCCTGTGAGCTTGTCAAAAACGTCCGAGTTCAACCGACTTCGGCCCTGATCCGACATTGGTTGTCACACCCCGTCGTTAGGTTGCGGACGTGGCCATCATTGAGACCGATCTGCCCAATGCGAATACCGTTTCGGAGGTGCTCGATCGTCCGAGCCTGTTCGATCATCCGGAGATGGGTTCGTTTCATCCAGCGGTTCGGGCGTGGTTCGGTGAGCGGTTTCCCGATGGCCCCACTCCTCCTCAGGCCGGCGCGTGGCCGCACATTGCAGAGCGGCGGGACACGCTCGTGGCAGCGCCGACGGGGTCGGGCAAGACGTTGTCGGCGTTTCTGGTGGCGATCGACAGGCTCTATAAGGCCCATGACCGTGGCGAAGCGACCGATGGTGTGGCTCGCGTCGTCTACGTTTCGCCTCTGAAGGCGTTGACTCATGACATCGCGGAGAATCTCGAGCGGCCTTTGCTCGAGATCGCGGCGATCGCAAAGGCAATGGATTCGTCTGCGCCGACGATTCGAGTCGGGGTCCGCTCCGGGGATACTCCAACGAGCGCCCGGGCGGCAATGGTGAAGAAGCCTCCGGCGTTCATCGTCACGACACCCGAGTCGCTCTATTTGATGTGTACGTCATCGAAGGCTCGCGCCGCGCTGAGCACGGTGGACACGGTCATCATCGATGAGATTCATTCGTTGGCGAGAGATAAGCGCGGGTCTCATCTTGCGCTCACCCTCGAGCGATTAGAGCATCTGTGCTCTGCGGCTGGGGTGCGTCCGGTTCGTGTTGGGCTATCTGCAACCCAGAAGCCGATTTCGACCGTGGCCGATCTGCTCGTGGGCGCTCGCGTCGGTGCCGATGGAGCTGCCGATTGTGTCATTGTCGACAACGGTCATGTGAGAGAGCTCGATCTCGACCTGGTCATCCCTCCGTCGGAGATGGAGGCGATCGCTCCGGCCGAGCAGATGGGGGAGATTCTCGATTCGATCGCTGAGCTGGTTCTTGCGCATACGACGACGATCGTTTTCGTCAACACGAGGCGTATGGCCGAACGTATAAGTCACGAATTGGGTGAGCGGTTGGCCGAGGCAGACCAGGATGCGGAGGCCAACGTGGTGGCCCATCACGGAAGCCTCTCGAAGGACCGTCGGTTGATGGTCGAGCAGCGGCTTCGTGCTGGCGATCTCAAAGCGTTGGTGGCAACAGCCTCACTCGAGCTCGGGATCGATGTTGGCCCGGTCGACCTCGTGTGTCAGTTAGGTTCGCCGCGAAATATCGCCACGTTTCTTCAACGGGTCGGTCGAGCGAACCACAATCGCTACGGCATTCCGAAAGGCCGGCTCTATCCCCAGACCCGTGATGACCTGGTGGAGTGTTGTGCCCTTCTGTCAGCAGTGCATGGTGGGCGTCTCGACGCGCTACTTCCCCCCGTCGCTCCACTCGACATTCTCATCCAGCAATTGGTGGCGGAGGTCTCCGCTGAAGAATGGGATGTCGACGACTTGTTCGATCTCGTGACTCGCTCGGGGCCCTATCGCGACCTTGGTCGACAAGATTTCGACCAATGCCTTGAGGTGGCGGCTCGTGGGGTCCAGACCGGTCGGGGTGTGCGGTCGCATTGGCTACATCACGACGAGGTGAACCAGGAAGTTCGTGGGCGTCGAGGTGCGCGAATGGCAGCGCTTACGAGCGGTGGTGCAATCCCTGAGCTCGGCGATTACCGGGTTCTCCTCGACCCCGATGACACCTTCATTGGGTCGGTCAATGAGGACTGGGCCACCGAGTCGATGCCTGGCGATATCTTTACGTTGGGAACACATAGTTGGCGTATCCGGCGCATCGAGCCGGGAGTCGTTCGGGTGGTCGATGCTGAAGGACTCCCGCCGACGATTCCGGTGTGGTTCGGGGAAGCTCCGGGACGAACGGTCGAGCTGAGCGAAGAGGTCTGCTGTATTCGGCGAGAGGTCGAGGAGCGCCTTCGCCGCGGCGACGCAGATGGTGCTCAAACGTGGTTGATGGGCGCTGCTGGGATCGACAGCGAGCCAGCGCAACAAGTCGTGCGCTATCTCGCAGCATCGCTCGCGATCCTCGGGACGTTGCCGACTCGAGATCGCCTGGTGATCGAACGGTTCTTCGATGAAACAGGCGGGATGCAACTGATCGTCCACTCGCCCAACGGCGCACGCCTCAACCGGGCGTTTGGGCTTGCGCTACGAAAGAAGTTCTGCAAGAACTTCGATTTCGAGCTCCAAGCAGCCGCATCGGACGACGCGGTGTGTCTGTCCCTTGGCCCACAGCACAGTTTCCCGCTCGCCGACGTCGCCGGATTCTTGAAGTCGGCGTCGGTCGAGGCAACGCTCACGAACGCCGTGCTCGTTCCACCGTCGCCAATGTTCCTCAGTCGATGGCGCTGGAATCTCAACCGCTCGTTGCTGGTGTTGCGATGGAAGGGTGGTCGCAAGAACCCGCCGCCGATTCAACGGATGGAAGCCGACGATGTGATGGCTGCGCTATTTCCATTGGCAGCGGCGTGCCAAGAAAATGTGTCGGGGCCGGTCGAACTTCCCGATCATGTCATCGTGCGCCAAACCATGGACGACACGTTGCGTGAGGCCATGGACCTCGACGGACTCCGGTTATTGGTCGAACGGCTCGAACAAGGTTCGATCGAGGTCATCACGGTCGATTCGACCGAACCGTCGCCGCTGTGTCACGAACTCTTGGTCGGCAAAGCATTTACGTTCCTCGACGATGCCGAGGGGATCGACCGTCGAAGCCGCGCCGTGCCATTGCGTCGAGGTCTTCCCGTCGACCTTTCCGAGATCGGTGCGATCACGTATGAATCGGTTGCTCTAGTAGCCGACCAAGTCATCCCGGAACCCCGCGACGCCGACGAGTTGTACGAGCTGGTCGAGTCGCTTGTCGTGACTCCCGCGGTCGATGCGTGGCGCCCGTGGTTTGATGAGCTTTGTGCCGCTGGTCGAGCGGTTGTTGGCCATGGAACGTCAGAGATGTGGGCGGTTGGAACCGAGTTGACCGGACCAGCGGCATTGCGGCCGGATTTGTGGCCAGCGATCGAGACAACCCCACAAGACCGTGAGACCGCGCTGTCGGCAGCGGTTCGAGGCCGGCTCGATCTTGTTGCTATGACAACAGCGACCGACCTTGGTCGCCAACTCGGTGTGGACCGATCATCTATCGAATTCACGTTGATTGGCTTGGAGAACGAAGGGTTTTCGATCCGCGTGGAAAAGCCGACGGTAACCGGCGAGAAGTCGCCGGGGGAGTGGTGGTCGTCTCGGCGTCTTCTCGCTCGCATGCATCGGTATTCACAGAAGGGCCGGCGCGCACGGGTCGAAGCTGCGACTGCGCAAGACTTCATGTCGTTCCTGTTCGAATGGCAGGGCTTGGCCTCAGGCTCACAGCGATCTGGAGTCGATGGCCTCACCAGTGTCGTGGCACAACTCCAGGGATGGCATAGCGCCGCAGGGGCTTGGGAGCCGGCGTTGTTATCGAACCGCCTGACCGATTTTCGACCGGAACTTCTCGACCAACGCAGCCTCGCTGGCGACATCACGTGGGGCCGGTTCGTCAATGCCAAGGAGACATCGAAACCAACGACGACCCGCGCCACGCCAATCACGCTGGCTCTGCGTAGTGATATGGGATGGTTGCGGCTTTCCTCTCGGGTCGAGGGCGAATCAGAACTTGCGGATTCGACACCTGCGGCTCAGGTATTCGAGGTGCTTTCGACGAGCGGTGCATGTTTCCACCATGAACTGCTCGCTCGGACAGGCTTGGCCGTGGCCGATGTCGAACAGGGACTTTGGGAGCTGGTGTGGAGGGGGAAAATTCATGCCGACAGCTTCCATGCCGTCCGGTCGCTATTCGACGCCCGGCAACGGAATCAGAACCCGATTCGGTCTCGGCGAGGCCTTCGCAGAGGGACGGCGCAGCGTCACGGAGGGGAAGGGCGTTGGACACTGCTGGTCGATGAGAGCGACGTGGATGCCGATGAGTTGGCCGAAGCGATCGCCGAACAACTGCTCGCTCGCTGGGGTGTGGTCTTCCACGCGCTCGTCGCGAGAGAACAACTCGTCATTCCATGGCGAGAGGTTCTCTGGGCGCTGCGACGACTCGAAGCGCGCGGGCTCATCCTTGGCGGACGATTCGTCAGCGGATTCAGTGGTGAACAATACGCAACGACCGAGGCGGCCGAACACCTCGACCGTGTTCGCAGAGAGCCTCGCGAGGGCGTCGTGGTCGAGGTAAACGCGTGCGATCCTGCGAACCTCACAGGAATTGTGACTCCGGGGACGAGAGTGCGTTCGATCCAGACCCAAGTCGTCACATACGTCGATGGATTGCCTCGGGACGCGACCGACCGTGTTGCTTCCACCGAGGACCTCTGCCCGTAGGACCCAAAATTCACGCGCGTGACGGTCGCCGAGCTTAACTCCACGGCGGTTTGAGCCGACTTAAAAAGGAATGGATGAGCGAGGACTCGAGGAGGTTGAACCGGACGCGTCGTCAGCGCGCCCGGATTTAGGCTTCTCCTTCACCAGTGGCGAGTCCTCGCTGTCCGCAATGGACCTCGACATTCAGGCCGACGACGCACTGCTCATCCAAGAGGTGTCGATCGTTCCTCTGGGACTCGACGTCAAAGGTCGCACCCTTCTCGACATCGTTATTCAGGAAGATCGCGCCGAATTCCGCGAATGTCTCGAACACGTGCAGACCAACGGTGGTATAGCTCGAATCCGCCTTCGTCTCGCGATGGGCGACTCTCCGTACGTGCTGCTGGGTGTGGCTCAGCTAAGCGGCCAATATCCGCTCGGAGTAAGCGGGCTCTTCTGCGACGGAGAGCTGTCGATGTACGGTCCTGATGTAGACGAGTCGTCGCTGTACCGCGAGCTTTTCGAGCGCCTACCCGTGTCGGTCTATTTCAAGGACCATGAGGCAGCATTCATCCGTGCGAACATCAGCCATGTCCGAGGCCTGGGCTATTCCCACCCTCGGGACGTGATTGGCAAGACCGATGAGATGATCTTTGGCCACAAGGATGACAGCCCGCTGGGGCGCGGTGACGAGGACGTCATCGAGTCAGGGTTGCCGATCGTTGGCATGACCGAGGTCGAGCACTACCCGGACGGGTCGAGCAAGGTCGTTCACGCATCTCGCTATCCCATCCGTAATCGACAAGGCCAGATCGTCGGGACGATGGGCTTCTCCCACGACGTCACCCAATCTGCACGAGTCGTCGAGGCGCTCGCCCGAAGCGAACAGCGCTACGCCCTCGCAGCTCAGGCGTCTCGAGATGGCATTTGGGACTATTCGATCGAATCAGAGACCTTCGAACTCTCGAAGCGAATGTGTGAGTTGGTCGGAGTGCCAATAACGGCTGAACCCGTGCCAGCGACAGAAATTTTCGATGGCTTGAGTGGTGAGAATGTTGAGCGCCTTCGAGATGCCTTTAGGAGTCTCTTTCACGGCACAGCCGAGTCGATTGAAGAGTTGATCTGTGTCGATGTTGGTGATCGCCAAAACGTGTGGATCGAGATCGTCGGCACAGCGTTGAAAGAAGATGGCCGGGTGGTTCGCCTCATCGGTTCGGCCGCCGACGTCACTGACGACCGCGAACGAGAAGCCGAACTTGAGTACCTAGCTCGACACGATCCATTGACCGGTCTTGTCAACCGCCGCGTGCTCGTTGAAAAGGTCGACGACGCCATCAATTCGGCAACCCCGGCAACGCTACTTGCACTCGACCTCGACTACTTCAAGGTGATCAACGACTCGCTTGGCCACCAGGCCGGTGATGCGGTGCTCTGCCAGATTGCCGAACGTCTTGCGGACGTTACCGAAGATGGTGTTCTTGGACGTCTCGGCGGTGATGAGTTTGCCGTTCTCCTAACGAATAAGGACGAACAGGAAACCGAACGAATCGCAGATCGCATGACTGCGACCGTCCGAGAGGAACTCAACGTTTCCGGGCTCGACCTCTTCACCACCGCGAGCATCGGCGTGGTCCACCTGACCGATCAGTACACCGACGCCCACCAGGCCTTCCGAGACGCAGATATTGCTCTGTACTCGGCAAAGGCGAACGGTAAGGCTCGACACGAAGTGTTCGAGCATGGTCTCCGTCTCGCCGCCGATGAGGAACTGGATCGACAGCTCGTTGTGCGACGAGCAGTGCAAAAGAACTCGTTCTTCCTCATGTATCAACCGGTGTTCGATACCAAGACTCGCCAGATTTCGGGTGTTGAGGCCCTGCTTCGACTCACGCAGGAAGACGGCACCATCCAAACACCCGCAGGGTTCTTGCCCTATCTCGAACAGACCGAACTCATCCAGGAAGTCGGCGAGTGGGTTATCGACGAGGCCTTTGGAGAACTCGCCTCGTGGAAGAGCAGCGGGTTGATCGATGGCGAGTTCCGCCTCGGGCTCAATGTGTCTCGAAAGCAGTTTCAGGGAATTGGCCTTGGTGACTACATCCTCAAGGCAGCCAAACGTCACGGGTTGAGCGGCGACGAGATCGTCCTCGAAGTAACCGAGACAGCGGTTGCCGATGACCATGAACTTGTTGCATCCACCCTCGACACATTGCGGTCGCACGGTATCAACATCGCTCTCGATGACTTCGGCACTGGTCAGTCCTCGCTCGCTGTCCTTCACGACTTGCCGGTCGATGTTCTCAAGATCGACAAGAGTTTCATCGACCGCATCGACGAAGAGGGCGGCGAGCCGGTCACTGAAGCAGCGCTGTGGCTTGCGAAATCGATGGGGCTCGAAACGATCGCCGAAGGTGTCGAAAACGAAACACAGTTCCGCTGGCTCGTCGCTAATGGCTGTGACCTGATTCAAGGTTTCCTGCTCGGTGAACCCATGTTGGGCTACGAAGTCCTCGAGCTGCTGACGCGTCTGCGCACGATCATCCAGCCAGCGCCAGAGGTTCGCGAGGACGACGACCCAGCGTCACAAGCCTGGGCAGCGCTCGAAGTTGTGTCTACGTCGCGGCCAACGTTGGCCGAATGGGCCGAGCGGGTCAGTGGCCGCAAGGTCGCCTGACCACACCGAGGATTCAGCATCTCGGTAGTATGGGAGTGTGGATACCAGCGGCCCTCAGGATGCTCCGACTACGAGTGACGACCCGTACGAGCTCAGGGACGTCGATGGCGATGGCGACAAAGATTTCAAAGACGCGGCGATCCTCGCCGAGTTTGAGGTAGACCACGACGACTCAGACCCCGACAAAGCATGGCATCGCGCCATGCTTCGCCTCGGGCGAATCTGCCTTGGCTTCGTCTTGATCGTCGCTGGCATCATCATGCTCGTTATCCCCGGCCCCGGCGTGGTTGCCATCCTCGCTGGCTTTACGGTCTGGTCGAAGGACTTCGCATTCGCGAACAAAATGGTTCGGTTTATTCGACGCAAGGCTCCTGGAATCGATGAAGAGGGCGCAATTCCGAAGCGAACCGTCGTGATTACGGGACTGTTCTTGCTCGCTGGTGCCCTTGGTTCGATCTGGTGGTTCGGCTTCGGCGGCGAAGACTGGTGGGAGAGCGCTCAGCCCGGTTGGTGGCCGCTCTAGCGAGGCCACCGGTCTCGATTCCCGAGCTCAGCGGGCATGCGGCCCTTTCAGCAAATTCTCTGATCTATGTCAACGTTGTTACATGGATGGGCGTCTAGGTGGTGTGGAAGCACCGGCGACAGGACAATCGGTAGGGCAAAACCCGAGCCTTGATTCCGCGCCCGTGGTCGAGCTCATCACGGGTATTGAGACCATCTACCGCAACGATCTGGCCCGTCTCGTCGGCCTGGCCGAGTGGATCGTGGGCTCGCGAATGATCGCCGAAGAGATCGTGCACGACAGCTTTGCCCGCATCGTCGAACGCCCGCCCCGCCTCGATGACCCGACAGCGCTGTCGGCCTATGTCCGCACGACGGTCGTGAACGGCTGCCGATCAAAGGTTCGACGTGTGGTGCTGGAACGAAAGCATGCGAAGGCGGTCGCAGAGATCCATGAAGATCCTGAACGGCCAAACGAACACATCCGCCGCGCCATTGGCGAGTTGCCGATGCGCCAGCGTCAGGTCGTGGTGTTGCGCTTCTACGAAGACCTCACCGTCGACCAGATCGCCTCGACGTTGAGCATCAGCTCCGGGTCAGTCAAGACCCACCTACACCGAGCCACCCAACGCCTGGGGACGCTGCTCGACGAGAGGACCGAACCATGAACGCCATCGAAGAACTCCTCAGCGAAGCAATGACCGACGTCGGCCAAGATGGGCCATCTGTCGAGGCCGACTGGGATCGAGTCACGAGTGCGGTCGCCACACGGCAACGCCGTCGGGCGAACACGTACCGAATCGGAGTGGTGCTGCTGATCGTCGTGCTCGGCCTCGGGGTGTTGACCTCACGATTCGGACTCGTCGTCGACACGATCGCTGACCCCGCTGAGACTCCCGAACCAGTCGTCGAAGTTCCCGAGGTTGGCATCTGGCCGAGCGCTCAAGATGTCGTCGATGCAGCAGGGGAGCGGCCGCAGATCCAGTTCTGGATCGCATGGCTATTCGGGGCCGGACTACCGTTTCTCGCCGCCCTGAACGCGTGGTCGCGAGCGCCCAAGCATCTCCGGGTCCCTATCGCCAGCCAGCGCGTGGCCCGCATTGTTCTCGCGTCGTCGGCGGCTTTGGCCGCGACCGTCGCGGTGGGCCTTGCGGCGGGGGCAGTCTTATTCTTCACCTATGACCCGCTCGCAGCGCTGAGTGGCACGAGCTATGTGCTGTCGGTGCTCGGCGTTGTAGAGCTCAGCTTTTTTGCGACCGTCATCGCCCTCAGCCTGAGTTTGGCCCTGAGCAACGGCGGTTCGGAGGAAGGGGTCGTGCGACGAGTTTTGAACAGCGTATTTGCTCTGTTCGTGACGTTTGGGGTGGCGGGCGCGTTTGTAGGGATCGTGTTCTTCTGGTTCGACTGGAGGACTACCGAAGGGGTGGATGGGCCTGTACGAGGGTTGTGGAGACTCTTCTTTCAGGGGGATGTGGTGTTCGGCGGGTCACCCGGGGTCATCACTTCGTTGAGCACCGTTCTGGCCACGGTCGCAGCTCTCGGTAGTGCTGCGGTGTTCCTGTGGGTGGCAAAGACCTCGGCTAGGAACGTCTTGGCTGGGGCGGGCCTTGAGCCTGTTGTAGGTCGCTCCTCGTCCACCGATGCCGCCCCGATATCTCGGTCGGTCCGGGTCGCGGTGACCGTGCTAGTCATGTTGGCAGCAGCGCTTCCCACCTACGTGTACGTACAGAAGGACGTCGCAGCGCAATCCATAGCCCACATCGTGACCCTTCCTCCCGATGTTGCCGACGCTCAGGACATTCGATCCGAGCGTGACTTCCGAGTCGAGCGCGACATCGACAGGGGACTGTTCGAACAGCTCGATCTGGTCGAGGTCGCGTTCATCATCCCCAACACCCAAACGCCGCTCGATCAGATCACCGACGAACAGCTCCTGCCCGAGCGCTTCGGCTTCGATCACCGGGGTGAAGAAGTCACTGTTCGGAACCGAGGGCTGGGTTTCGGCAATGAGCTCTGGTCGGTCGAGCGTGATGAGCCTCGACGGACGATCACGGTGAGCGTACGGCGAGAGGTTGCAGTTCCAGGGTTAAATACGGCGCTATTCATCAGCTCGCTGTTGATCCTGATTGCGACATCGACATGGATCCCGAAGATGATCTCGAAGCAGGACATCGAACCACGTACGATTCCGGGGCGGCGGATGGGGGCATGGTTCGTGATCGTCGCGAGTGCAGCGATCGGTGTTCACCTCGTCGCATCGCTGATCGGACTCGAAGCTGATGTGGGCAATCGAGCAAGTCGAGGAGGGTTGAGCCTCTATGAGATCTACACCCTTCGTCCTGAGCCAACACCCCATAGCCTCGACGACCTGTCGCCATGGTTCCTGCTACTCAACGTGTTTACGTTCGCTCCGGTCTTTGCCCTCGCAACTCTGGGCGTGCGCCGTTTGACCAGATCGCCGAGAATCACACGCGCGATGCTTGTCTCCGCACTCATCTCGGCGGCGCTCACGTGGGTGCTATGGGGCCAGCTCATACTCGACTGGGTCGATTGGTTCCTCGACTAACGCTGAGTCCTCCCAATCGTCGAGGCCCTCGGTAGCCTGAGACTATGAGCGTCACCGAAGAACAGGTAATCGAGGCCCTGCGGCCGGTCGAAGATCCAGAGCTGAATCGAAGCGTGGTCGATCTCGGGATGGTCAAGTCAGTCGCCATTGCCGGTGACGCTGTAGATGTACAGATCGCACTTACCGTGCCGGGTTGTCCGCTCAAGGACGAGATCACGAACCGTGTGACTGGAGCACTCACCGGAATCGGCGTGAAGAGCCCATCGGTCGACTTCACGGTCATGACCGACGACGAGCGGGCGAACGTTCGCCAAATGCTGCAAGGAAACCCTGCGGGAACGGCGGGCAACAATCCCGCTCACGGGCACGCTGAAGGGCGCGATATCCCCTTCGCCGACCCGGATTCCCGCACGCGTGTCATGCTCATTGCTTCTGGCAAAGGTGGCGTTGGCAAGAGTTCAGTGACGACAAACCTCGCTATCGCGCTCGCAAAGCGGGACAAGCGGGTCGCAATTATCGATGCTGACGTGTGGGGGTTCTCGATCCCCCGAATGCTCGGTATCGAGCATGCTCCCGTCGTGATCGACGACATGTTGGTCCCACCAGAAACACACGGTGTTCACGCCATTTCTATGGGCTTCTTCGCCGAAGAAGACCAGCCCGTCATCTGGCGTGGCCCGATGCTGCACAAGGCGCTCGAGCAGTTCCTCACCGACGTGTACTGGGATGAACCCGACTACCTGCTCATCGACCTCCCGCCGGGGACAGGCGATATCTCGCTCTCGCTGGCGCAATTCCTGCCACGCTCAGAGCTCTATGTCGTCACCACGCCTCAGCCCGCCGCCCAGCGCGTTGCGCAGCGTGCGGCGTTCATGGGACAGAAGGTCAACCTCAAGGTGCACGGCGTCATCGAAAACATGAGCCACTTCACCGGCGACGACGGCAAGCGGTACTACCTGTTTGGTGCTGGGGGAGGCCAAGAGCTGGCCGATCGTCTCGAGGTTCCACTCGTTGGCCAGGTGCCGCTCGTTCCCGAACTCCGTGAAGGCTCCGACGCTGGACGTCCCGTCATGGCGGTAAACGAAGACAGCGAGGCAAGTCAGGTCTTTGCTGCAATGGCCGAAAAGATCGATGTAGAGATGGCGCCAAAGCGCCGCTACACCAAGAAGCTGAACCTGCTCAACTAGCGGAGCGGCTCGCGCCACTATCGTCACATAATCGTCGTTCTCAAAAACTAAGAAGAGGAACCATCCGTGGACATCCGAATTGGTGTTACGTACACACCCAAAGAAATCGCTCTCGAGCTCGCAGATGATGCGTCTGCTGACTCGGTCAAGGCCGATGTCGACTCTGCGACGTCGAGTGGAAACACACTGTGGCTGACCGACAAGAAGGGGCGCCAGATCGGTGTTCCTGGCGACAAGATCGCATATGTCGAAATCGGTAGCGAGGATTCAAACCGCCCTATTGGCTTTGGCTGATCGGCAGTTCGCGGGCCGATGACGATCCTCGACCGCCGGCTCATCATCGTCGGAGGCAAGGGAGGCACGGGCAAATCCTTAGTCGCCGCTGCCCTCGCTGAACTGTCAGCGTTCCGGAATCAACGGACGCTACTGATATCGGCCGATGGGAGCCCCGGTGGCGCCGGGATGTTTGGTGTTACCCCTGAACACGACGCGATCGAGGTTCGTCGCAACCTCAGCGTTCTTCAAATCGAATCCCAGGCATCGCTCAGCGAGTTCGTCCGATTGCAACTGGGGCCGCTCGGCGCCGTTGCTGGGCCGGTGGCAAAGGCATTCTCATTCGTCGCGACCGCTGCGCCGGGCGTCGCCGAGCTCTTGTTGGTTGGAAAGTACGCGCATGAAGCGCGCTCTGGCGACTGGGATCTCGTCGTCGTCGATGCGGCTTCGAGTGGCCATTTGCTCGGCGAGCTCGCCGCTCCCGAAGGCGTGGCGGCGATCGCTCCGATCGGGCGACTCGCAAGAGAGACAGGCTGGATGGTGGCACTTTTGGGCGATCGGGATGTCACTGCGGTGGTCAACGTCACGTTGGCCGAAGAAGTCCCGGTCTCAGAAACGATCGAGTTCGTTGAGAAACTTCACGACACGACCCCAGCGCACCTCGGTGCAGTGGTGGTCAACCGCACCCGCCCTCAGCTCTACGCCCGATCACTGCGGGCAGAACTCGATGAGGTTCTCGCCGATCCGCCATCGCGCATGTCGATTGGTTCCGCCGCGCTATTCGAAGGAATCCAGATCGGACTCGATCGTGCCGATGTTGCCTCTGCAATCGACACCCGGCTGAGAAACGCGCTGCCCGAAGGCGTTCCAATTCTGCACGTCCCCGAATTCGGGGTGGTTCCCGAGATGCTCGAAGAAGTCCGTGAGGCGCTCGCGGACGAGATGTCGCTGTGAGCGCATCCCAGGAGCGCACCTCGGTTTCGATCGGGCAGGTCATCGGTGATCGATCGCTCGTCGTCGTCGCCGGAAGCGGTGGTGTTGGAAAGACGACGGTGTCGGCCGCTCTCGGGCTCGCTGCGAGCCGTCACATCGAGGGAAATGTCCTCGTCCTGACGATCGACCCGGCTCGAAGGCTTGCGTCAGCGCTCGGAATCGATATCGATGGAAACGAGGCGGTTGCCGTTCCCATCGACGGCAAGACCTCAAATTTGTACGCGGCGATGCTCGATCCCGGCCCGGCGTGGGACGACATGGTGAGTGCTGAAGCGAGCGCGGAGGTTGCCGAACGGATCTTTGCCAACCCGGTGTACCGCAAGATCGCCGACACTTTTGTTCACGGCAATGACTACGCTGCGCTCGGCTGGCTCGAAGGCGCGATCGCCTCTCAGAAGTACGAGTTGATCATCGTCGACACGCCGCCATCGCAGAACGCGCTCGACTTCTTCGATGCCCCTGAACGGGTGGCCGAGTTCTTCGGTAGCCCACTACTCGGCTGGCTCACCGGTGGCGATGGAACCTTGATGAGTAGCGCGGCTGCAAAGACCTTCGCTTCGTTGGCCGACCGACTCCTCGGCGCCGAGTTCTTTGCCGACGTCGTCGAGTTCTTCGTGCTCATGAGCAGCGTCGTTCCAGGGATGGTGACTCGAACGAGCGCAGTCGCAAACACGTTTGCAGGTGACGACGCGACCTTCCTCGGCGTGGCGTCGCCCTCGACCGATCTCGAACAGCGCCTCGCAACGCTCGCCGATTCGCTCGCCGAACGCGACCTCACCTTCGATGCGTTGGTGATCAACGGTGTGGAACCCGACGTCTTCGCTCTAGCAAAGGCAAAAGACGTGGCGCAACGTGTACTCGACAACGAGAAGAGTCCGCTCAGCAAACGCAGTACTGAGCTCGCTGGCCCCGGAGCAGAGTACGTGCTCGAGCGCCACGAAGTTGCCCGCCAACAGCGTGAGACCGTCGACCGTTTGCCCGCCGAAGCAGTCGCCACGGTTCCCCGTTTCGTGCATTCACCAACGACGACCGAGGCGCTTCTCGATCTCGGTTTTCGGCTCTGGGGAGACACTCTTTAGCTCGAGATGGGCCGGCAGCTGGCGCTGATGTCAGCTCGCTCATACAACCTGGCCTAGGGTTCGTAGATATGACGTCGCCGACCGATCTCGCTCGACAAGTTGCCGGATTCGACAAGGAACACGTCGCTCGGCTGAAGCGCTTGATGCGCACGTGGGGGTTGCTCGCCGACCTCGCGCTCGGCGATGTGCTGGTGCTGGCGCCCACGGTCAAGGACCCCGACACCTACGTCGTGCTCGGCAATGTTCGAGCGTCCACCGCTCCCACGCTCTATACCCACGACCCGGTGGGCGACCGCCATCGATCCGAAAAACGGCCGCTCGTCCACGCAGCATTTCAGAGCGGCGAGTTGCAACACGATGTCGTCACCCTCGGCCCGCACTTTCCCGACGGCGAAGCCGACATCGTTGCGGCACCGTTCGTGTGCGACGGCAAGGTCATCGGCGTGGTGTTGCGAGAACGGCGGCTCTCAACGCGTGACCTGCTCAAACTCGAACAGACCTACCTGTCCCTCTCGGACCGTCTCATGCACATGATCGCCGAAGGATCGTTTCCTTTCCCGGGCAAGAACGACCCGCAGTACGGCGCCCCGCGAGTCGGTGATGGTCTCCTCGTGATCGACAAAGACAAGCGCGTGATCTTTCAGTCTCCGAACGCAATGTCGGCGCTGCATCGCCTTGGGATCCACCGGAACCCCAACATGGCACGGGTCGATGAGCTCGGCCTCGACGACTCGTTTGTCCGCACAGCATTCGCGATGAAGACGTCGGTCGTTCAAGAAGTCGACCGCCGCGACGTGACGGTATCGACGAGGTGTCTGCCGCTATTGAGTAAGGGCGAGATCGACGGCGGCTTCATCTTGCTTCGCGACGTGTCAGAGCTGAAGCGTCGCGACCGCCTGCTCGTTTCGAAGGACGCGACGATCCGCGAGATCCATCATCGGGTCAAGAACAACCTTCAGACCATCTCGTCGCTGCTGCGTCTCCAGGCGAGGCGCGTGCAGTCCGAGGAAGGCAAATTCGCTCTCGCAGAGTCGGTCCGAAGAATTGCGGCGATCGCAATTGTCCACGAGACACTGGCGAACGACTTCTCCGAGGACGCATCAGGCGACGACGCACCGTTCGAAGACGTTGCTCGCCCGCTCATTCGATTGATCGAAGAAGGCCTCCAAGACCCGGACAATCCAATCCGCTTCGAACTGCAGGGCGAAGCGGGACGTCTCCCACTTATACGTTCGATGCCGCTGGCCGTTGTCCTCACCGAGCTCTTGCAGAACGTGGTCGACCATGCCTTTCCCGACCATGTGCATCCCGGCGGAGGACGCGTTGTCACGGTGTCGTTCGAAAACGATGACGATGAACTTGTTGTGACCGTTTCCGACAACGGTCACGGTCCGCCGGTCGGCTTCGACTTTGCTGAGGCCAGTGGCTTGGGCCTCACCCTCGTGCAAACGTTCGTCACGACAGAACTCCACGGCACGATCACGATGGGCAGCGGCGATGGTCCCGAAGGCCTGACCGGAACCTTCACCGAACTTCGATTCCCAAAGACATGGGAAGACCGAGTAGCCGGCCCCGCCGTGGACTAGTACACGTCGACATTTCCAGTCGACATCCGCGGTTGTCAGGCGGGCCGACCGTCAAGTGAACCGTCCTGGGATGTCGGGCATACGTCCCGACATGTTGTTGTCCTAACGGGTTACGGCAGCAGCTGGTCGGCCGGGGCGAAATCGTCGGTGAGGATGAGGGCATCATCGCCAATGAAACTGGTCACGGCGTCGTTACCGGTGAACAGCGTTCCGTCGGCGGGGTCGATGTCGAGGGTTGGAAGGTCGACGTGGGAAGCCAGCAAGATCTGGTTGACCGCAAATGTCGGAACGCCATCTTCGGGTTCGATCACGGCGAGCTGGTCAAAGTGCTCGCCGACGGTTGCCAACTGCGAGCGTGCAAAGCGGTTATCGTCACCGTCGATGACGTTCATCATGTAGAGGCCATCGTCGGTCAGGAGTCGGTCGAATTCGCCCATGACCTCGCTGGTGGTGAGGTGCCATGGGACCGTTGATCCGCCGTACGCATCGCCGACGATCAGATCGAAACTATCGGTTTCGAGATCTCGCAGGTGAATGCGAGCGTCGCCGGTGCGGATATCGAGGTCATCTTCTGCGCTCAAGCCGAGCGATTCCTCCGCGATCCGCACGAGGTCCTCGTCGAGTTCGAGAACGACGTTCTCCGAGCCGGGCCGCACCTCGTTGATATAGCGCGGCAGAACGAACCCGCCGCCACCGACGTGGAGCACCCGCAACGGTTCGCCGTCAGGGGTTGCGTCGACCACGTCGGCGAACAGACGCATGTAACGGATATCGAGGAAGAGCGGATCGTCGAGGTCGACGTGTGCATGTCGGAGGCGGTCGAGCCAGAGGCTCCTGCCTCCCTCACGGGCTTCCGGATCGTTGATCAGGTCGTCGGCCACGATGTTCACGCACGAGTAGGCGGTGGTTTCGTCGCAGGGGGAAGGCACGAAGATCCCGGCGAGGGCAGCGAAGATCACGAGTCCGATTTCGGGGGCGTCCGGACGTGATCGTTTCGTGAGGGCGAACATGAGAACCCCGCCGAGGACGAGGAGCGCTCCGACGCCGATAATGATCGTCCGGACGGGCAGGATCGTGATGAGAATGAAGCCCGTGCCGAACGTACCGAGAAGTGCTCCGAAGGTGCCTGCGGCAGAGAGCTTGCCGACGACCGACCCGGTTTCATCGAGCGAAGCCAGTTCGAGTTTGGTGACCATTGGTCCGATGCCGCTCAACACCGCTGCGGGCAAGAAGAAGGCTGCCGCGGTGAGGGTGACGATCGCTGCGGGTCCCGTGCCGAGGTTTGGTCCGAGGAACGTGGCAATGGGTATCGAAAGCCATGTGAGTGCCCCGCCGAAGAACAGTGCGCGGGCGATGAGTCTCACCGGATCTTGCTTGTCGGCGAGCGCCCCGCCAGCAGCAGACCCGAGAGCGATGCCGGCAAGAATTGTGCCGATGATGCCGGTGAACGTGTCGAGAGAAACCCCGATGTAGGGGGCGAGCAGTCGACCAGCAACAATTTCGAGCACAAGTACGAGCCCGGAAGTCGCGGTTACGAGAAACAGCGACGAGTTGGCGCTGATACCGCCGCCGTCGCTCGGTGGAGTGCTGCTTTCAGTCACTACGTAAGTTTGCACCACGGCGAGCGAACTTCCCTATTCAAGTGAGGTAAGTATTCGATGTCTTCTTCGTTCGTTCGGTAGCCTTCGCCGATGACATCTGCCGGAGCAACAGCAAAGAAGAAGCGTTTCTCCATTGAGTTTTGGTCGTGTCTGGTGCTGGCGATCCTCGCTGCACTCATTTTCGTCAACGGGCTCTTCGGCGGAGACCGTGGAGACCTTGTTGTCGGTGGGTTAGGCGCGTTGTTCTTCGGGTTCGGCGCTGTCGTTCTCGGCCGTTCCGAAC
Source organism: uncultured Acidimicrobiales bacterium (assembly GCA_964451305.1). Taxonomy (GTDB): domain Bacteria; phylum Actinomycetota; class Acidimicrobiia; order Acidimicrobiales; family SHLQ01; genus SHLQ01. The sequence goes on along the minus strand of CAYVHV010000016.1, from coordinate 34,951 downwards.
GTGGTAGGCCACCTCCGATTCCAAAGAAGCTCAAACAGTCACATCGGGCGCAGGGGCCAACGAGGAGTGCGAACGCCACGGGCTCGGCGAAAATCGAACCCTTGAACGAGGAGGACCGTCAGGCCTTGGAACGCTCGATCGAGATGCTCGCCGGAGTGGGAATGTTCGCCCCTCAGGTTCCAACCGCGTCCCAACTCGAAGCCGCCGCGGCCGACTACGGTCCGCCAGTAGGGCTCGACCTTGCCCTTAGCAGCCTGTACGACACACCTCACTACGACGAGTCGTTCTCGCTCGACCAATACACCGACAACCTCCGCTTTCATCCATCCAAATTGGAACAGACCTCGGAGACGATCGGCAGACAGGTCGGCGACCTCGTTGAGCTCTCCAATGGCACCTTGGTTGTGCGTGACCTCGCAATCGAGTTCGCCGCCGATGCCGGACAACTGGTGACGGTCACTTGCGCACTGAATGGCGAACCCTTCGAAGCGAGCTACATCGGCTCGCACATATGGTTGAGCACTGTCGTTTTCCAGCAGATCGCTCTTCGCTACGAACGTCTAGGTTTGCCAACGAGGTTCGCAGCGTTCTCGGTCGAATCTGGCATGTACCTGACGTTGCTAGAACGAGGCAGCGTTGAAGAGCTAAGCGATGAGCTCCCAGAAAGCGATCCGCATTGGGAACTCGTCTGGGCTGACGAAGAACGGTTCGCCTACGAAGCTGGCGATATCTGAGATTGACGAGTTCCGAGTCGCAGTGGTCGACGACCAGGTGGCTGGCGATTCGAGAAGTCGGTGTTACCTCCCAGCTGATGTGGGAGCATTTGCGGAGCGGAGGTATTTCGTCGGTCGTCAACACGACTTCCGCAAGCTTGCCTTTTCGTTCAGCTTCGCTCCACGAAAACGCTCACTAGGTCGAGCTCCAACCTCTATGTCACACCCCATCTCTACTGTTTGAGGCATGGAACTTCTCCCCATCCTCATCCTGTCCATCTGCTTCGCGTTCGTCGTTACCATCGGCTTCGCCATCTTGTATTGGCTGCTCAGCCGGGCTGGTGCCGTTGCTGTTGATCAACGCCACAGCGAAGCGACCGACGCTGCTGTTGAGGCAGCGGTCAAGGCCACCTTGGCCGAGCGTTCCGCGACGGCTGAAGTGCTCACGCGTGATCGCACCGAGACAATGCAGAAGGCCCAAGATATGGCCATGAACCGGGTCACCGAGATCGCTGACGCGAAGCTCGACGCTCGCCTGCGCGATGGCAACGAGAAGCTCGAGAAGAATCTGGCGCTCGGTACCGAACAATTCGAGAAGAGCCTTGCACTGAGCAGTGAAAAGCTCGAGAAGAACCTTGTGCTCGGTCAGCGGAAGTACGAGGAGAGCACCTCGATCCTCGAGAAGCAGAATCACGAACTGCGCGCCGAAATGAAGCGCATCGAGAAGATGATGACCGACCTGCAGGAGAAGACCGCCGGTCAGCACGGGATGCTCATCAACCAGATCCACGAGTCGGCGAAGGCCACCGGTCAGTTGCAACTCACGGCGGGCAGCTTGCGAGACGCTTTGGGTAGTTCGAAGAAGCGTGGTGACTGGGGTGAGCGCATGGCCCAGGATGTGCTGACTCATGCGGGCATGAAGGAGGGCATCAACTATCGAGTGCAAAAGGGAATCGACTCGGGTGGTCGCCCAGACATCACGTTCGTTATGCCGCACGAGATGGTGTTGCACATGGACGTAAAGTTTCCGGCTGACAACTACCTCAAATTTCTCGAGGTGGAAGGCGATGACACCACCGCGGCCGAAGCCTTCCGCAAGCAGTTCGTCAAGGACGCTCGTGCTCGCGTCAAGGAACTCGCCGACCGGAAGTACCACGAGGAATCAAACTCGGTCGACTCGGTCATCTTGATGATCCCGAACGAAAACGTCTTCGGGTTCGTACAAGAAAGCGATCCTTCGCTGATGGACGAGGCAATGCGCCAGAAGATCGTGTTGTGCGGTCCCAGCACGTTGATCGCCGTACTTCAGGTCATCCGCCAAGCAATGGACAACTTCATGTTCGAACGACGCAGCACCGAGATTCTCGATTGTCTCGTTGCGTTCCGCTCGGAGTGGACAAAGTACTCGGACAAGATCGAGAAGCACGGCAAGCACCTGGCCACGGCGATGAACTCGTTCGAGGAACTCTCCGGCACTCGAACCAATGTGCTCCAGCGCAAGATCGACAAGATCGATCGGCTCCAAGAAGTCAGCCCAGCTGGTGGAGCAACCCCGTCCGTTGAGCCGGGCGAACTCGAACTCGCCGTTGCCGACAACGATGACTATCCCGAATTGGTGATCGCTACCGCGTGAACGTGTCACTGGGGGACTACTCGAGTGGCGTTCGGTGACGATGAGCGGGTGACTCTGTTGCGGGCGCCTTAGGATCGTTTCGTGAGCAGCTTCTACATCACCACACCCATTTACTACGTCAACGATGCGCCTCATATCGGGCATGCGTACACGACGATCAATGCCGATGCGTTTGCCCGATGGCATCGTTTGCTCGGCGATGACACCGTCTTTCTCACCGGCACCGATGAGCATGGCCTAAAGATTCAGCGAACCGCTGAGGAGAACGGCATTACGCCACTCGAACAAGCCGACTCGACCAGCGTTCGCTTTCGTGAAGCATGGGAAGAACTGAACATCAGCAACGACGACTTCATTCGGACCACCGAGCCCCGTCATCATGCTGCGGTCCAAGCACTTATGCAGAAGGCGTACGACAACGGCTACATCTACTCCGACACCTTCGAAGGGCTGTACTGCGTTGGGTGTGAGGCCTATTACACCGAGGACGAACTTGATGATGGCAACTGCAAAGTGCACGAGCGTCCAGCGGAGCACATGAGTGAGGAGAACTACTTCTTCAAGCTGAGCGCATTCGCCGACCAGCTGCTCGAACACTACGAGGTGGCCGGTGACCAGATTCGCCCCGATGGCTATCGCAACGAAGTCCTTGGCCTCCTGCGCCAAGAGGTACGTGATATCAGCATCTCTCGCACGTCGATCAACTGGGGTGTGCCAGTTCCGTGGGACGACAAGCATGTGTTTTACGTCTGGTACGACGCGCTCATCAACTACGCAACGGCGGTCGGTTTCGGCGCAGACGAAGAACGCTTTGCGACGTACTGGCCAGCAGCACACCACATGATTGGCAAGGACATCATTCGGTTCCATTGCGTCTTTTGGCCGGCCATGCTGCTCGCTGCTGGCATCACCGACCTACCGCGCTTCTTCGTCCACGGTTGGCTGTTGATCGGCGGCGAGAAAATGTCGAAGTCCAAGCTCAACGGTGTGACACCAAAACAGTTGATCGAGGGCGACGACGAGCAGGGGTACGCTGCGTTCGGCGTCGACGGCGTGCGCTACCACTTCCTACGGGACCCGGCCTTTGGGCCCGATGGGGACTTCAGCTACGAGCAGATGATCATCCGCTACAACTCGGACTTGGCGAACCAGTTTGGCAACCTCGTGCAGCGAGTCATCACCGTCACCGGAAAAAAGTGTGGTGATGTCGCGCCAGGGTCTCGCGCCGACTCACCTCTCGCCGCCGAAGCGGAAAAAGCCTTCGAAGCGACCGCCGATGCATGGGCACGAGGCCAAGCGCCGATCGCACTCGATGCGACATGGCGACTGATCCGTGAGACGAACGAGTATCTCGCCGCGAACGAACCGTGGAAGATGGACCCCGGAGAAGACGTCGATGGGGTGATGGGCGACGCTCTCGAAGCGATCCGGATCGTCTCGATTCTCGCATCGCCAGCAATTCCCAACGCAGCTCAGCTCGCATGGGAACGCATCGGGATGGACGGCAACGTGGCCGATGAACGTCTTCCTGGTGCAGCAGGCTGGGGTCAATACAGCGGGGGAGTGGCGTTGATTTCCGGCGACCCGTTGTTCCCTCGACTCAAGGGCTAGCCATGACCAATTCGGAGATGACCTGGATCGACAACCATTGCCACATTCCGCCAGGAACTGACGGGGACATCTGGGTCGAGGCAGCACGAACCGCAGGTGTCGCGAAAATGGTCACCGTTGGAGTCACCCACGACCGGTCTGTCGAAGCCATAGCCGTCGCTGCACGCCACGATGGGGTGTTCGCGACCGTTGGCGTGCACCCTCACGACGCCACCGATGGCATGGCGGGTATCGAGGAACTCTTGTCTGCTGACAAGGTGGTCGGTGTTGGGGAAGCCGGCCTCGATTACCACTACGACCATTCACCTCGCGACGTACAAAAAGACGTTTTCGCCCAGCACATTGCGATGGCCAACAAACACGACCTCCCGCTGATCATTCACACCAGGGATGCATGGGCCGATACGTTTGAGATTCTCGACGCGGAAGGGGTCCCTGACCGGACCGTCTTTCACTGCTTCACCGGCGGCCCCGAGGATGCTCGAAACGGTCTAGATCGTGGCATCGTTATTTCGGTGAGCGGCATCGTCACCTTCAAAAACGCGACCGATCTTCAGGATGCGGTGCGGATGACTCCGCTCGACATGCTGATGGTCGAGACGGACTCACCGTACCTTGCGCCCGTGCCGCACCGGGGCAAGAAGAACCAGCCAGCCAACGTCGTGCACGTCGGTGCAGCGGTCGCTGAGCTTCATGGCATCGCCCCAGAAGAGGTGGCATTAGCCACAACCGCCCGAGCGATGACGTTTTATGCGCTTTCTTGATGGTGAGTTGTCACGCATGGTGAGGCTTGTTGTCGTAGGGGTTGCAGGTCCCATTTTGACTCTCTAGCGTCTCGTTCGCGGTCGGAGTGGCCTGTCCACTTTGGTATGCCTGTCATATTGACGAGTGAAAGAGTCGGATTCTGAATCCACCCAAGGTGAACGAGAGATGGCGAGTTGCCCTAGCCGGGCTCATTGCTGCTCTCGCGATTCCATTCCTCGCTATCGACACCCCCGAGTCTCTCGAAGGAATCGAGACGGCCGCTCCTGACGAGATTGCTGAAATCGCGAGTCCCTCGAACACGCCAGCCGCGAGCGAGTCCGGAACCGATGACGTATCCGCTGCCTCCGATCAGGTTGCCGATGCGCCCGTCGAAGTTGTTGTGATCGAACAGGCCGTCAGCCCTGACATCTCGCTGCTCGCGGCCCGAGCAGGTTCGTGGGGTCAGGCTCGTAGCCAAGCGATCGAAGATGGCCGCGTCGAAGTTCGTCCACCAGCCCCTTCGAACAGCGACCTTTCGCTGCTGCCATTTGTTCCAGCGTCTGAGAGCTCGACTCCTGAGCAGACCCAAGAGGCTTCCGAGTCTGACGACAATGACTCCGACGGGTCGGCGGTTGTCGAGGTCGACGATGATGCCAACCTGGCCGAAACTACCGATGAGGCGGCGAGCGTTGACGATGCGGACGCAGGAGATGAAGCAACCGACGAGTCGGCTGACCCGGTCGAAGATGTGGCAGAGCTGGTCGAGGAACCCGAAATAGCCTCGCCAACAGCACCCGCCCAAGTCGATGGTCGAGTGCCTCCTCCCTCTGGCGGTCCAACCGCAGCCCAATGGGACGCGTTGCGAAACTGTGAGTCGACCCACAACTACGGGGCGATCAACAACACGGGTACCTACCGCGGCGCATACCAGTTCTCACAGCAAACGTGGGATTGGGTTGCGGGCATTCACTGGCCACATCTCGTCGGGGTTGACCCAGCTGAAGCTCAGCCCGCATGGCAGGACATCATGGCCTACACCCTCTTCGCGATGCGCGGGTGGGATCAATGGCCCATCTGCGGTCAGCATCTGTTGTAATCCGTGACGCATAGTCGCCCGCATATCCACGACTTGCTCGACCGCCATGGCCTTGCGGCTCGCCGAGAGTTCGGTCAGAACTTTGTTGCGGACCCAAACACCGTTCGCCGCATTGCCGAGCTCAGCCGCGTCGGCCCCGGCGACCTGGTTATCGAGATCGGTCCTGGGCTTGGCTCACTCACGCTGGCTCTCATCGAAACCGGTGCGACCGTCGTTGCGATAGAGATCGACTCCGGCCTTGCTGACGTGGCAGCTGAGATCGTGGGCGATACCGCCACCGTCATCGAGGCAGACGCCCTGAAACTCGACTGGGATTCACTCATCGCCGAGCATTTTGACCCGGACCTCGGTGGCGGCATTCATGTCGTTTCGAACCTGCCATACAACGTTGGCACGACCCTGGTTCTCGACATCCTCGCGGGCGTCGGAGAGGTCGCCACGCTCACCGTTCTTGTGCAAGCCGAGGTCGCCGATCGGTTTGCTGCAAGTCCCGGCTCAAAGGTCTACGGGATTCCTTCGGTGATGGCCGCACTCCACAGCACATCTGAGGTCGTGGCGTCGGTTCCGCCATCGGTCTTTGTTCCGAAGCCCAAGGTCGACTCATCGGTGATCCGCTTCGAACGCCGAAAGGGTGCGCCCGAGGTTTCGCACGACGAGCTGGCCCGCGTCGTAAAGGCGGCGTTCGGGCAACGGCGCAAGATGATTCGGCGTTCACTCTCCGGAATTCTGTCCGAGGAAGAGATCGTCGCCGCCGGTGTCGACGCGACGCTGCGGGCAGAACAACTCGGCCTCGACCAATGGATCGACCTCGCTCGGGCTCTAGATTCGAACGGGTGACCTCACCAGCTGACCACAACTCGACGAACGCGACGGTTCTCGCACCAGCCAAGCTCACGAGAACCCTGCGCGTTACCGGCGTCCGAAATGACGGTCTCCATCTCATCGACGCAGAGATGGTCACGGTCGATCTCTACGACGAGCTCGAAATCGCGCCCGGTGGCGAAACCGTGCGTTTCGTCGACGAGAAAAATGGGGGAGTGCCACTCGATATCGACGCCACCGACAACCTGGTCACCCGAGCAGCGGCGCTCGCCGGGGTGCAGATCGGCGCTGTTGTGACGAAACGAATCCCAGCACAAGCAGGCCTTGGCGGTGGTTCCGCAGATGCTGCAGCGGTCTTGCGGTGGGCGGGCTACAACGATGTTGAACAGGCTGCGTCGATCGGCGCCGACGTCGCATTTTGCCTCGTTGGAGGTCGGGCCAGAGTCCGGGGTATCGGCGAATGGGTGGAGCGGCTCGACTTCGAAGACCTGGTGTTCACCATCGTCACCCCCGAGCTCGCATGCCCAACATCGGTGATCTACAACAAATGGGACGAATTGGGCGGGCCAACGGGTGAGAACGGTAACGATCTTGAACCAGCCGCTCTCGCCGTCGTGCCAGAGCTCGCAGCGACCCGCGACGCACTCGGTGACGCCACTGGTCAAACCCCTCGTCTTGCCGGAAGCGGGAGCTCATGGTTCGTTGAAGGCGACTTCCCGCACGCTGGGACCGTCCTTCGAACCGTCCCTGAAATCGTGAGCTAAGCAGAGAAATCCCGAGTTTTTCTCATAAAGCAGCGCGAGAAGGTCGGCCCAGCCCTCGGATTCCGCTATCGTCCAGCCGTTATGGGATCACTTATTAAGAAGCGCCGTAAGCGCATGCGTAAGCACAAGCACCGTAAGATGCTGAAGCGGACGAGGGCGCAACGCCAGCGCGGACGCTAGAACCTCCGGGTTCTCCGCAACAACACGCTCTTGCCGTCACGACCACCGAACCGGTGGTCCCGCTGGTGGATCCGGCCCGCACGTGCGGGCCTTTTCCGCGAAGGCGGTAACGTGACGGTGTAAGCATTGGCCGATAGTTCAGTTGGTAGAACGCCTGGTTTTGGTCCAGGAGGTCGCAGGTTCGATCCCTGCTCGGCCAGCAAGTACTCACACGAGCAGAAAGCCTGAGGGTTTGGATTCGGTCGGTCTACTGTTCGACCGCTGTGATTTGCTACAAACGTGACTATGGAACCGAATCAGGTCACCGCTCTCATCGTGTCAACTCAACCCGGGTTGAACGAGAAAGTTCCGTCGCACGCCTGCAGCCCGCTCGCTCCGATCGCCGGTAAGGCCGTCGTCAGTTGGATAGCTGATGCTGTCGTCGCAGCGTCGATTCGTCGAGTTGGAGTTGTTGCCCACGATGTTGGCGTCGATGACCGGGCCGAGCTCCTCGACCGATCCGACAGTGCTGTGATCGAGGTCGTGGCCCCGCGGAGTAATCTCACCGAGTCCGTGATGGATGCGCTGAGTCGCCTCGGCCCAGAGCTCGCGATGAGCGACGCGGCCCAACTTCTTCTGTTGCCGGCCGAGGCGCCGCAGATTCAGCCCGACGAGCTGCGCCAGCTCGTCATGAACCATCGGCGAACAGGAAACGACGCCACGCTCCTCGCAACCGCAGAGGGCACGCGAACGAACACGATGATCCAGCGAAATGACGATGGTGAGATCACATCGATTCACGACGTCGTCGTTGGAGGGTTCGCTGCGCTGGTGGTTCGCGCGTCGCTACTTATGCCTGCGCTGCGCCGTGCATCGGAGAATTCGTGGGAGGCGGGGGTTCCGATCCGAGAGGTCGCCGGAGTGCTCGAACAACTCGGACACCGAGTCGAAGTGTGCGAACCCGACACCTCTCTTGAGACGATCACATCGCTCGCCGATCGCAGTCCGATCGAAATAGAGCTCCGCGATCGAATCACGACGAAATGGATCGAGCGCGGGGTATCGATGCCGGATCCTCGCCAGGTCACGATCGACGCCACGGTGTCCATTGGACAGGGAGTGCAGATCCTGCCGGGGTCGGTGCTCGTTGGGCAGACCCTGATTGCCGATGGTGCAACGATCGGTCCAAACTCTCATCTCGTGGATGCCACGATCGGCGCGCGTGCGGTGGTGCCGCACAGTGTCGTCAGAGCATTCGAGGTCCCAGCCAGAACAGATGTGACACCCTTTTCGATCCTCGGTTCAGAGTCGCGCTGAGTTGACCGGTATGGTCGCCCGGAGATGAGCCGGAGGTCTAGGGGCACATGGAGCAAGTAACACAGAAGAAGCTGACACTTTTTGCTGGCCGCACGAGCGAAGTGCTGGCCAGAGGTGTGGCCGCCGAGCTCGGGATCGAACTCGGTGATTCGAACATCGCCGAGTTCGCAAACGGTGAGATTCATTGCCGCTTCTCAGAATCGGTGCGAGGTTCCGATGTCTTCATTCTGAACACCCACTCGGCATGGGAAGACGGGACGATCAACGATTCGATCATCGAGCACCTCGTCATGGTCGACGCCGCGAAGCGAGCATCGGCGAAACGGATCACGGTGGTCGCCCCGTTCTACGGTTACGGCCGCCAAGATCGCAAAGCGGCAGGCCGTGAGCCAATCACCGCCAAGCTGATCGCCAACATGTTCCGAGCCGCAGGCGCAAGCCGCCTCGTCAGCATCGATCTTCACTCCGGGCAGATCCAGGGCTTCTTCGATGGCCCGGTCGACCACCTCACGGCGATGCCGGTTCTCATCGACTATCTCCGCTCGCTCGGTACCGAGGACCTCGTCGTCGTCTCTCCAGATGCTGGACGAGTCAAGGTCGCTGAACGCTACGCAAACAAGCTCGGAGCGTCTCTCGCGATCGTGCACAAGCGTCGGGTCAAGGACCAGAAGAACATGGTCGAGGCAAAAGATGTTGTTGGTGATGTAGAGGGGAAAGTGTGTGTTCTCATCGACGACATGATCGACACCGGTGGCACCATCTGCGCCGCAGCCGAACAACTCGTCGAAAAGGGCGCAAAGTCTGTCTTTGCGGCCACGACCCATCCCGTACTGTCCGGCCCCGCAGTCGACCGCCTAAAGAACTCGTCGATTGAAAAGGTCATCGTCACCGACACGTTGCCAATCGGTCCTGAGAAGCAGTTCGACCAACTCGTCGTCTTGTCGATTGGCGCGATCCTCGCCCGGGCAATTCAAGCGGTCTTTATGGACACCACCGTCTCGGAGATCTTCGACGGCAACAACCAAATGTAAATTGCCCCTCGGAGGCCGGTCACACCACCGGCTTCGATCGAGGCTTCGATTTGGGGTCAGACCCCAAGTCTTGTGTTGGCGGTTGGCTTGGCGAATGCTGCCGGTAGCCTTAGCGAGTTCTTACAACCCAACTAGACGAAGGATGGCGCCATGAGCGAGCTACTTCTCACTGCACACACCGGTCGTTCGACCGGAACACGATCGAGCCGTCGGCTCCGCGCTGAGGGCATGGTCCCCGGCGTGGTCTACGGCCTTGGCAAGGAATCGGTTGCCGTAGCGGTCGAATGGCCAGCACTGCGCAAGGCGCTGATCACCGACGCCGGCGTCAACGCGCTGCTCACCCTCGACATCGATGGCGAAAAGCAGCTGTCGATCGTCAAGGACATCCAGCGTCACCCAACGCGCCGTGACGTCATCCACGTCGACTACATCCGTCTCGATCCAAACGCAGAGGTCGAGGTCGAAGTACCCGTCATCCTCATCGGTGAAGCTCGCGAAGTTACTCAGGTTTCGGGCATGGTCGATCAGACCATGTTCTCGCTTCCCGTCCTCTCCAAGCCAGACTCGATCCCAACCGAACTCACCGCCGACATCTCGAGCCTCGAAGTTGGTTCGACCATCACGGTCGACGACGTCGAGCTTCCAGAGGGTGTTCGCGCTGCAGTCGACGGTGACGAGACCGTCGCAACCGCAGTCGTGACCCGTTCGACCATCGAAGCAATGCGCGCCGAAGACGAGGCCGAAGTTGCCGAAGGCGAAGAGGGTGCAGAGGGCGAGTCCGAAGGCGACGGTGGCGACGACGCCTCCGACGGCGACGACAGCTAATTCACGCTCGGCCAGTTGGGTTCGCCCCAACCGCCAACATTTGGGCAGGACGACGTGTTTGGCCGCAAAAAATCAGCAGAACGTTCTGGGACCCCAGCCGACCTACTCGTGGTCGGCCTGGGGAACCCCGGCGACAAGTACGACGGAACGCGCCACAACGTTGGCGCCGAAGTGATCGAGGTGCTCGCTGCGCGCCATGGTGAAAAGCTGAAACCCGGCCGACAGGCCGCACTCACCGCCGAGATTCGCTTTGGCGAGTTTCGTATGGCGATTGCCTTCCCGCAGACATTCATGAATCACAGCGGTCGTAGCGTTCGTGACCTCGCATCTCGCTACGGGATCGAGGATCCAGCCGAAATGCTGATCATCCACGACGAGCTCGACCTCGAGGTCGGTCGCTCCAAGCTAAAGATCGGTGGCGGGCTGGCCGGACACAATGGACTCAAGTCGATCAAAAGGCACACGCAGACTCAAGACTTTGTTCGTCTTCGAATCGGCATAGGTCGCCCACCCGGCAGCCAGTCGGTATCGGACTATGTGCTTCGCCGGCCCGGTAAGGCCGAACGAATCGATCTCGATATCGAGATCGAGAAAGCGGCTGACGTTGCTGAACGACTTCTTCGAGAGCATGCCGAATCGGTGATGAACGACGTCAACCATGGCTGAATCAACGACGGTCGACATGTCTGGGTCATCACACAGCGATATGACCGCCCCACCGCTTAAGGCACTCGTTCGTGGCCTCGCCGATGACCCCGGGATTATCAGGTCACTCGGCAAACGGAGTGCGCTCCTCGCCGTCCCCGAAGCGGGCAGGGCACTCTCGCTCGCCACCATTGCTGACCAAAGTGGGCGGGTGCCCGTCGTCGTCTGCGTGCCAACGTCTACCGAGGCAGAACGCCTGCGGGCAGACCTCGCCATGTACCTCGGCGACGAAGCCGTCGCGCTTTTCCCCGCATGGGAAACCCTCCCGTTTGAACGAATCAGCCCGAACGTCGAAACCATGGGTCGTCGCCTTGAAGTGCTCTGGCGGCTGCAAGACCCTTCACGGTCTCCACAGGTTGTTGTCGCGAGCGCTCGGTCGCTCGTGCAACGGCTCGGTCCAGGCGTTGACGATCTCGAACCGATCATCGTTGGAGTTGGCGACCAGATCGACCTTGCAGACCTTTCACGGCTGTTGGTCGATTCCGGATACCGCCGTGAGTCCCAGGTCGAATCGCGTGGTCACTTCGCCGTTCGCGGATCGATTGTGGATGTTTTCCCGAGCACCGCCGACGCGCCGGTCCGTATCGATCTTTGGGGCGACGAGGTCGACAGGTTGAGCGAGTTTGGTGTGAACGACCAGCGTTCCACCGTGACCCGATCAGAGGTCGTCATCCACGCCGCGAGGGAAGTGGTTGCCTCAGAGGCCATCGCGGAGCGCGCTCGAGCCCTCGTTGCCTCCGAACCGTGGGGACGCGAACACTGGGAACGTCTCTCCGACGGAGAATTCTTCGACGGTATGGAGTCATGGTTGCCGTGGCTCACCGATCGCGACTCGGTATTGATCGACCATGTCGGCGCTGACTCGCTCGTCGTACTTCTTGAACCGCGACGGCTTCGCGATCGAGCGGCCGACATCGGCAACGAAGAAGCGGATCTCGCAAACACGCTCGCACGCACATGGGGTGCAATCGGTGAGGGCGACGAGGCAGAGGAAGAGTTCCCGCGGCTACACGTCCCCTTCGATCGGATCTTGCAGCACTCGGAGTGTCCGGTGTGGACAATGACCACCGCTCCCGAGGGGCCCGAGGTCTCCGTCGTCGCTGCCACAGGGTGGGAGACCCCGCTCGGCGACCCGCCTCCGCTCATCAACCAGCTGCACCAGCTCACGAGCGATGGTTTCCAGATCGTCATCGGTGCAGACGGCACCGGTACCGCGCCTCGCCTCGCTGTGCTGCTCGCCGATCACGGCATTCACCTGCCTGTGCTCGATTCTTTGGCGGAGGCGAAGGCTGGAGCATCGGGCATCGTCGTCGCGCCGCTCGAACGCGGGGCGGTCTTTACGTCGTCCAAGCTCGCCGTCATGAGCGAGTCCGATCTCACCGGCCGTCGACGAACACACCGCAAGGCTCGCAAGCGGGCGAATACGTCACAAGACACCTTCGATGACCTCGCTCCGGGCGATTACGTCGTGCACCACCAGCATGGTGTTGCACGCTTTACCGGCATGGTCACTCGGGCCATCGGGGGAGTCGAGCGGGACTACCTACTGCTCGCGTACCGCGGGGACGACAAGCTCTACATTCCAACCGATCAGATCGCATCGGTTCGTCATTACACCGGCGGCGATAGCCCGACGCTGTCGAAAATGGGTGGCAGCGACTGGTCCAAGGCAAAGGCAAAGGTTCGTTCCGAGGTCAGTGAGATCGCGCAGGAACTCGTCGTCCTCTACCAAAAGCGAGTCAACGCGCAGGGGCATGCATTCGCGCCCGACACGCCATTCCAAGCCGAGCTCGAAGATTCCTTCCCCTACGAAGAGACCCCAGACCAGCTGGTCGCAATCACCGACGTCAAAGCCGACATGGAACGGCCGTATCCAATGGACCGGCTCGTCGTCGGCGATGTTGGTTTCGGCAAGACCGAGGTCGCGATCCGGGCTGCGTTTAAGGCGGTGCAAGACAGCAAGCAGGTCGCTGTCCTCGTGCCGACAACGCTGCTTGCCCAACAGCACCATCAGACGTTCTCCGAACGATTTGCCAGCTTCCCGTTACGCGTGGAGGTGCTCAGCCGGTTCCTCACGACTGGCCAGGCCAAGAAGATCATCGAAGAGACGAACGAAGGCAAGGTCGACATCCTCATCGGCACGCACCGGATGCTCAATCAAGACGTGAAGTTCAAGGACCTCGGTCTGCTCGTCGTCGATGAAGAACAGCGCTTTGGCGTCAAGCACAAAGAGAAGATCAAGACGCTGCGAACCGACGTCGACGTGCTGACGTTGACGGCGACTCCGGTACCGCGAACGCTCGAGATGAGCCTAACCGGCATCCGGGACATGACGCTGTTGTCGACCGCGCCGTCGGAGCGTCAGCCGATTCTGACCTACGTCGGCGAACAAAGCGATCGCGCAATCGCAGAAGCGATCCGACGAGAGCTCTTGCGTGAGGGTCAGGTCTTCTTCGTTCACAACCGTGTGCTCGATATTGAACACACCGCGGCCAAGGTGCGAGAGATGGTCCCCGAAGCCCGGGTTGCGATCGCGCACGGGCAGATGGACGAGGCGAGCCTCGAACAGGTCGTCTTCGATTTCTGGGATGGTGAGTTCGATGTGCTCGTGTGCACGACGATCATCGAGACCGGCATCGACATGCCGTCGGTGAACACCCTGGTTGTCGATCGTGCCGACCTGCTTGGCCTTGGCCAAATGCACCAACTCCGAGGGCGAGTCGGCAGATCTGGACAGCGGGCGTACGCCTACCTGATGGTCCCGCCCGATAAGTCGCTTACCGAGCAGGCCTATGAGCGCCTCAAGACGATCGGCGAGGCGACCGAGCTCGGTTCGGGATTCAAAATCGCTATGCGAGATCTCGAGATTCGTGGTGCGGGCAACCTGCTCGGCACCGGGCAGTCGGGACACATCGCAGCCGTCGGCTACGACCTCTATTGCCAGATGGTGACAGAAGCAGTGAGTGAGCTGAAGGGCGAAACCATCGAAGAGGTCGATGAACTCTCGGTCGAATTGCCTGTCAAGGCGTTCCTGCCGGACACCTACATGGAGACCGAAGACCAGCGCCTCGAGGCGTACCGCCGTCTCGCAGCGGTCAAGACCGCCGACCAGGTCGCCGACATCGGAGCGGAGTGGGTCGACCGGTATGGGCCGATCCCCGAGCCTGCGGAGAACTTGCTCGACGTCGCTCGCGTTCGCTCAGCATGCCTCCGGATTGGCATAACCGAATTGACCGTAGGTAAGGGCCCGGGCTTTGGCGGTCCGGACTTTGTTGTGCGGATGTCGCCGATCGAACTGCCGACGTCCAAGCAGATTCGGCTCGATCGGATCTATAAACATTCCGTGTATAAACCAGCCGATGGAGGCTTCCTCCAACTCGGGATGAAGAAGGGCAACATTGCCCAGAACATCGTCACGGCCCTCGACGACCTTCTGCCCCCAGACGATGAGTAAACTGCCACCTGTGATTCGTCGACTTTCTCTCACCCTGTTCTTTGTTGTTGCCATCAGCGCGTGTGCGGGCGGTTCTCGCGTCTCGATCGACGCCGGGGACAGCTCGCTTAGCCGAGACCAGGTCGTTACCTTGGCAGCAGCATTCCAAGGGAATGCTGACACCCCTGCGGTCCAGGGAGACCTCTTACGCAGCGTCAGCACGGCGTATCTGCGAAGCGCAGCATTTCTGGACTACTTCGAGTCCGAGGGCATTGAGATTCCCGACGGGCTTCGTGGATCTATTCAAGATGATGTCACCCGTCAAATGACCGACGGCGAGTTCAGCTTTCTTGAGTTCGATAGCCCTGAGTTCGAGGCCCTCGTTGAAATCAATCTCGTGCAGCAGCTGATCGGACTCGAACGTCTCGGATCGCTTGAGCCATCCGTCGATCTTGAGTTCCACGGGCAAGCAGCGATCCTTTCTGAGTTCGCAGACGACTTCGAGGTCGAATCACGAATTGGTGAGTGGAACGACGACACGTTCACCGTTACGGCCAACGATCTGAACCTCTCGGTTACCCAGCCGGGTGCCTCGCTCACCGAAGTCCAGCTCGTCGGTATCGCAAATGTTCTGGCGGGCAGCGACGATGCTTCGATCCGCCGACTCGCCACGATGCACATTCGTAGTAATGCGCTTCTCTCGGCTCGGGCAGACGATGTTCAGCTGATCGACGCCAAGGCTGCTCTGGGCGACGAGATGGGTGCACTTCTCCAAAGTGGCGAAATCGCGGGGCTGACAAACGTTGAGTTCTTCGCGCTGCGCAACCTGATCCTCGCCGACCGGCTCCTCGGCGGAGACGCTGCATCTGACGCAAATGCCCTCACCGATGGATTCCTCCTCGATCCGGCCGGGCCCGACAACCTCGATGTCATCGACTCGATACGGAGCGAAGTCGCAACGTTCACCAACGGCGTTTTCGTCTCGGACGAACTCGGTGAGTGGAACCCAGTCACCCTTACCGTCGACGCAAACTAGCCCAGCCCCGTGGCTGTGGGTTGAAAGATGGCGTCATCGAATGCAACCATCACCGTTGTTGGCCTCGGTCCGGCCGGTCCGGAGTATTTGACGGCCGAGAGCATCGAACTGCTCGGTGGGCCGGCTCCAGTGTGGCTGCGAACCGAACGGCACCCTGCAGCAGCAGGCCTTGCAATCGCTGGCTCGTTCGACTCGCTCTATGAGTCACTCGGATCCTTCGACGAGGTCTATGCGGCGATCACATGGTCGCTCATCGACCTTGCACGCCAGCACGGAACCGTGGTCTATGCCGTGCCGGGTTCGCCGGCGGTCGCCGAGCGCACCGTCGAGATGCTCCGCGCACATGGCGCCGTTGCGTCGGGCGAGATCACACTCGATATACGTGCCGCAATGGCCTTCATCGACTTGTGCTGGAACGCGCTGGGTATCGACCCAATGGCCGAATCGGTCACAATCGTCGATGCGCTCGCGCTCGCAACGCAGGCCGCTGGACGAGTTGGACCCATGCTCATCACTCAGGTTCACTCACCGGAGGTGCTCGACGATGTCATCACTCTGCTCGATGACGTGGCCCCGGACTCGGTCACCATCCTTCAGGGGCTCGGGACCCCAGACGAGAACGTCGAGGTTGCGTTATGGGCTGATCTTCGGACATCGGTCGAGCCCGATCACCTGACGTCCTTGTGGATTCCGCGCCTCGCTCAACCACTCGGGGCGGCATTTCGCCGGCTCGATGAGCGAATCCGCGAGTTGCGAGAATCCTCTCCGCAGAGCCTGCACGATTCGCTCCAGACACTTCGATCATCGATCCCAACAACGGCAGATGCGGTGCTCGTGGCAATCGATCAGGTCGTCGCTGGGGTCGACGATGCCGAGTTTGATCTCGAAGATGGGCTCGCCGACCTTTTGTACCTCCTCGTCGAACACGCTCGTGTCGCTGCAGAAGCTGGATTCTTCACCATTGACGACCTTGCCGAGTCCGCTTACGAGCGCCGTTGCTGAACTCATCGACTCTCCTCGCAGAGATCGGTACCACAGCCTCCCGAAGCGTGTAGTTTTGGTATCCGAAACATCGGATCGTCGCGAAGCGTCGCGACAGAGGAGCATTCATCGTGTCCAACATTGAGTCGGTCGTAGGTCTTGAAGTCATCGACAGCCGTGGCAACCCCACCGTCGAAGTAACCGTGACGACCGAGTCTGGTGCGACCGGTCGCGCCATGGTGCCGAGCGGCGCGTCCACCGGACAGTTCGAGGCCGTCGAGCTTCGCGACGGCGGCGATCGCTACATGGGCAAGGGTGTTCTGACCGCCGTTGGATTCGTCAACACCGACCTCGCAGAGGCTGTTATTGGTCTCGACGTCACCAACCAGCGCGGCGTCGACGCGGCAATGAACGCCGCCGACGGCACCGAAAACAAGGGTCGATGTGGCGCAAATGCCATCCTCGGTATCTCGCTCGCAACCGCTCACGCAGCGGCCGCTGAAACTGGACTGTCGCTCTACCGCTACGTCGGTGGACCAAACGCCCACACCCTGCCGGTTCCGATGATGAACGTGCTCAACGGTGGAGAGCACGCAGACAACAACA
The DNA here is from genome assembly GCA_964451305.1 of uncultured Acidimicrobiales bacterium. Classification (GTDB taxonomy): domain Bacteria; phylum Actinomycetota; class Acidimicrobiia; order Acidimicrobiales; family SHLQ01; genus SHLQ01. Next base: position 17,475 of record CAYVHV010000016.1, on the reverse strand, counting down.
TCGACCTCCAAGAGTTCATGCTGATGCCAATCGGTGCCTCCTCGTTCTCCGAGGGTTTGCGCTGGGGAGTGCAGACATATCACGTCCTCAAGGGAGTGCTTCACGACCGTGGACTGTCCACCGCCATTGGTGACGAGGGTGGCTTTGCGCCAAACCTCGGGTCCAACGAAGAGGCGTTGCAGCTGCTCATGGAAGCAATCGAGAAGGCCGGGTTCACTCCCGGCGACGACATCTCGCTCACCATGGACGTCGCAGCATCGGAGTTCTTCAAGGACGGCAAGTACGAACTCGCCGGTGAGGGCCGCAGCTTGACCCCTTCAGAAATGGCCGGCTACCTCGCCGAGCTCGCTGACAAGTATCCAATCGTGTCGATCGAGGACGGTCTCGACGAGCAAGACTGGGACGGCTGGAAAGAACTCACCGACGCCGTCGCCGGCAAGATTCAGCTCGTTGGCGACGATCTTTTCGTCACGAACGTGAGCCGTTTGCAACGTGGCATCGACGAAGGTATTGCCAACTCGATCCTCGTCAAGGTCAACCAAATTGGATCGCTCACCGAGACGCTCGACGCCGTCGGCCTCGCAACCTCGAACGCGTACACGTCGGTGATGTCGCACCGCTCTGGTGAGACAGAAGACTCGACCATTGCTGACCTCGCAGTGGCAACGAACAGCGGACAGATCAAGACCGGTGCGCCAGCCCGCTCCGATCGCGTCGCGAAGTACAACCAGCTCATCCGGATCGAGGCCGAACTCGGCGATTCTGCCGTGTACCCAGGTCGTTCGGCGCTGGCCGGACAGTGACGACCCAGCGCCGGGTGGCGCGTGGGTCAACAACGAGGCCGGGTCCAGGGACGCGGCGGCGTACCCCACAAGATCACGACCAGGTGAAAAGCCGCGCCCGCCGCGGGCATTCGGGCTGGGAGGTCGATGTCGACGCGTCGAGCAACGGACATCGGATGCTCCGTGTAGCGACCAAGGTCGTTGGGCGAATGGTGCTCGGACTCGTCATCGTTGCCGTGTTCGTCTTCGGCGTATTTCCAACCGGGAGCTACGTCGAACAACGCAATGAACTGCGGAGCGCCGAAGAAGAACTCGCGGATCTGCGGTCTGAGAATGCGGAACTCGAAGCTCGGATCGCTCGGTTGGGTAGCGATGCTGAGATCGAGCTCGAGGCACGTGAGTTTGGCCTGGTGCGCCCCGAAGAGGAGAACTACCTCATAATTGCACCGGGGAACTAGGCCGTAGCTAATCGAAATAGAGGGGGTCTCGAGTGGGCCGGAGTGAGTTGTCGTCGGTTGAAGCTGTTCTCGAGCGGCTTGACGAAAACCAGTACTTGGCTGACCGAGGCCTCGCCACGTCGATCTTTCTCGCAGCTGAGCTCGAACGACCGCTCCTGCTCGAAGGGGACGCAGGCGTCGGAAAGACAGAGGTAGCCAAGGTTATTGCGGCTGCGACCGGCGCAGAGCTGATCAGGTTGCAGTGTTACGAGGGCATCGACGTCTCGCAGGCCCTGTATGAATGGAATTACACCCGCCAATTACTTCACTTGCGGACCGCCGAGGCCACTGGTGCAGCCGCCGATGCCCAAGCTGACGATCTCGAAGACGAGCTCTTCACCCAGCGGTTTCTCATTCGGCGCCCGCTATTGCAGGCCATCGATCACGGTTCTGAAATTCCGCCCGTGCTGCTGATCGACGAAGTCGACCGAGCCGATGATGAGTTTGAAGCTTTCCTTCTCGAAGCTCTGAGCGATTACTCGGTGACCGTCCCCGAACTCGGCGCATTCGGTGCAGAGAAACCGCCGATGGTGATCATCACCTCCAACCGAACTCGCGATGTGCACGATGCGTTGAAGCGCAGGGCGCTATACCACTGGGTCGAGCATCCGGACTTCGAACGAGAAGTGCAGATCATTGAACGCAAAGCACCGAATGTGCCCGCAGCGCTCGGCCGCCAAGTTGCCTCTGCAGCTGGTCAGTTCCGTGACATGGGTATGTACAAGCCGCCCGGCATTGCCGAAACGCTCGACTGGGCGAACGCGCTTCACCTTCTCGCCGAGACCCAGCTGACCGCAGAGTCGGTAGATGCAACACTCGGGACGTTGCTCAAATACCGCGAAGACCAAGAACGAGCCCGACGCGCCGGAATCGAAAGCGTTATCGAGATCGCCCTCGGAGCCTAAGTCGGTCGAATGAGCAACGGTGATTACCCGCTTCCGATCTCTGGCGTCGACGGATCAAATGTCGACGCCCACGATGATCGAACAGCGTCGCCGGCACCGATCGAAAAGATGCCCGAGCTCGAACGGCTCGCAACCGGGTTCATTCACAGCCTGCGAACGGGTGGGCTTACCATCCCGATCAGCTCATCGCTGCTCTTCACGAGAGCGCTTCGAGCGGTAGGACTGGGTGATGGTAACGACGTGTATTGGGCTGGCCGTTCGACGCTCGTGACCCGCCTTGAAGATATTGCGATGTACGACGCAATGTTCCTTGCGTACTTCCATCGCAACGGCACTGGGTTCAAGGTCCGATTCGAGGACGAACCCGAATCGGCAACGCTCGGTACCGACGATGGTGAAGGCGACGGCGAGGGAGAAGGGAGCGAAGATGACGTGTTGGCACTTCGCTACAGCGCGTCGGAGACGCTGAATGAGAAGGACTTCGCGGAGTTCACCCGCGAAGAGATGTACGAAGCTCAAAAGGTCATGAACCGGATGAAGCTACAGCCAGCAGTCCGAGCATCGCGGCGTCGCGTTAGCTCTCCTGGAGGCGACCGCAACGACCTTCGTCGGACGGTTCGGGCCGCGATGAAGACCGGGGGAGAGCCCCTGCAACTCAGTCGCACGACCACGGGGACACGAACGCGTCGGCTCGTGATGTTGCTCGATGTCTCTGGTTCGATGGAGCCATACGCTCGTGTGTTGATCCGGTTTGCTCATGCTGCCGTTGTCGGGCGAGGGCGCGTCGAGGTCTTTGGCCTTGGGACTCGACTTACCCGCATGACACGCCAGCTCAATAGCCATGACGTTGACGAGGCGGTCGCTGCAGCGACCGAAGAGGTCGCCGATTGGTCCGGCGGTACGCGCCTCGGTGAGGGAATCAAAGAGTTCAACGACGTGTGGGGTGTGCGAGGTATGGCTCGCGGCTCGATCGTCGTGATCCTCTCCGATGGGTGGGATCGTGGCGAACCAGCACAGATGTCTGAAGAGATGGAACGGTTGTCGCGAACAGCGCATCGGGTGGTCTGGGTCAACCCGTTGAAGGTCACGCCTGGATATGAACCCATCGCCCGAGGCATGGCTGCCGCAATGCCGTTCATCGACACGTTTCTGGAGGGACACTGCTTGGACTCGCTTACGGCGCTCTCCGAAGCGGTCGGGGCATGAGACGGGGACGACCACTGGTACGGTGTGGACAGGGCACGGGGGAGCAATGAAAGAACTTCTAAACGATCTGGATCGCTGGCAACGGCAGGGTAAAGCCGTTGCAGTTGCGCGAGTTATCGACCTCGATGGGTCAGGTCCTCGGCTTCCCGGCGCAGCCATGGCGGTAAACGAAGATGGTGAGGTCGCCGGATCGGTCTCGGGCGGATGTGTGGAAGGCGCGGTTGTCACCGAAGCGCTTGAAATCATCGAAACGGGAGATCGTCGCACCGTCACCTTTGGATACTCCGACGACGAAGCGTTTGCTGTCGGGCTGACGTGCGGCGGGACGATCCACCTGTTCATCGAACCGTTGGATTGGTAGCCGGTGTCGTCTGATTCTGGAGATGCAACGCCAGTCTTCGCCGAGTTGAGCAACGCCATTCGAGCAGAAACCCCGGTGGCGCTGGCGACGGTAATCGAGGGTCCGAACCTCGGGTCGAAGCTGCTCGTCGTCGCCGAGGTCGGTGTCGAACCAGCGACGGAAGGGACGCTCGGAGACGAGGACCTCGACCGAGTAGTCGGGCGGGACATGCTTGGGGAGCTCGCTGCGGGGCGGACGGGCATCCGTCGTTACGGAGCACACGGCCAAGCTCGCAGCGACGAAGTAGCGGTGTTCATCGAGAGCTTCGCTCCACCACCACAGATGCTCATCTTTGGCGCGGTCGATTTCACGGCGGCGCTGACCAACGTCGCGAAGTTTCTCGGTTACCGAGTGACCGTTTGCGACGCCCGGCCGATGTTCGCCACGAAGAAACGGTTTCCGCGGGCAGATGTGGTTGCGGTCGACTGGCCAAATCGGCTGCTCGACGACGTCGGCGAACAGCTCGGAGAACGTGACGCTGTTGCGGTACTCACCCACGACGCCAAGTTCGATATCCCCGCGATTCGCTCTGCGCTTGCGACGAACGTTGGATACATCGGAGTCATGGGTTCTCGGCGCACGCACGACGACCGGACAAAACGCCTGATCGATGCGGGGCTCACAACCGAAGAGCTCTCCCGCCTTCGCTCGCCGATCGGCATCGACCTCGGTGGTAGAACACCCGAAGAGACAGCCATCTCGATCGTCGCGGAGATCATCGCTCTACGAACAGGCCGAGACGTCCCGGCGCTCACCGATACCAGCGGCGCAATTCACCGGCAATAACACATGCCCCTTCGGAGCTCGGGCGCTCCGGCACTGCAGTCGTTCAGACACGCAGCAGTTACGACACGGCAGCAGCTACGGGCGAACCGAAAACACTGCGGTCCAATGGGGGCTGGTTTCGCCATTGATCGAGAGGGTCCAGGTGAAACGCTTGCCCCGTTCGAGGGGGAGAGGCCCAAAGTTGACCCCGAGCGGTACCCAGAGCTCGCTACCCGGCGCAACTCCCGGCGGGCGTCCGGCTTCGAACTGCCCGTTGATTCCGACCGGTTTTTCGTTGAGAAGCGCTGGTCTTCCATCTTCATCGGTGAGCGCTAATTGCCACTGATGCTTCACGTTGGCAAGGTCCCATGGGACGCCGATGCGGATTGCTACAGAGATAACTTGCGGCTTTGGTCCGACAACACCGAGGCCCCCACCGAGAATGAAGAGCTTTCCGTCGGTAACCTGCACGGCGTCGGCCATCAAGAGGATGGCGCGAAATGCCGGTGGGTTGAACGTCAGATCGGGTTGGTCCATTCGACCGACCTTATCCATGCTCAGCTCAGCTTCCCTCTCAACGATCGAGACCATGTCCAAAGACGCAACGAACATCGACAGTGCTGTATCGGTTACCGATCGCACGCTCGCAGTCCTTCTCGCCGCAGGTGGAGGAAGTCGTTTCCTCGGTGATGAGCACAAACTCCGCTCGGTCGTCGGGGACCGTCCGGTGCTCGTGCATTCGTTGTCGGCGGTTCTCGACGCTGGCTATGACGGTGTGGTCGTCGTCGTTGGCGATGATGACTTTGCCGATCTGTTGCCCCCCGACGTTGCGGTGCTTGTGAGCCCGAATTGGGCGGCGGGACAGAGCCACTCGGTCCAGGCAGCAGCGACACTTGCTGCGGATCAGGGGTACGACTCGATGGTGATTGGTTTAGCCGATCAACCATTGGTGGGCACACAAACCTGGGTAAGCCTTCGATCGGCAACCAGCACCCCGATATCGGTCGCAGTGTTCGGCACTCGTCGGCGTCCCCCGACGCGGTTGGCAGCGTCTGTATGGCCCGATCTCCCAACCGAGGGCGACGCGGGCGCTCGAGAGCTGATCGCCGCGGCCCCGCCGGGCAGCGTAACCGAGGTGCCGAGCGCTGGAGATCCGACCGATGTCGACACTATTGCAGGTCTTGAAGAGGTTCGTCAGCGGTACCTCGACCGGATCGACGTCCGAGAGCTGTTGGGTCGAGAACCAATGGGTGCGTTCGAAGTTGTGGCGCGTGACGGCGATGGCAAGCCCGTTGTATTGAAGAACCATCCGGTCCTCGTCGACGGCCGGCCGATGCCGACGCTCTATTGGCTCTGTGGCGAACGAGAGTCGATGCTCGTTGGGCGACTCGAAGCACTGAAGGGCGTGCGTCGCTCAGAGGCCGATGTTGGTCTCGATGCCGTGAACGCAGCGCACGATCGTTATCGTGCCGAGCGCGATGAGATCCTCGCCTCTGTGTCGAACCCACCGCAGCACGTGCCGACCGGTGGCGTTGGGGGTACCCGCAACGGTGTGAAGTGCCTCCACGCGCACTACGGCTACTACCTAGCGGGCGGTGATGACCCGGTCGGTCGATGGGTTGCCGATCATCTCCATGAAGTGGATTCGCCGTCCTGGCCGTCGTCAGCTGCGCCGAGTGAATAAACTCCTGAATTCATGAGTGAACCGATTTACGCAGGCATCGACTGCGGTACAAACTCCACTCGCCTCATCATTGGCGATGGCACCACCACCTTCGAGAGGGAGATGACGATCACCGGTCTCGGCCGTGGCGTCGACGCCACAGGCAGGCTCTCCGACGAGGGGATTCAACGGGTTCAAGAAGCACTCGCTGGTTATCGAGGCATCATGGATAACTACGAGCTGGCCGGGGTTCGGATGACCGCCACCTCCGCGGCTCGAGATGCCGAGAATCGGGAAGACTTCTTCGCCGTTTCAGAACAAACCGTCGGCGTTCGCCCCGAGCTCATCTCCGGCGAGGAAGAGGCTGAGCTCTCATTTCTTGGTGCGACCGCCGAACTCGACCCGGCTGACGGCCCGTTTCTTGTCTTCGACATCGGCGGAGGCTCAACCGAGTTCGCTGTCGGCGGATCTCGAATGGAGGGCGGCATCTCGACAGACATGGGAAGCGTCCGGTTCACCGAGAAGTATGTCGAGAGCGATCCGCCACGGCCTGAAGAGTTGGTGGCCTGCCTGTCCGTTGCGGAAACCCACCTCGACGATGTTGCTCGAGAAGTGCCGATGGCGATGGGGGCACGACAACTCGTGGGCCTCGCCGGTACGGTTTCGACCGCCGCCGCCGTCGAGATCGGTCTCGCCGAGTACGACCGCGACAAGATTCACCACTTCCGGCTCACGCGTGACGCCGTCGAGGATGTGTATCGCACCTTGGTGACCGAGTCGCGTGAAGACCGGAAGTTCAACCCCGGTCTTGAGGAAGGGCGTGTCGACACGATCGTCGGCGGAATGTGCATCTTGGCCCGGATCGTTCGCTATTTCGACGCCGAGGACATCCTCGTCTCGGAGTCCGACATTCTCGACGGGCTTATCCTGTCGCAGATGTCGTGATTTCATCTTCGCCCGAGCCGGGCTCGATCCCTCTCGTCGGCCGACGACTCGTGATGCGTCCGTTGGTCGCCGATGACTTCGCGCAATGGCGAGAAGTGCGCACCGTGAATGAGGAATGGCTAACCAAGTGGGAGCCGGCCCGAATTTCTGGTCAACCCGATGTCGTGAAAAATCGCCAGGCGTTCGCGTCTCGATGTGCTGCCCGCCAACGTGAACGCCAGCTCGGGACGGGTTATGGCTTCGGCGTTTTTGTGCAGAACCAACTCGTCGGCGAGATGAACGTGTCGGCCATCCAACGAGGGCCCTTCCAGAACGCGTACGTCGGCTACTGGATCGATCAGCGGTTCGCCGGTCGTGAATACACTCCAGAAGCGCTCGTCGTTGCGATGCGCTTCGCGTTCGAAGAGCTTCGTCTGCACCGCTTGCAGATCGCGATCATTCCTCGAAACCGGCCGTCACGGCGCGTCGTCGAGAAGCTCGGTCTCCGCCTTGAAGGCATGGCCGAGCGGTATCTCGAGATCAACGGCACCTGGGAAGATCACCTCCGCTATGCCATCACCAGCGAAGACTGGCAGCTGCGTAAGGACGAGCTCGGCGCCTGGCTATAGCCGCTGGACATACTGCAGCCGACTAGGTGGTCGTCCAGCCGTTTGCTCGACGCCAGGTGACCCCGACATTTGTCATGAGAAGCGTCTCTGCTGGCTCAGCGGTCGAGAAGCCTTCGATGAACGGAGAGGCCAGAGAGGAAAGCGTGACGGCCTTGGCCGACATCGTCTCCGGGCACATATCGGCAGCCTCGATCGAACCATCGCGATGCCCGGGAGATACGCCCAAGACGGTACCGATGACGATCTCGGCAACCTCGGTTTGCGCGTCGGGGGCGTTCGCGATGTCGGCGGTGACGGAAATATTGAAATCCTGATCAGCATCCGCGCTCGACACCGACCAGCTCAGAATCTCCGGTGTTTCTTCGATCGAGATGGCCGCTCGCCGGTGCACACCAGGGAAGAGCCGGCCGCCGACGGCGACCGCTGGCCGGCTATTGGTATGGCGACACGGCACATAGACGCTCCGCTGGGGTGAAGACTCTGGGCCGACGTCGACCGAGATCCGGTGAGCGACGGCGTGGATAGACATCCCTACAGCCTCTGGCAATGGCCACGGGCGTGCCGAGTCGATTGCGATCAGACAGCAACCAACAACAACCCCACCCGATGAGGACACGTGCGGTCGGATGCCTTCGGGGAGATGCGGTGCAACCTCAGCTGGATCCGCGAGGCTATTGATCAACAGACGATGCCGGATCGTTCCAACGACATCAGTAGGTCCTGGTCGAATGGAGTTGCTCATCGAGCTCACGGCCAGATCCCGCGCTGATCGAAGACGGTTCCGATGCGATTTAGCGCAACGGCGTAGGCGGCTTGTCTGCGGCTACAGACCAAGCGCTTCTTTTCGGCTTCGATGTTGTCGGCTGCGTCCCAGAGGTAGCGGCGCAGTTCATCGTCGACTTCGCTGAGACGCCACTTTGAGCTCATCTTGTTTTGCAACCACTCGAAGTAGCTGACGATGACGCCTCCAGCGTTGGCGAGGACATCGGGCAGGATCTCGACGCCTTTGTCGATGAGGATGCGTTCGCCTTCGACACTGGTTGGGCCGTTCGCACCTTCGAGGACGACAGATGCTCGCACCCGTGATGCACGTTCTTTGGTGATCTGGTTCTCGATCGCCGCCGGAGCGAGGATGTCGACGTCGGCTGCGAAGAACTCTTCGACGTCGATGACATCGGCGTTCTTATAGCCAGCAACACCGCCGGTTTGGCTGGTGTGAGACCAGAGCGACTCGGGATCGATGCCCTGTTCGTCGACGATGGCCCCGGTGTGGTCGGCAACATGGGTCATCTTTACGCCCATGCTGACGAGCGCTCGTGCGGCGTGCTCGCCGACGTTGCCAAAACCCTGTATGGCGCACGTCTGTCCCCGGAGTTCCCGGTTGATTGTTTCGTAGTGGTGGGCGAGCACGAATGCTGCCCCCTGGCCGGTGGCCTTGTCGCGGCCGAGAGATCCGCCGGTCTCGATGGTTTTGCCAGTGACGACTCGGCGAGTGTTCTGGCGATCGCCGCTCGAGCCTGCGTTGAGGTAGGTATCCATCATCCAAACCATCGACTGAGCGTTTGAGCCAACGTCGGGTGCGGGGATGTCATGTTCGGGGCCGATGTTGGCGCCGAGCGAGTGCGTAAAGCGGCGGACGATTCGTTCCTTTTCGCTCTTGCTGTGTTCACGCGGGTTGAACGAAATTCCGCCCTTCGCTCCGCCGAATGGAACTCCGGCAAGCGATGTCTTCCACGTCATCCACATGGCGAGCGCTTTGACTTCCCCGAGGTTGACATAGGGAGCGAAGCGAAGTCCGCCCTTGAACGGGCCCAAGATGTCGTTGTGTTGCACGCGGTAGCCGCGGAACATACGAATGTCGCCGTCGTCCATCTCCACCGGGAAGTTGACGATGATCTCGTTCTTCGGGCTGCGAAGGATCGCTCGGGTCCGGTCGGGGAGTTCTACCAGGTCAGCTGCAGCATCGAACTGCTCGAGCGCTGTCTCAAATAGTCGCTCACCCGCGCTGCAATCGGTAGTTCGTCGCGTCGCCATATTGTCGTACCTCCATGCGATCGCCGTTGACCGCATATCGATGTATGAGTGATCGCCGTTGACCACACATATTTGTAACCGCCGTCACACTAATTGTGCTTCTTTACGTTCCGTCGGTTCATGAGGCGTTTTGTTCATGATCCGAACGGCCATGACCGTACCATCGACAGCCCAAGCCCTAGCGCAGCCACGCGCTAGTGATTAGTGCTCGACGTTCGCAAGTGCCTCAAGCGCCGCTTCAGCGTGCTCGGGGCGGCAGATAAGCAGGTCGGGAAGGTATGGGTCGTCGTGGTTGTACGTCATTGGGCTGCCGTCGATGCGGCTGCAATGAAGACCTGCGGCGAGTGCCACTGCGACCGGTGCGCACGAATCCCATTCGTACTGTCCGCCGGAGTGGGCATACATCTCTGATTCACCACGAACCACCGACATCGCCTTTGCTCCCGCCGAGCCCATCTCGACGAGTTCCGCGCCAAGGCTTTCAGCCACCGCAAGTGCTGCCGCCGGTGGACGGCTTCGGCTGACGATCATGCGTGGGGGAGTGGCGCCGGTCTTTGGCATCTTGACCGGATCGGCGGTCGAAAGCGTGATTCCGAGTCCCGGAAGAGCAACGGCACCGACGACTGGCTCGCCGTCGATCACCATGGCGACGTGGACAGCCCAGTCCGTTCGAGGTGGCTCGGAGAACTCTCTAGTCCCATCGACCGGGTCCACAATCCATGTGCGATCGGCTGTCAATCGTTCTTTTGCATCTTTCCCTTCTTCGGACAAGATGGCATCGTCAGGGCGTACACGACGTAGCTCTTCCATGATGAACTCGTGCGACCGACGGTCACCCTCATCTTTCATTTCTTTCGAATCGGCTCCTCGTGACGCCATTTCGTCACGAATTGAGAGCAAAAGCTCACCCGCAGCGGTAGCGATGCGGGCGGCTTCGAGATGGTCGTCATGCGTCACAGATTTCATGGGAGGTTGCGATCTACACTTTCGTTTCGGCGGAATTACTAGAGATCAGACTTGAGCGCTCAGGGTACGTGTCGGCATGCCGATCTACTTACTGAAGGTTCGCTGAAGAGGAGCAAGCGCAAATATGTCCTACGAGCTATCCCATTTGAGGGAACTCGAAGCGGAGTCAATTCACATTATGCGTGAAGTGGCTGCGGAGTTCGAAAATCCTGCACTGATGTTCTCAGGAGGCAAGGACTCCATCGTGATGCTTCGTCTCGCAGAGAAGGCATTTCACCCCGCGAAGATCCCGTTCCCGATGTTGCACATCGATACCGGGCACAACTTCCCAGAGGTCATCAACTTCCGTGATCGTCGTTCTGAAGAGCTCGGCATCAAGTTGATCGTCGCATCTGTTCAGGAAGCGGTTGACCAGGGGCTTGCAACCGACGACAGCGGGCCGCGTGCGTCTCGCAACCGCCAGCAGATCCCGACGTTGCTCAACGCGATTGAAGAGCATCGCTTCGATGCGCTATTCGGTGGCGCTCGACGCGACGAAGAGAAGGCTCGCGCAAAAGAGCGCGTCTACTCGTTCCGTGATGACTTTGGTCAGTGGGATCCAAAAGCTCAGCGCCCTGAACTTTGGAACCTCTACAACGGCCGCATCAAGATGGGTGAACACATTCGCGTGTTCCCGATCTCGAACTGGACCGAGCTCGACATCTGGCAGTACATCGCCCACGACGAGGTCGCGATCCCCGAGATTTACTACTCGCACAAGCGCACCGTATTCGAACGCGATGGCATGCTCCTTGCCAAGAGCGAATGGGTCGACCTTATGGAAGGCGAAGAGTACTTCGAAGAGACCGTGCGCTACCGAACGGTTGGCGACATGACGATTACCGGTGCGGTCGAGTCCGACGCCGACACCGTCGAAAAGATTATTGCCGAGGTTGCTGCAACTCGTAAGACCGAGCGTGGCGCGACCCGAGCTGACGACCGTACGTCGGAAGCTGCAATGGAAGATCGCAAGAAAGAGGGCTACTTCTAATGTCAGAGATTCTTCGCTTCGCTACGGCGGGCTCAGTAGACGACGGAAAGTCGACCCTCATCGGCCGCCTGCTCTACGATTCAAAAGCAATTTTTGAGGACCAACTCGAGTCCACTGTCAAGGCTTCCGAGAAGCGTGGCATGGAGATCGACTTGTCGCTGCTTACCGATGGCCTTCGCGCCGAGCGCGAGCAGGGCATTACGATCGATGTTGCCTACCGCTACTTCGCAACGCCAAAGCGCAAGTTCATCATCGCCGATACCCCCGGTCACACCCAGTACACCCGCAACATGGTCACCGGTGCATCGACCGCCGACGTGGCGCTGATCTTGATCGACGCCCGCAACGGCGTTATCGAGCAGAGCCGACGCCATAGCTTCATCGCGTCGCTGCTTCGCATCCCACACATCGTGGTCTGCGTGAACAAGATGGATCTCGTCGACTACTCCGAAGAGACCTTCAACGAGGTTCGTGAGGAGTTCCGCGAGTTCGCGATGCGTCTGGACGTACCCGACCTTTCCTTCATTCCAGTTTCGGCTCTCGCCGGCGACAACGTCGTCGACAAGTCAGAGAACATGGATTGGTACGACGGGCCGACACTGTTGAGCCACCTCGAGACGTTGCACACCGCATCTGACCGAAACATGGTCGATGTGCGTTTCCCTGTGCAATACGTGATCCGCCCAATGAGCGACGAGTACCACGACTACCGTGGCTACGCCGGTTCGGTTGCTGGTGGCGTCATGAAGCCAGGCGACGACGTTGTCGTCCTGCCGAGCGGATTCGAATCCACCATCAAGTCGATCGACACCCTCGATGGTCCTGTCGATGAGGCATTTGCGCCAATGGCGGTCACGATCCGTCTCGATGACGAGATCGATATCAGCCGTGGCGACATGATCTGCCGCCCAAACAACCAGCCGATCGTGTCACAAGACATCGACGCAATGGTGTGTTGGATGGACGAAACGCAGACGCTCTCGCCTCGTAAGAAGTACGCGATCAAGCACACGTCCCGAACGGGTCGCGTCATGATCAAGGACATCAACTACCGTCTCGACATCAACACGTTGCATCGCGATGAAGAAGCAACGGAGATCACACTCAACGAGATTGGTCGCATCAGCTTCCGCTCGACGCTTCCGTTGTTTGTTGATGAGTACCGTCGCAACCGGGAGACCGGAAGTTTCGTCCTCGTCGATGAGGCAACGAACAGCACGGTTGCCGCTGGCATGATTCTCGGCGAATCGGCCGGATAACTATGACCGAGAACGTCGTTTGGCATCCAGGTCACTTCGACCGTTCAGAACGCTGGTCCCATCTCGGACTTTCCGGTGCAACTATTTGGTTCACCGGATTGTCCGGGTCGGGCAAGTCCACGGTTGCTGTAGAAGTCGAGCGCTTGCTCGTCGAAAAAAAGCAGCCCACCTACATGCTCGATGGTGACAACCTTCGCCATGGCATTAACGCCGATCTTGGTTTCACCACCGACGATCGCAATGAGAACGTCCGCCGAGTGAGTGAAGTGGCCCGCCTGTTCGCAGATGCAGGTGTCGTTGCCCTCGTGCCGCTCGTGAGTCCGTACCGTGCTGGTCGCGAGCGAGCTCGCGAGATTCACAATGCAGCCGATGTGCCGTTCTTCGAGGTCTTTATGGATACCCCATTGGAGACCGCCGAGGAGCGAGACCCAAAAGGTCTGTACAAGCTTGCTCGTGAAGGCAAGATCGAGAACTTCACGGGGATCTCCGACCCCTACGAAGCTCCCGTTGACCCCGACCTCGTGCTCAGCCCCGATGTGGGTGACCCAGCAGCGATGGCCGAGATGGTCCTCGCCATGTTGACGGCGTAGATCGTTCGCCTCAAATAGGTGCGTAGACCTTAAATCTGACCAACGGATGCCGATTGGTCGGTATGGCAAAGACTGCAGCATCCGGCAAACCCGTCAAGATTAAGAAGGTGAGCCGCGCGGTGACCCGACTCGTAGAACCAGGTAGTCAAGTTGACTGCATGCACTGCGGCGAACGAGTCAAGTTCCAAGCAAAGATGCGTCATCAGCAGGTCATCTGCAACGTGTACGAGAAGAACAAGTGGGTACGCGTCGAGCACTTCCACGCTGACTGCTACAAGGAAGCAAAGCAGCCATTCGGCAAGCCGATCGACTGACGTTTACTCAATCGGGCGTGTCACGCGAGCCTACTGCTGGCCCGTGGCGAAACACCGCTCCTGTATCGAACAACCACTTCGGCTATCGCTCTACACTCATGTCTGATGACTGAGCCTGATCCACGACTCGGCCGCCTCCGTTTGCTCGGCGAAGACTTCAGCACCTACGGCACGATCAGCTCGACCGGCGTTGGCAGTGAAGCCGCTGCTGGTATCACCGTTGGCGCTGACGAAGACTCGCCAAGCAAGCAGTGGAAGTACGACGCTGACGTCGACAACGAGGACGCGCTCTGCCTTATTGCGGCTCCGGACTGGATTGGTTTGGCTGTGGCCGATGCCCACTACGGACCTGAGTCGAGTCACATGCTCATCAGTCGCCTACACGACATCTGGGAGAAGGTGCGTCCGAACAACCTCGATCACCTCCAGCAGATGGTCGAGTTCCTTCGTCAAGGCGATCCTGCTCGTACCGACTCGGAGACGACGCTTCTCGTCGCTGCCTACGATCGTGAATCAGGTACGGGTTTCGGTCTCTCGTGGGGCGATTCAACGCTCGCAATCGCTGGACCGGATCGCGTGCCGAGACGCGTCAACCCGCACGACAGCCGGTTCGTCAGCGCTCGTCAACGCGGGTCGTTGCGCCACGGTGGCCAGTTCTCGTTCGCGGCCGAGCCTGGCGAACTCATCCTTGTCTATACCGATGGAATCGATGGTTGTCACTACCGCCACGAACAGACTTCGGTGCAGCCCAGCCACATCCATGAGATCGCCCGGGAAAAGAACTTTGTTCCGCTCGACGTGGTCAACGGCGTGATGAGCTTGGCGCTTCGCGGAGTCGATGGTTACCCCGGCGGACAGGACAACATCGTCATGGCCGCAGCGCTCGCGTAGTCGTCGCCAGCGTGTAGCGAACCTGCTCTACCGAGCGAGCGGCTTGTATTTGATTCGAGTTGGGCCTGCTTTGTCGCCCAGTTCCTTCTTACGGAAGGCCTCGTAGTCGCTGAAGTTGCCTTCGAACCAACGGACCTGTGAGTCGCCCTCGAATGCGAGAATGTGTGTGGCGACACGGTCGAGGAACCAACGATCGTGAGAGATCACCACGGCACACCCGGGGTACTCCTCAAGGCCAGCTTCGAGCGCTTGGAGCGTTTCGACGTCGAGGTCGTTTGTGGGCTCGTCGAGCATGAGTAGGTTCGCACCGGATTTGAGCACCTTTGAAAGATGCACACGGTTGCGTTCACCACCGGAGAGAACACCGACCTTTTTGGTCTGGTCTCCGCCGCGGAAGTTGAACGATGCAACGTAGGACCGCGAGTTCACTTCTCGCTTGCCGAGATAGAGGAAGTCATGGCCACCGCTGATCTCGTCGAAGACCGTCGCTTCGGGGTCGAGGGCATCGCGGCTTTGGTCGACATACCCGAGCTCGACGGTGGAACCGATCGTGATGTCGCCCTCGTCGGGTTGCTCATCGCCGGTGATCATCTTGAACAGCGTGGTCTTACCCGCACCGTTTGCGCCGATAACACCGACGATGCCAGCGGGAGGAAGGCTGAACGAGAGGTCATCGATCAGGAACTTCTCATCGAAGGCCTTGGAGACTCCATCGAACTCGATGACGACATCGCCGAGACGATTGTTTGCTGGAATCTGGATCTGCAGTTCGCCAGCGCGCTGCTCGGCTTCCTTCTGTTCGTTGACGAGCTTGTCGTACGCAGCGAGACGCGCCTTGCCCTTCGACTGGCGTGCCTTAGGTGCCATGCGAACCCACTCGAGCTCGCGTGCGATGGTCTTCTTGCGCACAGCGTCGGTGCGGGACTCTTGCTTGAGCCGTTCCTGTTTGTTCTCAAGCCACGCGGTGTAGTTGCCTTCGAATGGGTAGCACCGGCCATGGTCGATTTCGAGAATCCATTGGGCAGCGTTGTCGAGGAAGTAGCGATCGTGAGTAATGGCCACGACGGTGCCTTCGTAGTCCTGAAGGAAGCGTTCGAGCCAGGCAACCGACTCGGCGTCGAGATGGTTGGTCGGTTCGTCGAGGAGGAGAAGGTCAGGGCGCGACAGCAAGAGCCGGGCGAGTGCAACGCGGCGTCGTTCACCGCCGGACAGGTTCGTCACCTCAGCGTCGCCAGGCGGCAGGCGGAGGGCATCGCTTGCGATCTCGACCGTGCGCTTGAGGTCCCATGCGCCGGCGGCTTCGATCTGCTTTTCGAGCGATGCTTGCCGGTCCCCGAGTTTCTCGAAATCAGCGTCGGGATCGGACCAGCCTGCGAGCACCTCGTCGTACTCGGTGAGCAGCGCAGCGATCTCGCCCACGCCGTCCATCACGTTCTCATGAACGGTCTTCGTGTCGTCGAGCTGCGGTTCCTGTTCGAGGAGGCCAACGGTGTAGCCGTCGGTCAAACGAGCTTCACCGGTGTAGTCGTCGTCGAGTCCGGCCATGATTCGCAGCACGGTGGATTTACCGGCGCCGTTCGCTCCGAGCACGCCAATCTTTGCGCCCGGAATGAACGACAGCGAGACCTCTTTGAGGATGTCACGGTCGGGCGGAATGAACTTGGACAACTTGTGCATCGTGTAGATGTACTGAGCGCTCATGGCAGGATTCTCCGTAATTGCGCAATTTCGCGAGGCTGATAACAGCGCAAAATTGGTGTTAGATCTTGGGCTTGCCTCAACCTCTCCGAAGTCGGGGCAACTGGCGGTGGGCACGTGCGCACGATCGACGAATCGACCCCTGCTGCACGAACAGCATCTCGCATCCTAGGAGGATTCCAACGGTTCACAGCCCTTGGCCGTGAGATCCTGCACGCGCTGGGAGCCACCAGTGCGTTGTGGGGCAGGCCGAAGTAATCCAACCTCAAGTCCGCAGCGGATTTTGTAGGTTTTCGACGGACCGAGGCCGTGGCGCTGGAGGTGGCAGGTGTTGGGACGATTCGGGTGGTTGTTGGCGCGTGAACTCACCGGGTGGGGGCCGTTTCTTTGCTTGTTTTCCCATCGGGCGTTGCGGTATTGCCATGTGCTGGTGCCTGGGTTCCAGATGATGATGGTGGTGTTGGTTTCGTGGATCCAGTGGTGACAGTCAACGCGTAACAGGACCATGTCATCGATGTTGGTTTCGCCTTTGGCTGGTGCGCTGAACGGAACCAGATGGTGGGCTTCACAGCGGTGTGCGCCTGTGTTGCAGCGGATGCATCCGCGGTCTCTGACGACGAGGGCGACCCATTGTCCGGGGGTAGCTCGCCGTTTGGAACGCCCGTGCCACAGGACTTCACCGTGGGCGTTGAGGAGTTGCCCGGCGAATTCGCTGATGCACCGGTAGTAGCTAGCGACAGCGGTCGGGACGATACCGGTACCGACGAGCTCGGTTTCCCATTCGGCCAATAGTTCGGGGTTGTTGGTGATGTTGGAGAGTGTGCCGGTGAAGACCATGCATGGTTGGTCGCAGCCTTACGGCTGTTCTGCGCAGCCTTACGGCTGTGGATCGGTTGTCCGTGGGCTCTCTACTGGCGACGAA
>CAYVHV010000015.1:22150-73680 GCA_964451305.1 uncultured Acidimicrobiales bacterium | reverse complement strand
AGTTGCGTCGGCGCGATGTACTCCAGTTGCGTCGGCGCGATGTACTCCAGTTGCGTCGGCGCGATGTCCCGTCATGGCCGTGAGTGTAGACCGGGCGCGGTACGCCAACGCCGCGCCTCGGGGGCAGCCCCCAGATGCCGTAAACCTCGAGCGTGTACCGAACGACCGTGTAGCGAACGATTACCCTGCGACCGGCACAGCTCGTCGCCCTTACGCTCTCGGTAGAGTCTTCTCATGAGCAAAGACACCTACACCCACGGCCATCACGCGAGCGTTCTTCAGGGCCACACTCGCCGTACCGCACAGGACTCAGCCGCGTATTTGCTCCCACACCTCAATGAAACGATGCGCATGCTCGATGTTGGTTGTGGCCCTGCCACGATCACCTGCGACTTGGCCGCGCTCGTCGATCACGTCACCGCTATCGAACCGGTAGAAGGCATCCTCGAAACAGCGCGTGCAACAGCACGTGAACGAGCGGTCGACAACGTGAGCTTCGAGGTCGGCTCGGTGTACGACCTCGCGTTCGACGACGACACCTTTGATGTCACCCACGCCCATCAGGTGCTCCAGCATCTCACCGACCCGCCCGCTGCCATCGCCGAGATGATGCGGGTGACCAAGCCCGGTGGCATCGTGGCCGTACGCGACGCTGACTATCATGCAATGAGTTGGCACCCTCAGCCTCCCGAACTCGATCGGTGGATGGAGATCTATCAATCGGTGGCACGTCACAACGACGCCGAGCCCGATGCCGCTCGTCACCTGATCGAATGGGCGCTCGATGCCGGCGTTCCCTCGACCGCGATCACACCGAGTATGAACCACTGGTTGTACGCAAGCGCTGCTGAACGCACGTACTGGGCGAACATGTGGGCAGAACGAACCGTCCACTCCGCATTTGGCGAACAAGCCCGCGACTACCAGATCAGTACGATGGACGAACAGCTCGACATCGCGACCGGGTGGCGCGAGTGGGCTGAACACTTGGCTGGATGGTTCACGGTTCCCCACGGCGAATTGTTACTCCGGCAATAGCGGTGACCTCGGTGGGATAGCGCACCAACTTGTGGTGCGGAAGGCGTACTCGTGTAGCCTTCACACGGGCGGTTTTACAACAGCAACGTTGCCAATACGCGGTCATCATGGCGACATGGATCAACCAGGGATTAAGCAGTTGAGACGAAAGAACAACCAGCTCGTTCGTAACGAACGGATCGTGCTTGGTGCAGCGATGGCACTGTCCACACGTGGAGATGACCGATTCCACGGATACGCCCTCACCGAATTGTGGAATTCATCCGGCGACGAGCAGAGCATCATGAACTACGCCACGATGTACCGCTGCCTAAACCGACTCGAAGAACGTGGAATGCTTACCTCAGAGGTTGAGCAGCGCGAAACATCAGGCCCCCCGCGGCGCATGTTCACCCTCACCGGCGATGGTGTGAAAGCCGCAGCAGAGCTCGACACGTCCGACATCACCGCAGAGCTAGCACTCTTCAAATTCGCCTAGAACCAGACAACCGCTGAGTCGGATGTGTCACACGAACACGACCAATGAATCCGTAGCTTTGCGGTTAACTTGGGTTCTCGAAGTTTGATTTACGAAATCACGGGATAGGCAGGAAATGCGACGTTTGTTGTTCGAGGTGGTGTTGTGGGGACAGGACCCCGACACAGCGGAACGAAACCGTCTCGATTGGGAGTCATACCTCTTCGACTTTTCTCAAGACCACTCTTCGGCTGAGACACGGTTCGCTGTGGTCAAGGCGAGTGCGTCTCATATCTGGTGGCGGATCTCGGCGAGCAACGGCCAAACCACCATCCCAATACTCGTTATAGCGGCGATGATCGGAGTCGTTCTCGCGTACTTCTCGGCAATTGCGGCACCGGGATCGTCTGTGTATGCCGACGCTCACACCGGCGTCGGTAGTCTGCTTCTCGCAGCCTCGTTTGCTCGAACACCCTGGAAGCTCGAGTACAGCAGGCTTCGCGCTGGATCGTTCATCCTCGTCGGTACCGGCCTCATACATGCGGTCATCGTCTTCGACTTTCCACAGCCGGCCTATCTCCTGTCGGTAGTCGCGTTGGGACTTATCGCCATCGCGACCATCGGTACTGGACTGTCATCGTTCGTCACAAAGACCTCCCTCGGCGGACATGTGCAATTCTGGTGGCTGTGCGCTGTAGCGATGGTCATCAAGGTCGTAGCAAACATCCTTTCGGTACCACACCTTGAGAACTCTGGGGCAGTCACTGCGCTCGGAGTTCTGACGATCGTCGAGCTTGCGTTTCTACCCCAGCTCTGGCGGCTATGGAACTTCGCTCAACAGACGGCGCCGCCGTCAGCGCCACGTACATTTACCAACGGCGAACCCCACACGGCCTCGTTCACCTAAGACGAGACTCGTCGAGTTCTCATCGCCTCGTTACCTCGTGTCGATGACTCGCACCGCTTTGCCTTGTGAGCGGGGAACGTCGCCGGTGGCGGCGATAACGACGTTGGTGCTGACACCGATGTTGTCCTTGATCCGGTTCGTCAGCTCGATACTGAGCTCGTCGTCGGAACGGGCGTTGCCCGGGTCGGCCTCGACGTTGACGCTGAGATCTGCGAGGTTCCCGTCTTGGCTGACGACGAGTTGGAAGTGCGGACTCAGCCCATCGACGGCAAGAACCTCGACCTCGACCTGACTCGGAAACACATTCACCCCACGAATGATCAGCATGTCATCGGAACGTCCCGAGATTCGTTCGATCCGACGCATGGTGCGAGCGGTGCCCGGAAGTAAACAGGTGAGATCTCGAGTCCGGTACCGAAGGACGGGCATCGCCTGTTTTGTCAGCGAGGTAAAGACGAGCTCTCCAAACTCCCCATCGGGAAGAACGCGGCCGGTCTCGGGGTCGATGATCTCGGGGTAGAAATGGTCCTCCCACACCGTCAGACCATCTTTCGTTTCGACGCACTCCTGGGCAACGCCGGGCCCGATCACCTCGGACAGGCCGTAGATGTCGACGGCGTCGATCCCCAATCGGGTTTCGATCTCGTTTCTAAGGCCGTCGCTCCACGGTTCAGCGCCGAAGATTCCAATCTCGAGCGAGCAGTCCTGTGGATCGAGGCCCTGTGATTCCATCTCATCGATGAGGTTCAGACAGTACGATGGGGTGACGAGAATGATCCGTGGCTTGAAGTCGTGTATGAGCTGCACCTGTTTCGCGGTTTGCCCACCACTCACTGGAACGACGGTGCATCCAAGCTTCTCCGCTCCGTAGTGCGCTCCGAGGCCACCGGTGAACAGGCCGTAGCCATACGCGACGTGGGCGATATCGCCAGGACGACCGCCAGCAGCAAAGATCGAGCGGGCCATGACGGTTGCCCACATGTCGATATCTGCGGTGGTGTACCCGACAACGGTCGGCTGACCCGTCGTTCCCGACGACGCGTGCAGACGTACGACATCTTCTCGTGGCACAGCGAACATTCCGAACGGATACTGCGCTCGAAGATCGTCCTTCATGAGGAAAGGAAACTTCGCGAGGTCATCGAGTGACTGCAGATCGGCCGGTCTCACACCGGCGGCATCGAAGGCTTGGGTGTAGTGGGAAACGTTCGCATACGAATGCTCGAAGATGGCCTGCATCCGTTCGAGTTGCAAGGCTCGTAACTGGTCGACCCCAGCCGTCTCAATGGGTTCGTATCCGCTCATCGTTCCTTCTCATCGCTCGCTGGGCGAGCAGGTCGTGTGATGGGAAAGCGAGCCGGAAAGGCTCGCGGGTAGGACAGATCAAAGATCTCACTCAGATAGATAGCAGAGCGCGAGGCCACCTCCGCATACAATGCAGCGGCGACCGCTGTCGCCTCGTCTCCTGGCCAGCCGACCGGCCGTGCTTGCACGGGCAGATCCGGCCATCGAAGCCGAATTCGACGCAGATCGTGAACGACCATCGTTCGAATACCGAAGGCCTCGACCGCCGTTGCGTCCTTCGCTTCCTTGACGAGCGGTTCATATCGTTCGACAAACTGTGAGTAGGCCGCGGCGAGTTGATCACCATCTGACTCGCCGAGAAAGAAGCCCTCTTCGACGAGGGTGGCAAGTTCGGTAAAGGTTGCGGTCGCGATCACTGGGCGCAGCTCTGGGTCCACGAGTAACACGAGTTCACGGGCGGATTCGGGCTTGGTGCCCGGTGCGGCTAGCACATCGGAAGATACCGGTACGAAACCGTTCCAGCGCAGGTGTTCGACGATGCGAGATCTCTCCGCCGCTCCCAAACTCTGTGGGAGAAACAGCAGCGCCCACTCCCCCGACCAATCCGCTGCACCGAGACCGTAAATGCGTTCGGCTGCTTGCGCCGACTCGGCAAACGCAAGCTCGGTCAGGTGATACCGGCTTTGGCGACCAATACGTTCGGTGTACAGCCAATCTTCTGAGACCAACCGGTTCATCGACGTACGAACGAGGCGATCGCTAAATCCGAACACCGAGCTCAGCTGCAGCATTTGACTCATCCAAAGCGAAGAACCGATCGGGACGAGCGTGTCGCCGATGATCGTCACGAGCGTTGAGCGGGCAGAGATGTCGGAGGCGTCAGCCCACCGTTCGATCCGTTGGCAGAGGTCTAGCACGTATCGACTTACCACACCGCGTCAAGGTCGAGTTCAATGACCTCGCGCATCCTCGCCATGAGCGGACCGAAGTGTTCGGAACGACTCGTCCGCCCATTGTTCGGTGTGTCGTCCAGCGTGCTGTCTTGGCCGAACACTGCCGCGATCTGTTCCATGACCGCCGCCGAGGTCGAGGCGAGCGGCTGAGAGAAAATTCCGGCGGCCATCAAGGAATCTTCGTTCTCGATCGGCGCGAGCAACGATGGGAGTTTCGAGAGTACGACGTCTCGGGCAACCTCCAACTCGGTTCGGGCAGACGTGTCGATGAGCGAGTCCATAAGTGCCTGGGCGTGGCGCCGGTGGAAGCGCTCTTCGCGTTGAGCTCGCACTGCGACACTCGCCAAGGGCGCGTAACTCGATGTCGATACCAGTTGCCACCGGAAATCCTCGACGATGTCGTACACCCAATGACGCACCAGCGCTTCAGCCCAATCGGTGGTTCCCCACTCGGTGAAGGCCGACGATCGATACTCGTCAGCGCCGCGCCCGTAGGCCAACCCGTCGATCACCGCATCGGTCGGCTCAACGCCATCGATGTCGCACACCAGCTCATAGAGCATGACGGCATGACCCAGTTCGTCCTGGCCAATGCTCGAGAACGCAAGGTCCTCTTCGAGAAACGGGGTAACGCCGATCCACTCCGTGTGCTGTTGGCCCATGAGGTGCTCGTCATCGGCAAAGGCGAGGAGAAACTCTCGCAACGTCTCATTCGTGCCACTCATGATGGCCCCTCCTCTCGAACGCGTTTGCGACGCGCCGCCACCTCAGCGCCGTCGTGGTGACGATGCGGCTTGTCGGCGTTCGGCGCGATGAAGTCATCACTACCGATGAGCACATGCTCGCGGTTCACGACCCATACCCGGCTGCCTTCGGCACGTCGGATGTACGACTCTCGAGCCATCACCATCGCTAACTCATCGTTAGCCGCATCGAGCGCGCCAGCATGGCGGTACTCGTCGCGGCCTTCCTTTTTTAAGAACACTTCGTACGTTGCCATGGTTACCCCCGCATCACTTCGACCGTCTCGCTGCACGACTCGCATCGGTGCACCGAGCGGCATCTACTCGGACCAAACATCGACTGTTCGACCGTCGGCCCTCCACATAGTGGGCAACTCGGCGTCGACGAACCGATCTGCACCGCGACGGTGAAGTCGTTCGCAAGCGCCGACCTGCCTCGTTTACTGAGTCGCTCGGGAGTCCATGCAGGGGAGGTCAGCCACGTAACCAACACGTCGGCAACGCCTTCGACACCATGCACCGCACCTTTGACATCGCCGGCGATCATGGCGAGTGCGGGGCAGCCAGAGAAGGTTGGGATAAGGCCGACGTCGACGTTGCCGTTGTCGACGTGGATATGTTCGAGCAGCCCGAGATCAACGATCGATACACCGGGATACTCCGGGTCACACACGCTCTGAACTGCCTTGTAGACCTCCGCCTGCACGTCGACCTCGATCATGTTGACGCCCCATCGAGAGCGTCCCTGACCCAAGCGGTCCGTTCCCAGTTGTCTCGCGCTTCGCCGATGCGTCGAGCTGAGTCGGGGCCACCTTGTGCGAGCGTTTTCTTGAGTGGCTCCCAATCGATGGGGCCAACATCCCATTTCTTGGTTTCTTCATCGAAGCAGATATCAGGAGCTGGAACGGTAAAGCCGTAGCTGTGCATCATCGGCACGAACTTCTGCACCCATTTATCTCGCAGTACTTCGTTTCGTTCACTCTTGATGTGCCAGCGGAGCAGCTTGTCGTTCGGCTTCGAATCCGGACCGAAGAGTTGCAGAGCAGGCCAAAACCAGCGATCGAGCGCTCCTTGGAAGATCTCTTTTTGGATCTCGGTGCCCTCCGCTATTCGCCGCATGCGGTCCTCGCCGAGCCGCATGTGGAAACCTTCTTCGCTGATGATCCGCTTGAGGATCCGACGGTACGGACCATAACTACAGTTCTTGAAGACCGCCTGCTGACTGGCGAGCGCGGCAGCATCGACGAGGAACGCGATCGCGACCTGGTCTCCCCACGTCTCCGCCTTGTAATGGAACACGTTGTGGAACCGGCTACGCCCAGCCATGAGGTCTTCGAGCATCTCGTTGCGGGTCTTGATCCCCATGTCGGCGGCGACCATGTAGAGCAAGTGGCCGTGGCCAATCTCGTCTTGGGTTTTGGCGAGAACACTCATCTTGTGGCGCAGCCCCGGCGTCTTTGGAATCCAATCGCGCTCGGTCAACCCACCCATGTACTCAGAGTTTGCATGCATCTCGATGAAGGTGAATACGGCCTGGCGGTACTCGTCGGGCATGTCATCGTCGACTTCGACAATGCCGCCGTCATCGAGAAACGCTTCAAAATCGGTGAGGTCTTTCCAGGTTCGACTCATGTTGGCGCTCCGTTTATGCCGGGGGCGTTGGCGACCATGGTCAGCACGTCATAGGCCGCTGCCACCTCGCCGTTTTGATTGATGACTTTGGTGTCCCACGCGACCTCGCCATACCCGCGAGTATCGAGCTGTGTCTTTCGTTTGCAGGTGAGCACGACATGGATCTCGTCACCGGGTCGTGTCGGCGTGGCGAAACGCAGGCGGTCGATGCCGTAGTTGGCCAGCACAGGACCCTCGGGTGGGTCGACGA
The DNA here is from genome assembly GCA_964451305.1 of uncultured Acidimicrobiales bacterium. GTDB lineage: Bacteria > Actinomycetota > Acidimicrobiia > Acidimicrobiales > SHLQ01 > SHLQ01. Next base: position 66,395 of record CAYVHV010000015.1, on the reverse strand, counting down.
ACAGACCGGCGGCAAACGACAGCACCAGATACCCGTGTGCGACGATGCCGCCAAAGATCGGACTACGGGCCGCAGCGTCTTCATCCATGTGGGCATAGAACGTGTCGCCGGTGAAGTCTGCGAAGTGGGCGATGTCCTCTTCGGTGACGATGCGCGACTCGGTTGTGAGCGAGTCCCCCACCGAAAGTTCGTCAAAGTTGAGTCGGAAGGGGTGGCCCTTATCGGTGGTTGGGGCACCCGGGATGTACTCGCCTGCAATAGTGGTCAACGACTGTGGTGAACCTTGGATCGCCGTTCGTTGCATGTGGCTGTAGACCGCTCGCATACCGCCAAGTTCTTCGCCACCGCCCGCTCGACCGGGGCCACCGTGGGTGAGGTGAGGCAGCGGGGATCCGTGTCCGGTGCTCGCTGCTGCCATTGCTTCGTCGACGACGAGGACTCGGCCGTGGTGCGATGCAATGCCTCGAGCGAGGGACGCTGTCTCTGTGGTGTCAGCTCCATAGATCGATGCGACCAAGCTGCCTCCACCTCGGGCCACAAGGGCTACCGCTTCGTCGATCGAGGAGTACGGCACGAGTGTTGCGACCGGTCCGAACGCTTCGACATCGTGAATCACATCGGCGAAACGGTCGGTCGCCCGCAGCAGAGTCGGCGCAACGAAGGCCCCACTCTCTTCATCGGCATCGATGAAGTTCGCCGAGTCGGTGACCACCTCGCTCGCTGCCTTGAGCTGGTCGATCGCTTCGATGACGCGGTCCCGTTGGTCGTGGTCGACGAGCGAACCCATGGTGACGGACTCGTTCGCCGGGTCGCCCACAGTCACGTCGGCGAGGGCCACGGCAAGTTCGCTCGATGCTGCATCGAGGTACATATCGGGAACGAATGCACGTCGGATCGCGGTGCACTTCTGACCCGCTTTGGTCGTCATCTCGCCAACCACCTCGGAGATAAACAAATCGAACTCTGGGCTGCCGGGAGCGGCGCTCGGAGCGAGCACCGCGGAGTTCACCGAGTCGGCTTCGGTCGTTACGTGAACCGACTTCGCGATGAGGCCCGGGTGAGATTTGACGATGGCACCGGTGGTGGCCGAGCCGGTAAATGCCACCGAATCCTGACCATCGAGATGATCGAGCAGGTCACCTGGGTCGCCGCTGATCAGCTGTAGTGCTCCTGTTGGAAGCAGCTCGCTGTCGAGGATTACCCGGACCGCGGCCTCGGTGAGAAATGCTGTCTGGGGTGCGGGCTTCACAATGGATGGAAGCCCAGCGAGGAATGTCGGCGCGAACTTCTCGAGCATGCCCCAGACGGGGAAGTTGTACGCGTTGATCTGTACAGCAACACCTCGCCTTGGGGTGCGGATGTGTACTGCCCCGAACGAGCCATCCCGCGACAGCGGTTCAAAAGCGCCATCCACAATCACATGACTATTCGGCAATTCCTTCCGGGCTTTACTCGCATACGCCAAGAGCACGCCGGCCCCACCGTCGATGTCGATCCATGAGTCCTTCGATGTTGCGCCGGTCTTCGAGGAACGCTCATAGAGGGGCGCTTTGACGTCGGTCTCGAGAAGCATCTTTCCGATGTTGCGAAGGATGGTGGCACGTTCGTGGAATGTGAGGGCCGCAACAGCCGGATTTCCGACCGTCCGCGCGTACTCGACGGCCTCACCACGGTCGAGTCCATCGGTCGAGACACCGCCGATGGCCTCGCCGGTCGTTGCATCGACGTAGGGCCGACCTGCCCCCACTCCGACCCTCCATTCACCGGCGATGTAGCTCGGCACGATCTCACCAGACATAGAAACCCTCCCCTGTCTTCTTTCCAAGCTTCCCACCGGCTGCCATGTCTCGCATCAACTGCGGTGGATCGAAACGAGGCCCAAGCTCGGTCGCGAGGTGCTCGGCGATCGCGAGACGCACATCGACGCCGACCAGGTCGGTGAGCATGAGGGGCCCGATCGGATGTTTGTATCCGAGCGTCATCGCCGCATCGACATCTTCCACGCTTGCGACACCGGATTCGACCATGCGTATCGCTTCGAGACCGAGCGCAACGCCGAGTCGACTAGACGCAAACCCTGGGTTGTCCTGCACCACGATTGGGGTGAGACCGAGTAGCGCTCCGTAGCTCACTGCCTTCGTCGTCGTGGCGCTCGCCGTCTTTGCGCCAACGACGACTTCGACGAGGCTCGACGCAGGAACCGGGTTAAAGAAGTGCATCCCGCAGAATCGCTCCGGAGATCCGAGCGCCGTTGCGATCTCGGTGATCGGTAGCGAACTGGTATTTGATGCGATGATCAGCTCGTCGCTGACTTCACCAGCGGTCGAAGCGTAGTACGCATCGATTTTTGCTAGCACCGACCTTTTGAGCTCCAAGCGTTCGGGTAGTGCTTCGATCACCAACTCGACCGTGGACGGGTCGGGGTGTTCGGTGTCGACGTCGATCAGCGCCTCGATGCGTTCAACCTCGTCCTCGCGACCACGTTTGCCCGCGGCCCTGGTGAGCGAAGCTCGCACTCGAACATTGCATGTTTCAGCGAGTTCGGGGGAACCCTCGACGATTCGAACCGCTTTGCCAGCGAGCGCAAAACTCACGGCGATTCCGCCCCCCATCGTGCCGCCGCCCACCACGACTATCGCCGGGGCGGTCACGTGGATCGATCCTCACACATGTTCGAAACGTTATACACCGTTTGTAGTGTAGAACACTTTTGTGTATCACGTTCATCCTTCGATAGTTCCCGCAACCGATGCCCTCAGCAGGCTCGGTAGCTACGACGGCCTCACCGTCGTGTCGTGATGAAGACGGAGCGTTGCCGTGCTCGTGCTCTCGCCGGTCTCAACGCTCACATCGACGTCGTCCGCGTGGATGAGCGGCTGGGCGTCGAGATCCAGCTGATAATCACCGGTGTGAGCCGTCCCTATCAACTCGATGGTGATTGTTCGGTTTTCGCCGCGAGGAACCACGACGATGCGCTCATGGCGCCAACGGCCATACTCCCGGAAACTCCGTGTGAGCTCCGGCTCGTCATCGGCCCCTCCCCAGGAGACGAGCTCATGAGGAGTATGGACAACGAGCGTCATCCGATTGGTTCCGGGCGGCAGGCCGTTGCCATTCCCGTCGACGAACTCGGGCAGGCCCGCCGGAGCTCGGTTGTCGAGCGAGATCGTCGCTGTTGCCGACAACGACTCACCTGTTGTTTCGACGTCGTATCGGATGTCCCGATGAAGGTAGGCATCGAGTTTGTTCGGCCCGGCGTTGACATGAGAAACCGCGAGATAGTCAGCGTCGTCTCGCAGTTCGGTGATCGCACCACTCACACCAAGGGCGTCCATGGCCGCACGTTCATCAGGATCGATGGGAGCAAATGCCAGTCGACCTTGACGAATCACCCTCGCAATCCGCTCAAGATCTTCGCCAGATGCATCGATCTCTCCACCGGTCAATGCGTCAAAGGCAGCTGCCCCGAGCTCGGCAAAGACGACTTCGCGTTCGCCCGTAGGGTCGAATTCCGCATACTGACCCCGCAACAAGAAGTTCGCCAGATCTCCACGTTCGAAGGTTCGCTCGACCGAGTTGAGGCTCACCGGTCCAGAGAGACCGATCAACGCCTCGAGTGCGATCGGATCGACGTAGAGCACCCCATCGATCTCATGAGATGCAACTGCGGGAAAGATGTCGTCCAAGGCGGCAGCGACGGTAGGAAGGTCCGATGTGCCGGTGTAGTTCTGGGCGAACTGCCATGGTCGGTGCTCCAGATACCGAATCGGTAGCGGTGCCTCAACAACTGCGAGCGACGTGGGAGTCTGATTCAGAATGCCATTTCGTCGGGTCTCGACGAGTGAGAACTCGCCGTCAACGACCCGGAGAACAGCAGTTGAGCCGGTGTGTCCACCCAACTCCCTCGCCTCGGCCGGGTTTGCAAACAACACGAGGTATTGGCGCGGCTCACCCGCGCCCAGCAACGCATCGGACAAGCTGGCGAGCGCAGCGGCTCCCTCGGATTGATCGATGAGGGGAACCAGTTGTTCGCGCGCTGCGTCGAGAGCGTCGTCGATCGGCGGTAGAACCCATGGACTCCGCTCGGCGACGAGTACCTCGCCAAGGACCTCGGCGTCGATACGCAGCGCATCGCCAGAGTCGGCGATTGCACGAACCTGCTCGACGGTGACCGAGCCGTTGCTGAAGAGCTCCTCGCCCGAGCGGGCGATGGTGACAACCTCGCGCGCAGCGCCCGCGACATCTTGAGCCGATGAGGCAACCCGCTCTGCGGTTTGGAGGTTCTGCGACACGATCGGGAGGGCCCGGGCCGGGGTCAAACTCACGCTGTTGAGCGTGTGCACGGCGCGAGCGGTCGACGATTCGAGCGCATCTAGTTCGATCGCTGCCAGCTCAAAGTCTCCAGACCGGACGGCGCTGGCGACGTTGTCGCCATGAGTTCGCGCCAGGTCAGCGTTTTCCTGAAATCGGAGAAGCCCGTGCACCGCCAGCGCCGCAACAACTCCGACCACCAGTGTGACCGCAACGAGTGGAACCGCGGCTCCACGAGGAAACGACCGAGGCATCGCCGACGCTGCAAACGCGAGCCAGACGAGTCCAGCGAGTACCGCAGAAGACCCCGAACCTGCGAGATCAGCAATGTCGAAGAGCGCTCCAACCATCAGCGGACCGGCCAGTGCGCCGATCGCTAGTCGGAGCGGTTCGGTATCGGCACACACTCGACTCGTGAATCCACGCGTATCAGCGCCGAACAATCCGATCGCCGCAATCGAAGCGGCCATCACGACACCCAACCGCGACTCCGCAATGAGCGCAACGAGCCCGAAAAGGATGAGTAGAGACCGAGGTGATCGTAACGCGAGAGTTCCGGTCGCAGCACCGAAAAGCGAAAGCCAGACAAAGTCGAGAACGGGTCGCCCGGTCGGCTCCAACTCAGAGTTAACCGCAACGACTGCTGACGCCGTGATGGTGACAGCGGTGATCAGTCGAGAAATCACCACTGCCTCAAACGTGTCGCGGCGGTTGCTCATGAGATCATTTGGACGATCGCTGCCACTGGCCGTGTCGAGCGAACGTGTTGTCTCGGGATAAAGAATGCTGGCGCAACACCGAGGTGCTTTGACGCTGCCAACGCGAGGGAGAGGTTCTTCACAACGAGGCCCGCCGTGACGCCCGCAGCCGTGCCGGTCGCACCAAACGGGATGGTCAGCCCGATGGTTGCGATGAGCGAAACGGCTGCACTGACGGTCGTGATTCGCAGCAATACGCGATCGAGCCCAGCCATGGCGTACAGCACCCCAACCTGCCCGGCGGACAAATTGACGACCTGGCCAACCACCAAAATGACTACGAGAGACGTGGCGGAGCCGTACTCCTCACCGATGATCGAAAGAACGGTCGGACTCGCCAAGACGATCACCCCGGCCGCAACGAGCGCGACGAGCGCATTCGCCAGCGACAGCGAACGAGTGGTGGTTTCTAGCAGCTCAAGTTTTTGCGCCGCGTGCAGTCGAGCGAACGTGGGCGAGCTGATGGTTCCGCTCAGCAAGTGGATCAGGTTGAACGGCAATACCAACTGCCAAGCAACACCGTAGATTCCAACGGCAGCGGCCCCCGCGATAGCCCCGAGGATCAGGCGATCCACCCAGGTCAGCATCGCGTTAAGGACGGTTGAGACCGTCAGCTGTGTCGCGGCGGAACGACGTTCGGGGGCAACGTATTCGGTTGGAAGGACAGGTCGATCTCGCGTCAGTGCCGCCACCTCTCGCCACACCAGTAGTGCGACGACGGTGGCGCTCAGGGCCACCGCTAACATCGGTGAACTTGGAATCTCATCGACGGCTACAGCGACTGCGAGCAACGCCAACGCCGGCCCGAACACCCCGAGGTACCGAGCGGTTACTGAAACCACAAGGCGGTCGCCCGCACGCAGCAGCGCACAGCCGGTCGTGATCATGTTGAGGGGAGCCATCGACGCCACAGCGAGCCACACCTCGACGGAGTTGACCAAACTCTCCGGTGCAGCGACGAGGGTGACCACGCCGAGAACCACGAGCGTGAGGATCGAGGTCACCACGGTTCCTCGGAGCGTGGTGCGGTTCATCCAGTGTGCAATATTGCGAAATGCGTCGTAGTCCGAATTCGCCCACGCCGGGCTGGCTTCGCGCAAGGCCAACTGCTCGGTGCCGAAACGTCCGAGGTATCCAACTAAGGTGAGCACGGCGAGACCAATAAAGAACGATCCCGTCGCTTGAGGACCAAACCAGCGAGCGATGGCGAACCCGAAGACCGCTTGTGAAAGCGCACCAAGAGCGAGAGCTCCTCCCAAAACGGCTGCCGAACGCGCCGCCTTCCCGTTGCGCGCCGGTGCAAGCGAAATCGTGGTCACGAGATCGCGGTCGATTTCAGTTCGGTGAGTGGGTAGCCGAAGCGCTCGCAGTCGACGGCATAGGTTGCCATGCCCCAGTCGACGACGGACTGCGGCAAAGGTGGCCGGTTTCCGCGGCTCCGGTTGACGTTTGGCAGCGGGATGTTCGGAAGACCAAACTCCTCTGTCAACGCCGAGAAATCGCTTGCGAGATTCTCGAGTCGAAGAACCCGGATTCTCCCGTCGGGTGCACCTTCGAGGAAGCTCGACTGCGTCTGTAGATGGCAGCGAAAGTCATCGAACACTCGCCGGATCGGCAGTGATCGCATGGCGAGAAGAACACGGGGAGGGATGCGTCCGTTGAAGCGGTACGACAGCTCGCTGCGGAGCCTCGCGATCGGGTCTCGCACGACCGCAAAGAGCCGGTAGTCATCGGGGATAGCGCCATCAAACACGACGTCGCGGATATCGGAATAGCTGTAGTGGGAAGCGGTCCGAGGGAGGCCGCTCGAAAAATCGTTCTTCCCGAGATACATGAGTTCGCGGTGCTCGAGGTTGTTGACATCGAGTCCGCGCAGGTCCATCAACCACGACTCGATGCTCTGCCCCGCTGTCTTTGGGATGTGAATGAAACAGATCTTGTTTTCGTGATCGATCATGAGTGTGCTCCTGAGTTCTCTGTGAGGGGTGATCCGTTGCGTCGCTCGGCACGCTTCAGAATCCAACGCGCTGGTGCCGTGCACAATGTGACGATCCAGCGGTTTCGAGGCATCATCTCGGTCTTCCAACGTTCGTCTTCGCGAATCGATGTCGCTCCCAGTCGGAACCGAGATGGATTGCCACTAATGGTGTGCTGTGGGTCCACAGAGACCGTGGTTTCGTCCTCCCAATCACCGCTTGGGAATTCGAGCGAATAGTGCTCACATATCGATTCGATCGTGCGCCTCGGGTTGGCCACGAAGTCCTCATAGGACAGTTGTCTCCGTTCAACCGACCGAACGCACAGCGGCGCGAGGTTGAAGATCGTCCAATACAGCGAACTGCGAATCGGTCCGAAACGAGGGAACGTCACTCCGTCAGCATCTTTGGTATCGGTCAGTCGGCTCCACGAGTAGGCAACCGCTCTCGGGTCTCTCGTCAGGTGCAGCACGTCGACGGCAAATCGCGGGTCATCGAAAATATTGATGAGGAAGGGAATCGACTTGCTGGAATCGAGGATGACGACTCCTGGTTCGGCTGCGGCCGACAGAATTGACGCGATCTCGTCGATGTCATCGCGGTTCTCTGAGCGGTAGCGAGCAACTCGTCCGCTGACGAGCGCTCCGAGTTGGCGAAAGATAGCGGTCGAGCCGACGCGCCGATCGAATGCTTCGAGCGCGTGGTCATCTGCGGACCATTCGGCCTGCGCAAGTACCTCGGTCCAGTACGGACACTCGAGGACGACCTCACCACAGCCACACGTCGTGCCTCGCAGGCCGCGAGCCCAGAGATACCGAAACTCGCCGAGGTTCTGAACAGAGGAACTCCCACCGAGGAGATTGGCGAAGAGAGTTGATCCGCTTCGCCCCCATCCAGCGATGAATAACACCCGCTGTACGCCTGGTAGATCGGCGATGATGGTGATGTCGTCGACGGTTGGTTCGTCGATCGTGGTCACGTGGACGCTCGATTGAGACTTCACGCTGCTACCTCCGGTGAATCGTCAGGGTGCGAGCCAAGATCGACTGCGCGAGTTCGGGTGGCGTTGTCATGGGACGCTCGTAGTTCGATGGCAGCGTCCGCCGGAAGATCGAGAGGGACCGTGTCCGGCTGGACGGGCGACGGCGGAACTAGATCGATGATTCCCTGAGCGAGTGTGTATTCGTGTTCGGTACGGGTGACGAGTCCTGCTGGGCTGAAGAGTTCTTCGGCCCGACGCCGCGCCACAGCGGAGACGTCATCGAGTCGACGCGGTTGGTCGTGAAGTGATCGTGATGCCGCCGCGATCTGGTCGATCGATCGAACGACGACACCGGCGGGAGGCAACGGTCCATCGACGATGGCCTCGCCCATACCCGCGACGTCGGTTGCGACGACGGCCCGCCCGCACGCCAGTGCCTCGGCAGTAGCGAGCGACATTGCCTCCCAGCGGGAGGGCTGAACTGCGAACGCCGATGCGCGCAACCATTCGGCGACGTGAGGCGACGGGCCAACGAAGTGGACGTTGCCATCCGATAGTGGATAGGAGGCTGAATCGAGAGCGTCCGGGTGTCCGTCACCGACAAAGACGAGTTGCAGGGGGTGATCCGACATCTCTTCAGCCCAGTGTTGTGCGAGTGCGAGCTGGCCCTTTTGATGCGAGATTCGACCAACGCAGACAGCGAATGCTCCATACGCGTCCATATCTGCCGCGCCGATGGTGCCCGCGGGCGCCGTTGTAGCGGCCTCGTCGGTAGAGAATCGGTCGAGGTCGATCGCAGAGCCGATACTCACGAATGGGATGTCATTACCGAGGACATCGCGTCCATGTTGGGCAGCACCTGACGAAACGCACAAGATCCGAGTCGTACGTCCTAGCAGTGCCCGTTCGAGCGCGACCGCGGGATATCGGCTCGGTCCCGACATTGCGAATGCCCATGCGTGAGGGGTGTATACGACCGGTCGATCCGGGTTGACCAACCGGATGGCGAGCGCGGCGAAGAACGAGTGGGCGTGGATGACATCGGCATCGACTTCAGCGGCCAGACCTGCGGCGCGTCGACCGCTCCGAAGGATTGAGCGAGGCGATGACCGTTGGACTTCGGCAGCTTCCCAGGCAACACCGGGAATCTCTCTCGGACGGGGTCCGAGCACCGTTACATCGTGGCTTGATTCCGCCTGGTGCTGTGCGAGAAAGGCAACAAAGTTCGGAACTCCGTGCGTCGCTGGTTCAAAGAAATGAAGTACTCGTGTCATGAGCGTTGCCCAATCATCTCGGCCCGGCGACGAGTCGCGAGCGCTTCGGTTGTGAGGTCGATGTGCGGGCCTTCGTCACTCGTGGAGCGCCGCGACTCACTCGATTGCGTTAGCGCAAAGGCAAGAGCCACGAGGAAGAACATGTGCCGCCAGTGATGGGAGTAGACGACGCTCGAAACAACCATGTTTCCGACGAGAGCAGCGCCGACGATCAGTGAGAAACGAGAGTGACGAGATGTTGACTTCTGCAACACTCGAGCAGCGGCAAAAAGAGGGACGATGACCACGATCAGACCCGCCAATATTCCGGCGTCGGTGGCCTTACCGAGCAGCAGGTTGTGCGGGTTGCTGCCATGGTCGGCTGCGAACGAACGCACCCCGTTGCCAAGCGGATGTTCGACGACGTAATCGAACGCTGTGAACAACGTCGAGAACCGATCGTCGTCGTAGGACTGGTAGGACAACCTCGCAGTCTCAATCTCGACGCCGGGGAGACCAGCTGTTGACCATGTGATTGCCCCCACAGCGACTGCAGCGGCGAGAGCTGACATCGCGATCGCGGCATTCGCATATGAGATGCGTTCTCTCAGACCAACCAGCAGGATCAGGAGACCGATAGCTGCGAAGAACCCGACATAGGCCCCTCGCGAGTAGGTCAAGACAAGAACGATCATGCATGGGATTGCGGCCAACCGCGCGAACGGGAATCGAACGACTTCATTGCGGAACAACAGGAGCAAGATCGGAAAGATCAGAAATGGCCCGAGCACGTTCGGATCTTTGAATAGGCCACGAACTCGAACACGATGCTCGTCGCGGAACATGATGTCGGGAACACGACCGACGAGCTTGAGCGCAACGAATAGCGATGAGACGAGCACCGCGCCAAGCACGAGCCCGTTCACGAACGCGGACATGCGTTCGGGGTACTTCCGAAAGATGGCGGCGAGCAGGATCACGGTCGCCACGAGATAGGTTTCGATCCCCAAATCTCGTACGACGGCGGTATCGAATGGAACTCCGTTGACACCGGCAATAACTTGCGAGACCACGCTCGCTCCGACGTACACAAGCCCAAGAACAACGTGGCTCAACGGAAGTTTGAGGCGCTCGTAGATCAACCACCAGGCCGCCAAACCAATCAGCAGCAGGTCGATCGGCGCCGGTTCGACCACGACCACTGACGCGGCAATGCCGGCGATCAGTAGAAGTGGTTGTGCCACCGAGAGGGTCGAACGCATCAGGCTGCGTCCTGAGTTTCGAGGATGGGCAGATAGTGGGTGGTGAAGGCCGTCTCGCCGTGACGTTCAGCAAAGATCTTTTGTGCTGCACGGGAGGTCGCGCCGGTCGAATCGGCGTCGATGAGGTCAACAACGTCGTCATCGTCGAAGCGAATCGCAATTCCTTCGGCGACGAGGCCATCGCACTCGGGATCGCCGTCGGTGAGAACAACTCGGCATCCGTATCGAAGCGCGTCAACGGTGACGCCAGATTGAGCAATGGAATAGTTCTTGGGGTTCCACACGACTGCGGTGTCGTTGAGGACGTCCGCCTTTGTTTGCTCGCTGAAGTTCTTCTCCGCAAAGACATCGATCATGTCTGGTATGCCCAACGCCTCGACTGCGGATCGATCCGATGTGAGGATCGTTGGTTGAAATCCGCGTTCGTCCAACCGGGGTGCCAACGCGATGAACTCCTTGAGGTAGCGCCGATCATCGATCCGACCGAGATAGGTAACGCGCGGTCGGGTGTTCGCCGGAACGCCGATCGCCGGAGGAAACAGCAGAGGGGCGAGTTGTACTTTTGTGTCAGGTACCCCGTAGATCGATACCGCTCGCGCCTTGAGTTCCTCACGGCTCACAATGACAGTGGTTGCGAGGAGCACGTCGAGCCGTTGAACGAGCTGCCAACCAAGGCTCTTCGCCCAGCCGTTCCCGCGCGAGATCTTGGTCCGCAGGGTGCTCGGCTCGTGCAGGTAGTACACGACTTCTTGGCTTCGGGCTCGAAAGAATGGCATCGAAAGAAGGTTCCAGAGTCCTGTCGATTCGACGACAATTCGCCTCGATCGGGAACCCAGCAAGGCTCGAGCCGTGGGCCAACCTGAGCATTTGGACACGACTGCACCCGCTTCTTCGCCGTAGGACGCAATTGCGTCGAGGTGCATGTCATGAGTCGCCGATGCAACTGGTGAGTATAGAAATACGTCCATAGCCCGCTCCCTAACCGATAGAGGATCTTCTAGGTCAAAAGATCTAGTCGGCACCGGCATCGGCGGCGTTAGGGAATCGAGGGCATTTCTTACCCGATATACGTTTTCACCTGAGAATGCAGAGAAATTGACGCGACAGCCTCATCTTTGACACGCATAGTCCGAAAGACCCATCGTCATCTCTTTTCATCTCACTAGGAGCATCAGATGTCATTAGTCTTCGGCCCAGCCGAGGACCGGCTGGTAATGAAACCTCGGTCCCTACAAGCAGCATCGATATTGCTCGGCGGTCTATCGCTGACGATCGTCGGCGCAGGCGCAGTCGGCATCAGCGCCCTACTTGGAGATACGTATCGCCCACTCCTCATCGGGCTTTTTGCATGGTGCCTCGCGGGCGCCAGCGGCGTCTTCCACCTCCGCATCACCCGTGACGACCTCCATCTGACCGGACCGATCATCAAATCTGCCTCTGCGGCTGGCGCATTGATGTGGATCGGCGAACTCGTCTTCGTCGGCAACCGCACCGACCTGAGCACCGTTGTGCTCATCGTGTTGCTCACTCTGGTGTCACTCGTCGCCGGCCTCCGACTCGGTCGCTCCGTGTTGTTGAACTTGTGGCGTCGCGGCGAGTTCCGCACAACGGCGGTGGTCGCAGGAAGCGGTGCCATCTCCCGTGAACTCGAACTCGAACTTCGGCACCGTCCAGATCTCGGCATCGACGTCGTCGACCATGTCGTGTGGACACACGGCGTAAACGACGGCGACGCGATCCTGGCGTCGCTGCACCGCCATCGACCAGATCGACTCATCGTCGGCGAAACATCCTCTGACGACGGCCCACTCCTTCCCGTACTTCGGCGCGCAGGCGGACTCGGCACGAGGGTCTATGTCCTCCCCCGTTTGTTCGAGATGGGCGTTGGCAACCCGCTGTTTAGTCCCGACCGCCTTCGTGGCTACCCACTTTTGCGGGTGAATCGGTCATCGCACCCACAGCTCTCGGCGGCGTGCAAGCGCACCTTTGATGTCGTGACCTCGACCATCGCCCTCATCGCAGTCTCACCGGTTCTTATCGTCGCCGCTCTCGCCGTACGGTTCACTTCTCCCGGCCCAGTCCTGTTCTGGCAGGAACGTATTGGTCAGTACGGGAAGACATTCAGCGTTCCCAAGCTTCGATCGATGACCGGTGGTGAAACCGGCGATACCGACTGGACAGCAGAAGCACGAATTACGGCTGTGGGTCGAATCTTGAGACGGACCGCCATCGATGAACTACCGCAACTCTGGACGGTCATTCGCGGCGACATGAGTCTCGTCGGCCCTCGCCCTGAGCGGCCGGCGTTTGTCGAGCAGTTCGCCTCGGAACATCCTCGCTACGCAGATCGACTACGGATGAAGGCGGGATTGACCGGCCTCTCACAGATTGCTGGGCTCCGCGGAGATACCTCCATTGCAGAGCGAGCGAAGTACGACAACCTCTACATCGACCAATGGTCCTTTTCCGGAGACCTTGTGATCCTGCTCCGGACGGCGGTCGCGATCGTCCGAGAAGGCACATACGCCCAAGCGCATCGCGAGCTTGAAGCGGTGATCACCCTCGACACCACCGAAAGTCCAGAAATCGACGTTCGTGTCGCAGCTGTTGCTGGCACCGATCCGCACTCAACACCCTCACTACCCCACGCCGCCCAGGAGCAGTAGCAATGAATACAGAATCCTTCCCAAGCACCGAACGGTCCCTTTCGCTCAGTGAGCTCGGTCCCGTCCTGCGTCGCTGGTGGTGGCTCATGCTTCCGCCGGTGGCTCTCGCACTCGTGGTCGTGACCGTCCTCACCAGCCAAGCAACTCGGCTGTATAGCGCTGAGGCCGAGGTCGTCATCCGCACCGAGGAGAGCGCGAATCTGTTTCCCTTGTCGGAAGCAACAGCTCTACTCCGCTCGCCCTCGACCGAGGAGGGCTTTCTCGCCTCGACCGAATACGAGACAGAAGCGCAGTTGCGGGCAGGGACGGACGCCAGCGTCGAGATCGATGTCGGCAACCTCGATTCACGAGTGGATCCAAGCTTCATTTCCTTTACTGCAACCGGAGACGATCCGGAGGTTGTCACCAACACCGCAAGAATCTGGGCCGAGACCTATATTGACCTCCGTCATCAACGCGATGAGCTCGACGTTTCACAAACGGTCGCCACATTGCAGGAAACCGCGACGTCACTCGATGCGGAGAGAGTCGCTATTCTTGAAGCATTGGCTCCAATCGATCGCCTCCTCAATGTGTCCGACGACGGCACAGAAGTGGCCCGACTGTCGACACAACGTGTTGCGCTTCTTCAGTCGATCGAACCGCAGTTGACGCCGATCGATCGCCAACTCGATGCGATCAACGACGAACTCGCATCACTGCAGCTCATTCAGAACTTTCTGTCGACCGAAACCGTGAGCGCACGCATGAACAGACTCCCCTCGATCCCAGAATCGCCAGTTTCTCCGTCGCTGTCCCGAAACCTCGCATTCGGGTTGTTCGGTGCACTCATTCTCGCCGGAGCCGCCGTTCTGGTCGCCGAAGCACGCGATGACCGAGTTCGGTCAGCAGATCAGTTGTCCACCGAAAGCGGCCTGTCGTACCTCTCGACCATTCCGCTCAAACGACGAGATGACGGCATGGCCAGCGCCCGAGACCACGGACCGCTCGCAGAGTCCTTCCAACGACTCGCCTCATCGATCGGTTTCACTCGCGTGGGCGAAAGCGACAACCAAGTTCTCATGTTCACCAGCGCTCGCGCCCGAGAGTCCAAGACCACCACCGTGGCACGGCTCGGAATGGTGCTTGCCCATCAAGGACAGCGCACGATCGTCATCGGTGCGGATCTTCGTCGCCCCACGCTAGATCAGCGATTCGTTGCACCCGACAGCTTTGGGCTCGCGGAGTACCTTGAAGGCAATCGCCAACTCGACCAGTGCATTGCCCCGGTGAGTAGCGCCCCAAACCTGTCCATCCTTCCCGCCGGTATCGTGTCGGGCGACCACAGTCCCGCCGAACTCCTTCGTAGCCCCCGAATGGCTGAGTTGATCGAGTCACTCCGCGAGGACTTCGAACACATTCTGATCGACTGCCCGCCGATTCTGCCCGTTGTCGATGCGCTCGAGATTGCAAAACTCTGTGATGGGATCGTCCTTGGCGCCTTCGTCTCGAGGACCAAAATGGGCCAGTTCGACCAAGCGTTGAACCTGCTCTACCGCTCCACCGACACACCGGTGCTTGGCTACGTGCTCACCGGCGTAAAGGAAGGGTCGAGTTACTATTCCGATTCCTACTATTCGCGTCCTCAACGGACGTCCACCAGTCGAGCCGCAGCGATCGCAACGTCGGCAATCCCCGAGATCGATCTCGTCGATGAAGGCACCTCCGACGAGATGGCGGCACAAGGTGTCAGAGTGGCGACAGCGGAGGAAGTCTTGGCCTTCGTCGGATCCGACGGACGTCACAAAGACTGATTGCCCGAACCCCTCAACTCTTGAGATCGCTAACCGACATAGTTCTTGTTGGGAGAATTTTGCTGGGCGGTACAACCCTGCTCCCAGGGTGACAGATGCAAACGACAATAGAAGGAAAAGCGGGCCGGAAAATGAAACCTGTATTCGCAATTATTGCAGCACTCCTTGTGCTGTTCACCGGAGTGGGCACCGTTGCTGCTCAATCGTATGAAGGAACAAGCCTCGAAGAAGGAATCTTCTTCGTGCCGGCCGAACCCGGCCCAGGCTCAATTATCAACTTCGCAGTTGCAGGGCTAGCCCCCAACTCCGAATTGGAGATTCGTTTCGTCGATGAAGATCGCAACGAAGTCGATGGTCTCACCGAGGTTCAGGGCGTCGTCGTTGTTCGCGCAGACGCTGCCGGCAACGTCAACACCGACCTACGTCTGCCCGACAACATCGACCCGGGAGCATTCAGTATCGTTGCCAGCGGTGAATCGGCAGATGGTGAGCCATTCTTCTCCGAACTGGCCTTGCAAGTGAGCGGGACCGCCTCGGACACCTCGACTCCTGCAACCGATAACTCGACGGCAACGACGTCTCAGAGCCAGGCGGCGGAGAACTCCATCACCGCAGTCAATGCGGGCACGCCTGAAACACTCGCCCTCACCGGCTCAGAGAGTCAAGGTCGAGCATTTGGAGGCTTCGCTCTCGTCGGGCTCGGACTTGGTTTGGTATTCGTTGCCACTCGCCGCCGTGAAGGTGCAGCAACCGCGTAACAGCGAGTGCGCTACATCACAAGACGTCTCGCAACCGAGACCACAAGCGAGGTGGATGTTTGTGGTACCGCCGTGCATGAGCACCACGACCAATGACTGAACACCACGCTTCATAACTTGTTTTCTTGTCCGTCGATTTTGCTCGACCTAAGGTGGCGGGACTTCGCTGTAACTGCGATCCCCTGACCGCAGTTACAGCGACGTAAGTGGCTGACGACGACTCAAGTCAGGAATCCAAATGGTCACCGGAAGCGATATTCAGTCGCGCGAGGTCGGAGCGGAGTTCCAGAACGACGCGACTTCAATCGGCGCAATGCACGGTTCGGCGCGCGGGAAGCGCAACATCACCCAGCGCATCGCAGCCTTCGAACGCCTCGAAGACCTTGGTGGCGAACGCCTTCTCGATATCGGTTGCGGCACTGGTGAATACACGGTGTCACTCGCCGAGCTGTACGACGAGGTCGATGGCATCGAGATCGAACGGCTTCGGCTCGAAGCATTCGAGCGCAACAAACCAGACAATGTCGCGTTGCACCTCATGTCCGCGAACAGTCTCAACTTCGAGGACGATACGTTCGACACCGTCGTCATGATCGAGGTACTCGAACACCTCGCGAGTCCTGCCACTGCACTCGCGGAGATCGCCAGAGTACTCAAGCCCGAGGGTCGTTTCTTGCTGACCACACCCTCGCGGCGGTGGCCACTTGAGCAACACGGTGTCCTGTTCCGGGGGAAGCGCTACCCCAGCTACTATGCACCAGGACTGGTGTGGGCAAAGCCGCTCCACAAGAAGATGAGCGACGCGGCTGTATTTGGACCATCGGATCTTCGACACCTCGCCGACCGGACTGGAATGATCGTCGAAGGCATCACCTTTATGATGCCGCCGCTCGACTCCCTGCCCAGTGGACACTCCGCCCATTCAGCTACGGAGAAAATCGAAGAGCGCGTGAGCAGCTTCTTCGGCCAAACCATCGTCGCGTCGATGCGCCCGGCACTTCTCTAAAGAGGAATTGGCGAGGCCGCTGGTGGCTAGCCGGACAGGTCTGACACCACGGTTTGGATCTGCCGCAGTCCCTCGGCGAGCTGTTCGGTCAGTTCGCGCAATTCGGTCTCCGCAATATCGACCTCGATTGGCACGTCGAGATTCACGGGCACCTCTGCCTGAACCGGCACGGTCTCGCTGATCGGCACATCAACATCGAGCTGGATTGGGACATCGACATTGACCGGGACCGCAATGTCGACCGGAATCTCGAAACCGAGACCGGTATCGACCTCGACGATCGTATCGATGGTCTGGTTGATCGGAATGACCTCATCGATCGGGAAGCTGAAGTCGCGATCGATCGTGATCTCGGTGTCGATCACCACGGTCTCGTCGATCGCCACCGCGAACTCGAGCGAGCTGTTGGAGAAGTTCTCGAGCTCGGTGATCGCCTCGTCGAGGCCAGCCGAAACCTGTGGTTCGAGTTCGCCCACCTGTCGTGTGAACTCGATGACTTGGGCCGACACGATCGCAGAGCCCGCCGCTCCCTCCTCGACTCGGATGAGGTCAGCTTGTGCCTGAGCTAAGTCCGCCTGGGTGTTGTTCAATGACCGCACGACGAGCCCGAGCGCGATCACGACGCCCACGAGCACGATGCCGAGGATGACCACGGCGGTCTTCAAGAAACTGTCTTCACGCATGGGAGGCTCCCCGGTGGTTGGTGGGTTGGATTGAAGGTCTTCTGCGGCACGTTCGGGCGAAGATTCGTCCGACCGCTGGCTGCGAGCGAGCATTGCGACGAACAGCCCCAAAATGGTGAGGCCCGTGGCTGCGAGGAAGGTCTCAGAAATTGCACTCGCCGTGAGTTCGGCTGCGGCCTCGGTAGCCACTGTGGGAAAGTCGGGACTCGTGATCGGCGGCAACACAAGGTTGGAGCGCAGGTCGTTGAACCGCGCCAGCCCCCACGCGGTGAGTGCTGCGAGACCGACGCTCAAACCAACGAGTCGCACGATCATCACGATCGCCGCCGCGGCACCGCGTTGGTGAGCCGGAGATGCATCGACGACCGTCGCTGTCGTTGGGGCGAACACCAGGCCAAGGCCAGCGCCGAGAACTGTGAGTTGGCCCGCTGCGAATACGAAGTTGAGATCTGGAGTCCACGTCAGCCCCATCACCAGCAGAGCAATGGAAGCGAACGCCATTCCAGCAATGGTGGGCAGTCGGTAACTCACCCGTTCGGAGAGGCGGCCCCCGACCCATGACGCCACAGCCATGGCGGCGGTGAGTGCCGCGAGCACCCAGCCCGCGAGAACAGCCGATCGTTCGAGGTCGACTTCGATGGCGTTCACGAAGATCGGCACGTCGACCATCGCAATGATGAGTGCCGCACCCACGATGAGGTTGACGAACAGCGCGACCCGTAGGTTTCGGCTGGCGAAGAATGCCGGGTCGATCAGAGGATCGTCAGTGCGGCGCTCATGACGCACGAAGAGGAAGCCGAGGACCGCTGCTACCGGGTAGGACAGTCGGAAATCAACGCCGTTGCCGCCTTGGAGCTCATCGAGTCCGGTAACACTCTGGATCTCTGCGTTTCCGAGGAGCGCAAGGTCGAGGACGATGAGCGTGAGCGAAAGCAGGACGGCGCCGGTCCAGTCGACCCGCCGCGTCTCCTCGTCAACCGAGCGCGGCTCATCCATACCCGCGAGCGCCCACCACGCCAGCGCAAGGCCGATAAGTGCAAGCGGAATGTTGAGCCAGAACTGCCAACGCCAGTCGAGGAACCGGACGAGCAGTGCACCGTAGAGCGGCCCCCAGACCCAACCGAAGGTCTCGATCGCGCCAAGGCTGCCGAGGGCCCGCGCACGTTTGTCATCGTCGAACACTTCACCGACGACAGCGAGAGCGACCGGCACCATGGCGCCACCGCCTATCGCGGTGAGCACGCGCCCGACCAGAAATGGTGCCATCGACGACGAGAGGGGGATGACGATCGTTCCGATCAGGAACACCCCGTAGGCCAGAACGAAGAGGCGTCGCCGCCCAATGACGTCGCTGAGCCGCCCGGCCAGTGGCATGATCGACACGAATGCGATCAGGTAGACGTTGACGATCCACGCGGCATCGTCGAGACCATCGGGCAGGGTCAAGCCAAGATCGTTGATGATCGGACGGAGCATCGTCGTAACGACGGTTAGATCGTCGGCGGCAACAAACACCGCAAATCCAACAACCCAGAGGATCGCCCGCGGTGACGCGGTTCGTCTCGTCACCTCAGGTGCGTTGGTCACAGCCATTACTCAGCGGGTGGCGAGATGTCGAAGGTCTCGCCGTACTCGGTGAGTTCGAGTACCCAGTTGCTGGTATCTCCGTCAAAGTCTGTCGAGAACTCGACCGAGGTGACTTCGGCGGTCACTGGATGCAGCCACAGGTCGATGACCACGTCTTGGCCGCTCACGAGGCCAGCGGTTATTGCTTGCATACGTTCCGCCGGAGCGGTCCCGTTGAGGTGGTATCGGGTTGCGCCATTGCGCTGCTCTTCCCCCACGACCGCAACGTCGGAAAGACCTGCGATGAGCGGCATCCACCCACCGATGGGGTCAAAAAAGAGGCTGGGGTCGATGTCGAAACCGGGCGGCAGCGTCTCGAAGCCTCCTGTCAAGTTCGAAAGCCAGACCTCGTCGTCGATGGCGATGGCACCAAGTTCGGTGCGAAGCGAACCGTTCACGGTCACACCCAAAATCGCATCGGCTGAGCCGGGCACGCTGAAACGGCCATCGATGTTGTCGAGCGCGATCGATTGGGCACCGTCGATAAAGACCGGAGCGCCCGTTCTCTCGAGGCCGAAGCGAACACTTGTGACCTGCCCCATTACCTCAGCGCTCATCGCCTGTAACGACACTGGCTCGAGGTCGAGCGGCTCACCGCCGAGGTCCTCACCTGCACCACACGCAACAAGTAACACGACAGACCCGAAGGTCATCAGAAGTACTCGAAGCAGACGGTGCAAGAAACTCTCCCTAGCCGGACGCTCGAGATCTTACGCGAGCAGCAGCCGTCTCAGTCCAACGCAGAAACGCCTGAAAGATTCCGCGTCGCGCTAGCTGTTCGCGTTTTGTGCTTCGTCGAATCGACCAACGACCACGACGATCGTGCCCGTAAGACCGAGCGTTATGAGGAGGACGACGAGCAACTCGTTCAAGTTTTGTCGTGTCGCAGCGGCCTCGTTGAACTCGGCGGTCGCCTGTTCGTCGAACTGGATCAACGATTCGGGTGGAGCGCCGATCTCACCGCCGCGGCCGGGATTCGACGCGAGGCCGGCGATGATGCCGAACGCGAGGAGGGCAACGAACCCTACGGTGGCGACGTTTCGACCCATGACAGATGATCGGCAGCAACATCGTAGGCATAAGGCCGACCCGATGGACTCAGGCGTGTTGGACGATCGCTAGGAACCGCTCATCGTAACGTCGTCGATGACGAGGCTGACGCCAGCTGCCGACATTGGGAGCCAGTCGACATCGTTGCCGACCGCTTGGATATCGCCGAGCATCTTTTGGAGCGTTGATGCGATCGTAATTTCACGTAGTGGCTCGCCGAGTTGGCCACCACGGATACGAAGTCCTTCGGCACCGGTCGAGAAGTCACCGCTCACCGGGTTCACGCCCGAGTGGATACCCGCAACACCTTGGATGAGGACACCGTTGTCGATCCCACTAATCAACTCTTCCTGAGACTGAGTTCCAGGTTCGAGGAACAGCGCTCGGGCGCCGACTCCAGGAACCGACGAGTAGCTGCGAACAGCCGACCCAGTCGACGCCGTGTTCATGCGTCGACCGGTATAGGCGTTGTGCACGAACGTGTTGAGCCGACCACCGTCGATCAGGACATTGCGTCGGCTCGCCATACCTTCGCCGTCGGTTTCGCTTGCGGTGAAGGCATCGCGGTTGGTGGGGTCGTCGACCAAGGTAAAGAGCGGCGAGGCCACCTCTTCATCCATTCGGTTGGCGAAGAGTGAGTAGCCCTTCATGACCGCTTCGCCCGACATCGTTCCACCGAGGATGGCGAGGAACTGTGCGGTCACGAACGGGTCGAATACGATCGTCACGCGTTCGCTCGCAGGCTGGGTTGCACCGAGAAGGCGGGTCGCACGGTCGCCCGCGTCGGCAGCGGCGCGATCGACGTCGAGCGTGAACGGGTCGCGTCCGACGCTGAATCCGAAACCGATCTGCGTGTCGCCGTCTTCTTCGGCAAGCGCGGAGACCGTGACGTACGATCCGGAGTCGCGGCTGGTCACCTCGACACCTGCGGTGGAGACGAGCGCGCTCTCACTGACCGAGTCCACGTAGTCGGCCGATTCGATGCCGGTGATGCGCGGATCACTCTTGAGCGTTTGCGCCTCGAGCCTGATCGCCATATCGATCTTGGCGTCGGTGGTCATATCGTTGACCGCTTCGTCATAGAGATCGAGCGACTGGACGGGAACACCATCGGGGCTCGCAAGACCGAGGAACTCGTCGGGCGTGCCAAAAGCCGCGTTGTCTCGGGCTTCGGCCAGCGTCTCAGCGAGCACGTCCTCGTCGAGCGAACCCGCATACGCAAAGCCCTGCTTGTCATCGACGATCACTCGAACGCCCACACCTTGAGACTCGCTCGCGGTGAACTGTTCGATCTCACCCTGGTACACACGAATTTCGGTATCGCGTTCGTGGACGGCGACGACCTCGACGGCCTCGCCTTCGTTCGCCCAGCCCAAGACCTTCTTCGCGATTGGTAATAGTTCAGCCATGTGTCGTTACGCAGCCGTGCCGCCGACGGTGAGGCTGGTGACCCGCAAGGTTGGCGTGCCGTCGCCGACGGGAACACCTTGGCCATCTTTGCCACATGTGCCGGGATGACCCATGGCAAAGTCATTGCCGAGCGCATCGATACGGGTCAATACCTCTGGGCCGTTGCCAATGAGGTTGCCCTCGCGGATCGGTTCGGTGATCTTGCCATCTTCGATGAGATAGGCCTCGGTCATACCAAAGACGAAGTCACCGGTTGCGGTGTTGACCTGTCCACCACCGAGTTGCGCGACATACACACCGTTCGGGGTCGAAGCAATGATGTCGGCAGGGTCATCCTCACCTGCGGTGATGTACGTGTTGGTCATCCGTACCATCGGCAGGTGCTGGTAGCTCTGTCGACGACCGTTGCCTGAAGATGGGCGGCCTTCCTTACGGGCACGAATGTTGTCGTACATGTAGTCGGTGAGGATGCCATCTTGGATCAGTACGTTGCGTTGGGCGGGGCGACCTTCGTCGTCGATGGCAAAGTTGCCCCACTCGGCGGACATAGTGCCGTCGTCGATGAGAGTGACGAGCGGGCTGGCCACTTGTTCGCCCTTGCGGCCAGCAAAAACGGATGCGGACTTTGCG
This sequence comes from uncultured Acidimicrobiales bacterium, assembly GCA_964451305.1. Lineage (GTDB taxonomy): Bacteria > Actinomycetota > Acidimicrobiia > Acidimicrobiales > SHLQ01 > SHLQ01. Next base: position 44,231 of record CAYVHV010000015.1, on the reverse strand, counting down.
ACGAGGTCGGCCTCGAGGCCGTGTCCGCATGCTTCGTGGAAGAGCACGCCGCCACCGCCAGGACCGACCACGACGGTTTGCGCGCCCGATGGTGCTGGGCGTGCGCTGAGCTTGGTGATCGCACGGTTTGCAGCGACCCGAGCCATCTCGGTGACGTCGTGGTCGTCGAACATTTCAAAGCCGATGGTGCGACCGTGGCTCTCGCGACCGGTCTGCATACCCGTGTCGCCCATGGCAACACAGTTGATCGAGAAGAAGGTGCGAACCTGATCGTCGCCGGCGATGAGGCCATCGGAGTTGGCGACGAGGATCTTGCGGCGGCTGTCGCCGTAGCGGGCGCTGACCTGCGAAATGGCATCGCCGATCGAACGAGCTTCTTCGTCCGCTCGCTGAAGCATCTCGACCTTGGTGCTCTTGGCCACGGTCTCAGGGAAGGTCTTCACCTCGATGTCGCGGGATGCGTCTTGGCGCTCGAGGCTGACCTTGCGGACGCCACCGCCTCCGCCACGAGCGGCGGCCGCTGCAGCTTCAGCTGCATTGCGCAGACCGTTTTCGGAAAGGTCGGCGGTATGAGCAAACCCTGTGGTGTCACCTGCGACGACGCGGATACCCGCGCCACGGTCGCGCCCGGAGGTCAGCTCTTCGATCTTGCCGTCGTCGAGGAAGGCCGACGAGTTGCGCTTGTCTTCAACAAAGACTTCAGCGAAATCAGCGCCTCCGGTGAGAGCGGCATTGAGTGTGTTTGCGACCAGTGATTCGTCGAGCACGAAGGTGCACCTTTCGGGGTGGTTACGTTAGGAAACGCAGGGACCTGACGGTCCATTCATGCTATCGACCACAATGTCCATGCGAGTGAGGCTTTGGCTCATACCCGAGCAACGTTTCTGCGTAGACTCCCAGCGTGGCGATTGAACTGGGCCTTCGGGGCGAAGCATCGATGGTGGTTGGCGAGCACGAGACCGCTGTGGTGCAAGGCACCGGCGACGTCGCGGTTCTCAGCACTCCACGCCTTTTGCAGCTGATGCAAGAAGCGACGATGGCGGCGCTCAAAGACCAGTTGCCCGAGGGCATTATCACCGCCGGACTTCGGATCAACCTCGACCACCTTCATGGCACCGGCGTCGGAACCGAGATCAACGCCCACGCCACCCTCGTGCGGATCGAGGGCCGGCGTTTGGTCTTTGATGCCGAAGCCCATGGCATGGGGATGCTCGTCGGGACCGGTCGGATCATCAGAGTCCAGATCGATAAGGAACGGTTTCTCGCGAATCTGTAGATGCGTTCGATCGTGGCGACTGCGCTGGCTCACCATGTCGACGTAGCCACGTCGCCTTCCCGAAGACCAGCGAACTCACGACGACGCCGAAGATGCCGCCTACGGCGTTCAGCCAGAGGTCGTCGACGTCGAAGGAGCGATAGGTAAACCCGAGCAACGTTGAGATCCCGAGTTGCAACAGTTCGATTCCGAGGGTGGTCGCGATCACCAGCCCGACAGCCTGCATCTTGTTAGTAAAGCGGGTGAAGAGCAGCGGTGCGAGAAAGCCGAGCGGGAACAACAGGATGAAGTTGCCAACGATCTGGTTAATGAACGTTTGGGCGGAGCCGGCAGCGTCGGCGACCGTATAGAACGGAACGAAGTTGTTGCCGGGCCCAAACCCGGACTCACTGAGGGCTCGCCCTTGTTCGAGAACGAATCCCTCGATTGGGAACGGGAAGAAGGTCGCGGCGATCAGACGTGACACATAGAAGGTGAACACGAGCGAGACGAGGACCTTCGCAGGTGATTCACGATCGATTCGGTCGCCGCGGAGAACCCAGACACCCCAAATGATCACGAGCACATATGTGATGGATCCGTTGAGCATGGGCTTATACCTTTCTTGCGTACCTCTTAGAGAACCACCTCTCCACAACTGGTTATCCCCAACCCACAGGTTGTTCCTGACTTATTCGTACGTCTCAAATTTTCACTCCAATCGATTCAATGTGGACATTTTCCGCATCGGCCTGTCCGAGATTGACCCATTTGTACGCCGGGCCGATCGTGGTCGTGAGAAGCTCTGCCCACTACATCGGGCCTCTTTAGCCATCTGGGGCTATCGTGAGCAGTGATGTTGCTGTCGACCATTACCGGTCCGAGCGATCTTGATGCGCTCACCCATGCGCAACTCAGCGCGCTCTGCGAAGAGATCCGTGAGCTGATCGTCGCTTCGGTCTCAAAGACCGGCGGCCATCTCGGCTCAAACCTTGGTGCGGTAGAACTCACGATTGCGCTCCACCGCGTATTCGACTCGCCGAACGACATCATGTTGTGGGATACCGGACACCAAACGTATGTCCACAAGATGTTGACCGGTCGAGTTTCCGCCTTCGAGGGGCTCCGTCAGCCAGACGGCATCAGCGGCTATCCATCTCGGGAAGAGAGCCCGCACGATTGGATCGAGAACAGTCATGCATCGACCGTTCTGAGCTACGCCCATGGTCTCGCGACCGCTGAAGCATCAGACGCTGGATCCGGGCGTCGCATCATTGCGGTCATCGGTGACGGGGCACTCACCGGCGGCATGGCATATGAGGGAATTAACAACCTCGGCCACTCCAAGAGCAACGTCACGATCGTTTTGAACGACAACGGACGTTCGTACGCCCCGACGGTATCGCTACTCACCGATTCGCTCGTCAAGATCCGTTCCAACCCGGTCTATATGCGCCGTCAGGCAAAGATGGAACAGATCGCCGAGAACATTCCGTGGGTCGGCGATCACCTCGAGCGTTCGATCCACGCGACGAAAGCTGCGATCCGGCACATGTGGGAACCGCCTGCGTTCTTTGAGAACCTTGGTGTCCATTACCTCGGCCCATTCGATGGTCACGACATCGAAGGCCTCGAAGCAGCTCTACGGAACGCAAATGAGTTCGACGGACCGACCGTGGTTCACGTCCTCACCCAAAAGGGTCGCGGCTACGCTCCGGCGGAGAACGATCCGATCAAGAACATGCACGACACGTCCGGTATCAAGGCGGGAAGCTACACCCAAGCCTTTACCGAGACCTTGATCAAAAAGGCCGAGGAGCATCCCGAGCTGGTTGCGATCACCGCGGCGATGCCCGACTCGACGGGTCTGCTCCCCTTTCGCGAGCGCTTCCCCGATCGCACCTTCGATGTCGGTATTGCCGAACAGCACGCCGTCACCGCCGCTGCCGGAATGGCCATGGGCGGCCTGCGCCCCGTCGTTGCCGTGTACTCAACGTTCATGACGCGAGCGTTCGACCAGGTCAACCTCGATGTGGGCCTCCACCGCCAGCCGGTCATCTTCTGTCTCGATCGGGCCGGCGTCACCGGCGACGACGGACCATCACACCACGGACTGCTCGACATGGTGCTCTTTACAAAGGTGCCCGGCATGACGGTTTTTGCACCGTCGAGCTACCAAGAACTTCAAGTGCAGCTCAGCGACGCCGTCGATCTCTGTACCGATGGGCCAGCGATGATCCGCTGGACGAAACAAGCCGCGCCATCTGTCACCGAACGCGAAGTCGGTGTTGGGTTGCATGCTCGAAAGGCTCGTGAGGGAACCGATGTTTGCATCATCGGGGTCGGCAAGATGCTCGCGGAGGCAACCGAGGCCGCCGAATTGTTAGAGGCAAAGGGAATCTCATCGACCGTCTGGGATCCCCGGGTGGTGTCGCCGCCTGACCCCGAGATGATCGAGAGTGCAGCAGGCCATTCGCTGGTCATCACGATCGAAGATGGATTGCGCAATGGCGGTGCCGGAGATGGCTTCCGCGACAAGATCGAGTCCTACATGCACTCGATCGGAGCCGACGCGTCGAGTTGCGAGATTCGTGTACTCGGCATGCCGCGCGCCTACATCCCACACGACAAGCCAGCGACGATCCTGTCCCGCTACGGACTCGACGCGGCAGGCATTGTTTCTGTGGTCGAAAGCGCCCGCGAAGACCAGCCCGACTAGGTCGGCACGAGATCGATCGCTCTTCGAGCCGACGTCTGAGCCGATGAGCGAAGCATCCGGTATCGACACGTCGTGGGTCCGTGCCGCATAACTTGGAGCCTGTGTCCGATCCGCTCAGCCCCAACATCGTCCTGACCGGCTTTATGGCGACCGGAAAGAGCGCCGTCGGTCGACGAATCGCCACGATCACCGGCCGCACGTTCGTCGATCTCGACGCCGAGATCACCGCCAAACATGGCAGCATTCCCGAGATCTTCGCCAACGGCGGAGAGGAACGCTTCCGAGCCATCGAGCGCGAGACGGTCGCCGAGTTCGCACCGAAACGCAATCAGGTGATCGCCACGGGCGGGGGCACACTGCTCGACCACGACAACGTGGTCGCCTTCCTCGGTGCGCAGGTCTACACACTGACCGCTGACGCCGCCGAGATCCACGAGCGAGTTCTCGCCGATGGCGTCGAGGGACGGCCGCTGTTGGCGGACTCGAATGACGTGGCTGCCACGATCGAGTCGCTGATGGCAGAGCGAAGCGAGGCCTACGGCAAGTTCACCGCCGTCGACACGACCGGCAAGACGATCGACGGTGTCGTCGACGCCCTTCGACAGGCGGGTGCGTCGATCGAGGCTCAGGAAGCGATCGATCCAGATGCAGCGAAACGACGGACCGATCAGATCTTGTACGGGGTCATCGCCGTCGCCTTTGTGGTGGCGCTCACCCTGTTGATCCTCGTCCTCAGCTTTTAGCGGCGCCCAGAGCCTGTTCAGAAGGCTGAAGCAGAGGTAAGTAGAGGCATAGAAGTAGTCACACGTCCGAGGTGTTTTGCCTCCGGCCTGTTATAGCTATTCGATGGCTAAGAACCGTTTCCGCGCTCTCGCGGCTGCCCTATTTGGACTCGCACTCATCATCTCGGCGTGTGGCGGTAGCGATGCCACCGACGCAGCCGCCGGTGACTCCGGTGGCGAGGACACAAACGACACCGAGTCCAACGTTGAACCTTCGGCTCTCGAGGGTGTAGACGGTGCCCTCCCCGACCTGACGGGTCCCGTCGATCCTGAGTCGGTCACCAACCTTGTCCTCGCACTTACCGGAGTACCCCCGGCTGGCGAAGAGCTCACCTGCTTGGTCGACAACAGCGAAGGCGATTCGCAGCTGACCGAAGTATTCAATGGCTTTGGCACCCAGGGGTACGTTCTCGAACCGGAGGGATTCACTGCCCTCGCTGTGAACACCCACGAGTGCATCGATCAGGACACGCTCCTCGATTCACTCGCTGGCTTGTCCGTGCTCGAGGATGCGGGCGCCGACGAGTTCCGCACGTGCATCGGTGGTCAGATCACCGCCGAACCAAACGGAGACCTCGCCTACACCGGCCTGTCTGCGCTTCTGGTCGGGTTCGAGATTCCCGAAGGCGCAACGCAACTCACCTTCGATGCGGTCACCACCTGCGTCACCACCGAAGATCTCGCCGAACAGATCAGTTTCCAAGGCGAAGCACAACAGGGATTCGCAGTGACTGTCGACCGTGAATGCATTGCCGATGGCCTCGACGACGATTCCGTCCTCGCGTTCTGGGGAACGTTCATCCTCCAAGAAGGTGACAGCACAGAAATCATGGAACTGCTCGCCGAATGCACCGAAGCATTTAGCTCGGGCCTCGCCGAAGAGCTTCCAGACGACTTCGAGCCGTGGGCTGGTGTCGGAGCACTTTCTGGCGTCGACCCCGCCGTTCGCGACGGCGTGTACGCGGCGGCCCCACCCAACGTCCTCGAAGACGGTGTCGACTATCAGGCCGTGATCACCACGACCGACGGCGAGTTCACCATCGACCTGTTCGAGGAGACCGCTCCCATCACCGTGAACAACTTCGTTGCCTTGGCGCGAGACGGGTACTACGACGCGACGACCTTCCATCGTGTGCTCGAAGGGTTCATGGCCCAAGCCGGCGATCCGACCGGCACTGGCGCTGGCGGCCCGGGCTACAACTTCGATGATGAGCAAAGCGCCCTCACCGACATCGACCGCCGCGGACTCCTCGCGATGGCCAATGCGGGACCAAACACCAACGGCAGCCAGTTCTTCATCACCTTCGAAGCGGCCGACTTCCTGACCGGAATGCACGCCGTGTTCGGCGAGGTCATCGACGGCGACGCAATCTTTGCTGAGGTCGACCTTCGAGATCCTGCTGCGCCAACGAGTCGCGGCGAACAGCTGATTAGCGTCGAGATCACCGAGAGCTAACGTTCGAGCGTTGCTCACGGCGACAAACGAACCGGAGTCGATTTCACTTTCGCCCGTGCGTTAGGTTCGGTCCCATGGCTGAAACCGACGCGCTACATAGCGAGTCAGCACTGACTCGAGAGGCAATCGAGCTGCTGCAGGTCATGATCCGCAACGAGTGCGTCAACGACGGCACCGAAGATACGGGTCATGAAAGCCGTAACGCCGACGTGCTTCGCCACGTCATCGAGGGCACGGGTCTCGATGTTCAGACCTATGAGCCGTACCCGGACCGAGCGTCGGTGGTGGCTCGCATCGAAGGGTCAGACCCCGACGCGCCGAGCCTGTGCCTCATGGGCCATACCGATGTCGTGCCCGTCAGCGCTGATAGCTGGACCCACGACCCGTTCGGTGGCGAGATCATCGACGGTGAAATCTGGGGCCGTGGCGCCGTCGACATGTTGAACATCACGTCGTCGATGGCCGTCGCGTTCCGACATCTCGCAGACACGAACTTCACCCCCAAGGGCGACATCATCTTCTTTGGAGTTGCCGACGAGGAAGCTGGTTCGACCGTCGGAGCCGAGTGGTTCTCCCAAAATGAGTGGGATGCGATCGAGGCCGACTACGTGCTGACCGAAAGCGGTGGCATCCACCTCGGCAATCCTGAAACGCCGTCGATCATGATGAACGTCGGTGAGAAAGGCATCGAATGGCGGCGTATCCGGGTGCGCGGAACTCCCGGTCATGGATCGCGACCCTTTCGCAGTGACAACGCTCTCGTGCGAGCTGCCGCCGTCGTGCAGCGACTCGCCGAGTACCGACCTCAGCCAAAGTTCTCCGAGCTCTGGAGAGGTCAGGTCGCGTCGTTTGGGTTCGACGAAGAGACGACCGCAGCACTGCTCGACCCCGGAGCGATCAACGAGTACTTGGAAGAATTTCCGTTTCCTGGAGTGGCCAGCCACTTCTATAGCTGTACGCACACGACGATGTCTCCGAACGTCGTGAACGCCCCCGGCGAACAGAAATCCAACATCATTCCCGACTTGATCGAGATCGAGGTCGACATTCGCACCCTTCCTGGTGAGGGTCCCGAAGAGGTCGATGCACACCTGCGAGCCGCGCTCGGTGACCTCGCCGATGCCGTGGAGGTCGAGACGTTGCTCGCCTACCCATCATCGATGAGCCAGACGAACACGCCGTTGTGGGAATCGATGCAGCGTGCGGTCGCCAAACCCTTCCCCACCGCCGATGTCGCCGCGCACCTGATCGTCGGGTTCACCGATAGCCGCGTCTACCGCGAGCATGGCAAGGTGGCCTACGGCGCAGGCCTGTTCAGTCCGTCACTCGACGCCATCAGTTACAGCGATCGCTTCCATGGCAACGACGAGCGAATCGATATCGAATCGATGGCCCTGTCCACGCAGTTCTTCATCGACGCGGTTCGGGACTTCGGCACGTGACCACGGCCTCTCCACCTGACGCTCCGGTCGAAACCAGATGGGTGGTCATCACCGGGCCACCTTCGTCGGGAAAGACCACGCTGCTCGACCTTCTCGCCGCCGACGGCGAGTCAACATCGGGCGACAGCACCCGAGACCTCATTGCCGAAGTCGTCGCATCTGGTCGTGACGCTGAAGAGTTTCGCTTCGCTGACGACTTCCAACCACGAGTGCTCGAAGCCATGCTCACAGCCGAGCGACGGCTCAACCCCGTCGACCGTGTATTCCTCGAGTACGGGTTGCCGTGCAACATTGCCTTTCATCGAACCGAGTCACTCCCGCTCACTCCTGGTTTGGGCGAGGCTGCGCGTGCTCACCGGTACGCGGCGGTCTTTATACTCGATCCGGTTGGGTGGGAGAATGACGCTGAACGTGTCGAAGATGAGCAGTACCAAAGGGCGGTGCATCAGCACATGTTCGATGTATACCGAGAGCGCGGATACGAACCCATCGCGGTTCCGAAGCTCGCTCCAACCGAACGCCTTGCGTTCGTGAGAGACCGCCTGACCTCGGTCGACCTGACCTAGGCCGACCTGGTCTTGGCTCGCGAGGCCATAAAGGCGCCACCGATCGTGATAGCGGCGCCGACGATGGCCAACGCGGTCACGGTGTCATTGCGCAGCAGCACCCCAAGTGTGAGCGACACAACCGGGATGAGGTACGTGATAAACGATGCTCGCACGCTGCCCACTCGTCCGACCAGGGTCGCCATGATCCAGTAGGCGAGGCCCGTACCGACGGCTCCGAGGAAGATGACCGCAGCGATCGGCCCGAGCGACCATTCGTTGTCGCCGATCGCCCACAGGCCAAACGGGGTAACCCAGAGCGTCGCGAGACTCAACATGACGGTCATGATGTTGATCGGACCGTACTTTGCCTGCAGCGGCGAGGCGAGGTTGACCGCAAACCCGTAGCAAACCGTTGCGGCGAGCACCATGACCACGCCGCGAAGTTCGGTCGAGCCACCTCCGCTCGATCCAAGACTGATCAGCACGATGCCGATGAAACCGACCGCGATTCCGGCCAGCTGTAAGCCTTTGGGCGCCACCTTCACCAATGCTGCGGAGACGATTCCGGCAAAGACTGGCGTGGCTCCATTGAGCAAACCGGTGACCGCAGAGTTGATGTGTTCTTGAGCGAGCGGAAAGAGCGTGAACGGCACCGCTACCCAGAGCAACGAAAGCAGAAAGACCGATCCGTAGTCCTCGCGTTCGATTGGCTTGGCGCCGCCCCGAACGGCGCGGATGAGGAGAAGCGTGACGGCACCGATACCCACGCGACCCAAGGTCACCGTGCCCGGCGTCAACCCTTCGAGCGCTTCTGCAATGAGAAGAAAGCTCGATCCCCAAATGAGCGACACTCCGACGAATAGACCCCAGTCAGCACCGGCGAACGAGTCATCGTTCGCTGCGTCAGCAGCTTTGAACATCGCCCGCGGTTGTGCCATACCCACAGTCTCGCAGCGGTTCTGCTCAAACCCGAGCGAGTTTCAGACATCCAACTCTTCGCCGCCTGATTCTGTGTCGTTCGAGCGAGCCTTGTAGACCGTCTATATGGCGCTACATCCTCAAGCTGAACTCCTGATCGCCGCTGCTACCGAGGCAGAGCTTCCCCCGATCGAGACCCTGTCACCTGTTGACGCCCGCCGCCTCTACAACTTGAGATCGGCTGAGCTTCCGGTGAGCCCGGCGGTCGGTGAGGTAGCTGAGCGGACTATCCCTGGCCCTGGGGGCGAGCTGGGTATCCGGATCTATCGGCCGGTCGGCACCGGCCCCGCAACAGCTGATGGCACTCCGACCCCTGCCTTGATGTTCTTCCATGGTGGCGGTTGGGTCATCGGCACGATCGACACCCATGACGTGGTGTGCCGTGCGTTGTGTGAGGCAACGGCTGCGACCGTGGTCTCGGTCGACTATCGCCTCGCCCCCGAGCACCTCTTCCCCGCCGCAGCCGACGACTGTACGGCGGCAACCAAATGGGTCGCTGCCAATGGCGCCGAGATCGGCGTGGACGGTAGCCGTCTTGCGGTGTGTGGCGATAGCGCGGGCGGAACCCTCGCTGCGGTCACCGCTCTCGACTGTGTGGACGGTCCACGAATCAGCGCGCAGGCGCTCGTCTACCCTGCGACACACGCGACCCGCGAGACCGTTGGATCGCTGCACGACAATGCCGAGGGGTACCTTCTCACCACGACAGCCATGGGCTGGTTCTACGACCAGTACGTGCCCGATGTCGAACACCGTCATGACCCTCGCTGTTCGCCGCTACTCGCCGACCCCACCGGCATGCCGCCAGCGATCGTGATGACGGCCGAGTACGACCCGCTGCGAGATGAAGGCGAGGACTATGCCGACGCGCTTGGCGAAGCGGGAATCGACGTCGAGTACATCCAGTACGACGGGCTCGTCCACACCTTCTTCACTCAGGTCGGTGTCATCGATGCAAGCCAAGCAGCCGTGGACGAAATCGCCCACTTCCTCAGCACGCGCTGGTAGCGCGAATGGGGCTATCTGTATCCGGATTTCTGTAGGTGATGACGTGATCGAAAACCGCTCAGAGCCTCAGGGGCGTCGGCTAATCGAGAATCTTGAAGATGCCCAGCGCTTTGCTGACTACTGAGCACTCGTGACTTCGACGATGCCGACCTCGTTGCCGAACAGGTTGAGGGCGTCGGCGGTTCGTTCCCGAGAGGCAATGTAGGAATCTCGCGACACAGTGTCGAGTTCGACGAGACCGGCGACAGCGTCGGCCACCGCATCGATGACAGGAACGATCGTGAAGTCGGTGCGGTCGACCCGAGTGGGGACGTAACCGAACGATGTCGAGAAGACCGATCCGCCGTCAACGAACGACTCGTGGATGTCGACGAGCATGACGACGCCGTCCTGAGCGCCGATCGCGCAACAGGTTTCACTCTGGTTCGACAGGATGTTGCCGAGGCCGAACACGACCGGCACGCCGTCGACCACGCTGATCGGCTGCACGACGTGTGCGTGGTGGCCAATGATCAGGTCGATGTCAGCGGCGGCAACGAGCGCCTCCGCGTTTTCGAGCTGAAACTCACTCGGAGCGTGGCGGTACTCGTCGCCCCAATGCAGCGACAGCACAACAAATTCAGCTCCCGCATCGCGAGCTCGATTCGCCTCGGCCACGATCTCGTCGACATCGATTTCGTTCACGAGCCATGGCGTCTCCGTCGGTTCACGGAAACCGTTGAACCCGTAGCTGTAGCTCAGGCTCGCCACGGTGATGCCGTTGGCGTCGTACAGCGTCACCTCGTCGAACTCCGCTTGGTCACGAGCCATACCGCTGTGTCCGAGGCCGGTTTGATCGAGCACGTCGAGGGTGTTGGAGACTCCGACGGGCCGGCGGTCGAGGCTGTGGTTCGATGCGGTCGTGCACCCGTCATATCCCGAGTCGCGCAAACCTGTGGCCATCTCCCGGGGCACGTTGAAGGTGGGGAATCCGGCGAGATCGGTGTTGTCCGGTGACAACGGTGTTTCCAGGTGACAGATCGCAAGGTCCGCAGCAGAAATATAGGGGGCGACGGCGTCGAACATCGGCGCGAAGTCATACTCGCGCGTCGTCCCCGATGCGTTCTCACGAGCCTGCGTGACGACGGAACTGTGGGCGAGTGTGTCGCCGGTGAACGCGAGCAGCGCGGAGCGCGTCTGCTGCGACGGACTCCCGAGCAGGCGCGCCCGAAACTCGACCGGTTCGGCATCGGACGAGGCTGGAACACCGACGAGTCGGAACATGGGATCAGTCGCTGGCGCAACCGCGATAACCGGTGATCCAGCCGGGTCAGGAACCGCGTTGATGAATAGAACGCTCAGGACTCCGAGCATGATGACCGAACCCAGTGTCGTGATTATCACGTTGCTGCTTGTTCCGAACATGGCGTAAACGTTAGTTGTGGAGCTCTCGCCGCCCGGTCAATCGACAGAGAAATCGGTCAACCAATACTGGTTGTTGATCGTTGGCTACACCGCGCCGGCATTGCGGAGCGCCGCGATGTTTTCAGCGCTCATCCCGAGCACCTCGGACAACACGACGTCGGTGTGTTCGCCGAGCGTTGGTGGCCCAGATCGATATGTCACCGGGGTCTCTGACAGGTGAATCGGGCTCGCGATCCCGGGCACGGTGCCAGCGAGCGAGTGTGGCAGGTCGATCCGGCCGCCGCGGTGTTTGGCCTGTGGCTCGTCGAAGGCTTCGGCGATGTTGTTGATCTTGGCCGACGGGACTCCGAGGTCCGGCAACGCATCGAGCACTTCTGCCTGAGTCTTCGAACGAAACTGTGTCTGCAGCAACCCAGCGAGCTCAATTCGGTGAGCATTGCGATCGGGGTTGTGCACAAAACGCGGGTCCGTTATCAGTTCGGGAACACCGAGCCAGTCGCAGAGCTGCGCAAACTGACCGTCGTTCCCAACCGCAATGACCACTCGACCGTCGGAGACGTCGAAGGGTTGGTATGGCGCGAGGCTTGGGTGCCATTCACCCGTTCGTTGCGGAACCGCTCCGCCAACGAAGTAGCTGAGCGCTTGGTTGATCAATAGCGCCATCCCAGAGTCCAGCAGGGAGACGTCGACATGTTGACCACGCCCGGTCTGTTCACGGTGGAAGAGCGCCCCGAGCACACCGATCGCCGTATATAGCCCTGAGGCTTGATCGGTGATCGCAACGCCGGTGCGCAGCGGTCCGGCTCCGGGTTCGCCGTCGGCTCGACCCGTCACGCTCATCAACCCGCTCATGGCTTGCGCGAGGTAGTCGTATCCCGGTTGGCTCGCCATCGGTCCGTCTTGGCCAAACCCGGTGATCGATGCGTAGATGATCTCCGGTTTCAGCGAGGAGATCGACTCGTAGTCCAAGCCCCGTTTCGCCAGTCCTCCCACCTTGAAGTTCTCCACGACCACATCGCTTTGTAGCGCCATCGAGCGAACGACATCGAGACCCTCCGGTTTCGTGATGTCGACGGTGATCGAGCGCTTGCCACGGTTCGCACACAAGTAGTACGAAGCCTCGCGAGTCTGCTCACCGTCGATGTCAGCTAGCCACGGCGGCCCCCAGGCACGAGTGTCGTCTCCAGTGCCCGGTCGCTCGACCTTGATGACTTCGGCTCCGAGGTCGGCGAGGATCTGGGTGCAGAGCGGCCCGGCGAGCACACGGGATAGGTCGAGCACCCGAACGCCAGAAAGCGCCCCTCCAGTCGAATTCAACTCGGACTGGCCATCATGTTCGGCGTTCATATCCGCAGGCTACCCCGTAGCCTCCCGGAGGCTGAGCGGCTGGACTCCTAGGCTGGCGTCATGGCCATGCAGAACGCACACGACGGGCAACCTCCGATCGATCCCGAAGCGACGCCGCTCGCCATCTTTGATCTCGACGGCACGCTCACCGATCCAGTCCCCGGGCTGATGTCATGCCACCGCTACTCGCTCGGCAAAGTGGGCCTCGACTTCGACGAGTTGGTGACGGCCAGCGGTCTCGACCAATCGGAACTCGTTCGCTCCCCTGTCGCCGAGATCTATGCGGCGATCGAGGTTCCTGACACGGTCGCCACCGAAGCGCAACAGCACTATCGAGAGCGACGCCCGCTCGCTGGTCTTCAGGACGCGCTGTACCCCGGGATCGAGGTGCTCTTGGGTTCACTCACAAATGCAGGCTGGCGCATCGGCGTTGCTTCAAACCAACTCGAAGCCATGGCTGAGCGCATCGTGGGTCGGCTCGAAATTGCGGATCATTTCGTGTCCGTCGCCGGTTCGGATCGCGAACGTACCCGCACATCGAAAGTCCAGATCATCGAGCACCTGCTCGCGTCGATCGATCCGGCACCTGACGGCATCGCGGTGATTGCCGACCGTGGCACCGACATCGACGCAGCGAAAGCGATCGAGGCAACAGCGATCGGAGCAGCATGGGGCTTCGGCACCATCGAAGAACTCATGACCGCGAACGCTGATGCGATCGCCGTGACCCCAGCCGATGTGACCGAACTTCTCCTCGGCTAGCTGACCACCGAGCGAAAGAACGCGGCGGGAACGCACCTGCGGCCTCCCGCGGAAGAAGGTTCTGCCGATGGTCCTAGTATGAGATCTATGTTCTTGGATCGCGTCGGTGCGAAGTCCTTGATTGGAAGTGCAGCGCTTGGGGCTCTGCTCTTCGCTGCATGCAGCAGCACAGTGGATGACACATCCACCGCTGAACCGTCGAATGGTGGTGTCGAACAATCCGCTCCGGGCGACGGGGCCGACGAGACGACGACCAGCGAAGCCTCCGCCGGGCTCGGAGCTCAGGTGTCCTTCGCCAACGACATCCAACCGATCCTCGAGCAGAACTGCGTGTCGTGTCATTCAGGCACTGGACCGGGCACTACACACCTGGTGATGGACACGGTCGAAGAGATCGCCAACATCGCCGAGTTTGCTGCGTTCCGGGTCGAACAGGGCGAGATGCCACCATGGCCGCTGTCGGGTCTCCAAGAGGTCTCGTTCCAGTACGACCTCTCGATGAGTGACGAAGACCGTCAGACCATCATCGACTGGGCGGCCGAAGGCGGCTCCCTCGACGTCGACCCGTCGACTCCACTGACCGCAACCAACCAGGCCTTCCCACCGATCGACGAAGACGTCGTGCTCTACCCCGACGGTGCCTACACCGGCACGGGGGAGCTCCGAGACGACTACCGATGCCGGGTCATCGAGACCGGACAGACCCAAGACGAATGGGTTACATCACTCGAAGTTCGCCCGGACGAAACACGAGTACTGCACCATGGCGTGGTCTTCCTCGGCACCGCTGCAGATCGAGCGATCGTCGATGACCTCTCGGCACAAGACGATCTTCCCGGCTGGCAATGTCAAACCATCCCTCGCCTCTCGGACGGATTCGCAAACCAAGTCGCGGCATGGGCGCCGGGCACCGGACCGATCACGCTCCCCGAAGGATCCGGCCTGCAGGTGAACGCTGAGGATTTCTTCATCATTCAGTGGCACTACCACTACGACGGCGAGCTGCTCCCCGACAATTCCGGTCTCGCCATCGAGTATGCGAGCGACGACGATGTCACGGCGGCGGGTGGCACGCTCGGCTCGGTCAACACGAGCATCCTCCTCGGCCCAGCGGAGATCCCGTGTGCGTCGTTCGAGAGTGGACCGGGCTGCGATCGAGACGTCGCCATCGAGCGAGTGGCCGAAGAGTTCGGGTTCGAATCGACCTTCATCCCTGCGCTCATCAACGGCCAATGTGGGGTTACTCCCGAAGACTTTGCCCACTTCACCGACGGCGTTGCACAGTCCTCGTGCGACATCGACGCTCCCGACGGCGAGGTCGTATCGATCTGGCCGCACATGCACGAGCTCGGCACCACCTACCGTCTCACCCTCAACCCAGACACTCCAGAAGAGCGCGTCCTCATCGACATGGACCGCTGGAACTTCGAATGGCAGCTCGGGTACTACCCAGATGAAGAGCTCGTGTTCGAGCCCGGAGATGAGCTGCGTCTCGAGTGCGGGTGGGATCGAGCGCTGTGGCCAGCGGACGAAGAGAGCCGCTACATCGTGTGGGCCGAAGGTACCGCCGATGAGATGTGCTACACCGCGGTCGCCACCAGTCGATAGCGAATCGTAGGACGAACCGGGGACTAGCTCGCCCGTACGGAGAACCCGACGATCGCGCCGGACCCATCGTCGGTGTTCTTCGCCCACACCTCGCCACCGTGGGCTTCAGCGACGCGGCGAACGATCGCCAAACCAATACCGTTGCCGGGTCGGGTGCGTGCGGTAGACGAGCGAAAGAATCGATCGAAGACGTGCGGGAGATCGGCAGGCGGGATTCCGGGGCCTCGGTCTTGGGCTTGTATTCGACCACCCTCGACGACGACGGTGACCGGCGAGCCAACGGGTGAGTACTTGATGGCGTTATCGATGATGTTTGAGATCGCTCGCGTCACCATCTTCGGACGCAGCATGAATACCTCGGATCCATCCGCGCCAAGCACCGTGACCTCGCGACCGCTTCGACGAGCCTGCACCGCCGCTACCTCGGCGGCCAGTTCACCGAGTGAACGCTCGACCGGTTGTTCCTCGACCCCGGTCGGGTCCGTCGCGAGATCGACCAGCTCGGCCACGAGGTCGCCGAGCTGCTCGACTTCGGTCGCCGAATCCGCGAGCAAGCTCTGGCGTTGCGCTGCATCGAGGTCAGGGGTTGCGTCGAGCAGATCGATCTTGAGCCGAAGGCTGGTCAACGGCGTACGTAGCTCGTGGCTCGCGTCGGCGACGAGGCGATGTTGTTGTGCTCGGCTGAGCTCGAGTGCGGAGAGCATGTCGTTGAACGACGTGGCCAACTCTCCAACTTCGTCATTTCGGTCGACGTGAATCGGTGATGGAATCTCGCGGCTCCCCGCCATCTCTCGGGCGGCGGCTGCGACCGTCGTAATCGGCGAGCTCAAGCGTCGAGCGACAAGAGATCCGAACACTGCAGCGAGCGCGATGCCGAGAACACTTGCGACGATCAGCTGCACGCGAAACCGGGCCAACCCCGCTTCGTTATCTTCGATGTTGATCGCGAGCTGAAGAACTCCATCGTTGGGTGAATTCGCTCGAACGCGTGCAGCCGCCATACGAAAGCGTTCACCGTCGATCTCGATCGTCAACAGCTGAGCGTTCGGAACATCGAAGACATCGACCGGTGGGAGGCCGTCGTCGATCAGCACATCGCCGCCCGGTCCAACGAGACGAATCCGGGTGAACAGCCTGTCCAGTACATCGTCGTCTTCGAACACTCCACCGAAGCCGTCACGACGTCCACCGCGGCCATTGACCTCCGGCAAGAACTCTCGGGGTTGAGACACGGCGGTCAGCAACTGATCATCGATCACTTGGCGTTGCTGGCGAGCACCGAGCACCCAAAACGCAGTCGCCATCACCAAGATCGCGATCGCAGCCGCAAGAGCAACTGCGAGCGCGAGTCGAGCTTGAAGCCTCACCGAGGCACCCGCGCCATGTAGCCGACGCCTCGTTTTGTATGGATGAGTCGCTCGCCGCCGTTCGCTTCAAGCTTTTTGCGGACTCCGGAGATGAACACCTCGAGGGTGTTGGAGGCAACATCTTCTTCGTACCCCCAGATCTCCATCATGATGTCGTCTCGACTCAAAACTCGGTTTTCGTTTTCGACCAGTAAAGCGAGAAGGTCGAACTCGATCTTCGTCAGCTCGATGTGGTTCCCGTCGCGTGAGGCCTGACGAGTGCTCTGGTCGAGCATCAAGTCGCCGAGGACCATCTGGCCATTCTGCACACCACCCGATTCGACGGCGAACGCTCGTAGCAGCGCACGTACTCGGGCGAGAAGCTCATCGAGAGCGAACGGCTTCGGCAGGTAGTCGTCGGCACCTGCATCGAGACCTTTGACCTTGTCCGCGACCTCTTGACGCGCGGTGAGCATCAGTACAGGTCCACCGTGGCCGTTCGACCGCAACTGTCGGCAGGTCTCGACACCATCGATCCCGGGGAGGTTGATGTCGAGGATGATCAGGTCGATCGGGGCGTCGCTCGCCGTTCGATCGACCAGTGTGCGCAGTGCCTCTTCACCTGTCTCTACTCCAGAGACGTCATACCCCTGAACCTGAAGCACTACCTCCAACGACTCGCGCACCCCTCGATCATCCTCGACGACGAGAAGGGCGGGTCCATCGTTGGATTGGATCGGGGCGCTTGCAGACATGGCCAAACACTAACGACCAGAAGTGAGAGCTTGCTGAAGCACCACCGCAGATTCCTTAGGAATGTTTCAGCATTCGAATAACACTGAATGCTTCAGCACTCGCGCTGGGAGGCTCTAGCTGTAGAAGGGGTTCTCACCTTGAGAGTGATCGGTTGCGTCGATGACTTCAGTGACCTCGGGGATGGCATCGACGATTGCGGTCTTGATGCCTTCGCTGAGTGTCATTGCGCTCATCGAGCAGCCCTGACAGCCGCCACCCATGAGGACGTGCACGATCGAGTCAGCTTCGACCTTTACCAAGCTTGCAAAGCCGCCGTGCGCTGCGAGCGCCGGGTTGATGCTGAGGTCGAGAAGCTGGGTGACCTTCTCGGGAATCGTGCCGGTGAGTTCGATGTCTTCTGGAGCGAGAACCGGCGGGCGGTTCGGGTTGCGGATTACAAGCCCACCCTGCATTGGGTTCGATGGAATATCGAGGGTCGAGCCCGCCATGTCATCGACGCTATCGGCCGGGATGATGATGCTGAGATCGTCGATCTTGTAGACGAGCGCATCGTCGTCGGCTTCGCTGACCGTCTCAAGCGACAGGTCGTAGTCGAATTCGACGCCACGGGTGCCAACGATCATCACTCGCAGACCAGTGTTTTCTGCGTCGTCTTCACCATCGCGAATTTCGAGCACCTTCACCATCGCTGCGTCGGTGACGCTGAGGACGAGGCCATCGCCTTCTGCGCTGGCGCTCTCAGAAGTTGTGGTGTTTTCTTCGGAGATCTCGTCGGCTGTGCCTTCGCTATTTTCGTCGGTCGTCTCGGCGGTCGAATCACTCATGGCGCTTAGGGTACGTTCCCTTCAACAAGATTCCAGTCGAGCGGCAGAAATCACTCCAGAAGATTTTCTTGTCGTCGTTGCCTACGGTGATGACATGTTCAGTCGCCGGGTGTTCGTGCTCCTCCTGTGCACGGCCGCGGTATTCGTTGCGCTTCAGCTGAGCGCGACGGCGAGCAACGGTCCGGGACGACTCACCTTCGTTGCAGATGGAGAACTCGTCGAACGGTTTGGGCCGACCGATTTCGAACCTATCGCACTTCCGGCGGCACTCGTTGGTGAGAACCCGATCCATATCGTCCCCTCACCGACCGATGGCTCTTTTGCCTACGTCTGTAATCCGCAGAACCACGAGCCCCAACACGATGGCGCTGGCCTGTGCACCGCCCGGGGAGAGGCGACCGAACTCCGCGCCGCATCGACCCACCAGATTCGCTTTCCAACGTGGTCTCCCGATGGCGATCATCTGGCGTATGCCGATGTTGCCGAGCTGGGCCACGGAACGATCTGGATCACCGATGAAACAGGCAATGGTGAAACGTTGTGCGAGGACTGGTGCCCGCTGTTTCGCTATTCGAGCCTGGCCTGGTCCCCCGACGGGGCAACGGTCGCCACCGTCGCCGACACCCCCGGCGGTGACGGACACCCCGCTCGCATCGTCCTGTTCGATGTCGAAAGCCACGAGTTTCGGTTCCTCAACGACGGAAGCATCGGCCTCCAGCACGATCCAGCGTGGTCACCGGATGGTCAACACATCGTCTATGCCTCGAGCGACGTCGACGGCTTCAACCTGTGGAGAGCCAACGCCGCAACTGGAGACGCCGAGCAGATCACGTTCGTGACGGGTAGCGCGAGGAACCCAACGTTCTCCCTCGATGGCGCGGAGATCGCGTTCACGAGCTGGGAGAACAACAACTGGGTGCTTCGCTCGACGACGCTCGAGGGCTCCGAGACCAGGTTGATCTCGGAGGCCGAAACCTCACGCCCTCGTTTCCTGCGCTAGGCCTCAAGTTCTTCGCTGAGTGCGAGCCACTGTTCTTCAAGCTCGGAGATGCAGCTCGTCACCTCGCCGAGTTCTGCACCGATACGCGAGAGCGCGTCGTGGTCGTCACCAGCTGCAACGAGTTCGGCGGTCAGCGTCTTCTGCCGCGTATCGAGTTTCGCCATCTCCTTCTCGTTGGCTTTCAGCTCGTGGCGGACGGTGCTGTGCGAGCGGCCCGATGATGGCTTTGCAGATGCAGCCGAGGTGTTCTTGGGCGCGGTTTGTTCGAGTCTGTTACCCGAGCCTTTTGCTGCACCCTTCGTCCTGCGCAGTTGATCGTATGCCTCGTAGCCCCCCGGCAGCCGGCTGACCGAACCGCCGCCATCGAAGACGACGACATCGTCGACGGTACGTTCGAGAAATGCTCGATCGTGACTGACCACAATGACGGCGCCCGGGTAGTTCTCGAGGAAGTCCTCCAGAACCCGGAGCGTGTCCAGATCGAGATCGTTCGTGGGTTCATCGAGCAACAGCACGTTCGGTTTTTTTGCGAGCGTGATGAGCAGCTGCAGCCGACGACGTTCGCCTCCGCTCAAGAGTTCGATCGGCGCGTACTGCGCATCGCTATCGAACCAGAAGCTCTCCATCAGCTGCACGTCCTGCCACTCGGGCTTGGGTGCATCGATGACGGCTTCCCACACGCGGCTTTGCGGATTGAGCTCTACCCCGCGCTGATCGAAGAGCTCCATCTGGACGGTCGAGCCAATCTCGACCGAACCCTCGGTGGGTCGACGCTTTCCGGAGATCACATCGAGCAGCGTCGACTTGCCAGCTCCGTTCGAGCCAACGATGCCAAGCCGTTCACGAGGGTCGATCGCGAGGTCGACCGAGGAGAACAACGGGTCGTGGCCGGGATGGGCAAAGCTGATCCCCCGGAGTTCGACGACATCGTTCCCAAGCCGTGGGGTTCCGAAATACAGATCTAACGACCCTTCTCGCGCCGCGGCGTCAGGGCGAGCATTGACCAACTCGGTCGCGGTCCGAATACGAGCCTTTGCTTTGCTTGTTCGAGCAGGCGCTCCACGTCGTAGCCATGCGAGTTCGCTGCGAGCAAGGTTGGCCCGCACCTTCTCGGCTTGTTCGGCTTGGGCTTCTCTCAGCGCGCGGCCTTCGAGGTAGGCGTCGTACCCACCCTCATGAGTAAACGCGCTCCCACGGTCGAGTTCGAGCACTCTGTTCGTCACGCGGTCGAGCACATGACGATCGTGGGTTACGAGAATCAGCCCGCCCTTATATGAGGACAGTTTCGACTCGAGCCATTCGATGGCATCCACGTCGAGGTGGTTGGTTGGCTCATCGAGGATGAGCAGATCGCTCGGATGCACCAATGCTCGTGCCAGAGCGACGCGCTTTGCCTCGCCGCCCGAAAGCTGCGAGACCGGGGTCTCCGCACGACCATCCATGCCCAGCTTGCCGAGCACCGCATCGATCTCCCACGCCTCTCCGTCGACATGGTCGACGGCGTCGCGGACCGTCCCCGTACCGAGGTCGGGGTTTTGATCGAGTGCTGCGATCCGGACATCGCGACCTCGCCGAACGGTCCCGGACTCCGGATCTCGATTTCCGATGAGGACATCGATGAGTGATGACTTGCCCGTGCCGTTGAGCCCGACAAGGCCGATTCGGTCACCGGTAGAGATGGTTATCGATACATCGCGGAAAAGATCTCGGCCAGGCCGAGCCATGGTCAGATCGGTTGCATCTACGAGGATCACGGGTCGAGGCTAGTCAACAAATTCCCGATCACACGCTGGTGTGCACTCGCGCGGATGGAGGTCGATCAGCCACGCGCCGTCCTGAAAAGCGTCGTATCGATTCACACCTTCACGAAACGGCGATTACGCTACAAACCGTGAGTGACGTATGGCAAGGACCCGGCTGGTGGTTGGCCTCCGATGGCAAGTGGTACCCCGCAGATGCGGAGTCCGGAGCCGTCTATGAGGGCGAGATCACCAATGCGACAACTGAAACAGCTGCACCTGTAGCCGACCCGGCAGCCGCTGCGCCTGTAGCGAATGCCGTCGCTGCGACACCGGTAGCGCCGGTCGAGCCGACGCCAGTGGTGCCCACGCAACCCGCACCCGTCGCGCCTGCCCCCGTCGTCGACGCAATCACGGCCGAACCTGCGGTCGTCGAGCCCGCCGCGACGGCGCAGCCGATCACCTTTGAGCCCGTCACGCCGGCGCCGGTCGCACCAGTAGAGCCTGTCGTCGCTGCAGAAGCTGTTGTTAGCGAACCTGAGGTAGCGGCGGCACCGATCGCCTTTGAGCCCATCGTCCCGACAGAACCAATCGTTGCGGCAGACCCGGTCGTCATCGAACCAATCGCTGCGCAGCCACTCGCCGTCGACCCTGTCGCCACAGTGCCGGTTGTTGAAGATGTGCCGGTTGTTGAAGATCTGCCGGTTGTTGAAGATGTGCCGGTTGTTGAAGATGTGCCGGTTGTCGGCGCGCCAGCGTTCACCCAGCCTGAGCCGTTCTTCGAGCCAGAGCCAGTTGTGCCAGCCACGCCCGTTGCCGAGACAGCCGCAGCGCCGATCGTAGACACCCCAGCAGAGCAGGGAGGCTGGCAGGCGGTTGAAACCGACCCCACCGTCTCCGATGAGAAGTGGACGAACGCCGAGCCATCGGCATCGCCATTTGCATCCGGCGTCGCTCCCGATACTCCAGCCATGGAGACTCCGGCACCGGCCTTTGCCCCGATCGAACAGTCGCCGATCATTCCCGACGTGCAAATGCCCGAGGCCGCCATCCCAGAAGCACCATCGATCCCCGATGTCAGTGCACCAGACGTGAGTGCACCAGACG
>CAYVHV010000015.1:1672-22050 GCA_964451305.1 uncultured Acidimicrobiales bacterium | reverse complement strand
CCAGAAGCACCATCGATCCCCGATGTCAGTGCACCAGACGTGAGTGCACCAGACGCTAGCGCTCCCGACCTCGGCACCGTTCCGCTCCAACCGTACGAGCCACCGACCACCACCCCGATCGAACGTACAGACGCATGGCGCACGCCATCTGACACCGGCGCGACTAGCGGAGAGACTGGACTTAGCCCAGCGAATAGCTCTCCACCCGATGTCGTGGACTTGGCCGTACCTGAACCTTCACCGGCACCAACGGTCGAAAGTGGTGGCCCGAACTGGTCGATCATCGGCGGCATCGCCGCCTCCTTTGTCCTGATCGGAGCCATCATCTGGCTTGCACTCCAGCTGTTCTCGAACGATGGCAGTAGCAGCGACACAGCGACCACTGATCCCGTGGCCACCGAGACGACCGTTGCCGAGGAGGCCCCCGCTGTCGACGGAGAGCCAGCCATCGATGGTGAGGGCCCAAATCTCATCTCGGTATTCGCAATCCGGGCGGGGAACTGCATCATTGGAGACATCACTGGTCAGGTATTGCAGGTCGAGCTCGTCGACTGCGACGTACCGCACGACTTTGAGGTCTACCGCGAAGCCATCGTCGACGAGTCGATTACCGAGTTTGACGAGGCCGCTATCTCCGCCTTTGCAGAAGACGTTTGCCGCTCGTCGCTCGCTCCGCTCATCCGAACTGGCGACGACCGCGTCATCAACTTCAAGTTCTTCCAACCGACGAGGGATTCATGGAACGAGGAAGAAAACCCTGATCGCCTCGTAACATGTTTAGCATTCGATGAAGATGCCAACCTTGTTGGACGGATCAATGACGAACTGGATGAGTGAGTGACTACTACCGATACGACGATCGATTTCTACTGGCGACCAGGCTGCCCGTTCTGCATGAACTTGGAAAGCAAACTGAACAAGCTGGATCTGCCTCTCAACAAATTCAATATCTGGGAGAGCAAGAAGGCTGCAGCAACCGTTCGCGAGATCGCTGACGGTAACGAAACAGTTCCTACTGTGGTGATTGGTAAGGCCAAGATGGTCAACCCAAGCCCAAACGAAGTGCTTCAAGCGCTTGGTAACCAGGCTCCCGAACTTATCCCCGAGGGGGTTGAGGTTCCCGAGAACGGTGCGTTCGCGAAGAAGCTCAACAAGTGGCTCGGCGGCTGATCGCCGTCACCAAGTAGCGCGAACGCGCTGACAACAAACCTCGGTGCCTCTAGCGAGACCACCGTGCATGTGTTTTTGCAATCCCACAGCGATTCGCTGTGGGATTTTGCTTTCTTTATCGCAATTTACCTAGAACGCCAAGAGGTTTTAGCACTAAAAGATAAATTTAGCGCTAAATTGAGTAAACGCCTAGGGAGTGCATCATGCTGGATGAATTGTTTGCGGTATCGGGGAGCCGGGAATGGAGTGCGGACGGTCTATGCAAGGACAAGGCCGATCTGTTCTTCGCTCCCCCGGGAGAGCGTCGCACACGACGCACCAAGCGAGAGACACTCGCCCGGTCCTACTGCGACAACTGTCAGGTCATGTTGGCGTGTCGTAGCTGGGCGCGAGAGAACCGCGAGCATGGGTTCTGGGGCGGAGAAAGCGAAGAGCAGCGAGCCGCCCTCGGATACCCACCACGCAGCCCATCGCGACGTGCCGTGGCCGAACTCGGTCGAGACGCCGCCCGATCTGCAACGTCTGAGCAAAAGAAGCTGGCTGGCTAATTCCCATGGCCGAGACAATCTCGCTTAACGAAGCATCCGAGAAACTCGGAGTTCACTACATGACGGCGTACCGGTACGTCCGCACCGGTCGTCTCCCTGCCGAAAAGCGCGGTGGACAGTGGCATGTCAACGTCGATGACCTCGCCAATCTCCAGACCGGACGAGTCACCGATACAAGCCGTCCTGAAGTCATCCCCGGACGACTCGAAGAACGATTGCTGGCCGGCGACGAGAACGGCAGCTTTCAACTTCTCGAGAGTGCCATGGCTGGCGGCGCCGATGCCGATGAGGTCTATCTCGATCTTCTTGCCCCCGCCCTCACCAACATCGGGCAACGCTGGCACGACGGTGAGATCGATATTGCAGACGAGCACATCGCAACCGCTGTCGCTATTCGAGTAGTCGCTCGCCTCGGCCCACTGGTCGGAACCAATCGAGGACGCTCCCGCGGAACCATCGTGCTCGCCACCGTGGCGAACGACCACCATCTCCTTCCGACCGCAATATTGCGCGACCTGCTTCGAGCGCGCAGTTTCGACGTCGAAGATCTTGGAGGGAACACCCCGCCCGATTCGGTAGCAGCCCGCTGCGCAGCAACAAATGATCTTGTAGCCATCGGCCTCTCGGCCACGACCCTTGGGGCCGATGAGATTGCGTCTGTGACTATCGCTGCAATTCGTGATCAACTCCCCGACACCCCAATCGTGGTAGGCGGTGGCGCTTTCGCGTCGTCTGACGACATCGAGAAACTGGGTGACTGCATACCGTCGGATTCGGCGCGCGATGCGCTCGTCACGTTCGACCGACTTCACCAAGAGCTTCGGGCCGGTTAAAACTCTCCAAATGCCAGAAGGACACACAATTCATCGGTTGGCGAAGGATCTCAACAAGACGATCCGCCCCCAGCCCGTCATCGCATCATCTCCTCAGGGCCGGTTCGCCGACGAGGCCGCTCAACTCGACGGGCTGGTCCTCAACGAGGCACAGGCATGGGGCAAGCACCTTTTCATGGACTTCGAAGGAGCACCACTGCTCCACATCCATCTCGGATTGATCGGCAAGCTCCGCAAGAAGGAGGTCGACGCAGAAGAAGCGGGTGCGATTCGGCTCCGACTCACGAGCGACACGGCCACGTGGGACCTCACCGGACCAATGGTCTGTGCCCTCATCGATGACGATGATGCGGTCAAGGTCACGAGCAAGCTCGGCCCAGACCCACTTCGCAAGGACGCCGACCCCGATGAGTTTGCGGCGCGAATGAAGCGAAAGAAACTTCCCCTTTCCGCAGCGCTCCTCGACCAGAAGGTCATCGCTGGAATCGGAAACGTCTACCGTTCAGAGTTCTGCTACCTCGCCGGGATCGATCCAAATACGCCAGCCAACGAGCTCTCCGATGAACAAGTAGCGGAGCTCTGGGACATGGCGAAGTCGCAACTGAAGCTCGGCGTTCGCCTCAACCGAATCGTTACCCGCGAACCCGATGAGGTCGGCGTTACCGCTGCGAAGATGCCCAACGACGAACGGCTTTACGTCTATAAGCGCGAGGGTCAGCCATGTCATCGTTGCGGAGACGAGATTCGCCTGTCCGAGATTGCCAAGCGCAAGGCGTGGTACTGCCCCACGTGCCAAGCATGAGCATGTTCGACTACGACGCAATCCTGATCGTGTCCTTTGGCGGACCCGAGGCTCCCGACGAGGTCGTGCCCTTTCTTGAGAACGTCACTCGCGGCCGGGGCATCCCGAAAGAACGCCTCGAACAAGTGGGAGCGCACTATCACTTGTTCGGTGGAAAGAGCCCGATCAACGACCAGTGTCGCGACCTGATTGCGGCACTCGAGGCTGCG
Source organism: uncultured Acidimicrobiales bacterium (assembly GCA_964451305.1). Lineage (GTDB taxonomy): Bacteria > Actinomycetota > Acidimicrobiia > Acidimicrobiales > SHLQ01 > SHLQ01. The sequence continues at coordinate 18,488 of CAYVHV010000015.1, read as the reverse complement.
CTTGCCGACCACCGCATCGACCTGCCGGTGTATTGGGGGAACCGCAACTGGACACCGATGCTGACAGACACCATCCAACAGATGGCAGACGATGGCATCACCAATGCGATCGCCTTCGTTACATCGGCGACCAGCTCATACTCCGGCTGTCATCAATACCGCGAAGATATCGAGCGCGCCCGAGCCGAAGTCGGTGACGCTGCCCCCGTCGTGCACAAGATCCGCCAGTACTACGACCATCCGGGTTTCATCGATCCAATGGTCGACAATGTGATGGCCGCCCTCGACTCGCTCGGCGATCACGGCAACGATGCTCGACTCGTGTTCACCGCACACTCCATTCCAATCTCTATGTCGTCAACATCTGACTACGAGGTACAACTCCGCGAATCATCTCGCCTTATCGCCGAGCGCTCTGGCCGCACCGAAGCCCAACGCACCGACTTCGATCTCGTGTGGCAATCGCGCAGCGGCCCACCACAGGTTCCATGGCTTGAACCGGACATCAACGACCACCTGGAACACCTCAGCAACGAGGGCACACCAGCGGTCGTCGTGATTCCGGTCGGCTTCATCTCGGACCACATGGAGGTCATGTTCGACCTCGACACCGAAGCCCTCGCTACTGCCGAACGGCTTGCGCTTCCCTATGCCCGCGCCGGCACCGTCGGGACCGACCCTCGATTCGTCACAGCGATCATCGAACTCATCGAAGAACGCCGTGTCGACGGCCCGGTCAAGGCACTGGGCAACCTCGAGGTGCGGCCGGACTTCTGTGTACCCGGCTGCTGCCCAGCACCTCAGCGGCCAGCGCGACCTCGCGCATAGTTCGGGCCTGTCGACCGTTCCATCGAGCGACTATCCACGAATCAGCTGGAAGCAACGCGTAAAATTAAAACATGAACCACGCGCGTATCACCGAGCAAGCGCTCCGGTACCGCAACGCGATGGTTGCTGACTCGTACACCGCTGGCCGGTTCGATCCGGCCGAAGTCGCGGTGATCGCCGTCGAGTGCGCAGACCCAGCGATCGATACCGCTATCCGTCGCATCGCAACCGCGTGGGTTGAAGCGGACCTCGAACTGGAACGACTGACCGAGATATGGGTGGGTGCGGACATCGACGCCGTCTTCCATGGAAACGTGGACCTGCTCGACGCGATGGACGACATCATCCGGGCGGTTCACCGAGCGCAGTTCTCACGACCTCGTCGCCGCACGGTCTCGCGCCATCACTCCGTTCGCTTCTAACGACGGCCATCGAGGCCTTCACCACGACGGTGTAGGCAGGTCTCTTGTGATCTAGAGATCTTTCGATGCTTCGAGGTGAAGCTTGACGATCGCGCCGCCGGAATTACTGTTCGCAGCCGACACCGAACCGCCGTGCGCTTCGACGATCGATTTGGCGATCGCCATGCCGAGGCCGGTCGAGCCGCGGTTATCTCCACGGCGGAACCGTTCAAACACATGCGGCAAAATCTCTTCGTCGAAACCAGGGCCATCATCGGAGATCTGCAACGTCACGAGGTCGCCCATGCGCATGACCGAGAGCTCAACATTGTTCGCTCTCGATGCCGCGTTGTGCGTCAGATTTTCTGTGACCTGCCGCAACAGCGCGTAATCCGCGTCGACAACAACCGCTTCAGCAGAGTTCGCAACCACCTCGGCGTCATCGACTCGCACGCTCGATGCAACCTCCTCGATCAGCAGATCGATGCGAAGTGGTGCCTTGCGCGGTTGAGCCTGGCCGGCGTCCAGGCGGGCGAGCTCAAGCAACTCACCCACACCAGACCCGGCTCGTTCAGTGGCGGTAAGGATCTCCGCGAGAGCGTGCTGATACTCCCCCGCGGGCCGTTCCCTCGACAGCGAATGGCTCGCGGATGCCCGAATCACCGCAAGCGGCGTCCGAAGTTCGTGTGCCGCGTCGGCAATAAAGTCACGCTGACGAGCCATTGCCGATCGTGCAGGTCGAAGGGCACTGCCGGCAAGGAACCACGCCGCTGCGGTCGTCAACAGCACCGCGAAACCGGCAGCGAGAATGACATTTCGCTGAAAGGCGGCCCGATCACGATCGAACGGGGCCAAGTCGATCACGGTGAGAACAACCTCATTCGGGAACTCCTCGACCGGTTCGATGTAGGCCAACAGCTGCCCATCCTGCTCAAACTCAATGAACTGCGGGGCGCCGCGGTTGAGCGCCCGTTCGGCCATGGTGAACAGCGGCGGTTCGATCCAGGTGGTTCCGTAGTTGAACTGCCATTCATCGATGGGATTCACTCGCCACGTATTGAACGGTTCAACATCCTGGCTGAAATCCGCCCCGCTGGTATCGAACCCGATGATTGCGAGCTCTCGTACGACGTTCTCGGCCTCGCGTTCTGCCGACTCGATGATGCGATCACCGCCCGTCGAAATTGCCATCCACGCAAGAACACCGACGGCAATCGCTGCGAGCAACGCATACATCGCGGTGAGCTGGATTCGGACTTTGCGGAGGTTCATGCGGAAACCCCAATCGAGTTCAACCGGTATCCAACACCGCGGACGGTTTCGATCGGATCGTCGTGGCCGGGCAGCTCCAACTTGCGGCGCAAGTTCGCAATATGGACATCGACGACGTTCGAGAGACCGTCGTAGTTCGAATCCCACACGCTTTCGAGCAGGTCGGTTCGGGCATGGGTATCGCCGGGTGCCCGGAGCATGCGCTCGAGGAGCGCGAACTCGCGCGTCGTCAACGGGATCGTGATCGACGACCGCGAGACACGACGACTCGCTGGGTCCATCTCGATATCTCCGTGGCTAAGAATGGGCTTTTGTGAGTCCGCGGGCCGACGGAGCAGCGCCCGAATTCGGGCGGTGAGTTCGGGATAATCGAAGGGTTTCGTCAGGTAGTCGTCTGCCCCGGCATCGAGCCCTTCGACCTTGTCACCCAACCCATCTCGAGCGGTGAGCATCAAGACCGCCGTGCCGTCGCCACGGCTTCGCATATCCGCACACAGCGTGCTTCCGTCGCCGTCGGGTAGACCTCGATCGAGGATCACGAGGTCATAGCTATTCATTCCGACCGCGTGGGTTGCATCCACGAGCTTGCCGACCACGTCGGTTGCATAGCCATCTTCGGTAAGCCCGCGCCTCAGCACTTCAGCGAGGGGGGCGTCGTCTTCGACGACGAGAATGCGCATGGGCCAATGGTGCCAGACAAATCATGAAGACACCATGAAGACAATCTTCATGGAGGGTTAACCACCCCTGAGTTAGAACGTCGACATGGCTTCTCCAGAACAGGTCGCACATCTCCTTCGCCGCACCGGGTTCGGCATTCGGCCCGGACAAATGGATGCGATGGCCCCGTTTGACATCCACGACCTCATCGATGAGCGAATCGCCGATGACGGTTGGGCGCTGTCCGCCGAAGACGCCGAAAACCGGAACTTTGACGATGTCGAGTGGAACACGCTGTCCGAAGATTGGGTCAACCAAATGCTCTCGCCCGACACTGGACTGCACGAACGGATGACGTGGTTCTGGCATGGGCACTTCACTTCGAGCAAAGACAAAGCCACCGATCGCCTGATGCTCCGACAGCACCACCTGATCCGTCGCCATGCCCTCGGCAACTTTCGAGACTTCGCTCGCGACATTCTCGTCGATGGAGCGATGCTTCGATACCTCGACGGTGACGGATCCCGAGGCGACGCTCCCAACGAGAACCTCAGCCGTGAGTTCTTAGAGCTCTTCATGTTGGGCCGCGGCAACGGATACACCGAAGCTGACATCCGAGCGGGCGCACGCATTCTGTCCGGCTGGGACGTGAACTATGAGACCAGCGAGGTGAGCTTTGATCCCGAGGCGCACTACGACCGACCGGTCGAGTTTCTCGGTGTCCGAAAGAACTGGACGATCGACTCATACGTCGATGCCGTTCTGGCACACGAGGCGTGTGCTGACCACGTCGCATCGCGGATCCATGACCACCTCGTGTCGACCGAGTTGACGAACGATCGACGCACGGCGCTCGGACAAACCCTTCGCGACAACGACTGGGAGATCCGGCCGTTACTCCGAGACATCCTTCATCACGAAGACTTCGTCGATGGCCGAGGTCGGCGTACGCGCCAACCCGTCGAGTGGTTCGTTGCAGCAGCAGCCGCGATCGGCATCGATCAACTCGGGGAGCATGGCTTCGACCTCTGGCAGATTTACTCGACTGGACAGATCCCCTTCCTCCCACCGAACGTCGCCGGGTGGCCAGATGATGACCGGTGGAGTTCAGCCACTCAGGTCATGGCCCGCGGCAACGCGATCTTGAACTGGCAGCTCCCGGAGAACATCGTGAACTCCGTCGCTCCGACCAGCGAAGCGGTGCTCACCCACCTCGGGATACCCGATGTGTCAGACACGACCAGCTCTGCCCTCGACCAAGCGATCTCGACGCAAACCGAATACGCCCAAGGTCTAGAGCTGCTCCTCGTGACCGCGTTGCTCTCGCCCGAATTCTCACTGATCTAGGACTCCTCATGACGAACCACACTCCCGATTGGCACACACCACAGCAGCCAACCGCTCCGGAAACATCGGCGAGCGTCGAGATCGTGCCGGTGGATCAACCCCTCTATCGAGCACCTCGCACGACTCGACGGAAGTTCCTCACCCTGGCCGCAGCCGCTGCAGGCGCAGCCGCTGCTGGTGGAGGCGGCTACCTCCTCCGCGGTGATGGCACGACCCCAGCGCCGACGGCCGCACCGATGACCGAAGCGACGAGCATCGCTGGCGCTGCCGACATGGTGAGCGCTCGCCCGTTACCCGCAAGCGCCGACGTCGCGAATCGAACGCTCGTGGTGGTCGAGTTGCAGGGCGGCAACGATGGCCTCGCCACACTCGTCCCCCGTGAAGCGGGTGCCTTGTACGACCGGCGGAACAACGTCCATATTCCCGATGAAGAACTGCTCGACTTCACCGATGAGTTCGGTTGGAATCCCAAGCTCGCCGGTCTCGCAGGAAACAGCATGGCCGCAGTGGTTGGCCTCGGCACGACCACGAGTCCCGATGGCAGTCACTTCGAAATGGAACGTCGCTGGTGGGCGGGCAAGTCATCGGGAGGAGATCTCCCATTCACCGGCTTTTTCGGTCGCCTGTGTGATCAGCTCGCTACCGATCAGCCGGTCGCTGGCGTGTCGATTGGTTCAAACGCAAGCCCAGCGCTGCGTACCGATCGAGCGGTGACGATAGGGCTTAGCGATATTCAGGCCGGGTGGTTTTTACACAGCGACGAGCCGTTCTTTGCAAACATGCGCGGCGCGATGAGTGCGATGGCAGCCGGTTCAGACATGCCGACGTCGATGAGCGGCGACACGATGAATCGGCGGATGCTCGGCGCTCGCAACGGACTATCCGACACCTTGAGCTTTGGTGACACATTGGCCGAGGTCGACTTTGAACGGGTCGACGAGGTCTACCCGCGCACAGAACTCGGAGAGCACTTCGGGGCGGCCAGCGAGCTCATCCGTCAAGAGTCTGGTCTGCGCATCATCCACATCACCCACGGCGGGTTCGACACGCACAGCAACCAGCGTGGAACTCACGACTATCTACTCGAGCAGCTGGGAGATGCAATGGGTGTCTTCCTCTCCGATCTCGACGACTCCGGACACGCCGACTCGACGCTCGTCTGCACGACGAGCGAGTTTGGTCGACGGGTTGCGGAGAACCGCGGCGGAACCGATCACGGACACGCCGGGATGGCCTTCTTGAGCGGGCCGGTCAACGCTGGAGTTCATGGAGAGGCTCCATCGCTCACCAACCTCGACGACGGCAACCTGATCGCGACCGTCGACTTCGAGCAGTACTACGCAACGATCGCCGAGCAATGGTTCGGCGTCCCCTCGAGCGAAGTCCTCGACGGAAACGTCGCTCCAATCGACGGTCTCATCGCCACCTGATCACCCTTGGGGTCTGACCCCAAGGGTGCTCAAGCGTGCTTATTTCGCCGTGCTTCGCCGAAAAATGTCACGAGCAACGCACGCAAAACCAACGATTACGACGTCAACCCTTCGATTTGGGGTCTGGCCCCAAATCGAAGGGTTGGGAGTTACTGGCGATGGTGCTCCCGATCTCGTCACCTCGTGCTGCAGACTAGATACATGGCACCCAAGCTGCGCTCACGGACGTCGACGGTCATCGCGTCGGTCGCTGTCTTGGCAGTCGCGTGTTCTGGCATTGCCGACCCCGACGTTCGAGCTCCAGAGGCAGGCCTGGAAGCAGGCGAGGCAACGACGACGTCCGAAGCCGGGGCGAACGGTACTGCGGCCACCGGCACTGAAGCTCCGGGCGACGCTGATAGCACGACCGCCCCGTCGGCCGCAGACGATGCCGACCCAAGCGATGCCGACAATGCGGGTGGTGCGGACGCTGGCGAAGATCAGCCGCTGGTGAGCGTCGCAGGGGTGGTCGGCGGCGAAACCGTCGGCGACTCATACTATCCCGGCCTCGGCAACACCGGCTACGACGTCTCGCACTACGAGCTCAACCTCGCGGTGGAGATTCCAGGGCGCGACCAGCTGACCGCGACGGCGGTGATCGATCTCACAACAAGCGAAACCCTGAGCCGGTTCTCCTTTGACCTCGACGACTCGCTGGAAGTGAGCGATGTCCAGATCGGCGGTGTCGACGCGTCATTCGAACAGACCGATACAAAGCTACGAATCTCCCCATCGGAGTCGTTGGACGCTGGAACGGACCAGACGGTCACGATCTCATATTCGGGTAGCCCGCTGACGCTCGATTCGGGAACACGAATCGGCGAGATTGGCTGGTACGACACCCCCGACGTCAGTGTCTCGGTGGGCGAACCGTTCGGTGCTCAAGCGTGGTATCCCGTCAACGATCACCCCGTTGACAAGGCCACCTACACGTTCAACCTCGATGTGGACGATGACTTCACCGGCGTCGCGAATGGGGTTCTCACCTCCGAAGAGGTCGAGAACGGACGACGTCTGACCACCTGGGAGATGCGTCAGCCAATGGCCTCCTACCTGTCGACCGTCGCCGTCGGCGAATTCACGCTCGTCCAGTCAGATCCCGGTGCTGGTGTCGACGTGTTCGACGCGGTTCCGACCCGGCTCACCGACGTCTTTGTAGGCGACTTCGAACTCACCGATGAGATGCTCGTGACCTTCGTCGACCTCTTCGGCCCCTACCCGTTCGATGAGTACGGCGTCCTCATCGCCGATACCGAGCTCGGCTTCGCGCTCGAAACCCAAGGCCGCAGCCTGTTCAGCAGTGCGTTCGTCGATGGTGACGGTTCGATCGAACGAATCGTCGCCCACGAACTCGCCCACCAATGGTTTGGCAACAACGTCAGTCCAGCGACCTGGCAGGACATCTGGCTCAACGAAGGCTTCGCGAGCTACGCGGAGGACCTCTGGATCGAGTTTGGCCGCGGCGGCGCGCCGAGTGAACTCGAAGCTCGGCTCGTCCTACGAGCCGAGAGCGCGCTGAGCCCGGCGCCTGGAGACCCCGGCGCTGCCGGATTGTTCGATGCGAGCGTCTACCGCCGGGGCGGGGTCACGCTGCACTCACTGCGGCTCGCTATCGGCGACGATGACTTCTTCGAGATCCTCAAGGAGTGGAACGTGCGCTTCGGTGGCGGCGTGGCATCGACGGCGGACTTCATTGCCCTGAGCGAAGAAATTTCGGGCGAAGAACTCGACACGTTCTTCGCCGAGTGGCTCGGCAGCGGCGCCCTACCCGAGCTCGGTGCTCTCAACTAGCCAGCTCAACGCTTCCCGACGAAGGTAGCGTTCGAAGCAATGATGATTCATGCGAGCGGTATCGAAGTCGAGTTTGGTGAGGTCAAGGCTCTCGATGGGGTTGACCTGACCGTCGCCGATGGTGAGGTTCGAGGCCTGCTCGGCCCGAACGGCGCAGGCAAGACAACTCTGGTGAGTGTTCTGACTACGTTGCTCATCCCCACCGCTGGATCGGCGACCATCGATGGACTCGATGTGCGTACCCAACCCGATCAGGTTCGCAGCCGCATTGGACTCGCTGGACAATATGCAGCGGTCGACAACCTCCTCACGGGACGAGAGAACCTCGAGATCGTCGGCCGCCTGTATCAACTGTCCAAGGCCGAGGCAAAGAAGCGGGCCGATGAAGCCCTCGAACGCCTGTCGCTCACCGACGCTGCCGACCGTCTCGTGCGCACCTACTCCGGCGGCATGCGTCGGCGACTCGACCTCGGCGCCAGCCTCGTCGGCCGACCAAAAGTACTCGTCCTCGATGAACCAACGACCGGCCTCGACCCTCGGACACGCATCGAATTGTGGGAGTTCCTGCGGGAACTCGTCCATGAAGGAGCCACCGTTCTCCTAACCACCCAGTATTTGGAGGAAGCCGACGAGCTCGCCGACGAAATTTCGGTCATCGAAGCCGGCAAGGTCATCGCCGAAGGAACCGCCGACGAGTTAAAGCACCGAATGGGAGGCGACGTCCTCGTCGCCGTACCAGTGGATCGAGACTCGCTCACGACCCTGTGCGAGATCGTTGCCTCGGTGACCGGAAGTGAGGCCCGAATTTCTGACGCTGGTGCGGTGATGGCACCGGTGAGCAACAAGGTCGACTCTCTCGTTCGGGTCGCCGACGAACTACAGAACGCCGGAATCGAACTCGCCGAGATCGCCATACAGCGGCCATCTCTCGACGACGTCTTCCTCTCGCTTACCGGCGACACCCCATCAGACGAGGAGAGCGAATCATGACTACCGCCCTTAGCCCCAACACCGTTCAGTCGACCAGCAAACCAAATCTGTTCAAAGACGCGGCGACGATGACCCGCCGCAACCTCTTGCGTCTCAGCCGAACACCCCAGGTCATCGTGTTCTCCACGATCCAGCCGTTGATGTTCGTGTTCCTGTTCAACTTTGTCTTCGGCGGCTCGATCGATACCGGCATCAGCTACATCAACTACCTCATCCCCGGCGTGTTGGTGCAGACCTCGCTGTTCGCCGGAAGCAACACCGCGATTGGTTTGGCTCAAGATCTCGAGTCCGGTGCTATCGACCGATTCCGTTCGCTTCCGATGCGCCGATCCGCGGTGTTGATCGGACGAACGCTGGCCGATGGCGTCCGATCGCTCATCACCGTCGTGGTCATCATCATCGTTGGTTTCGTGCTCGGCTTCCGGCCCGACGGCGGCGTAGCGGCCCTCGTCTTTGGCATCGTGATCGGCTTGCTGTTCGCACAAGCCTTCACGTGGGTGTTCACGTTCATGGCGCTGAAGGTCAAAGACGTCGAAGCCGTGCAGGCGGCAGCGTTCGTCCCGGTGTTTCCGTTGGTCTTTGCCGCATCGACGTTCGCTCCTGTCGAGAATATGCCCGACTGGCTTCAAGCCTTCGCCTCACGCCAGCCGGTGACCCTTACCGCCGACACCATGCGGGCACTGTTCAACGGCACCGAGGTCGGTAGTTCGTTGTTCTGGGCACTCGTGTGGATCGTTGGGATCTTCGTCGTTGCTGCGACGTTGGCCATCCGGGCCTTCGAGCAGTCCTGAGCGTCGATCCGAGTCCCGCGCCGCCAACGAGAGTCACAGACCCGAACCTTCGTGGCGGCGGTAGCGTGACGGCCATGTGGGAAGACCGATACAAGAACAGCCCCGACTACCTCTTCGGGAAGGAGCCGGCGCACATCCTTCGCGAGAATCCGTGGGCTCGAGCCGGGGCAACGAATGCGCTGTGCGTCGGCGACGGTGAGGGCCGCAATGCGGTCTTTCTCGCCGAGTGCGGGTTCGAAGTGTCGTCATTTGACCTCTCTCCGACCGCAGCACAACGGGCGCGAGCGCTCGCCGTTGCAGAGGAAGTAAGTGTCGATGCCTACGTCTCGGAGTGGAATGACTGGGACTTCTCCCGCGAGTTCGATCTCGTGGTTGCGATCTTCGTTCAGTTCACGGGTCCAGACGAGCGACCAAAGCAGTTCGAAGATCTTCAGAAGGCCACCAAACCAGGTGGTCGGTTGATCCTGCATGGGTTCACCCCCGACCAGGTCGGCCGCGGCACCGGTGGCCCGCCGGTTGCGGAGAACATGTACACCGAAGAGATGCTCAAAGACGCGTTCAAAGGCTGGGACATTCTCCGCCTTGCAAGCTACGAGCGAGAGCAGAATTCGGGTACCGCCCACGTTGGCAAAGCCGCGCTCATCGATCTCATTGCTCAGCGTCCCGGCTAGATGCCGAGGCAGAGCGCGTTAGCCAGCGGCTGAGCGCGGTTTGATCAGTCGCTCTGCGGCGACCAAAACCATGAGTGCCAAGATGACGCCGAGCGCGTTCGCACTCACATCCTCGGCAGACATTGTTCGAGATGTTGTTGCGACGCCTTGGAGTACTTCCACTGCGAACGATGCGGCAAACGCACCGACGGCGATGTCGGCCAAGCTTCGGCGTGTGCGAAGAAGAAAGCCGGCGACCAAGGTGACCGATCCCCAGCCCACGAGGTGAGCAACCTCGTCCGCGGCCCATGGGATATCGCTTCGGTCGATGATGTTGATGTCGAGCGTCGACTCGACGCCGCGAACGACATCAGCCGCCTCATCGGCGGCAACGTCGACAACTCCGAACCCGCGAGCGGACAAGCTCAGCCACAGGACGGCCATCACACCGACGGCGACCGCCAAGACGGTGAGCGCGGCGACGATCGAGCGAGCTGCAGACGATCCCTTTCGCTCGGAGGGTTTCGTGGAGGATTCGTTCGAACGGTGGAGGGTGTTCGGAGCCATCTCACAACAGTACTCGCCTGTGATGGCGATATTCAGCGGCACGCGTCACGGCAGTTGCATCGAACCGATCATTCGGTTCGCGCGTTCGGTGATTGTCCGAGTGTTCTGCGCGCGAAAAAGGAGCGGTTTCTCGTGGAATCAACCCGACCTATGAACAAGTGCGATACGGGGAAGCCGTTCGGAATGGAAGATGTGCCATCGGCGTTTAATCATGTACAAGCGCAAACACCGGGAAGATCCCGAGACCACAACAAGCGCCTGGCCGGTTCACGAAAGGACCGCACGACAATGGAAACCAACAACACGACAGAAGTACAGAACGACATCGCAGATCTCACCAACGAGCGCATCGACAACCTCGCCGCACTCATCACCGTGACCTCCGAGCAGATGGAAGATCGTCTCCGGGCAGAGCGCCTCCTCGACGAAGGCGCTCACCGCACCGACGAGCTCATCACCGCAGTCTTCGGTGGCTCCACCCCATCCATCGAGAACTACCTGGCCGCAAAGGGAACCTCCCTTCAGGCCGCATAACCCCCCTACGAGGGGCCGCCCCCAAGGCCCCGCAAGTCTCGGTACTGATCAACGACGCTCGGTGCCAAAGAAGTGACGCCCCGTACAGTCCCCTCCCTGCTGACGGGGCGTCGAAATCGAAGCAACAACAGAAGTGGCGTCCCGCTAAGTTCCTCCCCCTCCAGCTGACCGGGACGCCGAAGTCGAAATAGAACTGACGTCTCGGCAACTCCCTCCCCTCTGACGGGGCGTCACACTCATAGAAGTCGAATTCAGTGGATGGTCTCCCATTGGATTCGGCTTCTTGCTTTTTGCTGGCGAATCCAGCTCGCGGCAACTATCTCGTGTGCCACCTGTTGCCGGTGCGTCCCCACTACGGTCAATCCAGTAGGGTATTTGCTGCGAACGCACGTTCGAACTCGCCTCGTTCAGTCAAACGATCGTTCACAGAAATCCCCGCACATCATTTTCGAATTGGGAGCACCACCAGTGGACCAGCCCGGTCTCTTCAGTAACGACTTCGCCGCCGAGGTCATCGACACCCCCGTAGCCGACGAGATGAGCGAGAGTTTCCTCGCCTATTCGCTCTCGGTCATCACCGCTCGAGCCATCCCCGACATTCGCGATGGCTTAAAGCCAGTGCAGCGTCGCATTCTCTATTCGATGCTGCAACAAGGCATCCGACCAGACGCCAACTTCCGCAAGTGCGCCGGGGTCGTTGGCGACACGATGGGCAAGTACCACCCACACGGTGACTCGGCAATCTACGAGACGCTCGTTCGCATGGGCCAGGACTTCACCCGCGGCATCACCTTCATCACCCCGCAAGGAAACTTCGGCTCGCTCGACCACCCGCCGGCCGCCTATCGATACACCGAGTGCAAGTTGTCGCCCGCAGCGATGGACATGGTCGCCGAGATCGACGAGGAGACCGTCGACTTCACCCAGACCTTCGACGGTGAACGAGACGAACCGTCGGTCCTGCCCGCACTCATTCCAAACCTACTGGTCAATGGTACGACCGGCATCGCGGTCGGCATGGCGACCAACATGCCCACGCACAACCTGCGCGAGGTGTACGACGCGATCGAACTGGTCATGAAGAAGCGTCGCCCCAAGCCAACCGTCGACGAGCTCATGGAGGTTCTCCCGGGCCCTGATTTCCCATCGGGCGGCATTCTGATCGACGACAGCTTGCGAGACGCCTACGAGAGTGGCCGCGGAACGGTGCGTATTCGCGCCAAGGCCGAGACGATCAAGCTGACCCGAAGCCGCGAGGCGATCATCATCACCGAGCTGCCGTACATGGTTGGCCCGGAGAAGGTCATAACCAAGATCAACAGCCTCGCCGCGGTAGGCAAGCTGCCCGGCGTCGACGAACGTGAGGGCGCAAAGAACCTCTCGGACAAGAACAACCCGCTGCGCATCCAGATCGACCTGCGACCAGGAGCGAGCTCCAAGGCCGTCCTGGCCAACCTCTATCGAATGACCCCGCTCGAAGAGACCTTCGGTATCAACAACGTTGTGCTCGTCGATGGCGTGCCGACGACGGTTGGCTTGTGGGACCTCTGCAACCACTACATCAACCACCGGCTCGAGGTCGTCGTCCGCCGTACCGAGTATCGCCTCGCCAAATGGGAAGACCGGCTTCACATCGTCGCTGGTCTCCTCATCGCTCTCGACAACATCGACCGCGTCATCGAGATCATTCGAGCGAGCCAAGACGGGCCCGAAGCCGAACGACAGCTCATGGCTGAACTCGATCTCAGCCAGATCCAGGCAAAGCACATTCTCGACATGCCATTGCGTCGCCTCACCGCTCTTGCGGTTCAACAACTCGAGAACGAGGCCGCCGAACTCGAATCCAAGATTCTCGACGCGCAGAAGCTCCTTGCGTCCGAGCAGCGACAACGCACCGTCGTGCTCAACGAATTGAAAGCAGCCGTCGACGAGTACGGCGTTGACCGTCGCACCCAAATTACGTCCGAAGACGAGTTCGCGACGCTCGACCTCACGGCGTTCGAAAACGGAGATGACGATGACATCGCCGACGATCCGTGCGTCGTCACGTTGTCGACGAGCGGCATGGTCGGGCGCGCACCGACCGAGGGCGCCAAACGAGCGACACCCGGCCGTCACGACGTCATCACCGCCCGTCGAATTTCGAGCACCCGCTCGCCCATCTTTGCAGTCACGAACGAGGGCATTGCCCGGCTCGCACTCGGCCTCGAAATCGGCGAGGTCGGTGGCCGTTCACGAGGGACCGACACCCGCAAGCTGTTCGGTACGAACAAAGGCGAAGAGGTACTCACCATCGTGGCGCCGAAGTCCGAGGGCGCAGAGAACCTCGTTCTCGTGACCGAAAACGGGGTCGCAAAGCAACTCACCCCCGACGAAGTCGCCGGAACACGCCCGGGCCAAAAGCTCGTCGGACTCAAGCCTCAAGACACCCTGGTATCGGCATTTACTGCGCCGGCGGGTGCCGACATTGCGATCATTGCAAGCGACGGACAGGTACTACGAACGGGCGTCGATGGCATTAGCAGCCAGGGTCGCAACGCTGGCGGCGTTGCTGGCATGAAACTGCGGGACGGGGCCAAGGTCATCGGCGCCGGAGTGATCCTCTCCGACGAGCCGATCTTGACCGTCACCGACAAGGGCACCGCGAAGCTCACCCCATCATCTGAGTTCGACCCGAAAGGTCGCGGCGGCGCTGGCGTTCGCATCACGCGGTTCACGAACGAAAAGGCGTTGGTCTACGCCCATGTTGGTTCGGTCGATGGCATGCTCGCCATCGTTGGTTCCGAAGATGAACCAACCAAGCCTGCGCCCGATCCCATCCCGATCGACCTCGAGTTAAGCAACCGAGACCTCGTGAGCTCGGCCACCGATGTTCCGATCATCGCCGTTGGCCAATCCCGCTTCTAACGCACACCCACCACACCTCCCATACGATCCAGAAGAACCCATGGCAACCACCACAATGAACGCTTCGAAATCCGAATACGACGCATCATCAATCGAGACTCTCGAAGGTCTCGAAGCTGTCCGCAAACGTCCCGGCATGTACATCGGCGGCACCGGCTCAGCCGGCCTCATGCACCTCGTCTGGGAGCTCATCGATAACGCGGTCGATGAAGCTGCTGCCGGTTTTGCCAACAAGGTCTTCGTCACCTTCCATCGCGATGGTTCGGTCGAAGTTGCCGACAACGGTCGAGGCATCCCCGTCGACAAGCACCCAAAGCGGAAGGTCTCTGCCCTCGAGGTCGTCCTCACCGAGCTCCACGCGGGCGGCAAATTCGGCGGTGGAGCGTATGCCTCGTCGGGCGGGCTGCACGGGGTTGGCGCTTCGGTGGTCAACGCGTTGTCGGTGAAACTGCGCGCTGAAGTCGATCGTCAAGGCAGCACGTGGGCACTCGATTTCAACGAGCGAGTTCCCGGCCACTTCACCGGGTCGTCGTTCAAGAAGAGCCACGAACTCAAGAAGACGGCCAAGACAAAGAAGACGGGAAGCCGAATTCGTTTCTGGCCCGACACCGAAATTTTCGACCCTGAGGCAGCTATTGAATGGGACGAGGTCGTCCGACGTGTAAAGCTCGCCTGCTTCCTCGTTCCCGGTCTCAAGATCACACTCGAAGATAAGCGCACCGGTTCGAAGAAGGCGCCGGTCGAGTTCATTAGCCGGGGTGGCCTCAAGGACCTCGTCAACGACCTCGTCGGAGAAAAGACCACGGTCACCGACGTCATTACGCTGTCGGGTATCGACACCTTCGAAGAGAAGGTTCCGGTCAACGGAAAGATGCAGGTCGTCGAACGCGAGTGCACCGTCGACATCGCCATGCGTTGGGTCGACGGATTTGACACCAACATCGTCACCTTCGTTAATACGATTCCTACCGGCGAGGGTGGCACACACTTGTCCGGCTTTGAGAAGTCGCTCAACCGTGCGGTCAACGATGTTCTTTTGAAGGACATGCGCAAGCTCGCCAAACTTGCGAAGAACAACAAACACAAGGCCCAAAAAGATGACGTGCAGGAGGGCCTCCTCGCCGTCTGCAAGGTCACCTTCCCCGAGCCGCAGTTCCGTGGCCAGACCAAACAAGAGCTCGGCACGCCCGGTGTCGAGAAGATCGTCTACGACGTGGTCAAGCAGGGCATGGTCGACTGGTTCAACGGCGTTGGTTCCAAGAAGACCCATGTCAACGCGATTCGCGACAAGATCGCCACGGCGATCATCAACCGGGTCAGCACTAAGCAGGCGCTCGATAATAAGCGCAAGGTGGCGAGTCTCGGAAGCACCGGCATGCCCGGCAAGCTCGCCGACTGCCGTAAACACGGCCCGGACTCCGAGCTCTTGATCGTGGAGGGTGACTCGGCGGCCGGTCCGGCTATTCGCGGCCGTGACGCTCAGTACATGGCGGTGCTTCCGCTGCGCGGCAAGGTCGTCAATGCGGGCAAGGCCACCCTCAAGCAGGTCCTCGACAACAGCGAAGCGCAAGCGTTGTTCACTGCGATCGGTGGAGGTTCTGGGAAGGACTTCGATATCACCCAGACCCGCTACGGCCGGATCGTCATCCTCTGTGACGCCGATGTCGATGGCAGCCACATTCGTTGCCTCGTGCTCACGCTCTTGTACAAGTACATGCGCCCGCTCATCGAGGCTGGCCACGTGTTCGCGGCGCAACCGCCACTGTTCAGCGCGAAGGTGAGCGGCGAAACCTATCGCGCATTCAGCGATCAGCATCGTGACGAGATCACCGCCGAACTCTGCAAGGGTAATCGTCGCCCGGAGAGCATCAAGTGGCAGCGGTTCAAGGGTCTCGGCGAGATGAACGTCGACGAACTCGAGCACGCTGCGCTCAACCCCGAGACCCGCATCCTGCGACGCCTGACGATCGAAGATGTCGAGAAGGAGAAGCGTCGGGCCGAGAAGATGTTCGAAGTGTTGATGGGTTCAGATGTTTCGGTCCGCCGCGACTACATCATCAAGAACTCCGATGACTTCGACGCCGCGGCCTTGGACGTCTAGTTCATTTACTAGTCCCGCCGACCGAACCCATCGCCAGCAAACCCCATGGCCGAAACCGCTCACCAGGAAAGTAGTTAGGTAGTAGCGCTTTCCTGCCGAAACTCACTGGAAGGCACCAGTACTTCGTGGGGGTTGGCAATGAGCCATGATGAATTCAATTCAGGGGTAGACGCGTTCAACGACGTGCCGTCATGGTACGCAGATGCAGAACCAACGCCAGTGCAACGGATGAACCCGCTGCCACCACCGGCTCCCGGTGCGCCGAAGAGTCCGCTCGCGTCTGCTCAACCGAGCAAGCTTCAGGCAAAGAACGCTCACAGGAATCGCCGTAGACAGCAGCACGCTCCATCTCAGCAGCATGCTGTACCACAACAGCACGCAGTTCCACAGCCTGGCATGCACCAACCATTCCCCGGCGCCCCAATGCCACAGCAACACCCAGCACCACAACCAGGCATGCACCAACCATTCCCCGGCGCCCCAATGCCACAGCAACACCCAGCACCAC
>CAYVHV010000015.1:0-1572 GCA_964451305.1 uncultured Acidimicrobiales bacterium | reverse complement strand
GGCATGCACCAACCATTCCCCGGCGCCCCAATGCCACAGCAACACCCAGCACCACCGCAGTACGCCGCCCAGCCAAGCATGCACCAACCATTCCCTGGCACACCAGCGCCTCAGCAGTACGCTGCGGCCCAACCGGGCATGCCGCCTCAGCAGATGCCTCCGAAGTCACAGAAGCGAAGCGGCATCGCTTCGATGATTGGTATGCATTTGGCGGCCAAGGTCGTTGGCTTCTTGGTCTTGGGTCTCTTTGCGTTGATCTTCCTCCGCGGCACGACCTCGGCGACGGCACTCGAGACCGGCGATTGCTTTATCCTGCCGACCGCTGATGAAATCAGCCGGGTCGACAGTCCAACATGCGCCGAACCTCACGACTCACAGGTGATCGATTCGGTTGAAGTTCCTGGTCCCGACGCCTATCCGAACGAGCTCGACCCGTATTGGCAGGCCGTACTGGATCAGTGTGAGATCCGAATGCTGAACCTCGTGATCAATGGCGATCTGTTGCCTGAAGACACTCGTCTTGAGATCCTCACTCCAGTGGAAGCCGGCTGGAACCGAGGCGAACGAGAAACCACGTGCATCTTGCACTCACCGAGCGGACTCCAAGGGTCCTACATCGCCGGCTCGTAGGAGACCACACAATGGAAGAGCATCCGAACAAGTCAGCGCGAGACATCTTCGAAGAGACGCCTTCTTGGTACGAGGCGCCCATCCTGACAGAGCAGGAACTCGATCCGAACGTCGTTCCACCACAACAACAACGCCTCGGCGAGACCGCTGGCATGGGGGCGCTCGCCAATTCGCCGAAGCGTACCGGCATGGAGCCGGGCCGTCAGGCCGCGTTGACCTGGCTGCTCCTGTACGTCTTCTTGGGCGGCGGTGCCCTTCTTTTCATGATCGTCAACATTGTCGCTACTGGCGTCCGTGAAGACCCACCCGCATCGACCCAGTTCGCGATCGGCGATTGTGTCGTTCCGATCGATGCAAATAACGCGTTGGGTGCCACGGCTGGCACCCACAGCTGTAACGCTGGTGGACGCCCGGTGGTCGGAGGAACCTTCGAAGCTGTTGGTTTCGCTCAGATGCCGAGCTCCGATGAGTTCTGGGACGAGGCAATCGATCGCTGCGTCGATATCTCGTCGACCGCTGGGATCCCGTTTCCATTGCCCGCTGCTGCAACCGATAGCGAGTGGGAGGCGGGGAACCAAACGATCGTTTGTGCAGTGATTCCCGCGGACCAGGTGCCGGATGAATTCGCCGGGAACATCACCGGTTCATAGCTGACCTTCGGCGACGATCGATGAACCGAACGCGCTGATCGCGTTGACCGTTCTGTCATAGGCGGCTGATAGAACTGGGGCCATGGAAGATATTGGGCTCGACACGGACGAGGTGCTTTTCGAAGTCGCGGGCGAACAACCTCACGACGCTGCGGACACTCAGAGAGAAGGCGCGATTGCGACGCCATCGGCGGAGCGTTCCGATGGGCCTCCCCCCTACCTATCACCGTCGAGTTCGAGCACATTCAATTCATGCCAGCGACGTTGGGAATTCCGCTACATCCATCGCCTC
>CAYVHV010000014.1:68126-75021 GCA_964451305.1 uncultured Acidimicrobiales bacterium | reverse complement strand
GGGGGCGTACAAGTTGGAAATCCCTCGGCCACCCGGTCGGGGGGTTTCTGCGTTTTGCGGCGCCGCGGCGCCGTTTTCTCTACCTTCGCCGCGCCTGCCGTAGTGCGGTGTTCGACATGATCACGTCTGCGGCGTAGTCGAGGTTGGCTCGTTCGCCCAGTCCCGCGAGCGGCGCCGCGGCGCCGTTTTTCTGAGGGAGCGGACGGCGACTCGGCATCCGGAGCACAGGAACGCTATGTCGCAATCCGCTCTGGTCTATAAACACGAAGCCCTTCCCGACCGTCTCGACGTTCCATCCGCCTTCGTGAAGGCGGTGATGATGGAAGTCGCACACCGATATCAGGTTCGACAGCTCGGTTGGACCGCCGTTAGCCCAATGAATGATGTGGTGAGCATGGAGGCGGTGCTCTGATTCGCAACCTGGGTACTGGCACATCCCGTGATCACGACGCAACAGCAGCCGCCGGAGACGGCGCGGCACGATCCGCTGTTCGGAACCGGTTGCCATCTCCCCACCATCTCCATCGACGAGCGCTGTTTGAATTTTCGAATCGCACGCCAAACGTTGCACCACTGCAGCAGGAACACGCTCATTGTCGACGGTCGACTCGGCATCTGCATCGGTGTTGGTCAGGGCATCGACATCGGCCACGATCAACACCGACTCGACCACGTCACGGGGCGCAGCGAGCGTCCCGGCTAAGACCTCACACGCCGTCCTCGAACGAACAGCCTTCATACCGTCGAGCCGTTCGATTGTTTCGGTCTTCGATTCACCTTCGATGTTCTCTCGATCTATCACGCCAGAGGATGCGACCTGCACAGCCTTTTTCACCGTCAACATCTCCGAGATCGGCGCCGTGATGGTCATCGACATCGTGCCATCACAGTTGTTTTTGTACGTCACGTCGGGTGGGGTGCCATTTGAATCGTCGGGATTATTCGACGGCATCTTTCCGACGATTCGATCCAGCTGAGATGCGGTTGTGAGCTTGGCCATTTCGACTAGGTCTTGCTCGTTCTCGGGCACGACGACACGTGAGATTGCCCGGACCTTCGAGAACGACAGCACCCCATCGAGGAAGGCCTGACGCAGTATCGGCGCCTCCTCCAAGCAACGCGCAACAAACACGTGCTCCCTCGCTGTTCGTGGCGACATACCGCACTGCCAGTTAAGCCAATGAGCACACGACTTCGCACCCCACGAGCACCACCCCTGGCGCTTGTCATAGGCCGCAACCCACACCAACCAGGCAGCCGTCGCTGCGGCAATGCGCGAAGCAAAGCCCGATATCTCCTCTTCGAGACGCTCCAACGGCACCTCATCGAGCACATCCCGATCGGTCGACAACCGCTGCTCACCATTGATCTCATCGCTCACATCAGCGCGCACTATAACCCTCCAAAATCGTTGATCTCAAAGGGAAAATTAGTCGTGGGGTCTGACACTCAAATTGTTGACAGGCGAGAGTGAGGCTCAGAGGAAGATGCTGATGATTCGAGCCGAGATGAACAGAATCGGGAAGCTGAACAGCAAGAGCAGCAGAGCGATACCGCACACGATTGTTACCACGCTCAGATCTCTTCTGTCAGCCGAGTAGCCGGTGCCAGTCCGACAGTGCATCACCTCACGGGTCGAGGGCATCAGAGGCAGAGGCCGTCGCTGAGGCCTCGTGAACAGATGTATCGGTTGGACACGTTTGTGACGACCCAACCAAAGCTGTCGTCGCCTTCCAGTTCCAGAATGGCGAGCTTGCCGCGAACGGCGTAGGCGTGGTCGGTGCCCCAAGTTCGGCTGGTGTCGTGACAAGGTTGAACGCATAGAGCTCAACTCGGCTGAGCTGGTGCGGACCATCATCGGCTGTTGGGCAAGGTGAAGAGCCAAAGCCGTGCCCGATTCCTCGCCCAAGTACTCCGACCATCTCCGAGCCGCCGCCTCGTGTACTGCCGAGTACTGGTCGAGTGGAACGTCCGAATCGAGATCGTCTCCGGGACAGGCCCCATTACACAACTACGGACAAATCCCTCAGAATCGAAGTCCCTCGGGCTTCTCACCCGCTGAGCATCGCACGGACGTACATCGACGGTTGCTCTCCTCAGCGCAATCCTGGGCCTCACGCTGGTTCTGTTCCTCCTATTAGGACGGGGACCACGCAAGCGCTTTCTGAGCTAACCATCAGCGAACCGAAACGAGCAGCGGAAGAGAACGGTCGGAGAACTACATGACCGTTTCGAATAGGAATGATCGGTGGGTGCGTTTCCTAATCATCAACAACCATGACAAGCGGAAAGGAAATCGCCCATGTCACTGCTAACTGCAATACCGAGCTTCGCTCTTCTCATCTTCTCCCTCTGGGCTACGGCCGATATCCTGCTGACCCCCAAGGAAGACATCCGCAACTTCCACAAGATCTTCTGGCTTGTGATCAGCG
This sequence comes from uncultured Acidimicrobiales bacterium, assembly GCA_964451305.1. Taxonomy (GTDB): domain Bacteria; phylum Actinomycetota; class Acidimicrobiia; order Acidimicrobiales; family SHLQ01; genus SHLQ01. The sequence continues at coordinate 72,589 of CAYVHV010000014.1, read as the reverse complement.
TGTTCTTCGGAGCATTCACAGCGCTCAGCTGGCTGTGGGTTGGCCGCCCTCGCAAGGTCGGATTCTTGCCCGGCGGAAACACCGGAGTTGTCGCCCAACTTGCGGCGAACGCCGGTATCAACGCCCCCGCACGGATCATCTCCCCTACCGCAACGAGCCGAACCTCCGGCGCCGAGAACGTAGCCGACCAGAGCGGCCTCGAGGCCCTTGCCCCTGAAGCCACCACCGTTGTCGACCTGACCGAACCTGTCGACATCGCACCGGCCCCACTCGGCCCTGAGGATTCGCAAGGTTGGGCCGAATGGTCCGCCAACGCAGTTGCCGACAACCAAAACAAGGACTGACACGGATAATCCCCTTCTCCATGTCTGATGTGATGCCGTCCCTAAGGGACGGCATCGCTGGTTTTCGTTGAGTGGTCGGCGGTTTCCTCGTTTTCAGATTTTCGGTGATGTCGTGCACACTGGCTGGATGATTGCGGGAATCTGTCAACGCGCCTCGGTCCTGATGGTCGATGAATACGCACCTCTGCGGAGGTTCATCAGCTAGTGCGTCACGATCCCCCGTCTCGAACTCAACGCGCCGAATCGTCCGCATACGATGCCTCTCGAACAACCGTTGCGACGAGCACGATTTTCATCGCGGCCGAGTCTCGCTCCGGCAGCACGCTGATCAGCAACGCCCTGTGGGCGAGCGGCATCGCCGGCTTTCCAGCCGAGTATTTCCAGACGCCGGTCTTGTTCGATTTCTCCAAGCGCTGGAGGGTTCCCAAGGCCGATGCCCGGGGGCTGCTCGGCGACCTACGCCGACGCGTCGACGACCGCCACGCACGGCGCGAGTACTTCAGTTACAAACCCGACTCCGTTCCCGCGTTTGTTCAAAAGCTCGTCGAGGAACGCACCTCCGAGAACGGCGTGTTCGCCGTCAAGACGCTCTACTTCGACTTCGAACGCTTCCTACTCAACAACGGACTGGACCATCGCGCATTTCCTGGCGAGGTCCGCTGCATCCGGTTGCGGCGTCGCGACACGCTCCGCCAGGCAATTTCCGGTGCCAAAGCACAATCAACCGGCCAGTGGGATTCATCCGACACGAGTACGCAGCGTCCTGCCTACAGCCGGGAAGCGATCGAAGACCGCCTCGTCGTCCTCGCCCGAAGTCGAGATCGATGGCGAAACTACTTCGAGCAGCGCAACATCGAACCGCTCGACCTCTGGTACGAAGATCTCCTCGATGACTACGACGCCGTCATCACCTCGGTGTTCCACCACGCCGGGCTGACGCCTCCCGATCCCCTACCAGCGCCTCCGCTCCAACGACTGTCCGACGCGACCAACGACGAGTGGCGCGAACGGTATCTGCGAGGAGACTAGTCATTACCCTCTTGCACATTCACCGCGTGTGAGTACTCTTCCCTTTCGGCACCGATATGACCGTCTTCCATCACTCCAACCTTCTCGACGTTCGAGCGTCCGCCCTTGCGGCCGCAACGCAACTCCTCGACGACGGCGACCTCACATGGGCCACGATCGACGTTGGTTTCGTCGTGGCGGTCGGGTTCGCAACCGACCGGCTCAGAGAACTCTTCTCCCCGAGCCTGCAGCACCTTCTTGTCAGCGAAACAACTCCCGACCTGCGGATCGTCGTCGCCGATTCGACCGTGCTCGGCCCGCATCCGCCGCTGCGGCCCGACACCCAAACCGTTGCACGAACCGACTCCTTCAGCATCGACGACGTCGGCGCCATCGCCGTCGAACCCAACGCCTCGATCTCGGCTCTGCATTGGCAACAACAGCTCGGTGTCTGGTGGCTCGACGCGGTCAGCGGCTGTTCGTCCTGGCAAGTGTCAGCCCCTCTTCGCCAGCTGCTCGCGTGGTGGGCGCCTCGCTGCGGCAAAATTCTCGCCCACACAGCGATCGTCGGCGACGGCACTCGCGGCGTCATGATCACCGGCGAAGGCGGAGCGGGAAAATCAACCACCACAATGCAATGCGGGCTCGACGGAATCCGCGTGCTCTCCGACGACTACTGCATCATGACTCCCGGCGCGCCTCCAGACTCGCGGCCGGTCGCTCGCGCAGCAACCCGCTGCTGCAAGCTGAGCGATGACAGCCTCGCTCTTCTTGGAAACCACGTGGGCACACTCGATAACTCACATCGGCTGACGCCTGGAGAGAAGAACCTCGTCTACCTTCCCATCGACGGCCCTGACGCTGCACCCACCGAGCTCGAGATCGTCGCTGTCGTCGTTCCGTCGATCGGCACCGAGACCACCGCAACCCTCCACCAGACCCAAGGCTCCGCCGCCTTGTCATCGCTTGCGATGAGTTCGATCTTTCAGTTCAACGCCGACCCAGCAGCGGTGCTTCGTTCGTGTCGCCAGATCGTCGAACACCTACCGACCTATGAGCTCCACCTCGGGAGCGACCTGTCGAGCGCGAGCGCTCGCATCGCCGAACTCTTGAACACCTAAGCCGCTTCAGCGACTACGTGAGCAACGTCTCGATCGTCTCGACAGCTGCGCCGAGATCGTTACCGATCTCGAGCCGGTAGCACGGCACGCTACGGCACATCGCCGCGACCCGACCAAGCACCAACGGGCGCGAGTACGGCAACAGCATCGCGCTCGTGACCGCAGTCGAACGCAAGGCTTCGCCAGCCGACACCTCGACCAACCGAGACTCTGCACCGGAAACCCGCCTCGGTGTCACGACCGAAACAACTTCACCCGAACGAACAACACCAGGGTGCTCCGATAGCTCCAGCACCGACCGGCCGTTCTCGGCAAGACCGGAAAGCCGACGAAAGTCTGCCGAATCGGGAACGAGCGCCTGGCTCGCACCATCGAGCTTGGCGGTCGCGAACAGGCTATGCACCGTCGCCGGTCCGGCCTCGCCAGAGTCGATCAAGCAATAGTCATCGCCGCAGAAGGCCATCCCCCGTTGGAGCGCCGCTACCGCAAGCGTCGACTTTCCCGAACCGCCAGGAGCACCCAGCACGATCATCTTCTCCGGTGTCCCGACAGCAGCACAATGCACCACCGGAAGATCGACCGATGCACCCCACACGTCGACCAAGTTCAGCAGTGGCGACGCTCGCCGCGCCAGCTCGGGCGATTCAGACCAGAGCCACGTTCCACCCTGCCGATTCCGCGAATCCCACCAGACGATTCCGGCGTGTTCCACCATGAGCGACGTTGCACCGATCTCGGTAATCCGCAGCCCATCGCTCTCGGCCGGACGGCCAACGAGCTCCGCCAATGCTCGGTCTCCCTCGAAGAACCCCTCCCCCAGCCCAATCCGGAAGACCGCGTCAGCAGCACTCGGCCCGGTCGCGAGGTGAGAGAACGCGGTACCGAAGGCCTCCTGACTCAGCGGCGAGGAGTGCCGGAGTTCGATGGAGTGGCCAGCGAGCGAGATGTGCTGGCTCTCTTCCCTACGTACGACTCGATCGAATTGATTGGCGAGCCGAAGGCCGATGTTGCCTGGGACCGATGTCATTGGGTCTTCCCCGCCGAACGACGAGCCTTGCGAACTTCGGTTGCCATCACTCGCGCCGCACCCGTCAGCGCAGATACCGCCGACGACTCTGAAAGAAGCGGATCGAGTCCGAGACGGAAGCCGTACCAAAGATCGAGATCGATGCCGCAACGATCGAGGACACGTTCTCCAATCAGTCGATGTGGCTTGGAGATCTTCGCCTGACCAAACAGCGAATCGAGCAGCACCTCAGGCACAGCACCAGGAAAGTTGACCTCGACCAGCGTCAACGACCACGCCATTACTCGAGCGACCTCAGGATGGCTACCCGCAGCGGCGAGTTGCTCAACCTCAGAGTCGGAAAGCCGGAGTACCGCCAAAGCGGTTTCGACAACCGCTCGAAGCTGGGTCGGCTCGCCTTCAAAGGCATGCACGATCAGGTTGAAGGCAAAGTCGACATTGGACAAACGAGTGATGACACCCTCACCGATCGTCATCTCCACAGCACCGGAGAAAAACCGGTCGACGGGCACCCACGAACCAATCGGATTTCGCAGCGGATGCCAATGGACCTCGACGGTGTGTTGTTCGGTTCCCTCAAGAACCCACGGCGCATCGTGATGATGGCGCTTCCGATACTCAGGGATCGGCATGAATCTGTTGGTCTGGCGATACCCCAGCGCGGCGAGCTCTTTGGAGACCCCATCGATGTGTTCTTCACCGATGAGCAGGTCCAAGTCGCTGGAGCGGCGCGCGATGTCGGGCGTTAACAGCTGTTTGCTCACGAGCCCTTTGAGGACGATCGGCTCGGTGACGGTTCTCAAATGGTCGATGATCTTGAGGTCGTGATGACGCTGCTTCTTTTCCTGAGCGCGATCGGCCAGCAGCAGTGCGCGAAGTGACGTTCCACCGGGGTACAGGCGGTTCACATACGACGAGACCCGGTGCCTCGATGCCAACTGCAACAACGGCAAGGGTGCACTG
>CAYVHV010000014.1:0-68026 GCA_964451305.1 uncultured Acidimicrobiales bacterium | reverse complement strand
ACTCGCAGCTTCAAGCGGGTTCACGAGTGCCACCAAGGTTTGGAGCAACTGGCGTTCATTCTGTCGATTCATGTACGTGTCCCGAAACCAACCCAACACGAATACTCACTCTCTGTGAGATTTTGGGTCACAAGTAACTACGAGTACGATTGTGACTCATGAACTGGATGGCGGCAATTGGCTGAATTAACTGCGCGCGACGTCGCGACCCGGCCAATCCGAACCGTCCTCACAAATCCGCGCAGCATCGGGCTCGTTCTCGTTGCAGTCCTGGTGCAACTGACCACGGTCCTGCCGATCCCGTTTCTCATTCAGCGCATCTTCGATCAAGCAATCCCGAACGAAAACCGTGGCCAACTCATCGTGTTGGGAGTCGTGGTCATCGGCCTCTTCGTCCTCGGCGCAGTATCGGCGGTGCTCCTTCACGAACGCCTCACAAAGCTTGCCGAGTCGATCGGGCGAGAACTCCGTGAACGCCTCGCCGAGAAACTCCATTCGCTACCGGTTGAAGAACTCCGGCGGCGTGGTCAAGACGACCTGTTCGACCTGATGGCCCACGAAACCAACCGAATTAGCAACGCGCTCACGATGATCCTCAGCAAACTCACGCCCTCGGTCATCTTGGTTGCGGGCCTCGTCGTCGTCCTCGCCCTGACGGACTGGCTGCTCTTCCTGATCGCCGCCGCATTCGCCCCGCTCATGATCGCCCTCAACTGGACCCTCATCGCCCGCATCCAAAGCCAACAGGTCGAGCTCAACCAATCGCGACGGGACTACAACGCTGGGCTTGTGCGGACACTGCGCCTCATGCCGCTCACCCGAGTTACCGACGGCCACGAAACCGAGCTCGGACGATTGACCGGCCTCATCCGAACACTCGAAAAACGGATCGTACGTCACAGCGTCACATCAGCGACCTACACCTTCGCCCAACAATCGATCGTGATCATGGCCGCCCTCACCACGCTGATCATCGGCGGCCTCGGAGTCATCAGCGGGCGAATCAGCCTCGGCACGCTCTTCTCCTTCTACGCAGCGATCGCATTGCTTCGACCCGCCCTCGACCAGATCGTCAGCTCACGACCTGCAATCGCTGCGGGTCGAATCGCCGTCGAGCGCTTCGACGACCTCTTCGCAGACACCGTCGAACATCCGTACACCGGCGAGGCCCCAATCGATTTCACGGGCCAACTCGAACTCCGCGACGTTGCCTTTGGATACCGCAGCGATCGCATCGTGGTCGGGCCGGTCAACTTCACCATCGATCCGGGCCGCCTCACCGTGATCACCGGCCCGAATGGTTCCGGAAAGTCCACGCTGATCGATCTCTTCTGCGGCCTTTACCGACCGACCACTGGCTCGATCCTGGCCGATGGTGTCCCCTACGACGACGTCGATATTCGCGACATCCGCCGCTCCACCGGCGTGGTGTTCCAAGACCCGTACCTCATCGAGGGCACGATCGAAGAGAACCTTCGATTCGGAGGGGTAACGGCCCACACCGAAGACATCGACAACGCGTGCCAACTCGCGGCGTTCGACACCATCGTCGACGCACTCCCGGACGGCCAACACACCGTATTGGGCGAAAGCGCCCACACACTTTCAGGCGGGCAGGCGCAACGCCTCGCGATCGCGAGAGCGCTCGTCAACAGGCCGAGTCTCCTGCTGCTCGACGAGCCGACCAACCACCTCGATATTCGCACCCTCAGCAACGTCATCACCAACGTTTCTCAGCTCGATCACGCACCTGCGATCCTCATTATCACCCACGACCAAGACGTCATCGCTGCGGCCGACCAGGTCATCACGCTGGCCCACCCAGATCTACGTATGGTCCACGACCCTGTCATCGAACAGCGGTGGACTCGTGCCTGACACCAGCACGCTCGACCGAGACGAGGACGTGGCGAACCTCCTGCAACAGGCAGCGTTCAGCCCACCGGCCCAGGCCCGAGATGCGTGGCTCGCATGGGTAGACCACTTCTCACTCGACGACACCCCAGCATGGGCGGTCTCTCTCCTACCGGCGATCGGCGCCAACCTCGCCAACGCAGAGAAGGTCGACGACTCGGCACGGCTGAGCGGTCTGGCTAAGCGGGAGTGGTACATCTCAAGCCGAACGACCACCGCATACCGCACCGCAAAGGAGCTGCTCTTCAACACCGGAATCGAGGCCGCCTTCGGAGGGGGCCTCGCGCTATCGACCGTCTGGCCAACCCCAACGGCGCGCAAGCTCGATGACGCCACACTTGTCGTAGCGCCACGCGATCTACCGGCATCACTCACCACCCTGCGAGATGCCGGCTATTCGGTCCCTTCGTGTCGTGAACCAGCGTGGCACGACGAGCTCACCGCCATCACCGAGTCGGGCGAATCCATCCGAGTAAGCGGCTGGCATCTCGGGCCCAAGGTCACCTCACCAGAACGCGAGCTGCGCTGGAGAGCCACGTTTGACTCGTCTCCGGCCCCTCATGACCAACTGGTCCTGGCACTCGGACGACGGATGCTCACCCCATGGCACGAACCGATTGCAATGCAACTGCGGGCCGACGTCGGCGCAGCGATCAACGCCGGCGCCCTCGACGGCGACACGTTCAAAGATACGGTCGATGCGCTCGGCATTGGAGCGCTCGTGACCGGCTTGCTCGAACGAATGGGAAAACCCAGCACGGGAATCGCTCGCAGCGGGGCACGCGAATTCGACGCATGGCAGAGCGGCAGCAAGCGCCATCAGCTCTGGCATCACCCGCGACTAGCAGCCGCAACCGGCCGCAAGTTTGGGCCGAGCAGCTACCTCACGTACCGGCGACACCTTGGGCAGCACGAGCCCGCCTGATCGCTTCCAAACGGAGCCGCGGATCGACCAACGCCTGGCGACTCGAGTTCGTCTCGTGAAGTCGCCGCCGGTACACGACCTCGTCGGTGTTCTCGACATCCAAGCCGATCGTCTGGGCCCGCATACGCCAGTTCATGCACGACGATTGGACCATTGGCTCAAATGGGCCGACTCGGTCGAACGATGAGCGGCGAACCATCACCGAAGTCACCGAGCCAGAAATGCCAGTTCGCGGTCGAACGCCCTCGCTCGCCAGCTTCTCGACAAGCTCGTCAGGTACGAATTCGTCGACTGCGCCCGAAACCATGTCGATTCCGTCGCGACGGTCAAACAGACTCCGCCGAAGCGCGAGCGAACCTTCGGGGAAGAGATCGTCATGGTCGGTAAAGACGAGAAAGTCTCCTGAGCTCTTCTCAACACAGACGTTACGAGCCGGACCAATGCCACCTCTGTTCCCAACCGTGTGGACACTGATGTCGTCGCCGTACTCGTCGAGCAATGCCACCGTTCCATCGGTGGAACCATCGTCGACCACGATCAGTTCAAAGCGCACGTCGCGTTGTTCGAGGATGCTCTGGATCCCCTCGCGGATGTAGTTCTCGCCGTTGTATACGGGCATCAGAACGCTGACCTCGGGGCGATCGTCTGACCGCACCCCGTTCAGAATCGACCCGGCCACTAACTTGCAGCTTCCTCGCCACGATGAGGCCAACCCTGTTCGTAGTCGACCTGGTGAATCGGGTCGAAGAGCAAGATTTCCTGCATCTCGTCATGCACACCGAGAACCGGTGCCTTCCAGTCTCCGGCGAGCTGTGACATCGCCAAACTCATCTCAGCCGACAGTTCTTCACCTTCTGCTTCGGGTACAGCTGCGAGAAGTTCGACCTCGCAGAGCTGGGTGATGAACGCCGAAAGGTCGTCACCGACGGGCGAAGACAACTCGGGGAAGAGGGTCTCAACACTGACGCCCGTGGTCAACGCGGACCAGATCGAGGCGGCGCTACCGCCCATGCTGTAATACACGCCAGTCCGCTCATCGATGGCGAGTACCTCGCCATCGAGCTCCTCAGCCAGAACATGATCCATCATTCGATATACAGGCATTCGCCTTGTACCTCCCGCACGTGGTGACAACCACGAAGGGTAGGCAAAATTGTGGTCAAAAGCCAAATACAAATTCCGACCAGAAAACTCAACCACGCAGTGTGCTGAAACAAACCAGATTTGTTCGCGGGTCGGTCGATCAGGTACCGTCTCGTACATAGACAGTTGACGTAATGCCGGGCGGGACTCGGCTGATCTGGGCGGAGACCATGATCCAAAGCCGATTGCTTCGATGCATCGATGTTTGCCTTTCATTCGTGATGTTCATCGTGACACTTCCAGTGATGGCAGTGGTCCTCATCTACGTCTATGCGGTCTCGCAAGGGCCGCTTCTGATCGAGCAAGTTCGGGTCGGCCGTGACGGTGTTCCCTTCAAGCTCATCAAGATTCGGACGATGCATCCCGAGGCCGAGACCGACCATCAACCCGTTCTCGCAGCACTGGATGATCATCGGATCATCCGCGGCGGCCGAACCCTACGAGCACTCCACGTCGACGAACTCCCCCAGCTCCTGAACGTGATGCGAGGCGACATGAGCATGGTCGGACCACGTCCGGAGCGTCCAGAGTTTGTCGAACAGCTGAGCCGCAACCTCGACGGCTACGACAGGCGACACGACGTCCGTCCCGGCATCACTGGTCGGGCACAGGTCGTGGGCGGCTACTACATGGACCCGAGGGACAAGCTCGACCATGATCTTTCCTATCTAGAGCAACAAAACCTCTGGCGATATGTAAGTGTCCTATGCATGACACCGGTCGGAATTTTGCGAGACCTACGATTCACCCATGTCGCCCAGGCACACGAACGCTCAGAGTCGGAAGTCGCACACTTGCCCCTTCCTCGGGCCAACGCACCCGTGGAGCACGAACGCAGCGCATAGCTCCGCTCACGTTCGTCCCACATGCGGATTCTCTCGGTAACGCCTAGTTTCCTTCCCAACGTCGGCGGGCTCGAACTGTGTCTGCACAACATCTCACTCGCCCATCACGAGTCCGGCCATCCAACGATGGTCGCCGCTCCGATCGCCTCAGCTCCGGTCGCTCGAGCAGTTCCATACGGGTGCGTACCGATCGTCCGCCACGGCTTTGCCCGAGCCGCCCTCGCACCGGACGCTGACCTCCCCACCACGGGTCGACGACTCTTGCGAGCACGACTTCACTTGCTCCAGCGGCTGCACCGACCCGACGTATGGCAACTCGAAGACGTCTACCCGTCCGGATGGTCAGTGCTCGACATTATTCAGAACGAGCTCCGCGTTCCCGTCGTCCTCGCCGCCCACGGCGGAGACATCCACGTCGATGAAGCCACCGGTTTCGGAGAGCGACTCAACGACCATGCAGAGGAACGCATTCGGTCGACCTTGGCTCGAGCTGATGCCCTGATCGCCATCAATCAGCGTGTCCATGCCACCTACGTCTCGCTCGGCGCGTCGCCCGACTCGATTTGCATCATCGAACAGGGCAAAGCAGCACGCCACCTCGCAAACGCAAACGCCGCTGCATCGACGGAACACCCCTTTACTTTTCTGACCGTCGCCGCCGACCGACCCGAGAAACGAATCGATCTCGTGATCGAGACAGCGAAGCGGCTTCCACGAACGCTCGACTGGCGGTGGACCGTCCTCACCACGACCGACCGCCTCGCCGAGAAGGCGCGCCAAAGCGGGCTCGGCGACAGGGTCGAGGTCGTTGTTCAACGCGAGCTGACGAACACCGATATTGGCGAAATGCTCCCCCAGCGTTCGGTGTTCGATCACTTTGCTCGGGCATCGGTCTTGGTGCACACATCGCGCACCGAAGGCGCATCGAATGTCTTTCGCGAGAGTTGGGCGAGCGGCTGCCCGGTCGTTGCTTCGATCGGCGCCGGAGCGCTCGATGTCTCAGACGGTGTCGACGGCCTGCTCTACGATACCGACGACGAGGTGGCACTCAGCCAGCTGCTCGGGCACCTCCTCACCTCACCAGATGACCTTCGAGAACTTCGGGCCGGCGCACGTGAGCGCGGCGAGCAAACCCGCACGTGGTCAGACGTGGCTCGCGAGCGGCGGGACCTCTACAGCGGGCTCTAGGTACTCGGTAAGCCGAGTCGAATCGGCTGCCCACGCAAACCCGAGGGCAAGACCGATCACCACGACGATCTGTTCGGTGTGAAAGAGCCCTTGAAACAGTGAAACGGCGCTCCACGTGGCCAAACTCAGCAACAGTGCCGTCGCCAAGCCAGCGTCGGCGGCGGCCAGCTCCGCATCGGCATGAAATTCATAAGCTCGCAAACGGCTGCGCGCCGTTCGTAGGAGCGACACCACGAGAGCAAAACCGGACACGAAGGTCACCGTGCCGACGATTCCGGTCTCGGCGAGCAGATGTATCACGAGGTTGTGAGCGCTCCTCGCCTTCCCACTCCCGTCGATGCCGCGCTCATCGACGTATTCGATGTAGTTCACCGCGAAGTTGCCGTGTCCGACGCCCCCGACGGGGTTGTCGACGAACATGTCGTAACCCGCCCAAAAGGTTCCCGCATATCCCGCTGCCGATGACTGTGGGTCGATGTCGGCGCCGAACAATGCGCTAACCTCGCCCATTCGCTCTACCTGACGAACCCAGCGTGAGGGGTTCGCCGCAACGACGAGGCCGACAACGAGCACACCAACCGCCGCGACTCGAACGAGCGTCTTTGGGCTCGGCCGGCTGTAGAACACGGTCCATAGCCCCACCAGAAGTAGAAGAACGAGCATGCCTTGTCGAGACTGTGTGGCGATGATTCCTCCGATGGCGAGCAGCACCATTGCACCGGCCGCGACCCGATGCTCGATCCTGCGGCCCGCAACGGTGAAATGCATGGCGAATGGAAGCGCGACAAGCAACCATTGCGCGAGCGGGTTCGCACTGCCGAGTGGGCCACCGATCTGTACCCGTTCCTCGCCGTCGATGAATCCGGTCTCGTTCGTTGCGAGCCCGCCCCACTGAAAGTCGTAGGTGCCGGTCAGGTGTTGAATAAGCGCAGGGCCAGCGAGGATCGCGATCGAGCCCGTCATCAACCAACTCAGCCTCGTCACCCGCTGGAGTGATACCGATCCCGCCACCAGCGCCACCACGATCAACATGTCCTTTAGCCACGCTTCGGGAAACGAGCCGGCTTGTGACGCGGCGACTCCGAAGGTGTCGCCAAAGAGTCGGATCGCGCCGAACGCCGACAAGAGGCCGATCGCCAGAGCGAACTTCTTGAAGCGCCGTGCCACATCGGCAATGTTCACACCCGAGCGAATGGCCAAAATACTGCGGCCCAAAATGAGCAGCACCGCGAGGTCGTGGACGGGGCTTCCAATGAACTCCTCGAACACGGTCTGAGCGTTGGTGACGAGCAGCAGAATAAGAACGATCGTCCCGAATCCAAGCACTCGCTCGGCCCGCTCGCTATTTCTCGAAACCGCCTGCACAACATACAGTTGTAGCGGTTCGGTCGATGCGAAGCGAGTCGCCTCGTCGGTCCGACCAGGAGTCGAGCGCGGTGCGAATAGCAATTTTGCCATTGAGTTATCTGCCGACGATCGGCGGAGCGGAGTTCGTGGTGCACAACGCCGCGCTCGAGCACGAACGAGCTGGCCATACCGTCGCAGTTTTCCCGAACCTCGAATCTCGTTCGGTGTGGCGCCACGTCCCCTACACCACCGTGCCCGTGTGGAGGAGAGCCTGGTCGATAGCTGCGAACGACGGACACGATGAACGGGGAGGAGCACACGTCCGCAACGCCCTGCGTCTTCGACTCCACGCGCTCCAGCGATGGTTCAAGGCCGACGTCTGGCATATCCACGCTGCGCATCCGGTTGGCTGGGCGGTGATCGACGTCTTGCAACGCGAGCTTCACGTTCCGGTTGTGATCACGTCCCATGGCGGAGACATCTACGACTACGAGAGCGCAGCATCGGGAACGAACGAAGCGTTCGGCGAGGACATCGAGCTACGGGTTCATCGGACCCTTCACTCCGCCGACGCGCTGATTGCGGTTGGGCCGAAGGTCGAAGCATCCTATTTCGGCTACGGAATCGCCCCCGAGAAGATCGCGACCATTCCTCACGGCTGGCATCCAGACCGCGTGGCCGACGCCGCGGCGAACGCTAGCCAGACTCGCCATGCGATCGGCGCGGGTGATGGTCTCGTTGCACTGACGGTCGCAGCGGACCGTCCTGAGAAACGACTCGACGATCTGTTGGAGGTCGCCACCCTGCTCGATGACTCCTCGTGGACGCTCGTGGTCGCAACCGTTGGTGACCGGTTCGCAAACGAGGTTGTGCGCCGTGGTCTTGGACACCGGATCATCGTCCGTCAAGAACAATCACTCAGCCCCATAGATCTTCAGCGTGGCCTCCCTCGCCAAGCCATACTCGACCTTTACGGCCTCGCCGACGTGATGATCTTGCCGTCGCTAATCGAGGCTTCCCCGACCGTCGTGCACGAGGCGTTCACCGCTGGATGCCCGGTGTTGATCACCAGCGATGCGGCATCAGGTGTCGTCGATGACGGGGTCAACGCAACGATCGTTCAAGCCCGACAACCCGAAGCGATCGCGAATGCGCTACGCCGCCTCGAAGATGATCGGTCGTTACGTACCCGGCTCGCGAACGGTGCGCAATCGACCGGCAGCGCATTCCCGACGTGGGCGACGGTCGCAGAGAGACATCGCGACGTCTACACCTCGGTCATTGACTAGCCAGCTGATGGGCTAGCCGACCGCCTTGTGCGCCAGCTCTGCACCCGATTGGCCCCACCCAGGACGTCGACGGACCGAGCTGCACCGTACGCCGCATACAACACGGACAGCGGAGCGACTAGGCTCGCGTCCCGCCGCTGCCACGCGGTTCGCAACGCCGGCAGCCCCGAGACGACGGCTGCGGGTAGCGCCGACGCGACGGCTGTTATCGGGGATCGTCGAGATGCGCCGACGGCGGCTCCCGCCAGGCCGAGCGCAGCGCTGCTAAGAAACCCGTAGGTAAACAACTCGGCATTGCGTCCGTTGCGTACACCGCCGTCGTCGGCTCCCCTGGGGCCATACGCGTCGCTGTTCGCGTGCCAGAGCTGCTGCTGGTAGAACTCGGGAAGATCTGCCGGCTCTCCGAGGTGCTCTACACGCATTGCTGGCACACCGATAAGCGCCATGTCTCCGACCGAAGCTCGAAAGGCGAACTCGGAGTCTTCTCCGGTCGGCAACCGTTCGTCGAAACCGCCCAGTCGATCGAACGCAGCGCGCGAGCAAACGAGATTGCGAGTTGTCACAAGACGATGCATCTCGACCGAATCGACGAACCCCTCGTCATCGACGACCAGACCATCGAGCTTCGAATCCCAATGCGCCTGCCATGCTCGCTGGACCCACGTTGGAGTCTCAGGACCGATCGTTGGCCATCCGGCGACGATGTAATCATCGACCTCAAGGGCCTTGACCGCAGCGGTAATCCAGCCAGAGGTCACCCGACAATCGGCATCGATATATCCAATCCATGGTGAGTCCGTCAGCGCGGCTGCAGCATTGCGCGCCTCCGGGATTGTCGAGCCAGGCAATTCGAGGACGTGGTCGAATCCCAGCTCTCTGGCGACCGACACGGTGGCATCCGCGCTGCCGGCGTCGACGATGACCAATTCGAGCGAAAGTTGCTCCGCTTCCACCTCGTCGGCGATGGCGTCGAACGACGCCTTCAACCCGCGAACATTAACCTCTTCGTCGAGCGTCAGGACGCAAATAGACAGTCGCCGAACAGGGTCGTCGGATGCTGATTCATCACTGGCCACGAGGCTCTCTTCCCACCAATTGTCTCTGGTCCGCTCACTCGCAGTGTGCCATACTCGGCGAATGGGCAAAAGCCCGTAAGAAGCGTCAAATTGCGTTGGTCGGGACAATGAAACTTCTAGGCGAGGAAGCGGTGATTCCCGCATCTGCGGTGGGCGATGAACCGTTCGTCAGCATGGTGCTCCCACTGTTCAACGGCGAGCAGTATCTCCGCGAGTGCATTGCCCACATCGCCGCCCTCGACTATCCAATCTCACGACGAGAGCTGCTGATCGTCGACGGTGCATCCACCGACGCAAGCGCCGGACTCGCACGAACGCTCCTCGATGAATACGGACTCACCGGCGCGGTCATCACCAACCCGGCACGAACCATTTCGTCCAACCTGAACGTCGGTCTCGACACCGCCAGTGGCCCACTGCTCTGTCGAGTCGACGTCAAGAGCAGGATCCCGTCGACCTATCTGCGAGACGCGACCGAGCTCCTCGCCACGCGCCCGGAGTTGTCCTGGGTCGGCGGCGGCACCGTAGCGCTCCCCTCCAAACCCCGAACCATGGCATTGGGGATCGCGAGGGCGCACAACAATCCGGTGGTCATGGGCGGAGCGAAATATCAGTACCGCCGGGAGAGCGGCGGAGCGGACACCGTCTACCTCGGGGTCGGACGGATCGACGCGTTGCGAGCGGTGAACGGTTGGGGAACCGATCTCCTCATGAACGAGGACTACGACCTCTGCCAGCGACTCGGCGGAGCGGACGCGGTGTGGTTCGACGACCGGTTAACCGTTGGCTGGATGGCTCCGGCGAACGCCTCCACCCTCCTCGGCCGCTACCAGGGTTTTGGGCGCAGCAAAGTCAAGTATTGGCGCACACGGGGCGAGCGGCCGGCACCGCGACAGATGGCGCTCCTCGGTCTGCCGGTCCCGTTCCTCGCTGTCGCTGCCGGGCTGACCCGTCGTGGATCGGTTCCGACGCTTCTCACGATCGGCACAACCGGTGCGTTGGGCGGCCTTCTCGCGATCGACAACGCGTATGGCCCCACCGAATCGGCGACCATTGCCGAACGGCTCGCGGCTGCGCTCGTCGCTGCACCGTTGATCGGTGGAGGGTGGCTGAGCGGTGTCTTCCTCGAGGCGCTCTTCCCGGAGGACCAATGACCGACATCGATTCGCCGAACGCGCACGTATCGGTTCTCACCGCCGACTTCCCACGCTCAGGTGCGCCAGAACTCGGCGCGTTCGTGCACACGCTCTGGTCACAGGTGCAAGCACAAGGCTCTCGAGTGAGCGTCATTGCTCCCACTAGGTATCCAATCACGGTCGAACGCAGCGGCAACGAGCGAGGTTTGGCGGTTCGTCGACCTGGGTACTTCTCCCCCGGAGTGGCAGCACCGTTCGCTCAGAAACGCCGCAAGTTCAGTCAACAGGGTTGGATACGTGCGGCCGAAGCTGCTGTCGACAAGCACGACCTTCCCGATTGGTTCTTCGGTCAGTTCCTGTTGCCCGCCGGCCACGCCGCAACCGTTCTCGGCGACCGGTTCGACCGGCCGTCGTTTGTAGAGATCAGCGAGAACCATACGGGCCTCGATGGATGGGTGTACTCCCACTCGACCGCCGAAATTCGAAAGATCCTGCATTCGTTCACCGGGATCATCGCGGTGTCAGAGGTGCTCGCAACGATGCTCACCGAAGACTTCGGCGTGGACTCGGACCGCGTCGTCGTGTCGAGAAATGGCGTCGACCATGAACTCTTCTCGCCCGCTCCCCCACGACACGATGTCGCCGACAACGCGTCGCGTGGGGCGCCGCTTCGAACGATCACCGTGGCGCGTCATGAACATGTCAAAGGGGTGCAGGTCGTCGCCGACGCTGTCGGAATGGTTCCAGATGTCACAGGCGTCTTCGTTGGAAACGGACCTCACCCACCACAGGGGGATCGCCTCGAGCTCTGCGGCGGGGTCCCTCACCATGACGTCCCGCAGTACCTTCGCTCGGCCGACGCCTTCGTCCTCCCATCGACCAGCGAGGGATGTGCCAACGCGGTGCTCGAAGCGATGTCGGTCGGATTGCCGATCATCGTCTCGGACCGTCCGTTCATGCGCGAAATCGCCGATCCATCCTTCGCGACCTTCGTCGAACCCGATTCTTCAGATCAGATCGCCGAAGCGATCGCCGACCTCGCCTCAGATCCCCAACGGCGCGAAGAGCGAGGCAGGAAAGCACGAGAAGCTGCCATGGCCTTTTCCATCGAAGACCGAGCGAAGACACTAATGCGATGGATAGCGTCTAGATCTGGTCTGGTCTGATCTGGTGCTTGCGCACCGCTCGGATCATCCCCCGCTTGACGCCCTGGTGATCGGCGATCAAGTTGTCGCCAAAGACCCGGCGAATGACGAGGTCTTCTTCCAGCTTCACCATCGGAATCCCCAGGACATTCGAGCGAAGTAGGTATTCGAGATCTTCACCGATGCGGTAGCTCTCATCGAAGCGTCCCAGTCGGTCGAACGTCTCGCGAGTGGCGCACATGGTCGTCGTATATGGAACGTGCTCCGTTTGCGAATGGACACGCAATGACTCTGGAATTTCAGCGTCCCCTTGAGCAACGATCTTCTGACAGCCCACGACGATCCCATCAGGCTCGTCGTCGAGTGCGGCGAGTTGCGTTCGTAATCGCCCCGGAGCCATCAGGTCGTCGCTGTCGAGAAAGGTAATCACCGGAAACGTGGCGAGTTCGAACGCCCGATTTCGAGCGGCGGAGACACCCGAGTTCACCGCAAGTGCATCGACGACGATCCGATCGTCACCTGCTGCCATCTCCTTTACGACATCGAATGATCGATCGGTCGACCCATCGTCGACGACGACGACCTGCACATCGACATCGTCTTGACTCAAGACGCTCTCGATAGCTTCGGCCACGATGGCCTCCCGGTTGAAAACCGGAATGATGACCGACACTTCCCGCTGAATCATTGTGAATCTCTCCCGCGACCAAGGATGAGGGAGTAGCCAAGGTCCGTCAAGTGGTCGGCCACTATCGGAGCAGTGGTTCGTTCAGTTCCCCCGCTCCGACGCCGACATGACTAGTGATGAACTCGCTTCGTCTCATGACCCTCACCATCGCCATAACGCTTCTCGCTGCGTCGTGTAGTTCGACGGGCACTGCGGCTGACTCGACTGGCTCGGCCGCGAGCAACGACGGCGCGCAGGACTCGCTCGCATTCGTCGAGTCGTCAACCACGACAGCCCTGCCGCCACGCACAACCACGACCACAGAACCAACGCCCGAGCCCCCTCGATTTACCTACGGTCCGGCTACGACGGATCTGACGTGGCTTGCCGACCAGGCGGCGCTCGCCGCTGTCGCCGCACTCCCTGTCGACATGGACCAACTCGATCTCACCGGGAAGCCCGTCTTGGCCGACCGGGTCTCGATCGGCCTCGAGGCGATCGGTATGGCGTTCACACGGTCGAATGGTACAGACGCGCTCGGCCACGTCGGCACAGTCATTACCTTGCACGACGACCAGCATGCGGTACTCCAACGATGGTCTCATCGCGAGCAGCAGATCAGTGACGATGCTCGCGCCGTTCGCCAGGAGACCGTTGCCGCGCTTTCCGGTGACGATCTCGACTACTCCAGCGAACCCGTCTCCATCGATGCGGACTCGTGGCTGATCGCAGAGTCAGCGCCACCGCAACAGCTCGCGAGCGACATCACGGGCGCCCCAAGAAACGTGGTTGCGTGGAGCAACCGCGAGGCTCAGAGCTACACCGCACAAAACGTCAGCGTTTCCGACGGTGGTATCACCATCTCAACCCGATCGAAGACGAGCACACCGAGCATCGATGCACTCCCAAACGAGTCTGGCATGGTGATCTCGAGCGAGAGCTTCGGCTGGTCGACGATCACCGCAGACGTGAGGTTGCCAGTAGGCGTTGGCCTCTGGCCTGCGATGTGGTTGCTCGACGCGGAGGCGTGCGAAGCACCGGGACGTTGCAGCGGATTCGACACCCCCGACTATCACGAGATCGACATCCTCGAAACTGACGGCAGCCTGCCGCCGACCATTCACACCACTGCCCACTGGTGGGAAACGAACCATACATCTACGACCGCCACGACCGCCGTCGCTGGATTCAGCCATGAGATTCAGCTCGAACGTCGGCCGGGCGTGTTGATTTGGCGCATCGACGGTGAAATCGCCCACGTCGTGACCGGCCGAGTCGACACGTTCGACTCAGGGCCGCATCGAGCTGGCGAGATGATGTTGATCGTCAATACCGCCGTCGGCGGAACCTTCGCCGGAACCGCCGAGATTGGACGCGAGGGAGCATGGTTGGGCGAAGCGATCGTGCCCGCTTCCTATCCCCAACCGATCGATGCGACCTTCACACTCCAGAACGTACGAATCAACAATCGTTAGCCTTCGGCGATCGGGTGATCCATTGGGTGGGGTATCCCGGAGATAACCTCAAACCAGTCCGATACAACGATTGGAACTCGGTGAGCAGCCAAGAGCACACTCCAAACCCGCAAGACGAAGTTGAACAGAGCTGGACCGCCTTCTTCGATGGGCTCCAAGAACTCATCGAACACGAACGTGTTCGACCAGTCCGCAAGTCCCCGGACCCAGAGGTGCTAACGGCGGAGCTCCCGCTCGAATTCGCTGACGCTGGCCTTCCTATCGGCGACCTCGTCGATGCACTCGTCGATGTGGGCAAGGCAACGCCGGTCACTTCGACCGAGCAGTTCTTCAACCAGCTGTTCGGCGGACGGATCGAAGCCGCCGCGATCGCAGAGATGTTTGCGGCGTTCCTCAACAATTCGATGTACACCTACAAGGTCGCCGGAGCACAGGTGTTGATCGAGCGCACAGTCATGGACCAGATGCTCGAATTCACCGGTTTCGAAAATGGTGAGGGCACGTTCACCCCCGGCGGTTCGCTGTCGAACATGCTTGCCATGATCGTCGCCCGTGAAGAGCACTTCCCCGAGACCGAAGACGGTCGACCACACTCTGAACGTCCCATTGCCTACACCTCTGACCTCGGCCACTACTCAGTGCGAAAGAACGCATTTTTGAGCGGCCTTGGACGCAACAACCTCAAGACGGTTGCGACCAACTCGGCCGGCCGGATCGATCCGGTGGACTTCGCAACTCAGATCGAGAAAGATCTCGCGAACGGATACAAGCCGTTCTTCGTCAACCTCACCGCAGGCACCACCGTGCTCGGCGCGTTCGACTCGATTCCTGAACTCACCGCCATCGCCCGAGAGCACGGCATGTGGGTCCACGTCGACGGCGCGATGGGCGGCTCCCTGTTGTTGAGCGCAAAGCATCGACATCTCCTCGCCGGCCTAGAAGAGGTGGACAGTTTCACGTGGGATTCCCACAAATTGATGGGAGTTCCGCTGACGTCATCGGTCTGCTTGTTCAAAGACCGCGGTCTCTTGGCAAAGCACCTTGCTGAGCGCGCCGATTACCTCTTCCAAGATGGCAAACCGTTGCTCGACCCGGGCATCACATCGATGCAGTGTGGGCGCCGAAACGATGCGCTCAAGGTATGGGCGGCCTGGAAGTACCTCGGCAACGACGGTTACGAAGCTCGTATCGACAACATGGTTGCGATGGCGGCGTACGCGGCGGCGAGGATCGAAGAGCTCCCCGGGCTCACACTCATGAAACAACCGGAGTCGATCAACGTGACCTTCACCGTCGATGGCGTCGAACCGCCCGCCATCTGCGACGCGTTATACGAGAACGAACTGGCGATGGTCGGTCACGCCATCGTCGATGGCCAGAATGTCATTCGCCTCGCCGTGTCCGCGCCAACGACCACAGAGCAGATCGATCGCTTTCTCGAATCGGTTACTCAGACGGCTGACACGCTTCGTTAACCACGCCGTCGAGACGATCGTGCCGGTGGCAGAGTGCCGAGCGGCTACCGCAGAAACGTCGCTTCGGTCGCTCCAGAGTCGACGAGCACCTCGATCGCATCGGGACGTCCAAGATCGCGGAGCCGCGTCGTGGTCACCGACCCGGTCTCCATGGTGAACAGCGCCCATCCCTCTCTGGCGTCGATCGATATGACCGGCTCAGGCAAATCCCAGCGGCCCATTTCGTCCAGCGTCTCAGGTCGCAGAAGAACCATCTCGCCATTCGCGAGTTCTTCGCCGCCGACGATGGCCACCACGACATCATTGAGCGGGTCGTAGTCGACGAGGCGCACCCCTTCTAACGAGGCTGAAGCGACCACCACACCTTCGAGGTCGGTGGCTACCAATTCTCCAGCCTGGTCGTCGCTACCGTCGATGAAAACCACGCGCTCTTCGACCACCGCCACCGGACGAAAGACCCTCGACGCTTGCTCGTCTCTGATTTGCGAACCGCGAGCGACAACTCCAACGCCATTTTCGTATGCCAGGAACGCGCCGAGGTCATCTGCTGCGATCGTTGCACCACCCGAGACCACCGACCTGCGCTCGCCTTCCCCCACCGATGGGAACCGCACCGTCAGCGGAAAGATCTCGAACGACCCATCGTCGAGATCCACGATGAGTTGGCGCCCTGCCGTCGGCTCGCAACACACACCAACGAAAACCTCGCCAGCGGTGATCGGCTCGATCGATTCGATCACCGTAGGGCTACCGATGAGCGATTCGTTTGCAAGATCCCACACCAGCCGGTCAGCAGCTGACCCACCATCGATGACGAGCTGGGTCCCATCACGAATGAAGGCAACATCTGGCCTGTCCTGCGACGAACGGAAATCACTAACTGCGCCGCTCGAAGAACACGCTGCGAGAAGAACGCCGGTACTCACGGTGAGCAGCGCACATCGGTGCCAGCCCATCGGTCGTTCCATCGTAGGAACCTTAGTGCCGACCTATCCTGAAGCATGCTCGATGCCATCGTCATTGGGGCCGGGGTATCTGGCCTACGAACCGCGGGACTACTCAACGCAGCGGGCCGTTCCGTCGCCGTGCTCGAAGCCCGAGACCGAGTTGGGGGCCGGCTCCGATCCGTCGACCAGAACTCGGGGGCTCTCGATCTTGGTGCTACGTGGTTCTGGGCGAACGAGAAGCACATCACCTCGCTCATTTCCGAGCTCGGGATCGAGACCCATCAACAACACCTCGCCGGGGACGCGATCTATCACGACCCTGCGGGCAGTCGCCGAATCGACGGCAACCCCATCGACGTGCCCGCTGGCCGATTCAGTAACGGAGCCCAACAGTTGGCGACTCGTCTCGCTGCACGATTACCAGATGGAGTGCTTCAGGTGCGCTCGGTCGTCGACGCGATCGTCGCGACCCCTGAGGCGTTGAGAGTGTCGACGGCCAGCAGCTCGCTCGACGCGCACCATGTCGTCATTGCCGTGCCACCGGCTCTCGCCGCGCACTCGATCAGCATCGACCCGCCGCTACCCGATGCATTGAGTGAGCTCGCTCGACAGACACCGGTCTGGATGGGCAGTGTCGTCAAGGTTGTCGTGTCATACCCAACGGCGTTCTGGCGCGACCAGGGCTTCGCTGGCGCTGCGATCAGCCATGTCGGACCTCTACGAGAGTTGCACGATATGAGCGGATCCGGGGGCCAACCAGCAGCGCTCTTCGGATTCGCTCCGATGACACGCCCAGACTCGCCCACGCCAACCGAAAGCGACGTCACCGCCCAGCTCGTCGAGATGTTTGGTCCGGAGGCCGCTGCGACGACATCGGTTCATATCGCAGACTGGAGGGCTGAGAAACACACATCTCCCCCATTGGTCGAGCTGCTCCGCGACTACGGGACGTACGGACACCCGGCGTGGGATACGCCCGTGCTCGAAGGACGGCTGCACTGGGCGTCGACGGAGACCTCACCGGTGAACCCAGGCCACATCGATGGGGCCCTCGCTCGCGCCGGGAAGATCGCATCTCGAATCATCAGCAGCTTCTAGGCGAGCCGATCACATCGTGGAGCTTTCGATGTTCCGACGATGGTCCAATAACGCCGGTATGTCATGTGATACCAAAGTCGGGTGATATCAGCGTCGAGCAGTAGAGCTGGAGCGTCATGACCCCCGAAGAATACGAAATTCTCTTCGGCGAACCACCGCCTGCAGAACCGACCCCGTCGCCTCCTCCCGAGCATGTGGTCGACCCTGCAGAGGATGGCCCGTTTACGTTCAACCTGACCACCGAAGAACCATCATCGCCTGAACCGAGCGCTCCCGACACCGCACCCTATGAACCCGTCGTCATCGCCTCACTCAACCCGTCGCGCGATGAACAACTGTGGCAACAGGTCGCATCTCTCGAGGCACGAGCGAAACGAACAGCGACCACGCGAACGCTCAAACGACGTGTCCTCGCTCCCGCGGCATTGATCGGTGCGGTCGTCCTTGCCGTCACGTTCATCGGTAACGACGATGACACCGTCGACGTCGCAATCGAGGCCACCACCACGACCGACGTCGAACAGACGACAACCGTGCCAACGACCACCGCACCAACAACAGAATCATCGACGACGGCGCCGACCACGACCACCCCCACGACCACGACCATCGCTGTAGAAGTCCTCGGCGCGGTCGAAGACCGAGAACTTGCAGATGTCTTTGTGCAGCTCGCCGAAGCCGACGTCGTGGCGTCGTTCGTCGGCGTAGCTGATTTCGCCCGAGACAGCTACACGGGCGGCGCTTGGCCCGACTCAGATGGCGACTGCCAATCAGACCGAGACGAGGTGCTGATCGACGAGTCGCTCGACGACCCTGTGCTCGATGAATCCGGGTGTCGCGTGATCTCCGGTCGATGGCTAGATCCGTACGACGGCACCGAGTACACCAGTGCAGACGATCTCACCATTTCCCACGTCGTGCCGCTCCTCGCTGCCCATCAAGCCGGAGGTTCGGCGTGGAGTCCTACTGAGATGCGGGCCTTTGCAACCGACACCGAATTCCCAGCAACCCTCGCTGCGGTAGGCACTGAGCTACATGGGTTGAAGGGCAGCCAAGGCCCCGACCTCTGGCGCCCACCGCTCGAAAGCGCATGGTGCCGATATGGCGTCGACTGGGTATCGATCAAGCACCGCTGGTCACTCGCCTTTACCGAGTCCGAAGTTATTGCGTTGAGCGAGATGCTCGACACCTGTGACCCATTGGCCGAGATCGACATATCGAACGGCTAATCGAAGTCCACGAACGTCCTGACGTTCAGCGCATCCAGCTCTGAGATCGGTCCCACTCTGACCAAACTTCGGGCGAGCGACGGGTCATTGCTGATGTGAACAGCTGCTCAATGTCTGTGGAAGGTCCTTGAACACGGCGCGTTGAGCGGATTGAATCATTGCATGTTCAGTCAGCGGGCGGTACGAGTCGATAGCGCATGGCATCTGTTAGAGATCCTCGATGAGGCCATCTCGCACGTCTCACAAACACCCGATGCGTACTGCATCGTGTCGATGACCCCAATGCAGTTCGTCCAGCTCAAGACACTTCCCGACGGGACGCTTCGCTTGGAAAGTTCCGCGAGCACCAGAGCCACAACAGCGGGCCTTGGACTCGACGAGATCGTCGAGGGCTACGAGCACCTCGCCGGGATGAACATTCCAGCGCGATGGCCATCGAGAGAGAAGGTCGCTGCCGAGACGATGACACTTCTCGCGATCGACGTACACGACGTGCAATTTCCTGCGGTGATCGAATTCGAACTCGATCACGTCGACTGGATGCCCGCCCAACACCGGACGACCAACGAACTACTCGCCGCAGACGCCATCGGTTCCGACTCGTAACAACCTCGATCGACCCGACCTAGCCTGCGCTGCCCGCTACTCCGGGCGCTGAATACTCTCGCGGAGCCACTGAACCTTCTCTTTCGGCACCACGAACGCACCCTTGGGGCCGAGGATGATCATGTTGATCGTCGCTGGCAAGATCTCTGCGATCTGCACGCCGAACATTTCAATCGTCGCGATCTCGTGCTGGTTCTTTCCTGCGAGGAGAGGAATGTGCTCGGAAACCAACAAGGTTGGTTCACCCTCGAGGAAATCCGGACGAGTCCTCACGAGCGGCTTGACCGGAGACGTGTCGTCGGGCCCTGAACGAGCCTCGACGGGAACGTGAAAGCGGGTGTTTACGAAGGGCTCCCAGACAATGTTGAAGTCGTTCTTTTCTTTCGCCTCGTCCAACACCTTGGAGAATTCGGTTTCTTCAAGGGCAGGGCCTTTGGGCGTTGAGTCCTCTGAAGCGTCGGGAGCTTCCGCTGCGTCGTCGGGTTCGCCTTCGCCGGTCGTTGGTTTAGATTCCATTGCTTCCTCGTTTCCATGGCCGGCGCCAAAAGATGCGCCGTGCCGCTGACCGCCGTCCAGTGAACCATACGCGATTGCGTTACCCAACCAACGAACAGCAGCCGTCTGTAGATCTTCACGTCGACCAGGTCGTTTCGAATTGTGGAGAGTTTGTTAATTCGTGCCACTCGGTTCGCTCAGTGCGGGTCGTGTTTTCTATTCTTGCCGCTGCGGGGGTCGAGGTGAGGAACGAAGAACGAATAACGGTTGGTGCGACGCCCCTAGTCGGGCGCGTCCACGAACGACAGCTCATCGAATCAGCAGTCAACGACGCTCGCGGCCTGTTCTTCTCTGGACCAGCAGGCGTTGGCAAGACCCGACTGCTCGACGAGACCAAGGCCGTCCTCGAGGCGTACGACTTTGATGTGATCGAGATCATCGGCGCACAAGCAACCGCCGACATTCCCCTCGCTCCCCTCCTCGGCTTGGTCGACCTCGACCAAGAAGGAGATCTTGCTCGTCTCGTGTTGTCCGCTCTTACACGCCGAGCGCGAAACGGAACCGTCGCGATGCTCGTCGACGATATCCAACGACTCGATGACGCGTCGGCGGCACTCATTCACCGCATCGCCGCAGCGGAACTTGCCCTCGTGTTCGCGACCCACCGGTCGAGCGATCCGGTTTCGCCCGCGGCCGAATCGCTGTGGAAGGACGGCCTTCTCGATCGAGTCGGCGTATCGCCCATGACTCAGGCCAGCCAAGAAATGCTCGCGTCGCTCATGGTCGGCGAGCTCGACGCCAACACCCAACAATGGCTCTGGGACACTGCAGCTGGCCACCCGCTCTTCCTTCGTGAGCTGCTCGTCGACGCGATGTTGAACAATCGTTTGACTCCGAGCGAGTCCGGAGCATCGATCACCCCGCCTACAGGTCTGCCACCCCAGCTGATCGAACTCGTCGGCCGAAACGTGCACGCGCTCGATCCAGCTGCTCGCCGAGCCCTGGAACTGATCGCGGTCGGAGGATCGGCTCCAGTTGACGTCATCAGCCGACTCGCTGGCGATGACGGCGTGCGCCTCCTTCTCGATAGCCGCGTCTGCAACGTCAAAGACGAGAAGTTCTTCGTCTCGCATCCGCTCTTTGGCGAGACGGCGACAGCCAGCTTGACGCCAGATGCGTTGCGACGGTTGCGCGTTGAACTCGCAGACGCGATCGATGCCGCTGATGGTGACAGCTTCCAGACGACCTTGCTTCGCCTCGCGGCCGACGAACCAGTAGACGAAGATGCCCTCCGCTCTGCATTCCAGACCGCTACCCGCTCCCGCCAACCAACGGTTATTCAGCAGCTCGGCTCTGCGCTCCTCGACCAAACCGGCGACCCGATCGTCGCGGCACAAACCGCAATGGCATTCGCGATGGTGCGCGATTGGGATAAGGCTGATGCACTCTTCGAGCGGGCTGTCGAGTCTGCCTCAGCAGCTCAGGCCGACGAGATTTACCTGATGTGGCTCGACGCATCGTTTGAGTACCGGGGCGACCCGGCGGAATCACTCGAGTTCGCGGGTGTGGTCGTAGACAAGACCACAGGTCGGGCAAATCAGATCGCACGAGCAATGCAGTTCCGGGTCAAGGAACTCTTTGAACCCATCGAACCGCTCTATCGAGCGCACGGGACGATGCTTACTGAGGAACTCGACCCCAGAGCCAAAGAGCTGGTTTGTCTCGATCAGTCGGTTCTGTCGTGGATGATGCTCAACATTCCCGTTGTCCACGAGATGCTGAACGACTACGCCATGGAAGCAAGCCTGGCATTCACGACAATTCGCATGAACCAGACAGCCCACTTTGCTCAGGCCTGGTCTCGTGGGATCGACGCAGCGCTATCGAGTAATGCCGACCTTCGGCTCGCATACGCAGGATCTGGAGACGCTGACGTCGCAACGTCACTCGAGCTCGTCGATCTCATCGTTAATGCGATCGGGCTGAACGTCGGCGATGCGCTCACCGCGGCGTTCAACATGACCGAGCTCGAACGTCGATCGACCGAACGTACCTCAAAGCTTCTCGGGTTCGGCTACCAGCTCTTTGCCAAGAGCCGAGCGAAAGACTTCACCGTCGGATCCGCACACTTGGTGGAGATGGCCGAGAAGGCCGAGCCGTCGGTTTATGCCCTCGCTGGCGCGATGATCTGTCTCGCCGCGTCGAGGGCGGCGCGCCGCGACGGAGAAGAGTCCGAAGCTCTCCGCCAGCGAGCGCTCGATACCGCACGGTGGCGAGGCGACGCTCTCGCCGAGCTGTTTGCGCTTCGCTACGAGTTCGCATTCGGCGATCCCGCAACCGAAAGTACGGTCGAACGACTTACCGAGATTTGTCAGTCCGCTGGGCCGGGCCTCGCCCAGCTCTATGCCGACGAGGCTGCCGCTCATCTCGCTCAGGACGGCGCCCGCCTCGCCGAGTTGAGCCTCGCGGCCGAGCACTACGGCGCACGCGGACTTGCGTGGGACATGGCTGCTGGCGCCCAGCGGTTCCTGCTCGCATCAGGAAATAGTTCCGACGCGCTTCGTGCCGAACGCCGAAGCCACCGATTCGCTGCGTTAGATCCAAACGCGATGTCGCCCCTGTACGAAGCCATGACTCCCGTGCTCACCGAACGGGAGGCAGAGGTGGTCGAACTCGTCGTTGAAGGCCGCTCAAATGGAGAGGTCGGCGAGGCGCTGTACCTGTCGGCTCGAACCGTCGGGCGACACCTCGAGCGGATATACCGGAAGCTCGACATCACGAGCAGGGGTCAACTCACCGACATTTGGACGAGCGCGGACCCCTAGTTCGCTTTACTTTTTTGTGATGTAGCCAGCATCCTTGAGCTTTTGTTTTACGCGCGCTTTGACGCGTCGTGGTGCCGGTTGTCCAGCCGCCCGACGAAGCAGCGAACGGAGCTCATCGCGAGACGGCGAGGCCACGAGAATGCTGGCGCCCTACTGGCGAATGGTCATCGACGACATCGGCCGCTTTGTACAGGGTGGCGAATGTTCGACGTGCTCGTGCGAGAAGAGATTCTGTTGCTTGCTTGGAGCGTTCAAGCACTTCGGCGACATCTCCAAGCGACAGGTCATCGACGTAACGCAGGATTAACGCCTGTCGATACGGTTTCGGCAACTCGTCCAGCACGGTGAGTACCGTTACCCGTGCCTCGGATTCGCTCGATCTATCAGGACACGTCGTTTGTGCCGTTGGGACGAGCCTCTGGAATCGTTTGTCGATCCGGGCGCATGTACGCCACTCATCGACCAAGCGACGCCGAGCAACGGTGAAGAGCCAACCGGTGGTCAGCGGTGACTCATCGGTCCAGCGTTCAAACGCAGAGACGAATACCTCGGCGGTTAACTCTTCGGCGAGAGCAGCACTCGACCGGATACGCAAAAAGCCGTACAGCTGATCGACGTTCGACTCATAGAACTGTTCGAACGTCTGCGTTCGATCGAGTTGGCGTGCACGTAAACGTGTCATGTATCGAGGGTCTCTCGATCCTCGCTGACAGTGCAAGGCCGCGCCTACCCAACCACCGAAACACCCCTACCCAATCGCGATCTCACGAGGAAAAACCAGGCCGAGAGACCTACACCACCTGCGGTTCGGCGCCGCTGATGCCGCTGAAAATCGCTATGCGGCGGACGCGACCGAAGCGTTGTGGGCGAGGAAGGTACGCAGTTCGTCTGCTGGCACCGACTTTGAGATCAGCCATCCTTGGATATGAGAGATCTCGGCGCTGATCAGCGGCGCGAGCTGATGTTGTTCTTCGACGCCCTCACACACGACTGGAGCACCCTGGGCCCGAGCGATTGCACCGATCGCTGCGAGGACGTCGATCGACGTGACCCCACTCGCGTCGCTCTCCTCGAGACTTGCGATGAGTTGCCGGTCGATCTTCAAGATGTCGAACGGGGTCTGGATCAGCTGCGCGAGATTCGAATACCCAGATCCGAAGTCGTCGATAGCAACCCGGTAGCCGGCTGCCCGGAGCTCAGCGAGCCGTTCCATGACCACCGATCCAGAAGCCGACGACTCGGTTACTTCGATAATCAACTTCGACGGGTCGACACTGCTGAATTCGCTTGCGGTGGAGAGAAGGCGAACCACGAAGTCATCGTCTTCGAGTTGATTGATCGAAACGTTGACCGAGATCGACAGGTCCCTTGTCAAGGCGTCGTCCTGCCATGCCACGTGCTGCTCGAATGCGCTCCGAATGACCCAATCACCGATCCGTTGGATCTCGCCGCTGCTTTCGGCAAGAGGGATGAAGTCGTTGGGATTGACCCGGCCGAGCGACGGACTGTTCCAGCGGAGTAACGCCTCGACGAAGAACACGTCATCACTGTCGATGGCGACGACTGGCTGGTACTCGAGCGAGAACTCCTGGTCGAGCTCAGCGTTGCGAAGGGCGAGCAATAGCCCGGCCGTCATGTTGGCGGCCTCACTCATGCGCTCTTCATACAAGGTGACAGAGGAACCCTGCCGTTTCTTCGCTTCGTACATGGCGAGGTTCGCTTGGCTCTGCAACTCGCTGAGCATTTCCACGTCGTCGCAGACGGCCAGTCCGACGCTGATATGGAGAACATCACCCGGTCCTGAATTGTTGGACAGCGAGGTCCGGAAGCGCTCCGCTACCGTACGCGCTTCCTCAACAGATTCGAGATTGCGAACCACGACACCGAACTCGTCACCGCCAAGTCGAACGAGCGTCTCGTTATCGCTCATCGTCGCTGCGCTCAGCTTTTCGGCAACCACCTTCAGGATCTGATCACCGGTGTCGTGGCCCCCGGCATCGTTGATCTCTTTGAATCCATCGAGATCCATGTAGAGGAGAGCGGTAAGGACATCGTCGCGCTCCATTTCTTCTTTTGCGATATCAAAGCAGACCGCCAGCTCGCGACGATTCGGCAGTCTGGTCAAGAAGTCGGTGAATGCTTGCTCTTTCAGATTCTGTCTGAGCCTTCTCGTACGTCGCTGAGCACTGAGCACGAGCCAAACGATTCCAACTCCGGTGATCGCTGAGAGCAAAATCCATCGAAAGGCTGAGGTTTCGGCTTCGGTGCCGCGCTGTTCGGCCAGTTCTGCATCGTCATGAAGAATCTGCAGGAGTTCTTCAATCTCCTCACGTTCGGTTTGCCCATCGATCTCCGCGTTGTTGACCAGACCCCCAACCAGTTGCACCGCCCGAGTTTGCTCATCTGCATTAAGGCCTGTCCGAGCGAAGGCAGTTTCATCTTCGAGGAGGGCTACAGCATCGGCTTCTTCCAGCTCGACTCCGGCGGGAGGCGCTTCGATCAGTTCGATCATTGACAGCGTGTGCGCTGCGAGCTCGAGTTGTGTAGACGCACGGCCGGTTTCGCGGTAGTGCAACGCTTCGCGACTCTCGAAAATCGCGCTTAGGACCGCGACGACGAAGAGTGTGCCGACCACAGCAGTGATGATCCAAGAACGACGCAGCCCTTTCATAGACGCGCCCACGGTCGAAACGTTCGCATAATCTCGTATCGACTCGTTACTGTTCTGACTAAACCACTGTTACCAATATTGTCACAACCCAAAAGAACCCTCTGGAGAAGACCATGGCACGCATAGAACCAATGGAACGACAGGCCCTCACCGAGCTGGACGAGATGTTCAATGCAATCGAGGCAGCGACCGGGTACGTCCCGACATCGCTGCTCGTGATGGCCCGTACCCCCGCCGTGCTTAAAGCGTTCGCACCGCTCGCTCCAGCGGTCATGGGGCCTGGGTCTGTCGACATTGGCCTCAAGGCCCTTATCGCGCAGATCTCGTCGACGGCCGCCGGGTGCATGTACTGCCAAGCCCACACCGCCGAAGGCGCAGTGCACAAAGGAATCGCTGCTGAGAAGGTCGAGAACGTGTGGTTGTTCGAGACGAGCGATCTCTTCTCCCCCGCAGAGCGGGCTGCGTTGGCCCTCGCCCGCGACGCAAGCGTCACGCCGAACGCATCGACGGCCGCGCACTTTGATGCTCTCGCAGAGCATTTCTCCGAAGAACAAGTCGTCGAGATCGTCAGCGTTATTT
Source organism: uncultured Acidimicrobiales bacterium (assembly GCA_964451305.1). Lineage (GTDB taxonomy): Bacteria > Actinomycetota > Acidimicrobiia > Acidimicrobiales > SHLQ01 > SHLQ01. The sequence goes on along the minus strand of CAYVHV010000014.1, from coordinate 41,951 downwards.
CGCTCTTTGGTTTCCTCAATCGTTGGAACGACACGCTCCAGACTCCACTCGAAGATGCACCGTTCGAGTTCGCGAGCACCCACCTGTCAAACAACGGTTGGAATGCCGGAGGTCATCGCTCCTAGCAGCGATTCACCTCCACCCCTTACGTGGGAGCGGTACCAAAGACGAGCCCGTGAGCGAGGTGTGCAGAGTTCTCGAGAATGCGTCGACGGCCATCGTTTACGGCCACCAGCGAGGCAATCGTCATGTGCTCATCGATGAAGACGGTCGCCGACCATAGGGTGTTCGAACCTTGCATGGCGATCGATCCGCCACTGTGCTGCGCGTCAGCCCATCCCATTGCGAACCCATCGGAGCCACTCGTCGGCATCGTGGTCAACCGTTCGATGCTGTCGGAGGTGAGGAACCCGTCTCCGTTTCGAAGGATCACCGTGATGAACCGCGCCCAGTCGTGGAGGGTGAGGTGATAGCGCCCTGCTGGGGTCAACAGCGCGGGATTGTCGGGGTATTTGTGTTCGGCCCCGATCACATTTCCTTTCCCGATAACGACCGGGCCCACTTCGACCAGTCGTGCGTAGAGCGCGCTCGTCATTGCCTTCCCGCACGATCCAATATGGACTTGGTCGTCGATCGAGACCACGGTCGATGGCTCGTCTCGTCGACGAATACCGACGGCTTCGACCTCGAATCCTCCGTCTCTGTCGATGGTTGCGGCAAGCACGGCGGGAGCATCGGTATCTCTGCGGAATCGTTCGATCGCTGGCGCTATGTTCGTCATCGTCTCAAGCCAACGTCGGACACGTCGCCTCTATTTCCCGTGCTGCTTTCCCGTGCACGATGCCGAACCTGCGGCGCACTTAGGCTGCGAGGCGGAGTGCTTCGCTCGGTCGTAGCGCGGCGGCTTTGCGGGCAGGCGCAACCGCCGCGATAGCGCTGGCGACCAACGGGATCACAATGAGTGCCAGCATCGAACCCCACGGAACAGCGAACGGTGTTTGATCTCCGTCCACCGCGCCGGACCGAGTGGCCAAGAAGTATGCGGACAGCACACCGAGGCCGGCACCACAGACGATGCCCATGACCGAGATGAATGCAGCCTCCCCAAGAAACCAGCGCCCGACGCCAGCACTGTTGAGCCCCATCGAGCGCAGCATCCCGATCTGGCGGCGGCGTTCTCGAACAGCCCGCGAGAGCGTCACGGCAAGACCGCCAATCCCGATAATGAGGCCGAGCAAGAGGTAGCCCCGAAGCAGGCTGAAGAATGCGATGTTCGCTTCGAGGAAACGGTCGACTCGGGCCTGAAACGTCTCGGCCTGGGCACCGTTTGGAAGGAACTCCGCTTCGATCCGTTCACCGATGGCGTCCGCATCGGTTCCGTCGGCCACGCTCACATACAGCCGGGTTGCCCGGGCTTCAGGGTCGATCTCAATGAGAGCCTCGGGGTTGATCCATATTCCGGGAAAGGTGAAGTCATTGTCGTATACGCCGATGATCTCAAACTCGGCGTCGGCCTCGACGGCCACGACTGTGTCACCGATCGATGGTTCGAACTCGTCGCTACCACCGAACAACGTGATCGGGGCAATGATGGCATCACGGTTGTCGAGCACGAACTGGAACGCTTCCGCGTCGGTCGAAAAGCGCGAGTCGCGTTCGATGAGCGCTGGTGCGTTCTCCAGAATGAACGATGCGTCGGCGCTACTCAGGCTCGAACCTCGTGGCTCGTCTGCGGTATCGGGTCGAAAGTCTGAAGACCATTCCGTGAACGTTCGAGTGATTGCACTCGCGGAGGCCACACCGTCGAACTGCGCGACGTCGACGGGGTCGATCGGATTCGCGCTGAGCGATTGGACGAGGAGGTCGTGGCCGACGGCGCTCTGCGCGACGATGTCATCGGATTGCGCCTGAATTCCTTCGGCAAGAACCGCCATGAACGCCAAGCTGAAAATGATGAGCGAGTACATCCCGAGAGATGATGCGGTGCGGAATACCCGAGCGGTTGGATAGGCCAACGCAAGACGAGCAGCGACCCCACCCGACGCTGACCGAGATGCCAAACGTTGGAACAGCGTTCCCGACACTGTCGCCAATGCAACACCGGCGGCCACGACCACCACTCCGTAGGCCAGGAAGAACTGCACTTCTACATTGGTGTCGTCTGGAAGCACCTCGAAGATCAGCAGCCCCCACGCGATAACGATCGCTCCGCCGGTGGCGCTGAGCACGAGCGGCGAGATAAACGAGCGAAGCAGCACGGCGAGCCCAAGAACGACGAGGGGCACGCTGACCAAGGTCAGGTACGGGTTCGCTGCTGGCTGGCCGATCACGAACGAAATGACGCCGAGGGCGACGGCGAGCGTTGCCGCGATGGCTCGCACCGATGTCCCCCGTGTTGTGGTCGGTGATGGCAGATCTCGAATGGCCGTGACGATGTTCAGCCGGCTGATCCGCCATGACGTGAACAAGATCGCCAGCATGGCAATAACAAACCCGCTCAGACCTGCGATGAACAAGCTCTCGAGCTGGATCGTGGTCAGGAGCTCGAAGTTCCCGTTGGGGTTACGGCCTGAGAGGATCGACCGGGTGAGCTGGACGATGACCCAACCAACCCCCATGCCGAGTACCGAACCGCCGATCGATGCTGGCAGAGCGTAGATCAACCCCTCGGTACGAAACGCCCGTCGTAGCGTTCGCCGGTTCCAGCCGATCGCACGGAGCACGCCGAGGTTCGGCTTCCGTTCTTCGCTCAGCATCACGAAAAGGTTGATGAGTAGGAGGGCCCCGGCGAGGACGCTAAATCCGCCGACGACGAAGAACAGCGTCGTCAGTTCTTCATCTTCTTCTGCCGCGTCGTCGACCAAGACCTGTTTAATCGGGTCGATGAGCAGGCCGTCAGCGGGTGACGACGCCAGGATCTGCTCACCGTCAGGCGACCCCTCGACGAGCCCGGTGATCTCTTCGATAGCTTCGTCGACGATCGGGCCGGTCGAGTCGAAGAGTGTTCCCTCCAACGACACCGCAACGGCGTCGAAGGTCAACGCATCTGGCACTCCGAGCTCTTCGAACAGGTCGTTTGCAACGTACATGTCGCTCCAACCACCGAGTCCGCTCGCGTCGACGATGGCGACGACATCTAGCTCGATCTCGGTTCCGATAGCGAAGAGGGTGACCGTATTGCCGACCGTGAGTTCGAGGTCGGTGGCGAGCTCGTCGTTGATCACGGCGCCGTCGAAACCAGGGTCGGGCACTCCAACCAAGCTCCATTGCGACGGCGAGCTACCGAACGATTCGAACTCCGCAAAGTCGACCGCATTGACGCTGATCGCTGGTTCGACGGGTCGATCCGGCGACGTGGCGATCGGATCTTGTTGCGAACCGGCCGCCGCCGCAACTCCAACGCCACGAAGCGTCAGGACCCCGTCGACCGATTCGGGAGGAGTGTCGGCGAGAACCGAAGCGAGAAGCTCGGCGTCGTTCGCGCTCTCCACCTCGATGACGAGGTCGACCTCACCAAGGTTGCGGCGAACGATGTCGAGGATGCTCGCTTCGAAGGTGTCACCGACCATGAGCGCAGCAACGATGATCGCCGTGCCGAGCGCCGACCCAACGATGATCAACACCGTTTCGAATGGGCGCCTGACGGTGTTACGGATCGCCATTCGGCGCAGATCACTGCGACGAACGAGATCGACTAGTGCCGGGATTCCAACGAAGGCTGCGATCAGGGCGAGAACGAAAAGGGTGGTCACGAGCCTTCGGGGCCGCCCACTGCCGAACCGTCGTCGTCTCGAGAAACTTGGCCGTCTCGAACTTCAACGATTCGGTTTCCGATCGATGCCACTGATTTATCGTGGGTGACCATCACAACGGTTTGCCCATTGTTGTTGACCTCTTGCAGTAGCTCGACGATCGATCCTGCGGTTTCGCTGTCGAGGTTGCCCGTCGGCTCGTCTCCCCACACGATCGCTGGTTCGGTGACCAAGGCCCGTGCAATCGCGACCCGCTGTTGCTCCCCACCCGACAGCTCTCGCGGACGGTGATCGATCCGGTTGTCCAGCCCGACGCGGGTCAACATCTCGCCGGCGCGTTCGAACGCATCACGCCGGCTGGCTCCCGAAATGACGAGCGGAATCTCGACGTTCTCTCGGGCGCTGAGAACCGGAATCAAGTTAAAGCTCTGAAAGATGAAGCCCATTCGCTCCGCCCGGTGCGCGGTACGAGCCGAATCGCTCAACGTATGGATGTCTTGACCGTCGATGAAGACCTCGCCGCTATCGATCGAATCGATCCCCGAAAGACAGTTGAGCAAGGTCGTCTTCCCGTTCCCCGACGGCCCGACCACGGTGATGAGATCACCAGCGTTCACATCGAGTGACACTCCCTTGAGTGCGTGCACCTCGTTTGCGCCGCTCCGGTAGGTCTTTGTAACGCCGATCGCTCGCATGATCACATCGCCGTTCATAGGGCGAGGTTACCGGGCTAACCACCGAACGAATCGTCGGTTGACGAACGGGATCACCTTCAAAACGATGATCGGCACGAGAATCACTGTGGCTACAAAGGTCCGCACGAGAAGCGGGGCATCGCCAAGCAGCGGCGCGGTCGCGATCAACAGACTGTTCAACAACACGTAGACCGCTGTCCACACCAAAAGGGCGAGACGTACCGGCCGGATCGCCGGACGAGGTGAACTCTGTGGAACGACGATGGCGTGGGCCACCGATGGATGGGTGCTCACCTGAGCAAGATCGGCGGTGGCCGCATCGATGCTGCCGTAGTGAAAGACGATGCTTCCCGGCTGGGTCTCGATGACGGCGCCGTCCACAATCGATCGAAGAGAGTCCGCACCACCGAGGAGCGAGCCAAGGTCGCCCGCGGCATCTGCCGGGTCGGCTGGTTTCGAGGAAGCTGGATACACGATGAGGAGCGCAGTCACCCCGTAAGGCTACGGCGTGAACGATCCGGCTCGTGGAGCAAGGCTGATATCGGGTCCTGTACGTTCGGAATAGCGGCTACGCCATACCCGAGATCAGTTCCCAACTGCGCTCGTTCTGCTCGGGAGCGCCCATCAGGTTCAGCGCGACCTCATCGGTGCCGGCGTCTCGGTACCGTTCAATACCCGCTTGCACTTCATCGGCGCTACCGATCAGCACAAGGTCGGCAGCCTCGGTTGCGCCCTCACGGTCCATAACGGCACGGTACGACGGCAATTGTGGGTAGATCGCGAGCGCCTTGTTCGCCCACGAGCGTGCAGAAGCTATCTCCTCTTCGCTCGTCGTTGTAACGACCGAGACTCCGGCAACGATTTTGCCGCCACCGCTAGCCTCTTGACCAGCGTCGAGGTTCGGCCGGATGTGTTCGGCGATCGTCTTCGGCCCGGTCATCCACGTGATCGTCCCGCCACTGCGCTCGGCGGCCAGGTTGAGCATCTTCGGGCCGAGGGCGGCGAGCATCAGCTCTGGCGCATCACCGGGAACGGCGATTTCGGTCGTGTGCGAAAAGTACGTCCCGGACACATCGACCGACTCGATTTCGAGCAGCGGCGTCATGGCGTTGAGATAGTCGACGAAGCGGCTGTACGGCTTTTCCCATGGAAGCCCCCACCGGTTCGTGACGACGGGTTCGTGGTTCACGCCGATCCCCAGCGTGAACCGCCCATCGCTGAGTTGGTTGAGGGTTCGGGCCTGCTGAGCCATCGTCTGGGGAAGCATGGTTTGCATTGCAACGACCGACGTGCCGAGCAGGATGTCAGGAACCGAAGCCGCGACCGCACCCAAGGTCAGCATGGTGTCAGCGTTCATGACCTGCGGCGCCCAATAGCGATGGAGTCCTGCCGCTCGTGCGCGTTCAGCGTTCGCAACTGCGGTTGATACGACGGGTTGGGAATCGAAGAGCGAGATCAGCATGACGCATTGCTAGCAGACACCGCTCCAATTCCATTGGCTCGACGTGGGAGAACCACGTGTGCTCGTCGAAGGTCCACGTGTGGCTCGTCGAAGGTTAGGTGTAGCTCACCTGACAGAAGCCGTGTGGACAGAAGGCTGCAGGGTTCTTGTGCAGGTACTGCTGGTGGTAGTCCTCTGCGTAGTAGAACTCTCCGGCCGCTCGAATTTCGGTTCGAATCTTGGAATATCCAATGTCACGCAACCGGGCCTGGTAGTGATCACGCGAAGCGAGTGCGGCCTCGAGCTGCTCGGGCGTCGTTGTGTAGATGGCACTGCGGTACTGCGAACCAAAGCCCGTCAACCCTCGTGGCGTCGTTGGATCGTGCTGCTCCCAGAACTTGACGAGCAATTCCTGTAGCGAGATGACCGTTGGGTCGAAGACGATCAATACCGATTCGGCGTGCCCGGTGCTTCCACCACCGACCTCTTCGTAGTTTGCGTTCGGCGTGACACCGCCCGAGTAACCGGCTGCGGTCGTATAAACCCCGTCGAGTTCGGCAAAGATCTTCTCCGGGCCCCAGAAACACCCCATGGCGATGATGATCTGCTCCATGCCGTCGGGAAACGGTCCTCGCATCGGTGTGCCGAGCACGGCATGGGTCTCGGCAATCACCATCTGCTCGTCGCGACCCGGAGGGGCCGGAACAGGTTCGGTTCCTTTGCCTTTGAATCGGGAGAACATGACCCTAACCGTAGGCCATTGGCTCAACGCCGTTCTACGAAACGCTCAGAGTTCTGTCCGCCGTAAGCTCTGCAGGTGGAAACAGAACCCCAAGAGCGCACGCTCGATGTCGTCATCGTCGGCGCGGGGCCTGGTGGACTGATGGCAGCCGAGGTCGCGGCTCGCGCTGGTCACACCGTCGCGATCTTCGATCAACGCCGATCTCCGGGCCGCAAGTTCGTTCTCGCTGGCCGCGGCGGCTTGAACATGACCCATAGCGAACCCATCGATGAGTTCCTCGACCGCTACGGCCCCGAACGGCACCATCTCGAAGCGGCGATCCGCGGGTTCACCCCCGACGACCTACGCACGTGGGCCGGCGGCCTTGGTGAAACACCCTTCGTCGGTAGTAGCGGGCGCGTCTTCCCAAAGTCGTTTCGCGCTGTGCCACTTCTCCGCGCCTGGCTTCGTCGGCTCCGGGCGCGGGGCGTGACCTTTACCGGTGAGCACACGTGGTGCGGCTGGGATGATTCCGGCGAACGCACCGCCCTCACGTTTCTCGACAGCGACGGCAACAGCCAGCGCTATGAGTACGACGCTGCAGTCCTTGCCCTCGGAGGGCCGAGCTGGCCGAGGGTTGGCTCGAACGGCTCATGGGTCACAACCCTTCGTGACCGCGGCATCGACGTCACCGATCTGCAGCCGGCGAACTGCGGCATCTCGTACCCGTGGAGTGCACCGCTCGTCGATCGATTTGCGGGCGAGCCGGTGAAGAACTCTGCGGTCATCGTCGACGGCTACGCCGTTCGCGGCGACCCGATCGTGACTCGAACCGGGTTGCAAGGCGGACCCGTCTATGCACACTCGCGGCGCCTCCGAGAACAGATCGCCGCCGACGGTTCCGGCGAGCTCATAATCGACCTCATGCCCGACCTCGACGTCGGCGATCTCGTCCGCCGACTCGTCGAGCGCCGTCAGAAGAAGAAGTCACTCTCGACGTGGCTAGCCCGCAGTGGCATCAGCCCCGTCGGCATCAGCCTGATGCGCGAGGCCACCGGGAACGACCTACCCACGAACGCCGACGGTCTCGGTGAACTCGCGAAAGCCGTCACGCTCCAGGTCGACGAACTCGCATCGATGGAGCGTGCCATCTCGTGTGCTGGCGGCGTGTTATGGTCGGCGGTCGACGATGACCTTCAACTCAATGCATCGCCAAACACCTACGTCGTCGGCGAGATGCTCGACTGGGAGGCCCCTACCGGCGGCTACCTCTTGCAGGCCGTGTTTAGCACCGGACACCACGTTGGGTCAGCGCTGCGGTAACCGCCGGTGAGACACTGGAACCATGGTTGCCATCGGCTTCACCGTCACGCATGACTTCATCACTCCCCCGCACAAGGTCTGGGAGGAAATGATCGACTGGGAAGCCCATGGCGACTGGGTACCCGCCACACGAGTCGAAATCGACGACGGCGACCCGCGTGCGGTCGGAGGCACGTTCACGGCCTACACCGGGGTTGGCCCGCTCATGCTGGTCGATCGCATGGAAGTCCTCGCAATCGACTGGGACCCGGAAACATCGACCGGTTACTGCGAGGTCGCGAAGATCGGTCCTGTCCTGGACGGCAAAGCTGGCTTCACGTTGACATCGCATGGGAACGGCGCCCGAATCGTTTGGTTTGAAGACGTCACCGTCGATCGCCTACCCAGTTTCATCGATCCGCTCGGTCCCCTCCTCAGCAAAGTAGGGGCGCTCGGCTTCTCGTTTGCGATGAAGAGGTTCGATTCTTCGCTACGGGCGGTTCCAAGCTAGGAGTTACTCCGCGACGGCCTCGAGCTCGTCGGTGGCACCATCATCGGTGCTCGGCTGCGACTCGGAATCGTCGGTCGTTTCGGCGTCATCGGTCCGGAACGGCAGCGGCGACGGCGCTGGTGAATTCCCGAGCAGCGTCTGCCATGCAATATCGAGATCGCTCGCCGCTGCGACCGGGAAGTCGGGCAAGTTCACAAGCGCCCGGTCGAGTCGGTCGATGACCTCGTCGATGTCTCCATCTTCAGAGTCGAGGTTGGCAAGGGTCACCGTCGCAGCGTCGAGATCAGCAGCGGCAAGTCCGTAGTTCGCCTGGAAGAGAAACAGTCGAGCTCGCGACATGAGCTCAGCAGCACGGGTGATCTCGAGTTGGCGAGCAGCGGTTGCGTTCGTTTCATCGAGATCGGTACCGAGCGTGGCGGCCAATTCATCGAGACCATCGAGCCGGGTGGTCTGGGTCTCGATCAATCCGTCGAGTTCTCCGATGGTCTCGTCGACCTCATCGAGACGGTTCGCGACATCCGATTGGGCGGCCTCGATCTGGGTGAGGCGAGTGTCGAGTTCTCCAACGACAGCAGCAAAATCCGCGGATGACGTGTCGAGCTGATCGATTCTTCCCTCGACGGTGTCGAGCTCAGCAGCCGTTGTCTCGACCGGTTGAATGAAGCGCTCGTTTAGCGTCGGCCAGAGCAGGTATGCGCCGACACCGACGACGGCAAGAACGGCGAGCGAGAGAAGGCGAGCAGCCCACCGAAACACTCGCCGTTTCGGTCTCGCTGCGACCTCGGGGAGATCGTTCGATCGTTCGCTCTGCCCGCGATCGTCATGATCGTTGTCGTCGTGATCGTCGAGCTCGTCGTCGTCGTAGTTGTCTTCGAACTCATCGTCGAAGGCGCGATCGTCGTCGTCCTCGTCGAAGTACTCCTCGTCGAGATCGCCTCGAATGGGCGTGGGTGCGGAATGAGATGCCATCGTCCCAGTAATTATCGGCAGATGTAGTGAGGGCCCTTAGGGGTCCGATGCCTCACATTGGGTGTCATATGACCTTCTATTCAAGAACCGGGTAGCTCGCGCCGATTTGTCTCCATGCGTTCGAATCAGGTTCCACAGGCGTGGCAGATGTACCAGGCCCAAACCGACGACGGCAAAAGCGCCAGCGTCCTCTACAACCGAGGGCTCGTCGACGTTGGCCCACAACGGGAAGCGCCGTACCTACATCTTCTCGGCGTCATGATGGATGAGCCAGGCGAAGACGGCCTTGCGAGCCCGGACGAAGCGACATGGTTCTACGAGTTCGAGGACGCGGTTATCGAAGCTGCCGAAGACGCCGGGTTCTTCCCGATGAGTCGAGTGTGTTCTCACGGCCGGTGGGAACTGAGTTTCTACGGTTCCCGAACTCAAAGCTTGGCCGAGGCGCTGCTATCGGCACCGTCGATCGTCCGTGAGCGAGGCATGGAGCTTTCCGGTGAAGATGACCCAGAGTGGCGGTACCTCCACGAATTCATCGCTCCCGATCGCCCCGACGTAACCAAACGAGCCGCCTAGCCAGATTCTGCGCCCGCGGGAGATGGGTGGAACAAGTTGGATACCTCACCCGGTTTCTCTATGTATGAAGCTATTGAAGCGACTCTTTGCAAAGAAGCCTCGAATTACTAAATACTCCGAAGATGAGCTGCGCGAGAAATTGACGCCCGTGCAGTATCAGGTGGCGCATCTCGGCCGTACCGAAGAGCCGTACACGGGCGAATACCTGGGTACGACCACCACTGGCACGTATCACTGCCGGGTTTGCAACGCAGAGCTCTTCGATAGCGAGAACAAGCTCGATGCAAGCGGTTCGCCGTGGCCCGGATTTAACGCGCCGGTCAGTGAAGAGGCCATCGCCGAGGACTCTGACTGGGCATACGGCATTCCACGCACTGAAACGCTTTGCGCCGACTGCGGCGCGCACCTCGGCCATGTCTTCCCCGACGGGCAAGGCGGCAAAGACACCAGGTACTGCATCAACTCAGCCTCGATCGTCCTCGAACCCCGCTGACCTGACGAGCCGCTACCTTGGGCAAATGCGCCCCTACCTTCTGCTCGACGTCGGTGGAGTCCTTTCCCCCTATGGCATGACGCCGCCGGCCGACTTCGAAGAACGTGAGTTGGGCGGGTTCTGGGTGGTCTGGACCGATGCTCACGCTCCGCGGCTACAACGGCTGGCCGAAGCGTTCGATCTCGTATGGGCTACCACGTGGGAGCACTACGCGAACCAGGCACTGTGCCCAGCCCTCGGCCTCGATCCTTTGCCGGTCATCTCCTTTGTCCGTGGCCAGACCCAAACCCGCAAACTCGACTCGGTCAAGCATTGGGTAGGCGCCCGCCCAGCGGCGTGGATTGACGACGACCTCTACGACGATGCCTACTCGTGGGCGTCGAAACGAAACGAAACGATTCCGACGACGCTCGTGCAGACAACGCCGTCGATCGGGTTCACCAACTCACACGTGGAGGAGCTCCTCACGTTCGCACGCGAGATCTCACTCGGGTTGTGAGTCGTCCTCTATTGGATTGAAGAAGACGGGGACGAGCGCTTCGAGGCAGGCGCCCAGTACGTTGGCCGGAACGCGATCCTCTTCGGTCCCCGGGATGGGCTCGGTGATTTCCAGCTCTGGCAACAGCATCGAGCGCAACGAAAGCCCCTCGACGAGGGACGCGACCACAACCGAATAGATCTCGTAGGCAGCATCGCCAAATTCCGGCTTGGCTTCGTAGCCAATGGTCTTGGCGAATGGCTTGTAGGTGTCTTCGACACGGGCCTTTCGATTCGAACGTTCGCCCGATGACAACCAGCCGAGCATCTCTGGATCTCGTTCGCCGTGCGGCTGTGATGCGATCGAGTACCGCAACGCAAGGTCGGTGGAGAGAAAGTCGCCACCTTGTTCAGCGCTCCGCATCCCAACATCGAGGGCAGCTTGACCACCGGCGCGAATCACTTCTTTTGGTGTCGGGCGTTCGCCGTCCTCGAAGAGCTTCGCAACCGCATCAGCTGCGGCCCCAGCGAACAGGGTGCCTTCTCGATCAAAGAGCCAGGACTTGACGACTTCACGCTGAAACTTCTCTTGGGGAGAGAACCTGTCATCGATCGCCCACGCCGAATGGCTCGACGATCGAGCGATGTCTTTTTCGATGCACGCTGCCTCGAGAGTGAGCTGACCAAGCCCGAGGGTCAGGCCGTGCTGCTGGAGCATCTCAAGGCCTGCCTCGACCATAAGCCGGCGGGTTTCTTCTGCGGACCGCCGGTTTCTTGCCATAGCCACAACGGTAGCTGGGAACCCGACCAATTACAGGGTTCGCCGGACCGACACATGCCCCCGAACGCATAGATCGGGGGCCGGCCAAGACCAACCCCCGAGCTACTTTCCCGCCTTTTCCCGCCTTTTCCGCCACATTCGGCACTCGCCGCCGAATGTTTTGGGCTTTAGACCCAAAGAACATAGTACAGAGTTTCTTGGATATCTCAAGGGGTGTGGTCAGATTTCACAACGTGTCGGAAAGGCGCTCAGTTTGCCCTCATCCACACCGCAGTTTCCGGCTCGAGGGTCGTCGTCACGCCCGGCAGTGATGAGACGATAATCTCGCCAGCTGGGAGGTCGATCGCCGATGCTGACATGTTCACAATGACGTGAACATCGCCCCGCTGGAACGACAATACGTCCTTGCCCAGTTCGACGATCTCGAAGCGCTGGTCAGCAATGAGGTGCTGTTTTCGCGCTTCGATTACCTCCCGGTACAACGCCAGCATCGATGTGCTATCACCCTCTTGGGCTTCCGCACTGAGTGCGCCGAACGTGTCGGGTTGAGGCAGCCATGACCCGCCATCACCAAAGCCGAACGAGGGGCCGCTCTCCTTCCAAGGGATCGGAACGCGGTTTCCGTCTCGACCCTTTTCGGTCTTGCCCGAACGCAACCACGTCGGGTCGTCGAGAACGTCCTCGGGCAGATCCCACACGTCCGGTAAGCCCAGCTCTTCGCCTTGGTACACGTACGTCGATCCTGGAAGCGCCATCGTGATGAGACACGCAGCTCGCGCACGTCTGTTCCCAAGTTCCACGTCGAGCGCCTCGACCGGCCCGGTCATTGGCCACTTGCGCCAGGCCGTACCCTTCGCCAGGCCATAGCGCGTTGCGTGACGCATCACATCGTGGTTCGAAAGCACCCACGTCGAGGCTGCGCCAATCTTCTCGGCTGCCTCGACCGATGTCTCGATGACCGCAGCGAACTCCGATGCATCCCAATCGGTGGTCAACAGATCGAAGTTGAAGGACTGATGGTATTCGTCAGGGCGCAAGTAGAGCGGTAGCCGGTCAGCGGCGACCCATGCCTCTGCGACCATCATGCGGTTCTCATACTCATCGAGCACCCTGCGCCAGCGACGGTTGATCTCGTGGACGCCATCGCGGTCCCAGAAGGGATGGTTCGCGACCCGTTCGCTCTCGAGAATCGCGCCGACACGTCCAACATCGGGAAACGTCCGGTCCTTGACCAATCCGTGTGCGACGTCGATGCGGAAACCATCGATCCCACGATCGAGCCAGAAGCGGAACACGCTGTCGAACTCGGCTCGAACCTCCTCGTTCTCCCAGTTCAGGTCGGGCTGCGACACATCGAAGATATGGAGGTACCACCAGCCGTCACCGACCGGTTCCCACGCCGACCCACCAAAGACCGCCGTCCAGTCCGTGGGTGGAAGCTCGCCATCTTCGCCCTTGCCCGGTTGGAACACATAGCGATCGCGTTCGGGGCTACCAGGTTCTGCAGCGAGCGCTTCTTGAAACCACGCGTGATCGCTCGAGGTGTGGTTCGGTACGAGATCAGCAATCACCTTGATGCCGTAATCGTGCGCCTCCGAAATGAACGTCTCGACCTCTTCGGTCGTCCCGAAACGTTCATCAATTTTGCGGTAATCCGCCACGTCGTAGCCGCCGTCGCGAAGCGGCGACGCGTACCACGGGTTGATCCACAGCGCGTCGACGCCGAGTGCGCTCAGATAGCCGAGACGACTACGCAGACCAGCCACGTCGCCGGTTCCGTCACCGTTGCCGTCAGCGAATGACCGCACATACACCTGGTACACAACACCGGTTCGCCACCACTGCTCTTCTGTCTGATCCGACATGACCGCTCCTTTGAAACTGCGCTCGATCGTTCTCTTGGGACAGGTTAGAGGCAGCGGTCGAGAACCCTAGCCACAGACGCAGTTGGAGCGATCACGAGTCGATCGGATTGAGGGCGTTGTGCCGCTCGCGTACCTGCGCTGGATAATGCGACCTCGTGTAATCCAGGTTGTGCGAGAGCGCGATGTCCAGCAGCTCCATACGGTCGGGTGTTTGCTTCCACGGCACCGGTACGTAGATCGGCAGATCGAAGACCCGAAGTCGGTCGAGACCGGTGTAGATCTTGCGTTGGTATTCCGCTCGCATTTCCCAGTCCCAGTGCGCTGGCCCGAACCCCGTGCCGGGGTCGAGATAGCAGCGCTCTCGAATGCCGTAGGCGTCCATCTCCTTGAGGCGCTCACCGAACCACGAGATCATGACTTCCACCGGATCTCCCTCGACGTGTTTGAGGTGGCGCGGATCAGGGCCCAACATAAACGGCAGCACGATGTCGCATTCGCGCTCGGCTGCGAACTCGAGCATCGCCGGATCTTGGAGCGCATCTGCGGCGTTGAGCACCGACGCCCCAGCGTCGAACGCGCGACGGGCCGTCTCGACCTGCCAGGTATCTACCGAGATCGTGACGTCGAGTTCGGCAATGGCGCGCAGCGGGCCTTCGAGGATCGCCCACTCTTGATCGGACGTGACCACCGCTGCCCCACCATGGCTCGCCTGCCCGCCGAGATCGATGTGATCAGCACCAGCTGCGAGCAACTCCTCGGCGTACGCCCGAGCAGCCTCGGGAGTTGTTGCTACCGAGAAGTCGGCGAGTGAGTCGGGAGATGCGTTGATGACTCCAAAAATTTCCACGAGACCACGCTAGGCCGATCAACCCTCCCTCCGAGGACTCAATCGGTTACGAGCGGCGTCGACCGATCGCAAATTCTAGGATCGCTGACCGGACCAGCCAGTCGCATCGGCGATGGCAACACGCGCCCCGATCGGATCTTCGATCGGCATCATGTGACCGATCTTGTCCATCCGAACAACGGTCTTGTTCTCGACAGCATCGAGGAGATCGCCGCTCTTTTTGATCGGTGTCATCTTGTCTTCGGTACCGAGGACGAAGGTGACCGGAGCTTGAATCTTGGCTGCCGAGGAGACCGCCCCCTGATAGGCGTTACATGCTGCCATATCGTGCCCGAGTGCGTTCTCCGGCGATCGATCGACAAGCGCGGTAGACGCGCCCACAAGCCATGTGCCGGGCGATTGGTGCCCACCGCGGTGCGCTCTGCTTCCAATCCCCCATGACGTCATAAGCCGGCTCGCCCGCGGGATATCGTCGTAGCTCGATGTGAGCAGTTCGGGGTGAACCGGCATCGACGACGCCGTGCCGATCAGGACCAGGGACTCTGCACACGTCGGATCTTGCGCCGCAGCTTCGATCGCCACGTAGGTGCCGAGCGAGAACCCGACGATGTGGGCCGGTGCGAGTCCGAGCTCGTGGATCACTCCTGCGGTCCACTCCCCCATCTCTTCGATGGATTCGAGCGGTTCGCCACCGCTCAGGCCATGGCCGGGCAGGTCGATGGCGGCGACCCGGTAGCCATGGTGGGCAAGCCATCGGCTCTGCAGCTGCCATACGGTGCGGTCCATACCCGAACCGTGGATCAACACGATCCCCGGCAGGTCGTTGTCGTGATTCTTGCCGCCGGTAGCGATGCGAACCGGCTCTCCCCGGAATTGGATCTCCATGATGATGCTCCTCTAGCGCTGCGACGCACGGAGCGCCTGGGACAGGTCGGCGAGAATGTCCTTCTCATCTTCGAGGCCGACGGATAAACGGACGAGATCTTCACCAACGCCCGCAACTCGAAGCGCCTCGGCCGACATCTGCTGATGGGTGGTCGAGCCGGGGTGCACCACGAGCGTTCGAGCGTCGCCGACGTTTGCAAGGTGCGATGCGAGTTTGACCGACTCGATGAACTTGCGGCCCGCCTCGCGCCCGCCCTTGACCCCAAAGCTGAGGATCGCGCCGGCGCCCTTTGGATAGAGCCGCTTGGCAAGCTCATGATCCTTATGCGTCGGAGCGCTCGGATGCGAGACCCAGCTCACCGCATCGTGTTCGAGCAGCATCGCCACGACCGCCTGGGCGTTCGCCACATGCTTTTCCATACGCAGGGGCAGCGTTTCGACACCTTGAAGAATCTGGAACGCGTTCATGGGGCTGATCGCTGCCCCGAAGTCCCGAAGCCCCTCGGCCCTCGCCCGGGTGATGAACGCTGCCGGCCCAAACTCTTCGGAGAATGCAAGCCCGTGATACCCGTCGTATGGCTCGGTCATCGTTGGGAATTTCCCGCCCGTGGCATCCCAATCGAAGTGTCCTCCATCGACGAGCACGCCGCCGAGCGCAACACCGTGACCGCCCATGAACTTCGTGATCGAATGCATGACGATGTCGGCACCATGTTCGATCGGCTTGATGAGATACGGGGTTGCAAAGGTCGAGTCGACCATCAACGGCAGCCCGTTGCGATGAGCCACATCGGCCACCGCTTCGATGTCCATGACCTCGATGCCGGGGTTGCCGAGCGTCTCACCGTACACGAGACGTGTGTCTTCGGTAATCGCAGCTTCGAAGGCACTCGGATCGTTGGGATCGACAAAGGTGGTGGTGATGCCGAACCGGGGAAGCGTTTGGGTGAGGATGTTCGCTGTGCCGCCGTAGAGGTTTCGCGCCGCAACGATATGACCGCCAGCACCCATTAGCGTCGCCACCCCGAGATGGAATGCCGACATACCGCTTGCGGTACATACCGCCCCAACGCCACCTTCGAGCGCTGCGATTCGTTCTTCGAGAACAGCGGTCGTCGGATTCGAGATACGGGAGTAGATGTGCCCGGGAACTTCGAGGTTGAACAGGCCTGCGGCATGATCGGTGTTATCGAACATGTACGACGTCGACCAGTAAATCGGGACTGCACGAGCGCCGGTGACCGGGTCGGGTTGGTGGCCAGCGTGCAGGCTCAACGTCGAGAACTCAAGGAAGTCAGGTTCGACCATGGGTGGCCTCCGTAGGTGGCAGGATCCGGTGTTGCGAGATCGTACCGCTCGGTAAGGGCGCACCATGATCTGGCCGACGTACAATCCTCCACGTGCAAACCGCGATGTTCGGCAAGGGCGAGGCCAAAGAGCTCTTCACTCCCACAGGTTTTGAGAAGCGCTACGCGATCTCCGTCGGTGGTTCGCACGTCGTTGCCCGGTTGAGCTCGCTCGTCGATCTCCCCGACACGATCGAGCTCCCAACCGATCGACCGGTGATCATTGCGGCAAACCACTCCAGTTTGTTCGACCTTGCCGCAGCGCTCATCCTCCTCGGCCGCTATGGGATCACGAGCCGAATCGGGGTGAACTCTCGTTTCTTCTCGAACCCCATCGCCGGCACGTTCTTTCGCAACATTGGCTGTGTGCCATTCAGCAAAGAAGACAAGGACACAGCGGAACGAACCATGGTCGACGCGCTCCTCGACGGCCAAACCACAGCGATCATGCCCGAGGGCCGGATCACCCGAGCCAAAGATCAGGTCGGCGGCGTCGGGCAAGGTCGTCCCGGTGTGTCTCGAATCGCTCGCGCTGCGGGCGCTGCTGTTGTTCCCGTTGGTTTCGCATTCTCTGACGAAGCGTGGCAACCGGGAACGCCGCTACCAAAGCCACGACTTGGACGTCATAAGGTCGTTGCGAATATCGGGTCCCCGATCTGGTTCGACACCGACGATCACATCGAGAACGCGAACGTACTGATGGCCGAAATTGGCAACCTCGTGATGTCTGGTAGGGAGTCTCGGAGCCTTCGCTAGATCCCGTGTTGACGTCGCTTCAGTTCAGATGACGTAACCGAGGAACATCGCGATGATCGCGGTGAAGAAACCAATCGCACCGAACAGGCCCTTCTTCTTTGGGTCGTCGGTCTTGGAGTGCATGAGCGCACCAGCGCCTGACGCGACGACGAAGAGGAACTTGATACCAAATGTCATGTTCCAGGCGAACGTCTTCTCGACGCTGTTGAGCGCCAAGATGTTCCAGATTCCGGTGAAGATTGCGACAGCCATTGCAGGCCACGCCACGTTCTGGAAGCCCTTCGCCACCTTGGCAGGGAGCCCGTCGATGCCAGCTTCTTTCAAGATCGGCATGATTCCCATCATCACGATCTGGCCGCCGACCCAAACGGTCACTGCCAGAACGTGCAGAAAAATGCGGATGGTCGAGAAGTCGAGATTTGCCGAAAGCATGGCCAAAGAATCACACCGACTATGGGTGCGGAGCAAGTCCTGCCGACAACTCTTACGTCACACGAGTGCTTGGGCGTTAGCCGAGCAACAAGCCGAGAGATTCATAGAGCACAGCGGGCTTCTCGTCGCCCTCGACGTGCACGGCAATCTCGGTCTTCATCAAGATGCCAGTGGCTTTCTCGGTGATGTCGATGATGCGTGACTTGGCGTGCACGTTCGCCCCCGCTGGAACGGGATTGAGGAAACGTAAACGGTCTGCTCCGTAGTTGAGAACGCCGAGCAGTCCGTCGATCTCAGGAAAGTTCGCCTCGCTGAAATGGGAGACGAGACTCAAGGTGAGAAAGCCATGAGCGATGGGGCCGCCGAAGGGTCCTGCGTTCGCCCGTTCGATGTCGACGTGGATCCACTGATGATCCTTGGTGACATCAGCAAATGTGTTGATCATGTCCTGAGTGACTTCGACCGTGTCGGTCCAATCGCTCCATTGGTCGGTGATTAGCCCGTTGAGACCGTCGATGTCCTTGATCGAGACGCCCATGTCGGCACCCTTTCGCTCGTTTGGTTTCGCTACCCTAGCGCTGCCAGCGCTTCGGCGACCTGTTCGCGATAGCGCTTCACGTTTGCGAGCTTGATCTCGTCGAATCCTCGGATCTGGTCGGCGAGGTCGGCAATGGTGACGGCTCGCTCTACCGAGTCGGGGGTCAGCCCACTGTGCAGTCGTGTCAGCAGCTGTTCATATTCGGTGATGAGCTCACGTTCGACTCGGCGCTCTTCGGACTTACTAAACGGATCGAAACGTGTCCCTCGCATTCGCTTTGACTTGAGCAAGGACTTGAACGTCTTGGTCGCAGCAGCCGACGGGATCGCAATCTTGTTCTTCACACCGACCTTCTTCAGCGTCGGTGGGTGCAGCTGATAGCTCAGCGACGCGTTTGGGCCAAAGCGTTCCTTCGCCTGCGCTTCCATGTCCGAGTTCAGCGCCAAGCGGGCAACTTCGTATTCGTCCTTGTATGCCATCAGTTTGAAGAGGTGTCGAGCTGCGACCGAGGACAGCGGCGTCCCCTGGATCGATGCCGAGATCTCCGAACGCCGCACCGCCGCAATCGATGCCACGTAGCGGGTCGCATAGTCTGTGTCGCCCCAGGCGATGAGCTCGGGTATCCGCCATTGCAGTATCTGCTCGAGCTCGTCATCGATCTGCGGCACGCTGTCGATCAGCGATCGGACGGTCGCCGTCGGGGCCGGTGGCGCTGGCTCGATCACCGCAGCGCTTGCCGACACCTCGGCGAGCAGATCGGGGTCCGCGACGAGTCGACGGCCGAGGGTGAATGCCGAGAGGTTCATCTCGGTCGCAACAGCGTTAAGACTGATGGCCTGCTCGATTGCTGACGCTGAAACTGGGATCATCGCCATCTGGTATGCCATGCCGACGACGAGCATGTTCGCCGCTGGCTGGCTGGCGTAGACGTGCCGCGCAATCCCCTCGGCATCAATCCATACGTTCTCGTCGGCACGTGTTACCTGGTCGATGCGCGCCCTGAAGCGTTCGTTCTCTGGAAACTCGGACTGCTCGAGGGTGGTGACCATCTGCCCTGTCGGCACTCGACTTGTCGAGACCACGGCTCGGGTGTGTTCGCTGCTCCCTCGATCGAGGACCGCTGGCATTGACCCTCCGACCACGTCGAACAGCAGCAGTGCGTCGGCCTCTCCAACGCCGACCTTCGCCGCTCCTCGATGCGTTTCGCTTCCGAGGTGCAGGTTTGAAATGACCTGGCCACCCTTTTGGGCGAGTCCGGTCTGATCGAGACTGGTGGCGACCTTTCCGTCGATCATTGCGGCGGTCGACAACACTTGGCTCGCCGTCACGACCCCGGTGCCGCCGACGCCGACGATCAAGAGGGTCGCTTCGTCGGGAAGCTCGGGGTCGTCGGGGCTGTCGCCGCTTGCAAAGTCGGCACCGGAACGGACTTTCTCGACCCGGTCGTTCGGATCGATTTCGACGGTGACAAAGGCTGGACAGTTCCCTCCGAGGCAGCTCAGGTCGTAGTTGCAGGATTCTTGATGAATACGGGTCTTGCGCCCGAACGGCGTGTCGACCGGGTGCACGCTCATACAGTTCGAGACCTCGCCGCAGTGACCGCAGCCTTCACAGATGGCCTCGTTGATCATCACCCGAGTTGTCGGTGTCACCGTGGTTCCGCGCTTGCGGCTACGACGAAGGTCAGCTGCGCACCCCTGGTCGTAGATGAGCGCCGTTACTCCAGTGAGCTCGCGAAGTTGGCGCTGGACCTCGTCGAATGCGTCACGTTCAACTATGCGTACGCCTTTCTCGAATTTGGCGTCAGGTCCGTATTGGTCGGGGTCGTTCGTGACGACGACGATGGCTCCGACGCCTTCGGCCCGCAGCCATCGGGTCAGCTCGGGGACGGGCATCTCGCCCGCTGCGTCTTGCCCGCCGGTCATCGCGACCACGTGGTTGTAGAGCAGTTTGAACGTGATGTTCGCTCCGGCCGACACGGCTTGGCGGATTGAGAGCGAACCCGAGTGGAAGAACGTGCCGTCGCCGAGGTTCTGAAAGCGATGATCATCGTCGATAAACGGTGCGGTACCGACCCATTGTGAACCCTCCCCGC
This sequence comes from uncultured Acidimicrobiales bacterium, assembly GCA_964451305.1. Lineage (GTDB taxonomy): Bacteria > Actinomycetota > Acidimicrobiia > Acidimicrobiales > SHLQ01 > SHLQ01. Next base: position 21,472 of record CAYVHV010000014.1, on the reverse strand, counting down.
CCATTTGGGTGAGCCCTTCGGTGTCTCGCCCCATCCAGATCGCCATCGTGTGGCAGCCAATACCAGCAGCTGCCGTCGAGCCATCGGGAACGACCGTCGACCAGTTGTGAGGACAACCCGAGCAGTAGTACGGGGTGCGGACGGGCAGCTCGGCACCGCCGGTGTCCGCGATCAGCGGAATTCGCTCGCGCTGTTTCTTGAGTCGGGAGGGATCGATGTTTCGTTCGAGGACGCGACGCAGAGGCTCGACGAGGTTCTTCGAGTTGAGCGCTCCAGCGAGTGGGACGAGTGCATCACGATTCCAATCTCGCTTGCCGTACACGCGTGGCGGGTTCGTCTCGTCGTACAGGATGTCGCGCACCTGCGATTCGATGAACGAACGTTTTGCCTCGACCACGAGCAACGTGTCGACAGATTTTGCGAACGCTCGTAGTGCTTGCGGCTCGAGGGGCGAGATCATGCCAGGGACGTAGATGCCAACGCCGAGTTCTTCGAGTTGATCGTCGATCCCGAGGAGTGCGAGTGCGTCGTGAACGTCGCCGAGCGGTTTGCCCGCCACGACGATTCCAAGCCACGGGCTCATCGATCCGCTGGACCGATTCATGCGGTTCTCGCGGGCGAACGCGAGCGCCGCCTCGGTCCGCAGGCCGAATAACTCTTCTTCGAGCATGAGCGACGCAGGGGAGATCAGGTTGTTGTTGACCGTTGCTCGCCACGGCACCCCATCAACCTCGTGGGTGTATGGCGTGATCTTCGGGTCGCCAGCGTCTGCGGGAACGGTCGCGAATCCATCGGCGACGTCGGTGTGGAGCTTGAAGCCAACCCACAGACCCGATGAACGAGACATCTCGTAGCCGTACCGTCCGAGGCGCAGTACGTCGGCCACGCTCGATGGATAGAGCACGGGCATCCCGGCGTCGTGGAGCGCGAATTCTGACGCGGACGGGATGGTGGAGGACTTGCACTCAGGATCATCGCCAGCGACGGCGAGTACGCCACCGAGTGGACCAACGCCCGCGGTGTTGGCATGACGGAACGCATCGCCCGAGCGATCGACACCGGGACCTTTGCCGTACCACATGCCGAGCACGCCGTCGTAGCGTTTTGTCTTCTCGAGCTCGGCCATCTGGGAACCCCAGATAACCGTTGCCGCAAGCTCTTCGTTCACGCCGCTGATAAACGAGACGTTCGCAGCATCGAGGATTCCCTGATGTTGCGCGATGATCCCTTCGATCCCAGCGACCGGGGAACCGCGATATCCACTGATCAGTGTCGCCGTTCGGTGCCCCCTAGCCGAGTCGGCTCGGTGTTGGTCTACGGGAACGCGCAAGAGTGCCTGCGCTCCGGACAAGGTGATCTGGCCCTCGGTCGATGACAGTCGGTCGGTGAGCGAGAACTCAGTGTTGGTCATTAGCGGTCATTTCCTGCCTGCGCCGATTCTTCGATCGCTTCTTCGATCCGCTTGCGAGCCTTGCCGAGCACCCGTCCGAGGTCGCTCGCGTACCCTGCGGCCGTCGGTGACTGTGCGCCGGCGTTCCCGCTAGGCGACCGCCGAGCCGGCACTGAACGCGGTGGCGGCGGTGGCGATGCGGGCTCGTTCGAGACGCGACCCGGAGGTGCGGGGGCTCGCGGTGCGGGAGGTTGCGCGGGCTTGTCTCGCCATTGCGATGGCGGTGGGAGCTGCGCTGGCGCAGCTGGACCACGCTCGATCCGATGCTTGTACGTCCGGACGTTGGTCGCTGTGGCGTTCGCTGCCGTCGGCCTTGGACGAGCAACGCGACTGGGCTGCACACCCGATGCTGTTGTCTCGAACGAAACTGCGCCGTCGGAGTCGAAGTCGAAGTCATCTTCGTCGTCGTCGGAGTCTGAGAAACTCGGAGACCACTCGGTCTTGGCCGTGTTGATTTTCGATGCGATCGTCGAATGGAGCTGCGACGCTCCCCCGTGCCCAGGAGCTGGAGGCAGTGCCAGCGTGGTCCAGCCTCGCGGGCGCTGATGCTCGGGATACCAACGGCCATTCGACGCGAGCCAGTCCCCTGGCTTGCGCTCATCCCATGTGACACCGGTCATGAATCGAGGATATCGCAATCCGCTGACGTGGGACAGAGCGATCCGCTGCTCGTCGTGGCTGCATCAGCCCAAGCGGATGCTCAGAGTGCGATCCCCGCAGTCTTGGTCTCCAGATACTCGAGCAACCCTTCGTGGGCGCCTTCGCGCCCCAGTCCGGAATCCTTCATGCCGCCGAAGGGAACCGACGCCGACGTCGGGTTCACATCGTTGACGCCAATGATGCCAAAGCGCAGTGCCTCAACCGTTTTGATCGCCGTCGAGAGGTCGTTGGTATAGACGTATGCCGCGAGGCCGTAGTTCGTGTCGTTCGCCATGTCGATGACGTCGTCGGTGTCGTCGTAGGCAATGATGGGAGCGACGGGCCCGAAGGTCTCTTGGCGGTAAATCGCCATGTCGCTCGTAACCCCCGAGAGCACCGTCGGCGCGTAGAAGTGCCCGTCGCCATGTTCGCCGTCGATCAGGCGGTGACCACCAACGACGGCTTCGGCGCCCTTTACAACAGCATCGTCGACCTGCGCTTCGACCTTGGCTACCGCAGCCTCGTTAACCAGCGGCCCACATCCAACGCCTTCGCCTATGCCGTTGCCCGTTTTGATGCGTCCGACTCGGGTCGCCATCGTCTCGGTGAACGCCTCGACGGCGTCTCGTGGGACGTACAAACGGTTTGGGCTGATGCACGCTTGGCCCGAGTTCAAATACTTGAGTGCTGCGGCGCCCTTGGCGGCGTGGACCGGGTCTGCGTCGGGCATCACGATGAACGGAGCGTGACCGCCAAGTTCCACCGAGACCCGTTTGAGCGACGCACCGGCAGCACCGGCGAGTACTCGGCCTACCGCGGTAGATCCGGTGAAGGTGAGCTTGGCGACACGCGGATCGCTCGTGAACACCTCACCGATCGGGGCCGGGTTTGCAGCGGTGACCATGTTGATCACCCCGTCGGGGACACCGGCATCACGGAAGATCTCGAAGATCGCCTTCGCGTTCAGCGGCGTTGCTTCGGCTGGTTTCAGCACGAGGGTGCACCCCGCGGCCAAGGCGGGGGCCATCTTCCGGGTGAGCATCGACATTGGGTAGTTCCATGGCGTCACCGCTGCGACGACGCCAACCGGTGACTGCACGGACAGGAATCGTTGGTTTGCTCGCGATGACGGGATCCACTCACCGGTCAGACGTCGGGCCTCCTCGGCGAACCACCGGATGAAGTCGGCGCCGTAGCTGACCTCAGCCGCCGATGCTCGAAGGGGTTTGCCCTGCTCTGCGGTCATGAGGGCGGCGAGTTCGCTCGCTCGCTCCCCCATAAGCCTCCACGCGGCCATCAAGATGTCGGCTCGTTCGTATGCGGTGGTGCGCGACCACTCACCAAATGCCGCGTCAGCAGCTGCAATCGCGGACTCGGCATCGCCAGCCCCACCGTCAGGAACCTGCCCGAGGCTCTCACCAGTCGCGGGGTTGGTTACTTCAAACGTGGCGCCCGAGATGGCGTCGACAAACTCACCGTTGATGAACATGGCCACAGACTAGGCTCGCCCAATGCACGGATCCGACCCCGCCGTCGAACACTACGGAATCGACGTTTCTCGCCGCGGTCAGGGTGATGCATCATTTGTGACCGCATCGATGACGGTCGGTCCTGAAATGGTCAATAGCCATGGTGTGTGCCATGGCGGGTTGCTGTTCCTACTCGCCGACGCGGTCATGGACTACACGACGAACGGGCCACTTCCCGATGACCAGGTGGCGTTCGCCGCCCACGCCGAGATCGATTACGTGCGAGCAGCGATGGTCGACGACGACCTCACCGCAACCGGCGAGCGGGTCGGCCAGTGGGGCCGGACCGGCCTTGTCGACGTCACGATCACAAACCAACGAAACGAAACGGTCGCCCATTTCCGGGGTCGCACCAGAACCGTCCCCAAACGCTAGAGAGCGAGAACTCATGGAATCGAAGGTCACTCCTGAAGAAGTCACAGACTTCATGACGTCGCTCGGCGACTTCGCCAAACACACGCCCATCGTGATCGAGAAGACCGACCCCGACGATGTCCGGGTGCGCTGGGTGTATGACGAAGCGGCGTTGCGGCCCGGCGGGTACATCTCTGGTCCGACGCTGTTCAACGTTGCCGACCTGTGCGGGTGGGTGCTCACGTTCACGACCGAAGGCATCACCCCAATGGCGGTGACCTGGGACGTGCACATCACCTTCGTTCGCCCAGCGATCGGGGGCGATGTGATCGCTCAAGCCCGTCAGATCAAGCGCGGTCGCAACATGATCTTCGGCGACATCATCATGACGATCGACGGCGAACCGGACCGCCCCGTGGCCCACGCGACGATCTCCTATGCCATTCCCGATTCGGCCCGAGCCTGAAAGACCGGGGTTACGGCTGCAAGCTCGGCCGGAGGTCGTCGATCGTCTTGACCACCGACTTCCCACCGATCTCTACGGGGTGCTCGTTCGCTGTCTTTTCGGCCGAGTCGACGAGCGCTTCAGCCGAGAAGTCACTGACGATCTCAAATCCAGCATCGGTGATCATCTCATAGGTGCGGTTTGAGGCTGCACCCTTTGCGTTGAGGTAGCCCTCGAGGAACAGTGAGTTTGCCGGGTACAGGGCCAACGGTTCGAGCGAGCGCAAGTGAAACTCACGGCCCGCAGCGACCCGGATCTCTGCGGTTGGGTTGGTGAAGCGGAACATGCACAGGACTCGCAAGCAGTACTCGGGGGTGAGGCCCTGAGGCTCGACGAGATCGTTGCCCTCGAAGGGCAACAAGAAGTTGACCGGGATCGACTCGGCTTCAAGGCTTCGAAGCGTCTGAGCGATCTCGACGAGATCAGACGCTGGTTCGCCCATTCCGGCAATAAGGCCCGAGCACATCTCAATCCCGTTGCGCTTGGCAGCCTTGAGTGTGTTGAGACGGTCCTGATAGGTGTGCGTTGTGCAGATCTCGGCGTAGTGCTCTTCTGAGGTGTTCAGGTTGTGGTTGAGACGGTCCAGCCCTGCGTCGGCGAGAACCTCGGCCTTCGCATCGTCGAGCAGCCCAGCCGAGACACATACTTCGAGCGGATACTTCGCTTTGATATCGCGGACGAGCGACGCCAGCTCCTCTGTGCGAGTCGTCGACGGCCCTCGTCCCGAGAACACCATGCAATACCGGAACGCACCGTTCTCGTAGGCGAGCCGTGCTTCATCCATAATCTCGTCGGAGGTCTTCATCGGGTACTCCTCGATCGGAACCGATGAGTTCTTCCCCTGTGTGCAGTACGAGCAGTCCTCGGGGCATTTGCCGTTCGCCGCGTTGTTCAAGATGTGCACCTGCACCGTCTTGCCCCAGCGTGCGAAGCGAACTCGATACGCCGCATTAACCAGCGGAAGCAGGTCGATCTCGGGGTCGAGGAGGATCTGCTCTGCCCGCTCTGCGGTCAGATCTTCGCCCGCCAACGCAGCGGTCGCCAAAAGGTCAAGGTTGAGAGTGCTCACAGCGTCATTCTGCCCTAGCACTGGCCCCAAGGCCAAGAGAGCGCGTGCGTGAGCGTCGCTCAGGCGCTGAGCTCGCCGCCCAGGTACGCGGCGATCACGTCTGGGTTCGACTGGATTTCGTCTGGGAGGCCTTCGGCGATCTTCTGGCCGAAGTCGAGGACCATGATGCGGTCTGCAATATCCATGACGAGGCCCATGTCGTGTTCGACCATGATCATGGCAATACCGAGCTCGCGGCGGATGTCGAGGATGAACCGAGCCATATCTTCGGTCTCTTCCTGGTTCATGCCCGCGACCGGCTCGTCGAGAAGAAGAAGGACCGGGTCCATCGCGAGCGCTCGTCCGAGTTCGACTCGCTTCTGAATGCCGTACGGCAGCAATGCAACCGGGCTCTTACGGAAGGCTTGAATCTCGAGGAAGTCGATGATGTCTTCGACGCGACGTCGATTCTCCATCTCTTCTTTGCGTGCAGGGCCCAGCCAGAATGCTCCCGCGAGCCAGGAACTGTTCATCCGAACGTGACGGCCGGTGAGCAGGTTGTCGACGACGGTCATGTTTGCGAACAACTCGATGTTCTGGAACGTGCGAGCAATGCCCATTCCAGCCACCTTGTCGGGCCGCTGGCCCATGATCGACTGGCCCTGCCATATGATGTCGCCTTCTTGAGGGCGGTACACCTGAGACAGTGTGTTGAAGATCGAGGTCTTTCCGGCGCCGTTGGGTCCAATGATGGAGAACAGTTCACCGTCGTCGACGTGAAAGCTCACGCCGTTGATTGCGGTCACGCCGCCGAACCGAAGGGTGATGTCGTCGACGACGAGGAGATGATCGCTCATGAAAGAAAGGGTTCCTATTCGAGTCGTTACGAGAGCCAGCGCTTGCGGCGCTTGTAGTGCTTCACATCGCGGAAGCTCTTGCGCTCCCCCGATTCGTCGGTGTGGAGGCCGAGGTAGAACTCCTGGACATCTTCGTCCTGGCGGAGTTTTTCGGCGGGATCATCGAGCACGATCTTGCCGTTCTCCATGATGTAGCCGTAGTCGGCAATCGACAGGGCCATCGCCGCGTTCTGCTCGATGAGCAAGACGCTGACGCCCGACTTGTTGATGTCGACCACGATGTCTCTGATCTGCTCCACCAGCAGGGGTGCAAGGCCGAGTGACGGCTCATCGAGGATGAGCAGCTTTGGGTTTGCCATCATGGCGCGCCCGATGGCGAGCATCTGCTGTTCGCCGCCAGAAAGGTATCCGGCGAGCGAGCTGCGACGTTCGTGAAGAACCGGGAACAGCTCCATCGTGCGGTCATAGGCCTCTTGCACCGACTCTTTGTCGTGGTTCGTGAAGCCTCCGGTTTGAAGGTTCTCATCGACGGTCAGCTCGGCAAAGACACGTCGTCCTTCCATTACCTGGGTAATGCCGGACTTGACGATATCGGCTGGGTTGGCCTTGGTGATGTCGTCGCCGTTCCAGGTGATTGTCCCTTTGGTCGCGACGCCTTCGTGAACACCGAGCAGGCCACTGATGGCTCGCAACGTCGTGGTCTTCCCGGCGCCATTTCCGCCCAGCAGGGCAACGATCTGGCCATCGGGGACTTCAATAGAGAGCCCGCGCAACACCAGAACAACATCGTTGTAGACCACTTCAAGGTTGGCGACTTCAAGCATTTGGCTCTCCGGTTCCGGCGGAACGCCGGGTGGTTTCACTAGCGGTTAGATACAGAACTTGTGTCGTCCCGGCCGGGCGGCGAACCGCCCGGCCGGGATGCATACACACTTTTGAGATCAGCCCTCGGAGAGGAAGCAGGCCTCGGTGAATTCAAATCCAGCGGCTACGTCGCCGGTGAAGTTGTCACGTACAACAGAGAGGCCACTCGAGCCCTCACCGGTGATCGGTGCGGTGATGGTGGCGTCTGCGAGCACGACGTCGTAGATGAAGCTTGCACGGATAGCGAAGTCGTTTGGATCGCCCTGCCAGGTCTGGCTAGGAGCGAGACCCTGGAAGTCGACCTCGACCTCGTTGGCTGCTGCAACGACGCCTGCACGAGTCAGGTCACCGTTGTCGGTTGCCTGCTGGAGCACAGCTTCGGTGAAGATTGCTTCGGTCCAACCCAACACGTAGGTGTCGGCCTGGGCGAAGTTTCCGTCTGGAATACGAGCCTGAAGCTCAGCAACCATGTCCTGCATGCCTGGGGAGTCGTTCGAGTCCCACAGTGCTGCATATGAACTGTGGAAGTAGAACGCATCGAGGGCAGGTGCAACTGCGGTATCGAGGAGCGCAACGTTGTAGCTCGGTGAGTTACCTGACCAGAGGGCCTGGAGGCCGCCTGCCGCTGCGCCGCCGAGGATCTGTGCGAGTTCACCAGGTGCGGAGGTAATCCACACGATGTCTGGTGATCCGGCGACCAGCTCGGAGATGACCGGGGTGAAGTCTTCACCAGCGATTGCGCCTTCGAGGTCAACAACGATTTCGAGGCCGAGAGCTTCAGCTGCGATTCGTGCTCCTGCTGCGCCGTCCTGTCCGTACTCGCCTGGGCGAGAGACGATAGCGACGGTTGGTGAGTCGATTCCGGACTGCTCGGCGAGGAACTCAACGCCGTTCATGCTTTCGAAGCAGTAGTTGGTGTAGAGCTCGAACACGTTGGTACCGAGTTCGGTTGCCCAACCGGAGTACCACGACAGTGGAATTGCGATGAGGTCGTCGTTCTCGAGATCCTCAGCAATTGCAGTGGTGTGTGGTGAGCCGGTCGACTGGCTGATCATGACCACGCCGTCTTCGCTTTCTTCGGCGAGTTCTGCATAGTTGTCGAGCTGGGTTGGAACCTCGTACGCGTTGTCGAGCGTTACCAGCTCAACTTCACGTCCGCCGATGCCACCGTTCTCGTTCACACGATCGAAGTAGGCCTCTTGGGCTTGAACGATGACCGATGTGAGACCAGCGAATGGTCCGGAGAGGTCAGCGGACAGCCCAACGCGAATGGCTTCGTCGTTTGCGCCGAAGTCGGTGCTCGCAGGAACGACGTCGCCGCCTGCCTCTTCACCGTCCTCGTCTTCCATGGCTTCTTCTTCTTCGTCTTCCATGGCTTCTTCTTCTTCGTCATCATCACCGTCGACGGCCTCTTCGACCTCTTCGGTGACTTCGCCTGCGGCATCTGTCGCAGTTTCGGCGGCCTCTTCGGCAGCGCTACATGCGACCGCCAACAGGCTGAAGATGGCAATCAATGCCAACCAACGCATTCGTTTCATGGTTCCCCTCCCAGGGTTGAGATCCCGTTACCGACATCTGCTTTGTGTGTTGCTTGTGTGTATTGCATTTCTTGAGAAGTTCGACTTCTCAAAGATCATCTTGGTCGAACCCGGTTCAGCGAGTGCATCGCCACGTCCAGACCCACCGCCGTTTCGATTAGTAGGTGAAGGGCCAGCCCTTCCAGTAGTTGCGAATCTTGAGCCAAATTCCGAACAGTCCAAGTGGCTCGAAGATGAGGAAGACGACGATCAGCGCGCCGTAGATGACGACGTTCCAATCGAAGATTCCTAATGCCCAGCCCGGACTGACCGCCTCGGTTGAAATTGGACCGAAGTCTCCCGGTCCAGCCGTCAGGAGGAAGTCACCAACCGCACCGGTGACCCCTCCGTCTGCGTCTTCGAGAAACTCGGTGAACTGCTCGACCATCTCGGGCAGGATCACGACGAAGAACGTGCCGAGCAAGGTTCCGCTGACGGTTCCTGCACCGCCGATCAACAAGATGGCGATGAACTCGACCGAGAGGAACAAGCTGAATTCCGAACCAGCAGCGAACCCGAGGAAGCTCGCGTACATGGCACCTGCAATTCCGGCGTACCCACTCGAGATGGCGAAGGCGATTCGCTTGTACTTGGCCTCGTCAACGCCCATGACTTCGGCTGCGATGTCACGGTCTCGGATTGCCTGAAGGGCACGGCCGGTCCGAGAGCGGCCGATGTTCTTGGCGAGCACCGTCATGACGATGGCGACGAGCAAGGTGAAGATGTAGGTCTTCTGCTCGGCGGTGACATCGAAACGGTTGAGTCCGAACCATCCGCCGACGCTGTCCTCGGAGGACACGGCGATCAACGGTGTTTCTTCTTTCCAGATCCGAACGTCGAATTCTGGATAGCGACGCCCGGACTCGGTGTCGCCCGCAATCTGCGGGAAGACACGACTGAGGTGGATACCGATGAAGACGAGACCGAGGGTCACGATTCCGAGGTACAGCCCTCGCAGTTTCACCGCTGTTGGCGACACCAAGATGCCGACGCCGGCGGCGACGATTCCGGCTGCGGGCAGCCAGATCCAGATTGGAAGCTCCCAGCCCCAACGAAGCGGATCGGCGCTTGGCGCACCGCCGAGGACAACTGCGGTACATGCCCCGGCGCCCATGAAGAAGGCGTGCCCGAGCGATACCTGTCCAGCGACACCGGCGAGGATATTGAGCCCGAGTGCGGCAACGGCGAAGATGAAGACCTCCGTCATTGGTCGCAGCCATGCGTTGTCGCCGAGGAACCGTGCGAATGGCAGACCGTCGTTGAGGATCGGAATCTGTCCCAGGATCGTGAACCGGTTACCAATGATTGGCCAGCTCTCTGGGAATGCCCGTGGAACGGGCCCCGAGATGAACGGGATCTCGAATGGCATCAAGAGCAGGATCAGGATCAACGTCGCGATAAGGCCACGCTGAAGGTTTGTCGGGAAGATCGAGGCATCGGCCTCATATGACGTAAATAGCTTTGGACGTCCCTGCATGATCAGACCCTCCGAACTTCAGGTGTGCCGTACAGACCAAACGGTCGGATGAGCAGCACCGCCAACATGACGACGTATGGAACGATCTGGGAGTAGCCAGCGCCGAGCGTGCTCTGGAATGGAGCGAGGTACTGACCAGCCGCGGCTTCGGCAAGCCCGATAAACGCACCGCCGACCAGGGCGCCTTTCACCGAGTCGAGACCGCCGAGGATGACCGCCGGAAGTGCACGGAAGGCAACGAGTGCGGTCGTGATCGTCACACTGCCTTCTTGGGAGATGGGTGGCTGGGTGGCAAAGACGCCGCCGAGGACAGCGAGTGCTGTTCCGAAGGCCCACGCAATTGCGAAGACCTGGCCAACGTTGATTCCCTGCGCCATTGCAGCCTCTTGATCGAAGGACACCGCACGCATCGCAACGCCGAGCTTGGAGCGGTAGAAGACGTTGACGAGAACGAATGCCAAACCGGCTGCGATGAGGATGGCGATCCAACTCCAGTTGAAGAACGCTCCCCCGATCACGAATCCACCGGTGGACTCTGGGTCGAACGGGTCGCCCTCCCACGGTGCAAGCACCGAGCGGTTGAGGATTCGAACCGAATCGGACGCTACTTGGCGGATCACGATCTCTAGACCGAGTGTGATAACCGCCATCGAGAACAAGGGCTCGCCGATCATCGGGCGAATTGCCGCACGCTCAAGGGCAATACCGAGCAGCGCACCGAACAGCAGCGCAATACCGAGGTTGCCGAACCAGTCGATCCACTCGTTGCTGATCACGCCGATGATGAGCTGAACCACAAACGCGAATCCAAATGCGCCAACGAACGCCGTGCTCGGGCGCCAGCCCTTGTAGAGCGCAACGCCGAAAAAGGCTGCCAAGGCGATGACGAAGCTGAGCAGTGGTGGTTCGAGCCAGGTGAAACCCGATCGGGTTGCGAGCCAACGGCAGGCGAGGAACGTGGCCACCATCGCGACCAAGGCTCGGCCTGGGATCGAGCGACCGACGAGCAGAGACGTGACGAGCCCGGCCACGAAGGCTACGAGCAGGAACGCCGCCCATTGGTCGTTGACATCGGGAAGCCCGTCGCCGGCGAACGGCGCCCGCCACCACGTGCCAGGGGTTTGGCCTCGTGGGGCATCGGCGCTCACTTGGTCAAAGACCAAGAACGAGAGGAACAAGCCGCCGGCAGCAGCGAGGGCGCCTTGGGCAAAGTTCACGACCTGTGTGGCTTTGAAGATGATGACGAAACCGAGGGCGATGATGGCATAGACGCCACCGATCGCAAGCCCTCGAATGATCGTGTTGATTAGCGTGGCCACAAAGCCGGCGTCACCGGCTTGGGCGAGAATCCCGAAGACCACTAGTACATCGACTCCACGAGATCGCCGTACAACTCCATCATCGCGGACCTCTTCAGCTTCTGCGTTGCGGTGAGTTCGCCATCTTCATGGTCGAGTTCCTTTGGAATCATCCGGAACTTCTTCAGTCCTTCGACACGAGCGAACTTCTCGTTCGTCTCATCGACCGCTGTTTGGACGAGTTCGATGACCTCGGGCTTTTCCGTGAGATCGCGATAGGTGGTGTATGGAATGTTGCGTCGCAACGCCCATGCACCGACGACATCGAGTTCGATCGCCACGAGTGCGGTGAGATACTTGCGGCCGTCACCAACGACCATGCACTCCTTGATGAACGGCGACGCTTTCATCGTGTTCTCGATCTCCGATGGCGAGATGTTCTTGCCACCGGAGGTGATGATGATGTCCTTCATGCGGTCGACGATCTTGACGTGTGTTCCGTCGACCCACTCCCCAACATCACCCGTCTTTAGCCATCCGTCTTCGGTGAAGGTTTCCGCGGTCTTCTCTGGCTTGCCCCAGTAGCCCGCAAAGTTGCCAGCGTGCTTGGTCTGGATCTCGTTGGTTTCTTCATCGAGACGCAGGCCGATGTCTTTATAGGGTTCGCCGACGGTGCCGAGCTTGAGGCGGCCTGGGTAGTTCACCGTTGCCACCGCCGAGTTTTCGGTCATGCCGTAGAGCTCGTAGACCTCGATGCCGATACCCATGAAGAACTGGAGCACCTCGGGTGCGATCGGTGCTGCGCCGCTCGATGCGCGACGGCAGTGACGCAAACCAACTCGTTCTTGAAGCGCACGGAAAACGATCGGGTAGAAGATCGCGTGCATGACCCGGCTGACCGGGGTGTGCTTCCCGTTGTTGGCAACCTTGGCTCGGCCGATCGAGTCGGCGGCCTTCATCCCTAGACCAAGCCACAGGGCTTTGAAGCGTGTGGCATCGGCGCCGCGGATCTGCACGCCGGCGTGCAGGCGTTCCCAGATGCGAGGAACGGCAAAGAAGAGCGTCGGCTGCACTTCGCGAAGGTTCTGGGCGACGGTTTCGATGGATTCGGCGAAGTTGAGCGTCGGTCCTCCAGCGAGCATCGTCCACGTCGAGAAGATGCGCTCGGCAACGTGGCAGAGCGGCAGGTAGGTGAGGATCTGGTCCTTGGTGTTTGGCGGGGTTCGGTCGGGATATGCGTCGATCTCGTCGACGACCTTCTCGATTGCGAACATCGAGTTCGCGTTGGTGAGCATCGCGCCTTTGGGCGGCCCAGTTGTGCCTGAGGTGTAGACGAACGTCATGACGTCGTCCTCTTGGGCCTCGGCCATGCGGGAAGCAACGGCTCCGGGGTTCTGCGAGCGGTGCTCGCGGCCCATATCGAGGAAGTTCTCCCAGAAGATCAGTCGCTCATCGGTGAAGTTCGCGAAACCGCGAGGCTCGAGGTAGACGAGCGATCGCACCGACGAGATTTTGTCTTGGTCGGCATCGAAGACTTTGTCGACTTGCTCTTGGTCTTCGACGATATGGACGACCGAGCCGGAGTCCGAGATGGTGTATTCGACTTCGGCGGCGGGGTTTGTTGGATAGAGACCGACGGTCGTTCCACGAAGCGCGACGGTTGCGATGTCCACGATGATCCACTCGGGGCGGTCTTCTGCGTGGATGGTGACCCGGTCGCCAACCTCAACTCCGAGTGACAGCAGAGCGTGAGCGGAGACCTCGATGAGCTCCCAGGCATCGGCCCAGGAGTACTCCTGCCAGATGCCGAAACTCTTTTCTCGAAACGCTACATGGTTGGGTTTACGATCGGCCCAGCCCTTTGCAAGCGACGCCACTGTCTTTGCTCCAGTGCCTGAAGCACTGGTTTGAACCCGATCCTCGACTACTGCCACGCGTGGGCCCTCCCCCAAGAGTTTCAATAGGTTCCCCGACAATGGGGGAACGTGGACTCGGAAAGTAGCACGGTAAGTGTGACATTTGGCAAATCATCCGTCTGCCAATTTCTACGCATCGACAAATCGAAACGGGCTGAGCGCTCAGCCGATATAGCGACTGGTTACCGCGCGGTCACTCCTGACAACCCGTCGACCGATTCACCCGAGGCGAATCGTCTGATCGGCAGCTTCGAGATTCTCCATGGTGCGAGTTGACGCATCGGCCAGTGCCGCGTATTCACCTTGAACGTTCGCCATCACCGCGCCGAACTGCACTTGCACCTGCTCCACCAAGGCTTCAGCTCGCCCGACGAACGCAACTTTTTCGGCCTCCAAGTTCGCGGTGGCATCAGCGAGCACTCGTTCGACCTGCGCTTGAAGGTCGCCCTTGATCGTGACCGCGTTCTCATATGACGATCCCTGCCAGTCGGCTGCCCGCAACTGCTCGTGTGCCTGGGAAATGTCGGCACTGAGGTCGCCCGCCACGTTTCCAAATTGTGTGAGGAGCTCGCCCATGGACCCATCGATCGCTTCGGTCAATCGCTGCGCTGCCGCGTGCGCTCCATCGGTTGTTTGCAGTGCCTTGTCACCAGATTCATGCAACCGCGTTGCTACCTGACCCAACGATTCAAGATTGCCGCCAATAAACGATGCACCCATGAGAAGACTCTCCTTCGTAGTACGACGCTACGCGTTGTAACGTTTCATGCTGTTTCGATACCTAATGTGCCATTCAAATGGTCAACATCCAAATCGGGTGAGCGAACGGGCGGAGCGCACACGCTCAAGAACATCGCTAAACGCGCGGGCGTTCAGCGATGTTCTCGGGATCGACACGTCAGTCCCGTGATGGGACGAAACAGATCAGTGCGCGACTTGGACGATCTCGGTGTTGCCTGAACGAACCAGATAGCCACGCCCGGCAATGTCGTCGAAGCGTTGCCCTCGAGGGAGCCGGACGCCGAGGAGTTCCCCGTCGAGCGACGGATCGGGTTGCAAAAGAATTCCGGTGCCTGAGGCACGCACAAAACGGGTCCAATGCCCGTAGCTCTGTCGAAGGCTCGACGATCGGGCCGCCGCAATGATGGTCACGTTTGCCGGATTCTTGCGAGCAATCTCGTACAGGGCACCACTCTCGAGATCGAATCCATCCGCATCATCGACGAGGATGACCCAACGACGCTCTTCTTCACCACTGGTTTGGAGCACCTTCTCGAGGTCCTCTGGGCTTCCTCCCGCATCGAAGACACCTTCGGAGAGCAGCGGTGATCCAAAGGACGGGGTGATCCCGACGAGAACGAGTGACCGGTCGGCGTCGCGCAATTGGGATGCGATGACACGAAGGGTGTTGGTGCGGCCGCTTCGGCTCGGACCGGCGATAAGGCAGTGTTCTCCGGTTCGGAGTTTTAGGGTGGCCGCAGCGCGGGTGTTGTCGGACATCCCGAACGGGATGGTGAGGTCATGGTCGATCTTGGCCGCCGGTAGCCCGCTTCGTCCGATATCGCGTGCGAGGCCATCCATCGATGGCGGTTCGGTCACGGTTGTGACCTCGACAGCTCCGTTGCGCGCTGACCATTCCCAGTCGATGATCTGGGCGACCATCGGGGTTGCGTCGAAGAGCGCCCGACCCGGCACGAAGGTCGGAAGATTCTTGGTGGAGATTCCCAGATCAGCGTACGAACGGGGATTTGATTGCTCGAGCACGATCGTCTGGTGGAAGAACCGGCGCATCGGACGCGGGATTTCTTGCTCAGAGCGAGCACCAACGATCATGTAGATCCCGACCATCGGGCCATCGCGGCTAATGCGGGCGAGCAACTCGCCATTCGCTGTTCCCGACTCGACGTCGTTGGCGTCGCCAAAGGGGCCGCATCCGTCGATCGCCACGACGATCAATGGGAGGTCGCCGAGGTTTCCCTGTTGGGCCCGGCGTTCGTCGAGCGTCGTCGAGAGAAACTGAAGCAGTCGTGCCTGACGCGCTTCGCTGGTTCCGGCAATGAGGTCCGAGACGTGCGCGAAGCTGTCGACTCCGTCGAGTCCACCCGTGCCGTGGTCGATAGGAAATACCCACAGCGGCCGATCGTTCTGGGCTGCGCCGAGCGCCGTAATGGCGCTTCGTAGCGCGGTGGTTACTCCGCTCCCAGCCTTTCCAATAACAGCGAGGTTCCCATCGTCGAGGTTCCAACCGCGGGTGACGCGACGCTGTTGCATCGGGTCATCTCCAACGGCGAGAACGACGTGGGCGTTGTCGCCTGCTTCGAGTAACCGGAGTTCTTCAGGGTCAGCAATATGTGATGGGAGTTCTTCGAGCCACGGTCGTCGAGGCGCGTCGTGATCGATGGCTGCACGACAAATCGTGTCGACCAGCTGCTGGAGATCGGTGTCTTCTCCCCCGGGAGGGTCGAGCGGGAAGGCTGGCGGTGATCCCCCGAGCAGAATCTCTCCTACCCGCACCGCTGGGCCGTCGGATTCGGCCGAGCCGGAAAGGTATGCGGTCTGTACTGCTGCGACGTCACCATCGCCGCGGCGAACATAGGCGCGTCCCGGAGCGGTGCGCGAAATTCTGGCGGCACGAGGATCGTCGATCACGTCGGTTGAATCTGAGGCGTCTTGCACTCGCAGTGCAATCCGCAGGTTCGTATTAGCGCGGATGTTCGCGTCGACGGCTCCCGACGGACGTTGTGTGGCGAGGATGAGATGAACGCCCAGGCTTCGCCCTCGTTGCGCGATGCCGACGAGGGACTTGACGAATTCTGGAAGTTCGCTGCGCAAGGTTGCGAATTCATCGATGACGACGACCAGGCGAGGAAGTGGCCCGTCTGTGGATCCCGAGGCCCGATACTCGCCAATGTCGGCCATCGATGCCCGGCGGAGCATGGATTCTCGGTGATGAAGTTCGGCTTCGAGCGACTGCAAAGCCCGCTCGGCGAGGTGATCGTCGAGGTCTGTCACAACCCCCACGACGTGTGGGAGTGCCGCGCATGCGTCGAATGCTGAGCCGCCCTTGTAGTCGATGAGCACAAAGACCACGTCGTCTGGACCATGGTTGGTGGCGATTCCAAGCACGGCGGTCCGGAGAAGTTCTGACTTTCCAGCTCCGGTGGTGCCAGCGATTAATCCATGGGGTCCGTCGTCGATGAGATCGACCGTGAACAGACCGGTTTCGGAGATTCCGATGGGCATCGTCAGCTCGTTGCCCCGAGTGCCCAAGATCCAGCGTCGCGTGACGGCATCACTGGCCATGTCGTCGAACATCGATTCTGGGAAGATGTCACGCGCGGTAACTCGTGCTGGCAACGCCCCTCCTGCCGACTCGAGTTCAGGGTCTTCGAAGCGGGCCATCGAGCGCGCAATATCGGACGCGACCTCGCTGGAGAGGCCGTCGATAATCCCGGTCTCATGGATGGCTGGGTCCGATGGTCGGGTTAGCTCGAACTCACCATCGACCCCATCGACGTGAATCACGGTTGCTATCGAGGCAGGCAGCTGGTCGCGCACCGGAGCGATAACCATCGCGAAGATGTTTTGCTCGGTGCGCTCGAGCAGTTGACGGAGCGGACTGGACTTGCGATGCAGCGCATCGAGGTCGTCGACGACCAACAGAACGGCCGGGTTGAGAGCGGCGTCGGTGTCACGCTTGCGTTCGTCAGCGTTCTCGAGAAGGCGCGCCACGTAGTCGACGTGCTGATCGTCGGTGAAGATTCGTAGCCCACCATTACTGTCGGTGGTGTGCGGTAGCCACTGCGCCCAACGCCAGTCCTCGAGGTTGTCGCTAGTGGTCAGGATCGTGATGTCGAGGTCGGCCGGTCCATGATGTGTTGCGAGCTGCAAAACCCCGGATCGAGCAGCGTTGCGCGCGTCACCCATGTGGCCAGTGAATCCAATGGGTCCGACGCGAAGGTCGGTGAGGACTTCAACGTCATCGAGGGTTGTCACCCCCGACAAGATCTCGTCGAGTTCTTCGTCACGATCCTCGTCGTTCGAACCATCTATTTGCGGGGTCACCGTTGGACTCCACTGCACGGTTCCCATGCCGAGTCGCATGGTGAGCGCGTCGGGGGCATCGAGGCGCCGTTCCCAGAGCCGATTCGATGGCAGTTCGATCCGTCGACGAACTTCGAGCAAGCCCGGACCGCGTTGACTACGCCGGTTTCGTTCTGTGCGTTCGGCGTGCTCGAGCTCTTTGCGGAGCTTCTGGAGCGCCGATCGACGATTCCCGACATCGCCGCTTCGTTCCTTCTTGACCGTGCGTCGGTTCGAGAGCCAATTGCCGAGAACCATCAACGGTGAAAGCAGCGCGAAGAGTGCGAACCGGAACGAATCCAATGCAACGACCATCACGACGGCGAGCAGGATCGGAACGAGTAGCGAAACGAGCCGCAGCGTTGGGTTCTCTCGCTCGGGCAGTGCTTCGGGGACGGCGACGAGGTCCGGGGCTCGTGCGACCGGTCCGCGGGGCGGCCGATTGAACAACACCCGACCAGCGGTCTCGGCGTGAGCAACGCTGGTAGCGAGCGGTTTGTCTGTCGAATCAATCTCGATGAACTCGACGATCGAAGAGCCGATTCGCGCCGGTTGTCCAGATGCCAGCGAGGTGGTCTTTGTGATGGGCCGACCATTCACCCATGTGCCGTTCGTCGAGTCATGGTCGGTGACGGTCATTCCCGAGCTTCGCTTCTCGACGACTGCGTGGACCGCCGAGACGCTCGTGTTGTCGATATCGAGGTCGTTCATCGAACCGCGGCCGATCGTGACCGATCCGTCGGCGTCCATGCGCTTGACCACGCCAGCATGTGGCCCACCGGCCACTCCAACCCATGACCGACCAATGCCCGAGCGGGTGGCTTGGCGTGGGCCCAGGGGACTCACGCGCGACCCCTCGACCAACGACACCTCGCTCAGCCGTACTTCGGCGAGGTGGACGACGCCGTCGATGACGAGCGCCGATTCGGGCAGCGAGAGCGCGACTGCAAGGTCAGCGATTGTTGCATCTTCGCGTTCGATTGACACCGCGAGGGCGCGACCATCGTCGCGCTCTGCAGAATCCGAATCGACAAAAAAACGAAACACCGAAGGTTCTTGTTCCCAACACTCGTGTACCCAAGGGCACCTGTGTACGAGAGTAGAACCGGAGCGGCTGGAGCTTTATGGGCAATCCGACCCAGACGGTTTACGCGCTCAGCGGGTAAACGCGGCGATGGTTTCGACGTGGCTGGTGTCGCGGAATGCGTCGACGAGCCGCACCGAGTCGAGCTCGTAGCCAGCGTTCCGAAGCAATCCTGCGTCGCGCCCGAACGATCCGGTGTCGCACGATACGAGGATGAACCGCTCCGCTCGACACCGCAGCAGGCTTTCGACCCCCTCGGCACCGAGTCCAGCTCGAGATGGATCGGCGATGACGACTTCTGCGGGTGTTGCGTCCCAATCTTCGACAGCGGACTCGACGATGTCGATCCGCTGTCCGGAGAGTCGTTGATCCTCAAGGTTTCGACGAGCATCGCGAATCGAGCTGGACGAGAGCTCGACGGCGGTCAGGGAATTACTGGCCGCAGCGACGGTGCCAGCGAACAGGCCAACACCGGAGTAGGCGTCGACGACCGCACGTCCGGTCAGGTCACCGGCTGCTGCCGAGACCGCAGCGACGAGGTCGGTCGCTACCGTCGGGCCGGCTTGGAAGAACGATCCGGCCGAAATAACGAATGACCGGCCGCCCGCGTCTTCGACGATCGAGATGTCGGCTCCGGCGTCGATCTGTGCCTGGCTCACGAGCGTGACGTCGGCTGGCACAGACACCCCGTTGGTGGAGCCGTCGACGATGACCATGCGTTCACCCGTGGCATGGCTCGCCCGAATCATGACCTCAGGGCCACTCTCCTTCGGAAAGCGGCCATCGAGAACGACCTCTTCGACCAACGGGTGCACTACGCCACATGCCGTCACGTCGACGACGTCATGGCTTCGGGCTGCTCGATACCCAATTCGGTCTCGAGCCACGGCGAGCCGAGCGGTCGTCCGGTACCAGCCGGGTTTTGCCGGTTCGGTGAATCCGAGCCACGAGCGTTCGATCGTCTCGGGATCGACCCGGCCGATTCTCGAGAGCGCATCGCGCACGACGTGCGCTTTAACCGTTCGTTGGATGTCGTCGTTGCCGTGGGCCATGTCGCAGCCCCCGCATCCCACATGATGTGTCGGACACTGGGCGTAGATGCGGTCGTCGGCTGGTTCGAGGACTTCGGTCACGATGCCGCGAGCGAAACGCTTCTTCTCTTGGGTCAGCCCAACGCGCACCCGCTCGCCTGGAAGTGCACCTTCGCAGAAGGTCGTCCGGCCGTGCGCGTCTTGTCCGACGCCCGCACCCCCGTTGGCTGGGCGGATGACCCGAACCTCGATCTCTGTCAGTGCTGGCTCGCTCGTCACCATCGCAATATAGGCGTTGCGGTTCCAGTCCCCTAGATTCGAGACATGACACGCCGGATCGAAATTGTGCCCTCCGTCCTTCCCGCCGACTTCTCCAACCTCGGAGAGGAGTGCCGCCGTCTGGGAGACGCTGGCGTCGATCGCATCCAATGGGATGTGATGGACGGCAACTTCGTTCCCAACCTCACCTTTGGCCCCGACGTAATCGCTGCGTGTCGGCCGCACACCGACGTGCGATTCGAGGCCCACCTGATGGTCGCTGACCCCGATCTCATGGCGAAACAATACATCGACGCTGGTTGTGACCTGCTGATCGTCCACGCGGAAACGTCGAAGCATCTGCACCGCACGCTCGCGAACGTGGCCGATCTCGGCGGCAGCGCGGCGGTGGCGCTAAATCCGTCGACTCCGTTGTCTGAGATCGAGCACGTCCTCGACTTGGTCGAGATGGTGTTGATCATGACGGTCAACCCTGGTTTCGGTGGCCAGAAGTACATCCAAACGATGGAGCCAAAGATCGCTGCGTGCCGGACCATGCTCGACGCCGGTGGTCATGATGTCGACATCGAGGTCGATGGCGGCATCAGCGCAGACACCATTGCGGGCGCGGCCGGAGCGGGCGCCAACGTCCTCATCAGCGGCAGCGCGCTCTTCCGTTATGACTCGCTCGCCGAGGGCGTAGCCGACCTACGAGCAAAGGCCGAAGCCGCCCAGTAACCGAAATTTGAAGAGTCTTGGTCCTTACAGAACCATCAGCCTTCAAATTTCGGTAGGTGAGCAGGACAGCAAACACCGCCTCCGGCGTTCAGGCTGCGTGCCGCTTGAACGCTCCCCGAAGGGGAGAACAGGATCACCAACGTCATTCGCAAAAAAACCAGCGGCGGAGCCGCTTGCGAATTACTTGGTGATGTCTCCACGGGAGGTGATGACCTCGTCGATGATGCCGTATTCCTTGGCTTCGGCTGCGGTGAACCAGCGGTCGCGATCGGAGTCGGCTTCGATCTGTTCGAAGGTTTGACCGGTGTGCTCGGCAATGAGCGCCTGAAGCAGCTTCTTGGTCTTGCCCATCTGATCTGCCTGGATCGCAATATCTGATGCCTGGCCCTGAACACCGCCGAGTGGCTGGTGCATCATGATGCGTGCGTGTGGCAGAGCGAAGCGCTTGCCCTTGGCGCCTGCGCCGAGGAGGAACTGTCCCATCGATGCGCCGAGGCCCATGCAGATGGTGCCGACGTCGGGGCTGACGAACTGCATCGTGTCGTAGATCGCCATACCCGAGGTGACCGAGCCACCTGGCGAGTTGATGTACAACCAGATATCGCGCTCTGGGTCTTGGCTCTCGAGGTGGAGCATCTGCGCGGTGATGAAGTTCGCGATCTCATCGTTGACGTCGGTGCCGAGGAAGACGATGCGGTCTTTCAGCAACCGGTTGTAGATGTCCATGCGAGACACATCTTCGGTCAGCGAGGCTGCGTACGAGG
>CAYVHV010000013.1:0-77070 GCA_964451305.1 uncultured Acidimicrobiales bacterium | reverse complement strand
AGCGACGTTGGGAATTCCGCTACATCCATCGCCTCGCCGACCCTCCAGGTGAGGCTGCGATTGCGGGGACGTTTGCTCACCATGTCCTCGAACTCCTTATGGAAGAACCAGGGCCTGACCGCACCGTCGAGCGAGCAAAGGTGATCGCTCGCGAGATCTGGCCCGAAACCGCCGAGGCCGATGAATTCGTCGCACTCGGCTTCGACGAGGCCGAGCAGCGCCGATTTCGTTGGCTGGCATGGACGGCGATCGAAGGACTGTGGAAGCTCGAGGACCCAACCCAAGTCAATGTTGTTGCCAACGAACAGAAGGTCGATACCCACCTCGGCGACGTCCCATTTCGCGGGATCGTCGATCGCCTCGAACGTGCAGACCACCGCGATGATTCTCCACTGATCGTGAGCGATTACAAGAGCGGCAAGGCGCCTTCCGCGCGGTTTGCTGGCGGCCGGCTCGATCAGGTTCTGCTCTACGCCGCTGCGATCGAAGCGTCGACCGGCGAGCGGCCCGTATCTGCTCGCCTGCTCTACCTCGGCCAGCAGGTCGTTGAGACCGAGGTCAACAGCGATGCGATCGACACCGCCGTTGGAGCGCTGGGTGAAACCTGGGTCACGGTGAATGCGGCGGTCGAATCCAACACTTTTGAAGCAAATCCTGGCCCGTTGTGCGGGTGGTGTCCCTACGCGGGCGAGTGTCCAGAGGGCCTCGCCGAGCTCGAAGCTCGTCAGTTGAGTGGCAGAATTCGCGCCTCGGCACCGTCGTTACAGTTCCTAAATGTGACGGCGTAGCCGGGTTCTAGGTCCGCCCAGCCCCTTCTACGCACAGTCAAAAGGCTCAATTCTGGCGCCGATCACCGCCCGCTACCCAACGCAGCAAATTCGGTCTGTATCATCACCATATGTCCATTCGTGAAACCACCGGTGGGAGCGGTCGCGCACTTCAACCCTCCGTCCCGCCTGTGCTCAGCGAACGGTCTACTCCCCAGGTCGACCACCTTTTCTCCACGCTCGTGGAAGCAGCGTTCGACCTGATCGAGGAGGTAGCGCCCGTTTCTCTCGCCGTCTACCTGCACGTTCCGCACAACGATCAGCCGATTCTCTTCGCCCGGTACCCTCGCCTCGAGGTGATGGCCCCGACCGAGGTCTTCCGGCTGATGCACACCACCACGATGTTGTCCAACGGACGCAAGCCGGTATCGGCCTTCCGCCACGGCGATCTCAATGGCCACTACGTGCGCACCAGCGGGGCACGGTCCGATGGCCTGTTGATGTTCGGTCCGATTCAACAACCGCAGATGGCCAAACGAATGACCGCGGTATCTCGAGCATTTGCTCGCGTGCTTCACCAGTTTCATCTCGACGAGGTTGAAGGGTCGTTCAACCCTCCACTGATCACGATCGACTCGAACACCAATGGCACCCACCGCGCAACCATCACTGTTCAAGCAACGCAGGGAAACCTTCAAGCGACCATGGATGGCGCAACCCTCGAAGAAGCCGTCGGTCGAGCAGTGCTTACCGCTATTGCTCCAACCCACTCCTTCGATGAGGTCCGTACGATCTCGGTCGGCGTAAAGTCCGCAGTCCTCGTCGTCACGCACGACGCACAAGGCGTCCTTCGGTTAGGCCTCGCAATCTCCGAAGGAGACATTCTTCAAACCGTTGCGGTCGCAGCACAACGCGCCGTTATCGAAGACCACGCGAACGCAGGCAACTCGCCAGCCTCGTGACCAAGGGGTACCGCAGGGTGTAGCTACGCGGCCGCCCGTTGATCCGACAGCGCCGCGACGTAGGCATGGGCCAGCAACCAACGACCTGCGTCGCTGACGTTTCCATCGGCATCGATGACCCCCGTCGCCTCCCACGCAAACATCATCTGTTCGAAGGCCCATGCGAGACGAGGGGCGTCAGACTTTGGGATCGTCGAGGTGATTTCGGGGGCTCGATTGATGAACGTCACGAGTGAGGCGCCGTCGAGTGGTTCGGTTCGGGTCTTTGCTCTGGTCATGCCGAGGACAACGCCGGCCCAATCGACAGGCTCGAGCTCGATCAGCGCGTCGAACTGCGCGTCGGTATGGGCGCCCAGGTCAACCGGCGCAAAGTAGGCACCGACCGCCCGAAGAAACGTCTCGACGTCGATTGGCCCATCGCCAGCGGAGCGTTTCACACCAGCAACACCGAGCACGGTCAGCGCGTCTGGATCTTTCTTTGCCACACGGGCCGCAAAGCCGATTCGTGCGCGCTGCACAGACTCGGGGGCGGCAGCTTCGAGCGTCGTGCGCAGTGCCGAGCGAACAACGCCAACACACCACGAATCATCCTCAGCGTCACGCTCGGGCAGAAGCCGTCCTTCGGTTCGTGGTGCAACATCGCTGCGTCGACCGCCGAACCGTTGCAGAAGCAGGGGAACGTTGGCTTCCGATGATGGTGTGAGGGCATCGAGAGGTCCACCGAGTGCCGTCGTCACGAGATTTGACGCAACGGATGTTCCTACCTGATCGACGGTGAGATCGGTGTCGTCGTCGGCAACACCATCGGCCAAGCCCGCCGGGCCGATCGCGATCCCTGTCACCGTGCCGTTGGTAAGCGAGACCGACACGTCGTGGTCGTGCTCGCCGTCGAGGTCGAACTCGAAGATCAGTCCGAGCTCCTCGGGGTTCGACGGGCTAGCCAACTGCAACACTTGAGAGATCTCATGACGCCCAAGGTCGGCGAGCCACCGATGTTCACCTTCTGGGACCTCGCCACCTTCCATCCATGAAATGAGCGCAGCGGCGAGCGGCGCGTCCGCAGCGATCGCTGGAGTAAGGCCCTCCGCGGGCCCACCGAGCGCATGCCACTCGGCAATAGCACCCGATACCCAGGCTTCGGCTTGGGCTGCTGCCTCGATCGAATCGAGCACCGCCGCGGCGGCGATGAGCTCGTCGATGTAGCGAGTCTGGAATTCGTCCAACGATGACATAGGTGTTGCGAGGCTACCGTGGAGGAATGCCTGAGTTGCCCGAAGTGGAAACGATTCGACGCCAACTCGACCCCCAGCTCCAGAACGCGGAGATTATCGGCGGGGACGCGCACTGGAGCGACAAGTTCTCACCCGCACACGACGCGATCGGCACGACGATCACCGGGGTTCGCCGGCGAGGTAAATACCTGTTGTTCGATCTCGACACAGGCACGGGGTCTGACGAGCCAAGCCATGAACTCGTGGCCCACCTCGGGATGACCGGCTCGTTTCATATCGAGTCCCTCGAAGCGGATGCTCCGACCCCGACGATCGACGATTTCGGCGCACACTGTCGAGCGATCTGGGTATTCGACGACGGTCGGCTGCTTCGGTTCAATGACATTCGCCGTTTCGGTCGCCTTCGCGTCGTCGAGCGAGGCGAGTATGGCGAGATCCCCACCCTGTCGCAGATGGGGCCCGAGCCATTCGATCCGGACTTCACCGGAGCGAGCCTCCACCACCATGTGAAGAAGAGCAACCGAGCGATCAAGACCCAACTGCTCAGCCAGCGCCCGGTGGCAGGGGTCGGCAATATCTACGCCGACGAAGCGTTGTTCCTCGCCGGAATTGACCCTCGCGCAAAGCGGGTGGGCCGACAACGTTGCGATCTGCTTGCGGCGACCGTCAGAGATGTCTTGCAAGCCGGTGTCGACAACGGCGGCACGACACTTCGAGACTATGTCGACGCGCAAGGCGATACGGGTTCGAACCAACACTCCCTCGTGGCCTACGGCCGGGCTGGCCAAGCCTGTGTGCAATGTGGGTCTGAGATGCAATCGACGGTTATCGATGCTCGGACGACGACCTATTGCGCCATCTGCCAGAAGCGTTGAACGGCATCGAGCTGGCCACACGCCTCTAACACGCTGGGCCTCCAATGCCGAAAGGCATCGCAAGCGTCGATATGAGCAAAGGGCGCCAGCGCTACGATGGATCGAATGACTACAACGCAGCCGGACGCGGCTACAGGACCGGGGTTTTTCCCACCTATCACCGCGCACGACTGGAGTCAGATGCACTACGGGATGTCGACACCGATCAACCCCAATGCTGCTCGTATGGTCTACGACGTCTGCTGGTTCATCCTCAAAGATGAGGACGCTGCCATCAAAACCACAACGGTGACGTTTCGCATTGCCTTGAGCCGCTTTGGCGATCACAAGCTGCCAGTACCTGCGGCCTACACGTCATGGCTCTCCGCCATTGCGAGCAACGAGGCACATCGAGTCCTCGAAGAAGACCGTACGGTTCGCCATAGCTCTGCGCTGCTCGAAGGCGATTCTGGGCGAGAGGCACACTTTCTCGCCGACGCACTTTCAGAACTGCGAGCCGACCACAAGCTGCTCTTGATCTTGCGATACCGCTACAACACTCCGGCCGAGTATCTGACAAAGGCCCTCGATATGCGGCCGCGCAGGTTGGCGAACGTTTTGTCGGCGGCGCGCGAAGAGTTCAGCATTCACAGCATCCATGCGCCGACCATGCTCGCCGCCACCAACCCGCCCCTACACAGCGAACTTCCGACAGCGGTCGAGCCCTACGGCAAGAAGGACATGAAGCGTGCAGTCCTTGGCTATGAGTGGTTGCCGTCGGACTTCCCGCTGATCCCTGAACGAGATGAAGTGCGAACAAAGTGGACGACACTCGCGCTCACGGTAATAATCATCTTCGTTGTGGCTGTGATCTTGACCAACTCGTTCGGCGCTGAGCGTCCGACACTTATCGAACCTGACGCTGTAATCGAGACGACCGATGAGTAGACGAACATTCCCCCTTCTGGTGATCTTCGCGTTGATCAGCGTGCTCGCACTTCCCGCTGGAGCTCAGGTCGACGCCGGTGCAGATGAAGCTGCACTCCTCGAACGCGAGTCCACCCTTATCGACCGCATCGGCGAGATTCAGACGATGCTCACCGAGCTCGATGCCGAACAAATTCAGGTGCTCGGACAAATCGAAATGTCACGCGGACAGATCGAACGCGCTGCAGATCAGCTCGAAATCCTCGCCCTGCAACGGCGCGAACCCGCAATCATCCGTGCGAGCGTGGCGGTCAACCAGTTCGTCAGCGGCGACCCTGCTCAACAAGCATTCGCATTGGAAGTCCAAGCGCTCGGCGGTTCCGACGCCGCCCAAGACCCGTTGCAACAGCAGGAAGTGTTCGACTCGATCGTCGAGTCAGCAGAAAATTCACTCCAGCGTCTCGACACCGAGATTCTTGACCTCGTCGACTCGATCCCTTCGCTGCGTGCACAGGTTGACGACCTGAACGTGCGCCTTGCCGATATCGATCTTCAGCGATCAGCACTGAGCAATGAGCTTGAGAACACCCAAGAGCAGGTCGCGACAGTCACCGAAGCGCTGGAATGGTATCGAGACTCCGATGGCCGTTCGGTGCTCACGGGACGCCCGGCCGCAGCTGCGTCTGACCGGCCCGCACTCGTGGTCAAGATCGACAACGTCGTCCGTGCCCGTCCACAAGCTGGAATCAACGATGCAGACGTCGTGTACGTCGAGCTCGTCGAGGGTGGGTTCACTCGTTACGCAGCGGTCTTCCAGTCGGAGAATGTCGGAACCGTTGGACCTGTTCGGTCGATGCGCACGACCGACCTCAACTTGTTGGCACCGTTGAACCGGCCGTTGTTCGCAAGCTCGGGCGCCAACAGTCGCACGACCCAAGCAGTGAACGCTTCGTCGTTGGTCAACATCAGTGCGGCCACCGGCGCCGGGAGCGCGTACTTCCGAAACACCGGGCGGCCTGCGCCACACAACTTGTTCAGTACCGACAGCGCCTTGCGCGGTGCGAGCTCGTCGGCAGGCAATCCACCCGAACTCTTCACGGTCCGCCGGCCGGGCACCCCGCTCACCAACAACGCGTTCCCCTCAAACGGCGTGAATGTCACCTATCGAAGCACCTCGGTGAACTACACGTGGAATGGCAGTGGCTGGGCCCGGACACAGGATGGGTCGCCAACGGTCGACACGGCCGGTGTTCGCACCGCACCCGAAACCGTGATCGTCCGCTTCACTCCATACGGTACGAGCCCGGCCGATGCAGCATCGCCTGAAGCCATCACCGTTGGAAGCGGCACCGCGTGGATCTTCACCGAAGGACAGTTGATCGAAGGCTCATGGTCAAAGGCAAACGCTCAAGCGGTGACGAGATACTTCGATTCAGAAGGTACGCCGGTCGAGATTTTGCCGGGTCGAGTCTGGGTTGAAATTCCAACCCCTGGCTCTGCGTCTCTGCGGTAGGGCCTCAGCCCAGCAACTCGCTTGCGCAAAGAGACGAACGAGGCGGTATCTGCTTTACCCTAGGTGTATGCCAAGGCTGCCATATACCTGTGAAGACGAAGTGATCTGTAAGGGTCTCTCTACCTTGCGAGAGCAACTCGAAGTGCCGGATGGCTTTTCGGACGAGGTCAATACTGAGGCAGAGGCCAGCGCAAAGGCCGGTCCTCAGATTCCTGAAGGCTCGGCCGGATCGGTCGTTGCCGATCGCACAGACATCGAGCTCGTCACCATCGACCCGCCCGACTCGATGGATCTCGACCAAGCGCTGCACTGCTCGCGCCACGGCGATGGTTGGCGGGTGTTCTACGCCATTGCCGACGTCGCTGCTTGGATTACCCCAGGCGGGGCGATCGATACCGAGAGCAAGGCTCGAGGTTTTACGATGTACAGCCCCGATAGTCGAGCTCCCCTACATCCCAAAGCCCTGAGCGAAGACGCAGCTAGCCTGCTGCCCGACGTCGACCGCCAGTCGCTGCTGTGGACGATCGACCTCGACGCCTCCGGCAAGATCGTCGACAAGCACCTCGAGCGAGCGGTCGTCCGTTCTCGGGCAAAGCTCTCGTACACCGACGCAAACGAGCTCGTGGCCGCGGGCGACCCTATGCTCAACGCTCTTCGATCGGTCGGCGAACTCCGCGAGCAGCTCGAAGTCGAGCGAGATGCGGTGTCGTTGCGACTGGCCTCTCAAGAGGTCGCCCGCATCCCGGGCGGATTCGAGCTCGAGTACCACGAATCGCTTCCGATCGAGGGTTGGAACGCGCAGATCAGCCTGCTCACCGGCATTGCCGCAGCGTCGATCATGATCGATGCCAAGGTCGGCATCCTTCGGACACTCCCCCGCCCGCAACGCCGTACGATCGACGAACTCCGGTCGGTCGCCAAGGCGCTCGGCATTGAATGGCCTGGTTCGGTCAGCTATCCGCAGATGGTCCGTGGACTGAACCCGAACAATCCAATCGATGCAGCGATGATCGCCCAGTCTGCTCGCGGGCTACGCGGCGCCGGTTACGAGTCCTTCGATGGCGAGCTACCCGAACTCACCGAGCATTCTGCGATATCGGCCGAGTACGCCCACGTGACGGCGCCCCTACGCCGTCTCGGCGATCGCTACGCCAACGAGTGCGTCCTCGCTGGCCTCGCCGGCGTGCGGCCTCCCGAGTGGGTCCTCGAGACCCTGCCCGAGCTCCCACGCATTCTTGGTCAAGCCCGTAACCGTGAGGGCAACCTCGACCGCGGTGTCCTCGACCTCGTCGAAGCCGCCTTGTTGTCAGGACGCGTCGGCGAGACGTTCCATGGGCTCGTGACCTCCATCGACGACCGGAAGAACCGGGTCCGGGTACAACTCGTCAACCCCGCCGTCGTTGCGTATGCAGACGGCGACGCCAACCTCGGCGATGAGGTTCTCGTTCGCTTGAACAACGCCGAAGTTACGACCCGCACGGTCGACTTCGAGCTGGTCTAACCGAAATTTGAAAAGTGTTGGTCCTCTGAGGACCAGCAAACTTCAAATTTCGGGTGAAGGGGCCGCTTTAAGAGACGGTGGCGGACTTTGGTGCGTAGAGTTCGGCGGCGGTATCGCCGTTGCTCGCGACCGTCAGTAGTTCGTATCCGTCGTCGGTGGCCACCAACGTGTGCTCGAACTGTGCGCTTCGACGCCCATCCATGGTGAGCGCCGTCCATTCGTCTTCCCACAGGTAGAGCCCGGGGTCACCGAGGGTCAGCATTGGTTCGACGGTGAACGTCATACCGGTGGTGAGCTGCGTCTTGGCACGAGGGTCGTAGTAGTGCGGAATTTGCAGATCGGAATGGAACTCGGTTCCAACACCGTGGCCAATGAACTCCTTGACGACGCCAAGGTTGTGCTTGCGAGCATGGCGTTCGATCGCCCGGCCAATGTCGTGGACCTTCGAACCGTTGCGCACCGTCTTGATGCCCTCCATCATCGAGACGTACGTCTCGGCAACGAGGTGCCGTGAGTGCTCATCGACATCGCCGACGAGGAAGGTACAACTGTTGTCGCCGTGTACGCCGTCGTAGTAGACGGTGACGTCGATGTTGATGATGTCCCCATCGAGAAGCGGACGATTATCGGGGATTCCGTGACAGATCACTTCGTTGACCGATGTACAGACCGATTTGCGGAAACCGCGATAGTTGAGCGGCGACGGGTATCCACCGCGTCGAATGCTCTCATTGTGCACGATCTCGTCGATCTTGTCCGTCGTGATGCCGGGCTCAACAAACTTGCCGGCGTGAATGAGCACCTCGGCCGCGATGGCTCCGGCGCGGCGCATGGCGTCGAGTTCAGCGGGAGTACGAACCAGCGATGAGATCGATGGGCCGGGATCGCCGTTCTCGGCGTACGGAGGCTTTGGAATGTTGGCTGGAACCGAGCGGCTGAGCCCGATAATCCCTGGGCGCATAGGCGGCTCCGAAGGAGGCGCGACCACTACTTGCTTCTTGCGACGACGCTTTGCCATGAGACCCTTCCGTTGGATCAACTCGACCGGGCGGGCCATTGTGGCCAGCCTTTCCTACAAGTCTAGGAGGCTGCCGGTGCGTGGCAGGCCTCGGCCCTAGAATCAACGGAATGTCCCGACGCATCTTGGCAGTCCTCATTGGCTGTCTCGTTCTTCTCACCGCCTGTGCCGAGGATGAGCGGAGAGAACTGCGGCTCACACGCACCTCGACGGCCGAAGCTGGCGTGCGAGTCCTGGCCGATAACTGCCCTGGCCCGTCGAACGTTTCGCTTCTCATTCGTGATGACGTCCTGTGGGAGATTCAGGCCCCCGCAGCGCCCGTGGATGGCGAAGAGCTCGAGACGACCACCGATGCTGAACAAGAGCCAGCGATCCCTGAGGGCGGTCTTATCGAGTTTCTCGTCGGACAGACCCCTGAGGGATGGGAGACGGTCACTCCCCTCACCGATACGGTCGAGCCTGGGATCCGCTACACCATCGAAACCCAGCCGGACGGCCAGAGAATTGACTTCAGCACACCAGACCTCCAAGCAGGCTTGCTCTGGGACGGAACGGGCGTCATTCAATTCAACCCAGACCTCATCAACGAAGAATGCGGCACGACGACCGACATCGGCGTCTTTGCGACGAACATCGCCGTTCTCCTCGCGTTGGGAACCACTACCGCGGCCATTGTTCTGGTAGCGCTCATCCTCATCCTCTTTGTGATCACGAGCCGTTTCAGCCGAGTAAAGAGCATCCAGAAGAAGGCTGCGAAAGAAGCCGAAGCAGCCGCTCAGAATCCGTCCGAGTAGCTGTCGCCTATGGCCTCACGATTCAAGAAATGCACCCTGCACATCGGGACTGAAAAGACCGGCACCACCTCGCTTCAGCAGTTCCTCAAGATCAACCGGGACGCGCTCAAGGCCCAAGGCTTCTTCGTCCCCGCACAGATGGGTCCGAGTGAACACGTCGACCTGGTCTGCCTGTTCGCCGGAACCGACAAGCGCTTCTCGCGACGGAAGCGTCTTGGAATGAACACCGCCGCCGCTGTCGAAGCACACAAGGTCGACCTCGCCGACAGGATCGGTAGCGAACTCGCAGCGAACGCCCATCCAGAGCGCTCGTTGCTCATCAGCAGCGAGCGTTTGGGCACGGTGATCAACAACGACGACGAAGTGCTCGCTCTACGAGAGTTCCTCTTGCGGTACTGCGAAGAGGTCGAGATTGTTGCCTACATCAGACCCCAGCACGAGTTCGCGATCAGCATGTATTCGACCGTGCTCAAGACCGGAAGCTCCAGTGCGAGTTGTTTGCCGCCGGTCGACGAATCATCTGCCGCAGCCCGGGTCTACTACTACGACAAGCTCTTGGATTTCTGGCGAGCGAGCTTTCCCGACTCGACCATCACCGTTCGACGCTTCCAACGAAGCGAACTCGTCGATGGGGACACGACAAAGGACTTCTCAGCGGCCGTCGGAATCGATGCGTCGGAACTCCGAGCGCCCAAGGCGCTCAATCGTTCGCTGAGTGCTGAAGCGCAGCTGTTTCTGCGTCATATGAATCAGCACATTCCAAAACCAAATACCGCTGCGGGCAAGCCGAGCCGGGGTGACATCAACAAGATTCTGGAGCGGCATTTCGCCGGAGCTGGTTACCTCCCGAGCAAACGGGCAGCGAAGGAGTTCTACGACCAGTTCGCAGAGTCGAACGAGAGAACCCGAAACGCCTGGTTCCCAGATCGAGAGACGCTCTTCGATCTGTCGTTCGAGAAGTACCCAGATGAAGAGAACGAGTCAGTGCTCAGTCTCGACGATGCGTTCGCGATGTTTGCCAAGGTGTACGAGATCCACAATCGGAGACTTCAGAAACTCCGCTCCACACTCGCTGAGGCCGAAGACGCCCGTTCGATTCAGCCGCGGTAGTTAACTAGCGGTTTCGCGCTTTCTCGAGCAACTGGTTCGTCAGCTCTTTTCGACGAAGCTTGCGGAGACGTTGCTGGTGGCCAATATCGCTTGCGCTTTGGCGGACTGGTGACCACAGCACCGAAATTGGTAGCACGCTGAATTCTTCGACGTACGAGCCGAGAACAGCAGCACGGTTTCGGTCGACCAGCGCATCGAAAGAGGATCGGTCTGCTCGGAGCAACATGGTCTGGATCGAGCCCGTCCCCGTCGTTTGCAGCTCGGCCTGATCGACTTCGGAGATGAAGTCGTACTCGGAGTGGACAATGTCGAAACGGCACATCAGCTCGTGGTGCGCACCAGCATACTCGGCGTGGTCCATGTGAAGTAACACGACCGCACTCGCCGGGTCGAGGACCGCCCATTTGTGTAGCAGGCCGCGGAGGTCGCCGTGGGACCATCCCGCGTCTCGCAATGTATTGATCGACCGGTCTACCGGCTTGTTCGTTCCGAGCTCGCGTCGAAGTGGGCGGCCAAAGAATAGGGCGAGTGCTGCGTCGACCGCTCCACCGACGAGTTGACCACCCGGTGCGTAGCGAACGGTGAGTTCGACGTCATCACGCAGGTCTTGAGCGCGCTCGGTGATTTCGGTTTCACCATCGAGCCCGGCGAACGCGTTTGAGTGTGCAACCCAATCGATCTTGTGGGCCTTTTCAAAGAAGTCTGAGGCGCTGTTCGAACGCGGCACGCCGCCGAGGCGGACGTGTGCGCCATCGGTGGAGTCGAACGCGGTGAGGTCGATGTCGACCGTCGCCACATCTGTGAGCTGTTCCAGTGCAAGGAGATGGACAACGACGTCCATCCTCGACGACTGCAAAGCGCTGAGGGTGGGGTGCGCAACTGGAACGATGACCGCCCGCTCACGTGCACTATCCAACTGTCTTCACCCGTCTTTCCTGCATAGGTCAGGGGCGAGTCTAATCACAGTACGTGAGGGTTCATCGTGATTTCGACCGTTCTAGCGGGATATCTCGCTACGTGATGGTTCGACTACAAAATGTTGAAGCTGGGATAGCGGCTGCCGAGGATCGAATTGCTCGGCGACCCGAGTGCTCCTTCGAGCACGGAGGCATACACCCGCCGGAAATCCGAAGTCACTCGGAGGTTGCCTCGCTCGTCGAGCGCGTTGATCGGTGGGACGTCGCCGTACATGCCGCCGTTGACACGATCGCCGATTGCAAACAGGTGACTTGCCGTGCCGTGATCGGTTCCATTCGAACCGTTTGGCTCAACCCGTCGGCCGAACTCGCTGTACACCATGACGACAACTCGGCTGGCCAGCCGACTATCAAGCGTCCGGAAGAACACGTCGATTCCTTGGTCGAGTTCCGCGAGCAGGTCTGCGTGGGCACCAACACTCGAGTTCGCCCCGATCTGGTCATCGTGGAGGTCGTAGCCACCGTGACCAACGTTGAGGACTCTCGTTCCGAGGTTCAAGTTGATCACCCTGGCTGCCAGCACCATGTCCAAGGAAAGCTCGTTCTCTGGGAGCGCTTGGTCAAACGCTGGGGCTGCTTCACGAGCGCTCGAGATCGAGAGCGCGTTGACTTGGCCGACGCGGTTGACCCAGTCGCTTCGGTTCGCGCGCCGTCCCATGTTCGAAATCGCGTTGTACAAGCGACGGTCTCGGCCTTCGGTGGAGTCCGATCCGTAGAGCGACGAACCGCCGACTCGCGGAAGATCGGTGACGTCGCTGTCCGCGCTTCGAAAGTGCAGTGGAATTCCGCGGCCGCCGACGGTAACGCCAGAGAACGCGGTCGTGCGAGTGCTGTCCATCCAACGACCGAGCCAACCGGTACCGGTGATACGTCCATTCGGGTTCGCCGACTGCCACCGGGCAATGTTCGAGAAATGGCTTTGGTCTCGGAGGGGCTCGCCGACGCCTCGAACAACAGCGACGTCTCCTGCATTGAAGCGATTGGAAAGGCGACGAAGGTTCGGGTGAAAGAACAGGCGGCCTTCGGCTCGATGCGCTCGACCGGGGCTGATTGCAAGCCG
This sequence comes from uncultured Acidimicrobiales bacterium, assembly GCA_964451305.1. Lineage (GTDB taxonomy): Bacteria > Actinomycetota > Acidimicrobiia > Acidimicrobiales > SHLQ01 > SHLQ01. The sequence goes on along the minus strand of CAYVHV010000013.1, from coordinate 64,355 downwards.
ACCTCGGACATCTTGATAGGCGCCGGTGTTGAATGGCCCGAGAGTGTTGAGACCATCGTTGCCGCCGCCGAGGGTGACCGTGAGAACGATCGTGTCGTTCCCACCCTGAGCCGCTGCATAGTCGGCGAACGCTGCCGGCACGGCGAGCGCTCCACCGGCGGCGAGCGCGCCTTGGAGGAACCGGCGGCGGTTGATGAGTGAAAGCGGCCGCTCGGGATCGACGTTCAGTTGCTCGTGAAGTTGCTCAAAGCTGTTGGTACTCATGCGCACTGCACCTCCGGCATAAACATGCCCACGGCAAATGGCGCATGGCTCATCTCCCACGGGGCAACGTCACGAGTCTGTTGTACGACGTTCTTGATCTGAGCTTTCGAAGAGGCTGAGGCATCGAAGATCGAATAGAAGCTCAGCACCCGGTTAACGACTTGGTCGGCGGTGAGCGAATCGGTGTTCTGAAGGATGTTGCGGTCGTCGGCACCCCACTTCAAGTTGTTTACCCACTCGGACTTTGCCCAGGCGGTTGCCGTACTGAGCCAGAAGTCGTTCTGGCCCCACCCGGCAACCGTTGGTGGATCGAATAACACCATGCCCATGCGCTCCATTCGCCAACGAACGAAGTCGTCCTTGCTGCGCAGGCGGTTCCGGCGCATGATGTCGACCATGTACTCGACGGGGCTCTTGACCAGCGCGTAGCGCGTTGAGGGTGCCCAGAACTCGTCGTGCATCAGAATCGAGCGCAGGAGTGATCCAATGTTGAGTCCGCTCGCACGGAACCCGTTGGCCAATTCGGTCACGACCTGCTGCGACGGGTTGGTGTGTGCGTAGAACGAGAACATTTTGCGGGCGAAAAATTCTGCGGTGTCCTGGGCTTTCACCCCGGTGCACACCTCGTCGAGCGTGTCGTGTGCATCCCAGTTCTTGCGAATGCCGAAGAGTGTTTTTTGTCCGTTGTCGTGTTCTTCGGGTTTGAACACATACGTCGGGTCGTAGACCCAGTTGTTCTCCCGCGTTGCACCGACCGTGTTGTGACCTGTCCATGCCCGAGCCATGGCCACGACGTCGGCTTCGGTGAAGTTGCCATTGCCGACGGTGTGGAGCTCCATGAACTCTCGGGCGAAGTTCTCTTGGGGAGCGCCGACCACGTTGGTCTCGTTGTCGATGAAGATGAGCATCGCGGACCCGAGTGAGACCCGCTCGAGCAACGTCCGGAACGAGCCCTTGCCGATGTTGCGAAACAGCCGGTGCTGATCCCACATGAGGCGTGCGTCTTCGACTTTCTCTCGGCCGGTCGCGAAGTGGCCGTGGAGGAAAAGGGTGAGCTTCTCTTCGATCGTCGGTGGTGAGGTGATCATCCGATCGACCCACCACTCGATCATCTTTGTCTGTGCCGCGTAGTCAGCGTCGCCACTGTCGAAGACTCTCCAGAACGGGAGGTCTGGCGTGACGGAGGTGTTGAACAGTTTGTTGACCGCAGCCGCTCGGCTCATACCGACGAAGCGGTCGATCTGGCCGGTCGTGCCACCGACGGCGGCTCGGCGAAGCAGGTGGGCTGCCTCTGGACGTGTGAGATTCATGTACTTCCCGCTCCCATGTGTGCCACCCGCAAACGAACGTGCGCCACACCCTACACCGCAATACCTCTAATGTTACGAATCGTAATATTAGAAATTCGTGGTGCCCTCGGTGAGACGATTGTCCTCGGCCACAATCCCGTCCTCTGCCAGACGTTCAGCCTCTGCCAGGCGTTCGTCCTCGGCGAGGAATTCGTCATCGGTCAGGTACGGATCGGTCGCCGAGACCCATCCAGCGATCTCGGGGTTCACCGAGAACCCCACAAGCGCTCCTCCACCCTCTCGATTCATCGCGTACGCAGACCCGCCATGGGCCGCAGCGATATCGGCAACGATCGCGAGACCCAGTCCCGATCCCGACATCGTCCTCGTACTATCCGACCGATAGAACCGGTCGAAGATCCGACCCATCTCGTGCTCTGGGATGCCAGGTCCTCGATCGAGAACCTCGACGGAGTCCTCACTAACGACCACGGTGATCGCCCCGCCGGCGGGACTGAACTTGACCGCATTGCCCAACAGGTTTCCGATCGCCCGATCGAGTCCGGCGGGATCGCCGTGCACGCACGCCATGGTCGGGCCTTCGACAACGACTTCTCGACCGGTTCGGCCGATGGTTCGGTCAGCCGCTCCCCGACACAGCGTCATCAGGTCAACCTCGTGGAAGGACTCTGGCGATTGGACTGCCGAGCTCGTGGCAACGCCGACCAGCTCGGTCACCAGCTCGGTGAGCTCGCGCACCTCTTCGCTCATACCTTCCACGATCGAGTCACGCTCATGAGGTTCGAGCGCATCGCCCCGGCGGCGCATGACATCGATGTTTGTTCGAAGGCTCGTAAGCGGCGTTCGCAGCTCGTGATTCGCATCACGAACGAGCCTCTCCTGTTGCTCTCTTGACGCGCGCAATGCCGAGAGCATCGAGTTGAAGCTTCGAGCGAGGGCACCGAGTTCGTCGCTGCCTTCAACACGGAGGTCGGCGTCGAAGCGTCGAGTCTCGGCGACCTGTTCGGTCGCAGCCGCAAGTCGAGCGACCGGACGAAGGACCCGGTCGGCCACGATCCAACCAACGCCAGCCGCGGCGATGGTTCCCATGATACTGATCAGAAGCAGCCAGCCTCGGAGGCCATCGAGCGTTTGTTCAACGTCGGCGAGCGGACGGCCCACCATGAGCACACCGAACCGACTCGACGACACCATGACTCGAAAGTTGTTGCCGTTCTCATCTGTCCGGTCGAACAGTTCAGATACTCCGCCCGTGCTCAAGGTTGCGAGCGCTTGGTCAGCTTCGGTCACCGGAAGTGCTGGCGGCGAGATACGTCCGACCCGACCGTCGGCCAAGACGAGCTGGATGCTTGCATCGGCGCGTTCGAGCGACGCAAAGGTTCCGCCGCGAAAGCCAAGGGCAGTACCCGACGTGATCGCATCGAGATTCAACGCAGCGGCAGGGTCTGCAATCGAGGCCAGCCCCGTCTCGGTCTCCTGGGACCGGGTGCTCAGGAACTGATCGACCTGAGAGTTCAGTTCGCTCTCCGCACTGAGGTACGCGAGAAAGCTCGCGCCAACGAGCATCATGGCGACCACACCGCCAATGACCAAGGTCAGGCGCCAGCGAAGGCTCATGTCAGGCTCGAGCGGTGTATCCGACGCCCCGGACGGTGTGGATCAGACGTGGGAGCCCATCGATCTCGGTCTTGCGTCGGAGGTATCCAATGTAGACATCGAGCGACTTGGAGTTCGTCTCGAAGTCGTATCCCCAAATGCGTTCGTAGATGACCTCACGTGTCAACACGATGCCTTCGTTGTGCATGAGCAAGGCGAGCAGTTCGAACTCGGTCTTGGTCAGTTCGATGTTGACGTCGCCTCTTCGTACCTCGCGGCGGGCGAGGTCGAGCACCATGTCTTCGACTTGGATGGCTTCGAGGTCGGATTCGACGACGGTTCCACGCCGCACGAGAGCCCGCAGGCGAGCGAGGAGTTCTTCGAGATCGAACGGCTTGACGAGGTAGTCGTCAGCACCAGCGTCGAGACCCGCAACACGGTCCGCAACGTCGTGGCGGGCAGTGAGCATGAGCACCGGTGTCCGCAGACCTTTCTCTCGAATGCGACGACATGCCGTGAGCCCGTCGACCGACGGCATCATCACGTCGAGCACGATCACGTCGGGCTCGATATTGGTCAGCGCTTCGAGCGCGAGCGAACCGTCGGCGACCGCACGAACGTCGTAGCCCTCGAACTTCAACGCGCGCTCGAGCGCTTCGCGAACGCTCTGATCGTCTTCAGCGAGAAGCAACATTGGTTGCCCAGGAGAAACTGCCATATGTACAACGTAGAAGAGCCCGACATCGCGTAGTGCGACACCGGACCCTTCTTACGTAAGAATTTAGTTGTCCACCCCTCACAGAGACCGAGCAAATCACTCGGAAATCGTGAGGATATTGGTGTTACCGGAGGACGAACTCGATTCGACGGCTCTCCTCTTTGTTCTCCACTCCGTCGACGATGATCGGCTGAGATTCGCCAAAGCCAATCGGGGTGAAGCGGTCTTCATCAAGACCATTGGCGACGAGGAATGCAACCACTGATTCGGCTCGGGCCTGGCTCAGTTCGTCGTTCGTTTCGTCGCTGCCATCGGTGTCAGTGTGACCTTCGATGTTCGCGTTTGCGGTCGGGTTACCTTCAAAGAACGCAACCGCGTTCTGCAATGTTTCCTGACCAGCTGCGGTGATCGTTGCCGATGCGACCTCGAACTCGATATTGTCGAGGTCGAGAACCTGGTTGAGGGTCGGTGGCTGCAGGACCGTATCGATCACGTGGACAACGCCGTTGTCCGCTTCGAAGTCGGTGCTGGTGATGACGCTCGTACCGTTCAGTACGACCTGGCCATCGACAACGTCGACCTGGAGTGGCAGCCCTGCGCGGGTGGTGACGGTGGTTCCGTCGAGCGCAGCAACATCCTCAGCGAGGAGCACATCGTCGATGAAGTGGTATCCCACGAGCGCTGCCGCAGCCTCGGGATCGGCCGACAGTGCGCCGATCGCTTCTGGCCCAAGTTCCTGAAGCGCAGCATCCGATGGCGCAAAGAGTGTGCGCATGACCGGGTTACCGTCTTCGTCCTCGAGCGCTTCGAGGTCGTCTTGGAGGCCAAGTGCGCCACCGATAACGGCGAACTGCACGTTGTCTCCGGTGCTGTTGAGCGCATCCCACATGGTGAACGCTACCGGTGCGGCGGTGGTCGTAGTGGTCGCTGGCGCTTCGGTCGTGGTGGTCGTCTCTGGAGCTGCTTGCTCTTCGACTTCCTCTACTTCTTCGACTTCCTCGACCTCTTCAACTTCCTCAACGGCGGCTGGGCCGGTGACCGTTGTTTCGGGTAGATCGTCGCCGTTCAACGCGATCACGGTCACGAGGATCAAGACACCCGCAACAACACCCATTACTAGAAGAAAGAACCCGCTGTCTTCTTCTTCTTCGTCATCAAACATGTAGACGTTCCCTCTGTACTGAAACAGCGCCCGAGCGGACGCGAGACAGCAGGGAGTTTACTCCGAAGTAATCACTAGACGCACAGTGCAGCGGGTGTGATCTGTGACCACTCACTGGAGAGCCGGTGTAACCCGGCAACAGATCGCCGGTGACGGGGCGGGACTAGGCGTAGGAAACCTGGCAGAAACCGTGGTTGCAGTAGCCGCCCGGGTTCTTCTCGAGGTATTGCTGATGGTTGTCTTCGGCGTAGTAGAACTCGCCCGCATCCGCAATCTCGGTCGAGATCTCGCCGTAGCCCTTCTCGGTCAACTTGGCCTGGTAGGCCGCCATCGACGCTTCAGCAGCTTCACGCTGCTCGGGGCTGTAGGTGTAGATTGCGCTGCGGTACTGAGTGCCCACGTCGTTGCCTTGGCGGTTCGCCGTGGTTGGATCATGGTGCTCCCAGAACACCCGGAAGATCTCTTCGAGCTCCACCTTCACTGGATCCCAGACGACCAAGACCGCTTCGGTGTGGCCGGTCTTGCCGGTGCAAGTCTCTTGGTAGGTCGGGTTGGGGGTGAAGCCGCCCGCGTATCCCACGGCTGTGGTGTACACACCGTCGAGCTGCCAAAAGAAGCGTTCGGCTCCCCAGAAACAGCCCATCGCTACTTGGATCTTCTCCATGCCATCGGGGAATGGCCCGACCATTGGTGTGCCGAGCACGATGTGTTTTGCGGCGACCGGCATGGCCTCATTGCGGCCAGGAAGGGCGTCTTCGACGGAAATCATCTCGGGGCTGCGTTTGAAGAACATACGTACACCTTAGGAAAATTCTTCGGCGCGGCGCGGTTTGTGGTGCAACGTTCATGTTCAGTTCCGATCGCCGAACGGCAGCCCGATAGAGGTCCGAGACTACCGTTCCTGTACCGTTGCAGCGAAGGCGAACAGGCGGGTGTGACGTGAAACGCGTTTCAATTTTTGTTTTTGGTTGGGTTTTTGCAGCGCTGCTGCTGGCGGCATGTGGCGGAGGTGGTGCGACCACCGATGACGCATCGTCGGAGTTGGTCGACGTCGAGGTGGAAACGGTCGAAGAACCGGCGCCGGATTCCGGTGATGCTGAGCAGCCGGACGAAGACGCATCTACCGAAGAACCGCTCGTGGAGGAGGAACCCGTCGAAGAAGTGCCGGTCGATCTTCCTCGCGTCTCGTTCGTTACGAGGGACGCCGAAGGTGAGTCTGCTGATACCGATGCGGTTCTTGCAGGCCTAAACGAGGGGGCAGCCAACGGACTCTTTGAGGTCGAGGTTGTCGTCGCTGAAGACTTTGAAGCCGAAGAGACATCGCTGCGAGCGACCGCTGATACCGAACCAGACCTGATCGTTGTCGCCGCGAGCGCGAGCCAAGGCCTGTTCCCGATGCACACCGACTTCCCGGATCAACAGTTCCTTTACCTAGGTGGCGGTAGTTGGCCGGCCGAAAACGTAAGTTCGGTGGAGCTGGAATCGCCCGAGAGCGGCTATTTGGCTGGAGTGTACGCAGCGACCCTGTCAGACAGCGGCCAACTCGGTTTTGTCGGTGGCGAGTTCGTTACTTCGTGGGACGTGTTTGAAGCGTTCACCGACGGGGCCCAATCGGTAGACCCGCAAAGCACGGTGATGCCGGTGTTTAGCTCGTTTGACAAACAGGAAGGCGCGGTTGATCTCCTGGCGTCAGGTGTCGACGTGCTCTTGTCGTACAACGATGAAGAGACCCTCGACATGGTCGGGCCGACCGTTTTCAACGATGCGGTGTTGATTGCGATCCAATGGAGGGGCGCTGGCGACATCGTTGCTGAGGCCCCGGGCAACGTTGGTCTCGTCGTCGAACCCGACTGGATGGAGATTGTTCAGCACGAGGTGGAACTTGCGCTGTCCGGTGAGACCAATCGAGATGTGGTTATCCGACTTTCAAATGAGAACCTCGGATTTACGATCGATGAACGATTTATCGATGCGGCCAGCGGCGACCGCGGTGCCCGTTCCTCGGACGTGATCGCAGAGCTCGACTCCGTTGTGGAACAGCTCACCCTCGACGTCCTCCAGCTCGAAGAACCTAGCCCCACGAACTTTGAGGCCTTCGAGACAGCTGAGTGAGGCCTATGCCTGCGCCGCTTCTTCGCGGAGGACCCGCTTGAGCACTTTGCCGTTGGGGTTCTTCGGCAGCGGTTCATCGTGGACGAAGACGTGCGTTGGCACCTTGAACGCCGCAAGTGATTCGCCGGCGAATGCCTTCAGTTCGTCGACATCGAGGGTGGAACCCTGGAGCGGATAGACCGCAACGGCAACTTCTTCGCCAAGACGTTCGTGTGGTACCCCGAACACAGCGCATTCATGGACCGCCGGGTGTTTCGCAATCGCTGCTTCAACCTCGGCTGAACCGACGTTCTCGCCACCGCGGATGACAACGTCTTTTGCACGATCGACGATGAACACGAATCCGTCTTCGTCGAGAATCGCGATATCGCCGGTGTGGAACCAACCGTCGGGGTCGATGACATCGGCGGTTGCGTCGGGCTTGTTGTGGTACTCCTGAAAGACGTGTGGTCCACGAAGGCAGAGTTCGCCGCGCTCGCCTACCGCAACTTCGTCACCGGATAGGTCGACGACCTTGACCTCGCCGACGCGCGGCGGAAAGCCACATGAGCCGGGCTTCTCTTTGTAGAACATGCCACCGTTGGCTGTTGCGATTCCGCTCACTTCGCTCAGGCCGTAACCCTGCGTTGCCGATGCGTTCTCGATCTGGTCGTCGACTTTGGCCACCATGTGCGGCGGGTTGGGAGCACCACCGCTGCCCATGGCCTTGAGCGTCGAGGTGTCCGTGCTCGCGAAGCTTGGGGAGGCGAGCATGTCCATGGTCATCGTCGGGACGCCGGTGAAGTTCGTGACCTTTTCGGCCTCGATGAGTTCGAGTGCCTTTTCGGCGTCCCACTTGTACATGAGGACGAGCTTGCCGCCCGTGCCGGTGATCGGCAGCATCACACAATGCGAACCCGTCACGTGAAAGAGCGGGACGGCGACGAGCATGACCGTCTGGGGTGAACTTTGCGCCGCTGCTGCCGCGGCGGCGACATCTCCGCCCATCGCCGACACTTCAGCTAGCGGTATCCCAACACCGAAGACGATCATGTTCAGGTAGTTCGTGACAACGTTTCGCTGGGTATGGACTACACCTTTGGGAAACGCGGTCGTCCCCGACGTGTAGACCATCGCGGAGCGGTCGTCCGGTCCGAACTCCACATCGGGCAGCGTTGCATCGCCGGTCACGTCGGCCCACTGGACCGTTCGGTCATCGGCTGTGCCGTCGCCGCGCACGAGGATCATCTTGAGGTCGATGCCCTCGGCCGAGATCTCGTCGAGCACGCTCGTGAGGTGCTCATGACGCTTCTGGTCCACGATCATCAACGATGAGCCGCTATCGGTGACGCCATAGGCAAGTTCTTTGGCATTCCAGAACGAGTTCATCTCGACCGCGGTTGCGCCCGCCATCTGGATTGCCCACCAACCAAGCACCCACTCGGGATAGTTGCGCAGTGCAAGCCCAACGCTGTCCCCAGGCTGTACCCCGAAGTCGTTGATCAACCCGTTCGCGACCTCGAGGACGCGCTGGCGCGCTTGGCCGTAGGTGATTCGTTCGTCTTCGTAGACGATGAACTCCTCATCATCTTCGGCCTTGGTTGCAAGCCACAGTTGTCGAACCTGCGGCGGCGCGTTTTTGTAGCCCGTGTAGGACTGCCCTTGGGCCTCGATCTCGGTGGTTTCGAACGGCGAGCCAGGGCCGCTCAGCATGTCGAGGACCCCATGGATGTGTGCGACTGATGACATAGGTCACACAGAATGCCACGGCGAGCACTGCGCTGTCACATGGGGCAGTGCAAGAGAGAATGGGCAGTGCAAGAGATAGGCACCGAGGCGCCGCCACCGATGTCGACCCGGTTATGCGCAGCGGTCGGAGATGAGCTGCTCGGCATCGTCGATCGGGCCGACCGAATCGACGAACTTTGAGATGTCGTCGGAACCAACCGCATACCCCTGTGGCTGGTTACGGGTTGTCGACTGGACGAGCCCGATGACGTCGTGATCGTTGATGAGTAGCGGACTGCCGGAATCGCCTCGTCGGATATCGCCGAGCATTCGTAGCCCTCGAAACTGTGACTCGGTGTCGCGGAAGACCCCATCCCAGTTCACGATGACGGGAGCGTCGACGGTGAACTCAATCTCGTTGATGACGTTGACACGGCTATCGGTGCGGATACCGATCGCGACGCCCTCGACGATCGGCACATCGGTCACCAGGTTGAGCGGTGCAAAGTTGACCTCATCGACTCGGAGCAGCGCGAGGTCGAGGTCTTCATCGAAGCCGATCAGCACCGCAGCGAACTCGTCACCGTCGAGGTTCTGTACTGCGAGCGTCTCTTGATCGCGTCCGGCGACCAGGTGTGCGTTGGTGACGATCAGGTTCTCGTCCACGGCAAAGCCGGTGCCGATGGCGGGTGTGCCACACCCGAGACCGATGACGCGAACGACCGACGACTCGACCGCGTCCGGCTCGGGACGCGTGACCGGACCGGTTGGTTCCTCGCTCAGGCTGAGCAGACCACCCGCGAGGGTGGCGATCTCCGCGCCGTCGCTGCCCTGTGTTCCCGTCGCTGCTTCCGCCCCACCCGCCGACTCTTCTTGCGACGCGCTACAAGCGGCCAAGAGCAAGAGCGCCAGGAGGACACCACGGAGCATCGGGGGGATGTGCACGACGTGCAAAAGTTACTCCGCCGGCGCGTACTTCCGCAGCTCGCGGCGTGCGAGCTGGCGGCGGTGCACCTCGTCGGGGCCGTCGGCGAAGCGAAGCGTCCGCGCTTGCGCGTACATGCCGGCGAGCGGGAAGTCCTGCGAGAGACCCCCGCCACCATGGGTTTGAATCGCCCGGTCGATGACGTTCAGCGCCATGTTGGGGACGGCGACCTTGATGGCGGAGATCTCCATCGCTGCGCCCTTATTTCCAACCGTGTCCATCAACCATGCGGTCTTCATGACGAGCAGACGAGCTTGTTCGATCTCGATTCGGCTGTCGGCAATCCACTCTCGGACGACACCCTTCTCGGCCAGGGTCGAGCCAAAGGTCGTGCGTTCGTGGGCACGCTTGCACATCATCTCGAGCGCTCGCTCGGCCATACCGATGAGGCGCATGGTGTGGTGGATACGGCCGGGTCCAAGTCGGGCCTGTGCAATGGCGAAGCCGCCGCCCTCTTCGCCGATGATGTTCGATACGGGAACGCGGACGTCGGTGAGGCTCACCTCGGCATGGCCGTGCGGGGCATCGTCGTAACCAAAGACGGTGAGGGGGCGAATGACCTCGATGCCGGGCGTATCCATCGGGACCGCGATCTGGCTCTGTTGGAGGTGTCGTGATGCCTCGGGGTCGGTCTTGCCCATCAGGATCATGACCTTGCAGTTGGGGTGCATTGCACCCGACGTCCACCACTTGCGACCGTTGATCACATACTCGTCGCCTTCACGAACGATCGAGGTTTGGATGTTCGTTGCATCCGAGGAGGCAACGTCGGGTTCGGTCATGCCGAAGCAGCTGCGGATCTCGCCGGCGAGGAGCGGAACGAGCCAGCGATCCTTCTGTTCATCGGTTCCGAAGTCGTGAAAGACCTCCATGTTGCCGGTGTCTGGCGCGGAGCAGTTGAGCGACTCTGGAGCGAGGTGAAGCGAGCGGCCGGTGATTTCGGCCAGCGGGGCGTATTCGAGATTGGTCAGGCCGGCGCCTTCATCGGCGCGCGGGAGAAAGAGGTTCCACAAACCCTCGGCGCGGGCCTTGACCTTGAGGTCTTCGATGATCTGGGGCTGCGACCAACGGTCCTCGGCCAACTGCTCTTCGAGAACCGATTCGTTCGGGTAAATGTGCTCATCCATGAACGCTTTCAGCTGTTCGGTAAGTTCTTCGACCTTCTTGGATTGCCCAAATTCCATATCGTCTCCTACGAACTTCGGGCACTTTGGCCGAAGTAGTCCGACCATACAACGAACCTGGTTGACCCGAAGTATCGACTGGGGGCGACTAGCCTTGAACCATGAGGAATAGTTGGACTCGCGCGTGGTTGGCCGCATTTGGCTCTATCGTGCTCGCCGTTGTCATCGCTCGGTCGCGTGAAGCCTGGCTACTCAATGTCGAACAACCCGTCATGGATTGGCTGCTCGACGGCACCGACACGTCGGTCTGGGATCGGGCACAGATTCTGAGCGATCTCCGGGTCATCATCCCTGGAACCATCCTTCTCGTGTTCGTTGGGCTGTGGCTCGAACGGCGAACCGCGTTCGCGATCATCACCACGACCGTCTTTGCTTATGCAACCGCTGGGCTCATCGGCGCACTCGTAGGACGCGTTGGCCCAACCGGCGAGGAGACTGGCACCTTCCCGAGCTTCGAAGTTGTTCAAGCTGGGGTCTTTTGGGGGCTTGTCGTCCTCATGTTCTGGTGGGTGGGCGCCCCGAAACTGCTCTGGCACATCGTGCTCGAAATCGCCACGGTACTCACGTTGCTCGTCGCCATTCGTGGCGTCGTCAACGGCGAGATCTGGCCGAGCGATGCCATCGGTGCCGCACTCGTGACGGGGCTTTCGCTAATCACCGCAGCGATCGTGCTCGAAGCGAACCCAGCGAAGATTCCGGCAAGAAAGTCTCGCAAAGCAAAGGCTGCCGTAACTCCAACGCCATGACGCGGCACTATGGAGCTGTGAAGTTCTCGATTCGTATTACCCTCTTCGCCATTGCAGCGCTCGTGATCGCCGCCTGCGGTTCGACCGCCGACACTGCCGATGCCACTGACGTCGTGGCCGACGATCCTGTCGAGACCGTCGAAGCCGAAGCTGATTCGAGCGAGACTCCTGAAGCCGATTCGACCGAAGAGCCCGTCGTAGAGGCGCCGACTACCACGACGCCTCCCCCACCGCCCGAGCCCGTGACCGCAACGACCGTGCACGAAACAACTTCCGACGATTTCCCGGACATTCTCGCGGCGCAAGCAACGCTCACCGGAGATGACACATGGCGTTTCGACGTGACCGTGTCGTCGACCTATGACACTCCGGAGCGGTACGCCGATGCGTGGAGGGTCGTTGGGCCCGACGGCGAAGAGTTTGGCATTCGCGTGCTCACCCATGACCATGCGTCTGAGCAACCCTTCACCCGTTCGCAAAGCGGCATCGTCATTCCGTCCGACGTCACGTCGGTGACGATCGAGGGTCGCGACCTCGCGAACGGTTGGGGCGGCGGCTTCCTCGAAGTCGACCTCACGAGCGGTTCATAACAACCTGCACTGTCCGAGCTCTCGCTATTCTCCGTCGATGGACACGGCGAACATTCTGAGGCGCGTGGACTGGGTGGTCATGGCCGGCGCGGGGGTCGCCATCGGTTCGGTGGTCGTGTCGTTGGTGGCGAGCACCAACTGGCTGTCGGATCTGTTGACCAACTTCTATGCCCACATCGTCGTTCTTTCTGTACCGACGGTCGTGTATTTGTTTGTTCGCAGGCGCTATTGGCCAGCCGGTCTGCTGACCGCCGCCGCTACCTTTGCGGCGATACCCGTCGTGCCATTCATCGTTGGATCCCATCCCGGTGTTGTCGACGATGGTCCAGCCGTTCGAATCGTGTCGACCAACGTCTTGTACGACAATCCAAATGTCGCCCAAGTGATTGCCGAGATTCGGGAGCTGGATGCCGACGTCGTCGCGGTTCACGAGGTGACACCGGAGTGGGCCGACGAGCTGTCGGCTCTCGACGATGCATTCGGCTATCAACTGTGCGCCCCGCAACAGGGAACGTACGGCCAGTGCGTCTTTTCCACTGTCGAGATGACCGGCGACATGATCGAGTTCGGAGCTCCGGGGTTTCCAACCTTTGTGGGAACCGCAGAGTTTGGTGATGCAGAGCTCACTGTTTCTTCGATCCACGGGGCGTTTCCGAGCCTGGGCACGACAGCGGGCACCGATATCCGTAACGCACAGTTCGCAGACCTTGGAGAGTTGTTGGCCGGGTCGGACTCGTGTGCTGTTGTCGTTGGCGATTTCAACACCGTGCCGACGAATCCGGTGTTGCGAGATCTCAACTCGACCGCGTCGTTGAGCTTTGCGAGCCTTGGGACCGGGTACGGAAACTCGTGGTCGTCCCGGTTGCCGGGTTGGCTCGCCGGCTTGCGCATCGATCATGCGCTGGTGAGTGACGAGGTGGAAGTTCTGAGCCACGAGTTCGTCGACATCACCGGCTCGGATCACAAGGCAGTGGTTGTCGACCTTCGGCTGCCAACATCGCCGGCTGCGAGCTCCTGCTGACCCGGCGAAACACACCAGATTTTCTCGTCCTCGGACACGCTGCGCAGGCCCCGTCAGGTCGGTTCTGAAATTTCTGCTTGACTCTCCCTCATGGGGAGACTTGATGATCAGAGCGTGACGATGTTGCTACCGATAGGAAAATTTGCCCGAGCGTCGAGATTGTCGATCAAGTCGCTGCGGAACTACGACGAATCTGGGCTCTTGCCCGCCGCGTTCGTCGACCCACAGTCCGGCTACCGGTACTACCGGCTCGAGCAGTTGGCTCGCGCTGACGCCATTCGCTCATTGCGAATGGTTGCGATGCCGCTGCCGGCGATCGCCGAGGCTCTCGATGGCCAAGATCCTGAATCGTTGTTGATGTCGCACCTCGCCGCGCTGGAGGAACAGCGCGACGAGATCCAACGGAAGGCGCAAGAACTTAAGCGCCGCATTGAAACAAAGGAATTCATCATGTCCACAGATGTCACTGTCAAGAACAACCCCAACATCACTGCACTGGCCCATCGAACCGAGACGACGTTCTCGCGGATCTTCACCGACATTCCCAACGGGCTAGGTGCGGTCATGGGCACACTCGCCGAAGAGAACATCGATCCGGTCGGCCCACCATTCACGCTGTACTACCAGGCACCGGACGGTGACACGGTGGGAGATATCGCCATGTGCATTCCTATCGCAGAGGAGTCGGCGTACGACCTCGACACGGTGACCGTTCCGGCGGGCGCTGCGGCCTCGATCATCCATCGAGGGAGTTACGACAATATGGGCGAAACGTACGCGGCGATCGCAGCGTGGGTTCAGCAACGGGGCCATGTCATCACGGGCCCGGCGCGCGAGATCTATCTCAACAGCCCTGCCGATGCTGCCGAGGCCGACTTGCTCACCGAGATCCTCTTCCCGATCGATGGCGAGGGGACGAACGAATGAGCACCGACTTTCACGCTCGGTATGACGCTGCAAAACCGTCGTACATCCGGGTCAATGACAAACAGTTCGCCGATCTACCTGCCGGAACGACCGTGCTCATCCCGAGCCCGCAGGACATTGAGTCCGTCGCGAACGGTCTGCCCCAGGGTGAAACGATGACCCTCACTCAGCTCCGAGAGGCTCTGGCTGACATGCATGATGCGGATGGCACGTGCCCGGTGATGTGTGGCATGAACTTGCGTGTCGCGGCCGAAGTGAATTTGGACGCGATCGATTGCGGGATGGCGCAATCAGATGTCGTGCCGGTCTGGAAGGTCATCGACCCAACGAGCGCCCTGGCTTCGAAGTTGCCGGGAGGGCCGGATCGAATCCGGTCTCTTCGACATGGCGGTTAGCGCCGGGGCGTTTAGAGGCAGGGGTTGTCGTCACCGCGTTTGCGTAGCGGTGGGCCGTTGCTCTTGTTGAGGTTGTCGGGTCGGCATTGCCAACAAGGTGCCGCTTTCTTGTGCAGGTCAGCACTCGGCGGCTTTCGAGCTTTCAGTTTTCGCTAGTCAGACACTCGATGTGGGAGCGTCCGTAGCTCGACTTCGATGGTTGCTCCGTACAGGCTTCTGTCATCGTCGGCATTCGGGTCGTCGTGACGGACGATGTCGACCCGCTCCTCGATCGGTCCGTGTTCGAGGCCGTAGACGCGTTCGTTCAGTGTCGCCTGCGCAGCCTGGCGGGCGAGGTCTGTTGCTTCATCGAGGGCTGCCGCGGCGTCGTTCGACATCGATGTGTGATCGCTGGCGATGAGCCGGTACGAACCCGGCCCGTCGCTGTGAACCTCGCTGTGGCCACGCGCAACGACATGCCCAGCGGCTGCGCCGACGGCGTTCGCCACGGCAAAGTCATCGGGCAGGACGAGCGCTGCTCCAATCCGTTCGGCAACGACCGGGTAGTAGACCTCGGCCGGGCCTCCAACAGCAACGATGGCCGTCCCCATTTTGAACGAGACCTGGACGGCACCGAGCTCGCCGCTTCCCGCAGCCACCGCAGCGCTCAACGGATTGTCCAATGCGCTGTGCACCACGTCGTCGAGGGCGACATCGAGGATGCACCCCGCACTGCGGCGCACGGTCTCTGACCGAACTCGCTGGCTGAACGCTTCGGCCGTCTCCCCGGTGTACCAGGCCAGAAGTTCTGCTCCGGCCGTTGCGGCGCTGCTCGCCCAGTTGTCCTGCAGGCCGAGCACGTGCGCTGCGTCCGACGGCGTGAAGCCAACGATCTGAACGAGGCCCTTCTCTGCCAGATCATCGAGCGCTCTGCGTTCGAGCGCACCCTTCGCAACCTCGATCAATGGTTCGGGTGCGGCACCGAGGCGCGAGTACACGCGATCCTCGACGGTCGAGAGCTCGGCACGTATCGAGTTGCCTTTCTCGTCGACACGCTGCGCGAAGACTCCAGCGAAATCTCGAGATGGCGGGTCCGCCAACTGCTTTTGCAGCGCTGCTGCAAGATCGACGTGTTCGGTCGCGACGAGCGACAACGGCACCCGCCGCTCCGGCCCGATCGTGATCGTCGACTTCTCTGTCCGAACAGCGCTATCCCCGCCAAGCCCGGTCGTCCGCACATCGATGGCCTCCACCATCGTTCGCCACCCAGCGATCCGAGCACCCTCGGCGGCCAGACGCGGACGGCCGGCCGACACCGTGGCCACATCGGTCGTCGTCCCGCCGATATCGGTCATGATGAAGTCATCGAGGTCGGTGAGTTTCGCCGCTCCGATGATCGACGCTGCCGGGCCGCTCAGGATGGTTTCGATCGGGCGTTGCGCAACCGACTCGGCAATCGCGAGAGAGCCGTCCCCCTTTGCGACCATCACCGGAGCCGTAACACCGAGCTCGGCGAGCGATCGGTCGACCGCCGCAATGAGCTCGGTGATCCGCGAAAGAAGCCGCGCGTTCAACGCGGTCGTCAGCGCTCGACGAGGCGCATCGAGCGAGTCGCTCAGCGAAGACGAGACCGTCACCGGAAGTTCGCTCTGCGCTGTCACCAGATCGCGGACGCCATGCTCGTGTGCCGGGTTACGCACGGCAAAGGTCGACGCGACCGCGACCGCTCGAACGCGCGACCCGAACTCTGTGATCGCCGCAGACACCGCATCGGTATCGAGAGGCGCGAGCTCGGCTCCGTAGTGGTCGTGGCCTCCGGCGATCGCCACGATGTGCGCGTCGCCGAACGCTCCACCGATGCCGGTTCGTCCGATCATCGCCTCATCGAAGCCAACGAGCAGAACGAGGATCGGGCTGCCATGGCCCTCGACAACCGCGTTCGTAGCGAGCGTTGTCGAAACCGAAACCATGTCGATGTTGGCCACATCGAGGCGCTCCACAACACGAGTGAGCGCACCGGACACACCAACGGCGAGATCGTGCCGAGTCGTCACGGCCTTGGCCGAAGCGAGCACCTCACCAGTCGCTGCATCGATCGCAACGGCGTCGGTGTAGGTGCCACCGGTATCCACACCAACGAGGAGCGATTGCTGAACAGATGTGGCCACGGTGGTCAAGCGTGGCAGACTTTCGTGCCATGGTCGAAGCTTTGCGAAATCCTCGTCTTCAGGGATTCGGCACAACCATCTTTGCGGAGATGAGCGCGCTGGCCCTCAAGACCGAATCCATCAACCTCGGACAGGGCTTTCCCGATACCGATGGCCCGAAGGAGGTCGCTGACGCGGCCGTTCACGCCATCGTCAACGGACCGAACCAATACCCACCGTTGCCGGGCCAGCCGGGCCTGCGCCAGGCGATCGCCGATCATCAACAGCGCTTCTACGGTCTGTCATGGGACCCGAACAGCGAAGTACTGGTCACCGCGGGCGCCACCGAGGCCATCGCCGCGACGATGCTCGCCCTGTGCGATACCGGCGACGAAATCATTACCTTCGAACCCACCTACGACAGCTACTCGGCAACGATCAAGATGGCGGGTGCGGTCGAGAAGCCGATCCTGCTAAACGCGCCCGACTTCAGCTTCGACCTCGACGAGCTCACGGCAGCGATCTCGCCCTGCACCCGGGCAATCCTGGTGAACACACCGCACAACCCAACCGGCAAGGTGTTCAGCCGCGACGAGATGACGAGCATCGCGGCGCTCGCCATTGCCCACGACCTCATCGTCATCACCGACGAGGTCTACGAACACATGGTCTTCGACGGCGAACACATCCCGATGGCCAGCATCGAGGGTATGCGAGAACGAACGGTCAGCATCAGTTCGGCCGGCAAGACCTTCGCCTTCACCGGTTGGAAGGTGGGTTGGGTCACGGCCATTCCGGAGCTACGCAACGCCATCATGACCGCGAAGCAGTTCCTCACGTTCGTGAGCGCCGGGCCGCTCCAACCCGCGATCGAAACCGGCCTGCAACTCGACGACGACTACTTCACGGGCTTGCGCGACGAGCTGCTACACAAGCGGGACCGACTCCAGGCCGGTCTTGTCGCAGCAGGCTTCGACGTCCTCCCCTGCCAAGGCACGTACTTTCTCACCGCGGACATACGCTGTGTCGCCGAGCGCAACGGGCTTCCGGACACGAGCGTCGAGTTCTGCCTCGCGCTTCCCGAAGCTGCCGGCGTCGTCGCCGTACCGAGCGAAGTGTTCTACACAACGCCCGAAGCTGGACGCCACTTCATCCGCTTCGCGTTCTGCAAGAAGGACGAACTTCTCGACGAAGCGATCGCTCGCCTCGCAACACTCGCCTAGCGAGCGCTCCGCTATCGGCGATTCTGAGTTATCGCCTCGCTATGAGCGTCGGCGTCGCCGATGCCGTTCGCCGCGTGCTCGCCCTCGCTCAGCAACGTCGGCATCATCGTCGGTGACTGCGGGACCAGGGGCTGGAATGTCGGGGGCGTCCACTGCCCCATCGATCACTCCACGCATGTAGATCAGGTGCTCGGTCGAGGTTCCACAACAACCGCCGATGATCTCGATACCGTCGGCCATCATGCGCTTCACGTGAGCGCCCATGACCTGCGCCGAGCCGCTATAGACGAGCGAGTCGCCCTTGAACTCGGGGATGCCAGCATTGGCCTTGACGATCACCGGCGTGTCTCCCGCGCCGGCCTTGATCTCGCGAACGGCCGCTTCGGTGTCGGCCACATTGTTTCCACAGTTCGCACCAACCGCAGCCACACCGAGCTCGGTGAGACGCTCGGCTGCTTGGGTTCCGGTGACGCCCATCATCGTCCGGCCAGCGGTGTCGTAACTCAACGTCGCGGCGATCGGAAGACCGGTGACACGACGCGCCCCCACAATCGCGGCTTCGATCTCTTCGAGGCTCGACATCGTTTCGATCCAGAGGATGTCCGCGCCACCGGCGGCGAGACCTTCGGCTTGGGCAGCGAACGCATCGGCCGCAGTTTCGGGAGTCATCTCTCCCATTGGTTGCAACAGCTCGCCGGTCGGACCCATCGAACCGGCCACGATCACGTGACGCTCAGACTTGTCGGCCGCTTCACGGGCGACCATCGCTGCGGCCTTGTTGATCTCAAAGACCTGGTTCTCAAGCTTGTGAAGCTTCAAACGAAACGCTGTGCCACCAAAGGAGTTGGTGACGATGATGTCCGAACCAGCGTTGATGTAGTTGGTATGGATCTCGATGATCTCGTCGGGTTGATCGAGATTCCACATCTCCGGTGGGTCGCCAGCGGTCAACCCGCGAGCGAAGAGCTCGGTGCCCATCGCCCCGTCGACCATCAGGGTCTGTCGTTCTGCAATCAGTTCGTCAAGGATGTTCATGTCAACACCAGCTGTAGCAGATCAGACAGTCGAAGTGCGAAAGCTCGCTAGCCGTCCGCTTCACCATCGCCGGCGTCATCGACGATCTCGATGGCCCCCGGCAAGCTGTTCTCCTGGAAGAACTCCCACGCGATCTCAGTAGCGCTGATGTCTATGTTGGTAATGCCAAGCGATGGAATCCCAACCGAAATTGGTGAACCAGGCCACGTATGGCCAGCACCGGCAATGGCGTAGAAGCCGAGCTCGACCTCGTCGTTGCAGCCAACGTATGACGTCAGGGTGATCTCGGCGGTCACCGACGAGTCCTCCGACCCGGTGCAACCAAAGTCATCAGCGAACTGGGAGAACTCCTCGGGCATGACCTGCTCGAAGAACTCGCTCTCGCCAAGCGAGGACACGCCGCCTCCATTGAAGGGCACGGTCGTGTCGTCGATGCCGTGGAAGGCAAGGTACGGCACGGCACGGGTCGGGTCACACGAATCATCGTGGGTGACACCAGCGACCGACACGGCCGCGGCGATTCGCTCGCTCAGGTCGCATACGAGCTCGGAGGTGAAGAGCGATCCGTTCGACATACCCATCGAGTAGATGCGTCCAGGATCGACGCAGACGTTCTGCGAAACGAAATCGATGAGATCGACGACCATTTGCACGTCATCTCGACCCGGAGTGTCGAACTGTGGGAGTTCCCACGAGTTCCGGTCGTCGCCCGGCAGGGGCAGACCGGTTGGTTCAACGGCGATGAAACCCGCCAGCTCAGCTTGTGCAGCGACCCCGGAGAACAGCGCTTGCTGCGGTCCGTTGCTTCCAAGACCGTGGAAGTCCAGGACCATCGGCGTTGGGGTCGTGCCGTCGTAGCTACTCGGGACGATGAACTGGAATTCGTATTCGAGTCCGCCTGTTGTGATCGTGCCGGTTTGCAGGCCGACCTGGGCTGATGGGATGGTGCTGCAGTTCGGCGAGAGTGTCTCCGGCGGGCCGATGAGACCTCGGGTTTCCACCACGACCTCGGCGTCGTCGATGACCGGTTCTTCCTCTACCGCGTCGGGTGCATCGTCGACGACATCACCGACAGCATCGTCGGTTTCGACGGCCTCGTCGCTCGGCGCCTCGGACGTATCGACCGCCGCAGGCTCCGGTTCCGTGTCGGCTGATGTCTCATCTTCAGCGAGCTCGTCGAGCGCTGTCTCTTCGGCCGCATCGGATGCAGCGTCGGTGCCCGACGATCCACAGGCGGCAGCGATGAGTGCGAGTACGACGAGGAGGCTACGAAGCTTCATGGTCGCTCATGCTACGCGATCGGTCACAGCATGGGGATCAGGACCGCCTGCGATCAGCCCTGCGTGACTTCAATATCGCCGACTTCAACGTCGAGATCGAGGACGAGCTGCGCATCGTCATTCAGGATCGAAATCCCCTCGGTGATTCCCTGTTCATTCTGTCCGAGAACCTCGAGCTCCCCGAGATCTGCTTCAGCAAGAACTTCAACGGCGACCTCCGATGGTAGGCGCACTTCGATCCGGCCGAACTCTTGGCTGATCGACACTTCGACAGGGTCACTCGAGTCGACATCTGAGAAGTCGACGTTGCGGAGATCGAGAATGTACTCACCCTCTACCCCATCGATGGAGGTCGGGATGCTCTCGACACTGCCGGGAGTCACCTGCTCAGTAACGTCAATATCGAGGTCACCGAATGCCACGGCGGCGATGATTCCACCAACGATGAGCACAGGAATCAACACGACGGCGAGAATCAACCCGGCGATGACGAACTTGCGGCCTCTACCGCGTGGTTGCACCGGCTGCGGGGTAATCGTCGGCATCTGTGGTGCCGTCCACGGACCCGAACCCGGACCGGCGGAGGGTTGTTGGGTTGGGGTGAACGCATAGTTCGATGGGGCGGCGGGTGCGTCCACACCTGCGACAGCGACCGCATCTCGTGGACTCTGGAGCAGCATCCACACGCCACCAGCGACGAGGACGAGCGGCACGATAATCGATGCCGCTTCTCCCGCGCCGATGCTGATGACGATGAGCAACGCCACCCCGATAAGCGCCAGTCCGAGATCTCGGCCCGAAAGCGAGCGGGTGCGTTTGCGCACCGCTGGTGGCCAGAAGCGAGCACGAGGAATGATGATCCACGCAAGGAAGTAGGCGAGGATGGCCGCTCCACCGGTGACGAGGACTGCAACGACAAAGGCGAGGCGAACGAGCGACGTCTCCCAGCCGTAACGGTTGGCGATACCCGACAAGACGCCACCGAACGAGGCGTGCGGGTCACGCACGAGACGATCTTCGACCTGCGCGCCGACGTATGGAGGAAACGGCGGCGGCGGTTCGGCGCCGACAGCGAAGGACGGCGCCTCGTAGGCACGATCCGAGCTGGCAAAGCCGACATTGGTTTCGTCGATAATGGTTTCGTCGATGGCGCTGTCTTGGATCGTCTCGGTGTCGTCGAGCCCGTCCACGTTCTCACTGTCGTCCTGATCGATGAACTCGTTGTTGTTGTCTTGGTCGTTTTCGTTGTTGATGTTTTCCATGTTCTCATCGTTTAGGAATTCGCGCAGAGAAACTATTGGGTGATTCCCGGATCGATCCCCCACCTTCTCGCTCCGAAGTCAGGGTCGCATCAGGGTCCGACCCTGATGCGGTTATAGGGCGTACGTGTCAAGATGAAACCATGGCCGCACCTGCCTCACGTCCGCTCTGGCAGATGCCGCGTATCGACCCGTCCGACCGTTGGGTGGGCGGGGTCGCATCGGCGATGGCCCGCGAGATCGGTGTGCAACCGCTCGTCATCCGCACGTCGTTCGTCGCGTTGGCACTCGTGGCTGGGTGGGGCCTGCTCCTCTACGCACTGTGTTGGGCCGCGCTTGGGTTCTTTGGCGTTTCCTCCCAAAGCCCGTACAGCCCAACTCCCAAGGCAGCGACTTCGGCGCACCGCCACATCGCGATCGCGATGATCGTCATCGGCCTCATGTTGCTCTTCGGCCTCGTCGCTCCAGATGCTGTCCGCCAATTCACGCTGCCGGTCGGCCTGATCCTCGCTGGTGGCCTCATCGCGTGGACCCGCGTCGATCAAGCCGGCGGCGCAACCGTCGTCGTGCGCCTCGTCGCCGGGATCACCGTGGCCGCTGGCGGAATCATCGCACTGACCACAACCGCGAGCCTGTCGGTCCTCAACATCATCACCGCCATCGTCGTGGGCACCGCCATGGTCGCCGGTGTCACGATCGTTGCCGCTCCATCGGTCATCCAAATGGGACGAGCACTCGACGATGAACGACTCGACCGAATCCGTACCGACGAGCGAGCTCGCATCTCGGCCCACCTGCACGACTCGGTGCTCCAGACGCTGACGCTCATCCAACGCAACGCCAACGACCCCGTCCAAACCGCAGCCCTGGCCCGTCAACAAGAACGAGAGCTTCGAGCGTGGCTGTACGGACCCAAAGCTGCCGGCCCAAACAGTGTCCACCTCGGCCAGGCGATCGAACGTGCGGCAAGCGAGGTCGAGCGCATGCATCGCGTCAAGATCGAGGTCGTGTCGATCGGTGATACCGGCGACACGATCGACGCCGACGTGTCCTTGCTCATCGCAGCGGCGAGCGAGGCAATGACCAACGCGGCGGTCCACTCGGGAGCCACGACGATCGATGTCTTCATCGAGCGCCTACCCGATTCGATCGTCGTGTTCGTACGAGACACGGGAGCAGGATTTGATCACACCGATGTCGGCGCTGACCGCCGCGGTCTGAAAGAGTCCATCATCGGCAGAATGGAACGCGCCGGCGGCCGCGCGGCGGTCCATTCCGAACCCGGGCACGGCACCGAGATAGAGCTGTGCCTCCCGATCAGCACCGACCCAGCGACGAACGGGAGCCACAAATGACACGCATCGTTTTGGTCGATGACCATGCTTTGATCCGAGCCGGTGTTCGGGCCGAGCTCGAAACCGACTTCGACATCGTCGGCGAAGCCGGTGACGTTCCCGCCGCCATCGATCTCATCAGCCGCTCGAAACCCGACGTTGTGGTTTGTGATGTGCACCTCCCGAGCGGCACGGCAGCCGACGTCATCACCGGGTGTGTCTCCCGGGGCGTCACCACCGTCTTTCTCGCGTTGTCGGTATCAGATGCGGCTGAGGACGTCATCGCTGTCATCCGGGCCGGGGCCCGCGGGTACATCACAAAGGCGACCGAGGGCCCGCAACTTGTCGACGCGGTGAACCGGGTTGCCAGCGGTGACGCAGTGTTCTCTCCCCGCCTCGCCGGTTTCGTTCTCGATGCCTTCTCGACCGACATCCCCGAGCCCAACGTCGATTCAGAAATCGATCAGCTGACCGCACGAGAACAAGAGGTCATGCGCCTCCTCGCCCGCGGGTACCTCTACAAAGAGATCGCCCGTCGGCTCACGATCTCGATCAAGACCGTCGAATCTCACGCGAGCGCTGTCCTCCGGAAGCTGCAACTCAGCAACCGAAACGAACTCACCCGCTGGGCCGCCGACCGCCGAATCCTGTAAGCCCTAATTCGGCAGGCGACTCCGTCGCCGATTTTGCCACGTTCCGGCTTACAGCTGTGCTCCCCTTCGGGGGGGGAGCGTTCAAGCGGCACGCAGCCTGGACGCCGGAGGCGGTATTGACAATCGCCGTCTCCGACGTTCGGCCTCCGTGGCCTGAACGGTCCCCCTGAAAGGGAGTTATCGAAGTAGTTCGGTTCCGCCAGAATGAGCGGCGGAGCCGCTTGGCGGAGCTGAACTACTGACTATTCCAGGCGTCTCGACAGGCTTGGGAGATATCTCGGGTGGTCTTCCAGCCGAGGACGGTGTTGGCCTTGGTTGGGTCCGCAACACACTCGGCGATGTCGCCAGCGCGGCGTTCTGCAATCTCGTACGGGATGGTCTTCCCGGTGGCCTCTTCGACGCCAGCGATCAGTTCGAGAACACTGACGCCTTTGCCCTGTCCAAGGTTGTAGACCTCGTAGCCGTCTTGCGCGTCGAGATGTTCGAGCGCTGCGACGTGGCCTTCGACCAGATCCATGATGTGGATGTAGTCGCGAACGCCAGTGCCGTCAGGGGTTGGCCAGTCGTTTCCAAAGACCATGACCTGTTCGCGCTTGCCGGTCGCAACTTCCATGATCATCGGCATGAGGTTGTTCGGCTTGCCGAGCGGTGCTTCGGAGATCTTGCCCGACTCATGGGCACCGACGGGGTTGAAGTAGCGAAGCGCGGTGACCTTCCATCGATCGTCCGATGCTGCGAGGTCGCACATAATGACTTCGATCATTTCCTTGGTCATGCCATAGGGGTTTGTGGCTCCGATGCGAGCGTCCTCGGGGATGGGGCAGCTCTCCGGGTCGCCGTACACGGTGGCCGATGAGGAGAACACGAACTTGTAGATGCCTGCGTTGCGCATTGCTTGGAGCGTGGCGATAGCCGATTCGAGGTTGTTGCCGTAGTACTCGAGCGGCATCTCGACAGATTCGCCAACGGCCTTGAGCGCAGCCATATGGATGACCGCGGTGACCCCATGGTCTTGGATGACGTTGGTGACGAGTTCGACATCTCGAACATCTCCATCGATCACAGGAATCTCGCTGCCGGTGAGCTCAGAAACAACACCGAGCGCATCGGGCTTTGCGTTCACAAAGTTGTCGATGACAACAACGTTGTGACCAGCGGTGATCAACGCCATGGCGGTGTGGCTACCGATGTAACCAGCACCACCGGTTACGAGAACTGTTTCACTCATGAGGTTTTCCTTGCGTCGTGTCACCAGGGGCAGAGTGCTGCACCCAGAGCGTGGCATGACGTTCCGCCGTGGCATATGGGGCATTAGTCACTACCGTGCTGGCCGTGCGCATCATTCTTGCCTCTGGCTCGCCACGCCGGAAGGTACTCCTCGAAGAACTTGGCCTCGACCTCACCATTCGCGCCGCCGATATCGACGAGACACCGAACGAAAACGAACCCGCAGCGGCCTACGTCGAACGACTCGCCATCGAGAAGGGTGCCGCCGCGATTGCATCGTCAGACGACATCACCTCTGACGATGTCGTGATCTCGGCGGACACGATCGTTGTCCTCGACGGCGATCTTCTGGGCAAGCCATCGAGCGACCAACACGCCGAAGAAATGCTCCGCTCATTGTCCGGGCGCACCCATGAGGTATTCACCGGCGTGGCGGTTCGCGTCGGCGACGATCTGACATCGCTCGTCGAGCGGACGGTCGTCCACTTCGCCGAGCTCAGCAGCGAAGACATCAGCTGGTACGTCGGTACTGGCGAGCCCGCGGACAAAGCTGGTGCGTATGCAATGCAAGGAAGAGGCGGCGCGTTCGTCACCGCGATCGAAGGAAGCTACGACAACGTGATCGGGCTTCCGCGCCACCGAATTCGACCGCTGATTCCCGGCCTTATGGCGACGTAACCCCCGCTATTCGGCCTGACGCCACAGCTCCCATTCGGGAAGGTCGAACGTGGCCTCGACCTGCACTTGCTCGCCGTCGCGTTCCAGGACCAGCACGTCGGTCTGACCCGCAGCGAACCGTGGGAGGTCGAAGAACGTCGAGATCTCCACACCATCGACCGAGAGAATGCGGTCGCCAACCTCGATGCCCAACGCGTCTGCGGTCGAGCCGCGGCCGACGTCCAAGATGGTCAGGTCTTCCTCCAGCTCCACACCGAGCAACCCTTCGAGCGGGCAGACGGTGCCATCGGGCGGAAGCACCAGGTCGACGAGATAGTCGAGCGTCAAGGTGTCGATGCAGTTCGAGCCGAAGCCGAAGGCGACGTGGCCCGTGGCGTCCCAGGTCAACAGGCGCGCTCGATCTCCAAAGGCTCCGACCATCTCGGCGGCATAACGAACTGGAGTAACCGCGTCGCCAGTATTTCCAATGACGAGCACGGGGGCTGTCCCCCGATAGTCGATCGCTGGAAGGCCGTCACCGTGCACGGGCCACTGATCGCACGGAATGCCGAAGAACGGTCCGAGGTCCGGGTTCGCAGCAGCGGTTTCTTCAGCTACCTGGAGCACTTGGGCCGACTCGACCATCGACCATTCGATGCCGTCTGCGCAGTGAATTGCTGGCAACCCTCCTGCGAACTCTGCGGGATTGCCAGTTTCTGGAAGCGGTGTCAGGAGAAAGTTGCTGAGCTCGGAAAGGCTGGTGCCGTCACCGTCGAGCGCCTCGCTGACACCGAACGCAACGTCGCCCATGAACGATGGTGCGGCGATCGCAAGCCCGGCAACGTTTTGAAACTCTCCGAGCGTGAGCGGGCCGATCGGCCCGTCGATTAGCTTGGCTTCGAGGGCATCGAAGCTCTCGATCCAGCCTTGGCCGTTGAGCGCGCAATCTTCCCAAGCATCACACGACGCCTCGATGCGTTCGAGTTGTAGTTGTACGTCCTCAGCTTCGTCCGGAGAGAGCAGACCCGCGTCCGGCAGAACAGCTCCGTCGAGGACAAGACTCCGGAGGTTGTCGGGGAACATCGTTGCGTAGACCGAGCCGAGCGTGGTTCCGTAGCTGGCTCCCATGAAGTTCATTGGCTCGTCGCCCAAGAGAATGCGCACCGCTTCGTGATCACGAGCGGCGTTCTCGGTAGTGATCGATGCGAGGTACTCCGCACCATGTTCCTCGAGACACTCGGCTCCCATCTCTTGAAAGTCGGCAATGAACGCCTCGACGTCGTCGGCCAAACCGTCGGCTTCGGTCAGTGACGTGTTGATGTCTTCGACCCAGTCACTATTGCAATCGATGGGATTACTCGAACCGGTACCGCGCGGATCAATTCCGACGATGTCGAAAAAGATGCCGAGCTCAAGGATCGCAAAGTTGGCCAGACTGTCGACCAAAAAGTCGGCGCCAAAACCTGGGCCGCCGGGATTCACAAACAGGGTGCCGATCCGTTCCTCAGGATCTTCGGAAACCCAACGGGTGACGGCGAGTTCGGTGGTTTCGCCGGTGGGATCGTCGTAGTCCAACGGAACGACCACGGTCGTACATTCGAGGTTCTCGAGACAGCGCTGCCAGTCGAGGTCTTGGTCGATAACGGCCACGGTGCCGGTGGTATCGACGCCCAGCTCGCTCGTCTCCGCACCATCTCCAGAGTCGCTCCCCGAGGCCGGCTGCTCTGGCTCGGCCGAATCCGTCGCCCCGCTACACGCCGTTGCAAAAACCGCAACGACTACGAGTGCCCACCACACTCTGCTCACTCTCCAACGCATCCCGCACCTCATCGCTCGTTTCAGCAACAACGCTAAGGCACGACGTGTGTACACGTTCAACCGGAAGATCGACATACCTCGCCAATCACATCGTTAGCCACAACCACATCGATAGCCACAAAGTTGTGAGGCCCTGCCAGAATGAAGAGATGGACTCTTCCGCGTCACCGCTCAGCACAGCGAATGGCCTGCCTACCGAATTGAAGATCGGGCCGATCACCGTCAGCCCGCCCGTCGTGCTCGCACCGATGGCCGGGGTCACGACGGCACCGTACCGGACCTTATGCCGCCGCTTCGGTAACGAGATGGCCTACGACGACCCCAGCCCAGCTCCCGGCGATGCCACAACCGCGAGCGGGGGTCTCTATGTGAACCAGATGATCACCGCTCGGGCGTTGATCGAGGGCCACCAGAAGATGTTGCATTCGGCCAAGTTCGCCGACGATGAGACACCGCGAAGCATCCAGCTCTACGGCACCGACCCGTACTGGATTGGTGAAGCGGTTAAGAAGCTCGTCAGCGCAGGCCAGGTCGATCACATCGACATGAACCTCGGCTGTCCGGTTCCGAAAGTGACCCGTCATGGTGGCGGCAGTGCACTGCCCTGGCGACAGGTTCTCCTACGCGACATCGTGCGAGCAATGGTGTCGAATGCCGAGGGCATTCCGGTCACCTTGAAGTTTCGTATCGGCATCGATGAAGACCACATCACGATGCTCGACACCGGCAAGATCGCCGAAGACGAAGGTGCGGCCGCCGTGGCCCTTCATGCTCGCACTGCCGAACAGGCCTATTCGGGAACCGCTCGTTGGGAGGCGATCGGCGAGCTCAAGAGCCACGTCACGTCCATTCCTGTTCTTGGCAACGGTGATATCTGGGAAGCCTCCGATGCGATTGCGATGATGGAACAGACCGGGTGCGACGGCGTGGTCGTCGGCCGCGGGTGCCTCGGCCGCCCATGGTTGTTTCGTGAGTTGACCCAAGGGCTCCAAGGCCGTGAGATCACCCCCGCCCCATCGCTTCATGGCGTCGTCAAGATCATGGTCACACACCTCGACCTCCTCACCGACTGGCTGGGTGACGACCGCGGTGCACGCGACTTTCGAAAGCACACCAGTTGGTATCTGAAGGGGTTCCCTGTGGGTGGAAAGTTCCGCAAGGAGATCTCCATGATGACGAGCCGTGAAGACATGATCGAGATCCTCGGCCGGCTCGAAGACGAGGAGTTTCCACCCGAGGCGGCGCGCCTCACGAGAGGCCATAGTCATGGGCCAAAGCGTGTGGCGCTCCCCCACGGCTGGCTCGACAGTCGTGACGACCCCACACCACCCGGTGTGCTCGCGAGCGCGTTCGCGAGCGGTGGCTGAGGTGACCCGGCAGATCGATCCGTTCTATGTTATGGAGGTCGTTGCGGCGGCCCAAGAGCGAGAGCAGGCGGGCGGGGCTGTGTTCCACCTCGAAGTCGGCCAGCCGTCCACCGGCGCGCCGCAGGGCGCAGTTGCGGTCGCCCATGAACTGCTCGACTCGCACACGCTCGGTTACACAACCAGCCGCGGCATCCCCGAGATCGCGCCAGCAATCGCTGGCCATATCAAGAGCCAGTACGACCTCGACATCGACCCAGCCCGCATTGCGATCACCCAAGGTGCGTCCGGCGCGTTTGTGATCGGGCTGCTCGCAGCGTTCGAACCGGGCGCCCGTGTGGCAGTCAGTGAGCCTGGCTATCCGTGTTACCGAAATATGCTCACCGCGCTGCATATGGAACCCGTTGCGATCAACGTGGACGCGTCAACCCGCTACCAGCCAACGGTCGAACTGCTCGAGGCTGCTGGACCGCTCGACGGCGTGATCGTCGCAAGCCCATCCAACCCAACCGGCACGGTCTTGTCGCCGGAGGAACTCCGGGCATTGGTCGAATGGTCCGACGACAACGACGTACGTTTCATCAGCGACGAGATCTACCACGGGCTCACCTACGGCGACGCAGTCACTGCAACCGCGAGTCAGTTCTCCGACAACGCAATCGTCATCAACTCGTTCTCGAAGTACTTCTCGATGACGGGCTGGCGTATCGGCTGGACGGTGCTGCCACACGGATTGACCGGGCTGTTCGATCGCCTCGCCCAGAATCTGGTGATCTGCCCACCGGCGATCAGCCAGCACATGGCCGTCGCCGCTCTCGACTGTCGGTCTGAACTTGACCAGCATCTCGCTCGCTATGCAACGAACAGAGAGATCTTGCTCGAAGGTTTCCCAAAAGCGGGTCTCACCGATCTCGCCCCGTCCGACGGCGCGTTCTACGTGTGGGCCCGCACCGACCACCTCGCCGCCGACAGCAAAGCCCTCGCCAAACAGTGGCTCGACCAACTCGGCGTCGCAGCCACCCCGGGTGTCGACTTCCACCCGACCGACGGCCACCGCTTCATGCGCTTCAGCTTCTGCGGAACCCCGGAGACCATGAAAGGCGCCGTCGACGCGCTCCAGAAATGGTTCCTACGCTCGGTCTCGGGCTAAACCAGATCCAACAGAGAAGAGGGCTCACCCATGCGTGAAATGACAGATACTGAGACCCAAGAGTTTCTCCTGACCGGAACCCGAACTGGCAAGTTGGCGTGGGTGTCGCAGACTGGCGCACCACATGTAGCGCCGATCTGGTTCACCCTCGATGGTGACGACATCATCTTCAACACCCACAGCGAAAGCGGCAAGGGAAAGGCGTTGCAACGAGAGGGCCGCGCAAGCTTGGTGGTCGACTTGGAAGAACCACCGTTCGCGTTCGTCAAGATCGATGGCACGATCACCATCGACGACGATCTCGACAACGTCCGCGCCGTCGCCACCAACATCGGTCGCCGTTACATGGGAGAAGACCGGGCCGAGGAATTCGGAGAACGAAACGGCGTGCCCGGTGAGCTCGTCGTGCGCCTCACACCAACCAAGATCACCGCGGTCGACGACCTCGCTGGCTACGACTGAGTATCTGAGCCCTACGGAAACTCGGGGCGGCGTTTGTTAAGGAAGGCGTCGATGCCTTCTACTGCCTCAGGGTGCAGCGCTTGAGTTGCGATGGCGAACGATTCGC
Organism: uncultured Acidimicrobiales bacterium; assembly: GCA_964451305.1. Lineage (GTDB taxonomy): Bacteria > Actinomycetota > Acidimicrobiia > Acidimicrobiales > SHLQ01 > SHLQ01. The sequence continues at coordinate 33,944 of CAYVHV010000013.1, read as the reverse complement.
GTTCCATTGCCTCACCAAGTGAAGAGTTCGCTCCTTCGACGAGGAGCCGCTTGGCTCCGCCGAACGCGTTAATCGGGCCTTTAGCGAGGGTCGCCGCGAGCGCTCGCGCCTCGCTGAGCACGTCTTCGTTTGGGTGCACGGCGTTGATGAGTCCCCAGTCGAGCGCCTCGGCGGCCGTGAGCACCCGGTTGGTGAGCACCATTTCGGTCGCGCGGCGCAAACCAATGACACGAGAAAGAAAGAAGCTCGACGTTCCGTCGGGTGTGAGGCCAGCAGCGGTGTAGGCCATCGTGAACTTTGCGTTCTCACCGGCGAAAACAAGATCCATCGCAGCCGTCAGGCTCATCCCGGCACCACCTGCGGTTCCGGTGATCGCGCCGATCACCGGAGCGTTCATGCGAGACATGCGCGAGATCGCACCGTGGAAGTCACTCGTCATCTCGTGCAGATTGGCCGGGGTTTGATCGCCGCCCTCACTGAATTCAACGAGGTCGCCACCACCGAAGAACACCTTGCCTTCGCCGTGTAACACCACCGCACGAACGGCTGGATCGGTCGCTAGCTGGGCCACGGCATGGCGCAGCTCGAACGCCATCTGCTTGCTCAACGCGTTTGCGGGTGGGTTCGCCAACACGAGTTCCCAAACCCCGTTTTCGCCCTCGTCGAGTTTGATGGTTTCGTAGTTCACGACTTTCTCCGTTCGACCGTGGTTTCTCGATCGTAGACTCAAGGCATGGAGATCGCAGACTCAGTCATTGACCTCATCGGCAACACACCATTGGTTCGTGTGCCCAAGATCGCTAGCGACGTGGAATGTGACTTCGTTCTGAAGCTCGAGCTCGCAAACCCCGGTGGCTCATCGAAGGATCGTCCAGCGCTCGCCATGATCGAAGCGGCAGAGGCTTCGGGCGAGCTGCAACCCGGCGGCACGATCGTCGAACCGACGAGCGGAAACACCGGCGTTGGTCTGGCGATCATCGCAAACCAACGCGGGTACAAGACGGTCTTCGTCATGACCGACAAGGTCGCCCCAGAAAAGGTCGATCTGCTCCGTGCCTACGGCGCCGAAGTTGTCGTGTGCCCCGTCGCTGTTGAGCCAGACGACCCCGAGTCCTACTACTCGACCGCCGAACGGCTCGTAAGCGAGATCCCCGGCGCGTACCGGCCAAACCAATACTCGAACCAGACAAACCCCGAAGCGCACTACAAGACGACCGGTCCTGAAATCTGGCGACAGACCGATGGCAAGATCACCCACTTCGTTGCAGGTGCCGGCACCGGTGGCACCATTTCGGGCGTCGCCAAGTACCTCAAGGAACAGAATCCCGATATCAAGATCATCGCGGGTGACCCGGAGAAGTCGGTTTTCTCTGGTGGCTCGGGCCGTCCGTATCTCGTCGAAGGTGTGGGTGAAGACTTCTGGCCAACCACCTATCACCCCGACCTCGTCGACGAAGTCGTCCCCGTTTCCGACGCCGACAGCTTTGCAATGACCCGAAAGATCGCCCGTGAAGAAGGACTCCTTCTCGGCGGATCGTGCGGACTCGCCGTCGTTGCGGGACTACAGGTCGCCGAGACACTCGGACCGGACGACCTCATGGTCGTACTCACCCCCGACTCGGGACGCGGCTATCTCTCCAAGGTCTTCAACGACGACTACCTCGCCCCACTCGGATTCCTCAAAGCCGAGACCGGCATCTGCATCAGCGAAGTCGTCAAAGCCAAGGGCGATAAGAACACCGAACTGATCTACGTCAACCCGGAAACTCGGGTACGCGAAGCCGTTGAACTCATGCGCGAACGCGGCGTCAGCCAGGTGCCCGTCGCAAAGAACGAGCCACCGTTCGCTGTTGCGGAGATCTCCGGCGCTGTTTCAGAGCTCCAGCTCATGAACGCTGCGTTCGCAGACGAGAGCGTCCTCGACAAGCCGGTCGAGCTAGTCATGGCAGCCGGCCTGCCAACCATCGGTATCGGTCAAACCGTACAGACCGCTGTCGACCTCTTCGAAAACTCCAACGCCTTGCTCGTGATCGAAGGCGGCCAGCCGCTCACCGTCATCAGCCACACCGACGTTCTCGAGTTCCTCTCGCCAAGCTGAGCGTCACACCGCCGGTAGAGTCCTAGCTATGTCTGAACACTCCGATGGGTTTGAAACCCGCGCCATCCATGCTGGTCAAGACCCTGAGCCGATTACCGGCGCAGTCATCACACCGATCTTCCAAACCTCGACCTACGCCCAGCCGTCGCCGGGCGACCACACCGGGTACGAGTACTCGCGTACAGGTAACCCAACGCGTACTGCCCTCGAAGAAGCGCTCGCGAACCTCGAAGGCTGCCGGTTCGGCTACGCCTTTGCTTCGGGCCTCGCCGCAGAGGACACCGTCCTGCGTTCGCTCGTCGCAGGCGACCACGTCGTCCTCGGCAACGACGCCTACGGCGGAACGTTCCGACTGATCTCTCAGGTCGTCACACGCGCCGGGGTCACCTGGGCTGCAGCCGATCTCACCGACCCAGCAGCGCTCGACCGCGACTGGAACCCAGCCACCAAGATCGTGTGGATGGAAACCCCCACCAACCCGCTCTTGACGGTCTTCGACATCGCCGCAATCGCCGAAGTCACCCACAAGAACGGAGCGAAGCTCGTCGTCGACAACACCTTCGCCACGCCGTACCTCCAGCAGCCAATGCAACACGGCGCGGATCTGATCATCCACTCGACCACCAAATACATCGGTGGCCACAGCGACGTCGTCGGTGGCTTTGCGGCGACCAACGATGAAGAGTGGGCCAACGACATCCAATACCTTCAGAACGCCGTCGGCGCGGTGCCCGGACCCCAAGACGCGTTCTTGACCACACGTGGGCTCAAGACGCTCGGCGTTCGAATGGACCGACATACTCAAAACGCCGAGGCGATCGTCGAGATGCTCCTCGCTCACCCCGCCGTCTCTCACGTGTTGTACCCCGGCCTCGATAGCCACCCCGGAGCTGACGTTGCGCGACGTCAGATGAAAGCCGCTGGCGGCATGATCTCGTTCCGTGTGAAAGCCGGGCTCGAAGCGGCCAAGTCGGTGACGACGCGCACCCGCCTCTTTACGTTGGCCGAATCACTCGGCGGCATCGAATCGCTCATCGAGCATCCGGGCGTCATGACCCATGCGTCAGCAGCCGGATCTCCGCTCGAGGTTCCCGACGACCTCGTCCGCCTGTCGGTGGGTATCGAAACCGGCGACGATCTCGTCGCCGACCTCAACGAAGCACTCGACCAGATCTAGACAACGCAAAAACATCGAAGGCCCGAGCGTGCTGAGCACGCTCGGGCCTTCCGTGTTCCACTGCGAAATTGTTATCCGGCGTTGACCGTTGGCGAGCAGGTCACGTCCATCGCTGTGCCGCCTGGATGGTAGCGAATGATGTACGTGCGGTCGCCGTTTTCTGGGTTGGTATCGGTGAAGGTGGACGCACCTTGAACCGTTGCAACCCACCCGTCGTTATCACGGACCTGGAACGTATTGATGCCTTCGATGTCCCAGTTGAGGATGACGTTGCCAGCACCATTCACCGCAGCTGAACATGTCGCTGCGCCGCCACCACCGTTAGGAACCGTGATCGGGTCTGGTAAGCATGTGAGATCGGTGACGGTACCTGCCGGGCGGTAGCGGATCACGTAGGTGCGATCGCCGACCACTGGGGCAGTATCGGTGTAGGAGTTCACATCGTCGACCGTTGCGACCCAACCGTCGTTGTCGCGAATGACAAACGTCGTCACACCCTCGATATCCCAGTTGAGGACAACGTTGCCAGCACCATTCACCGCTGCGGAACACGTCGCTGCGCCGCCACCACCGTTAGGAACCGTGATCGGATTTGGCGAACACGTCACATCGGTGACGACACCATTAGGACGCCAGCGAACGATGTAGCTGCGATCGCCAGGCTGAGCCGATGTGTCGACGTATGTGTCGTTGTCGCCATCGATTGTCTCGAGGAACGAACCGTCGCGACGGATCACGAGGTCATTTACTCCCTCGTCGAGGAACTGATCGAGTGTCAGAACTGGCTGGTCATCAGCGTTCAGTGCCACGGTGCACGAGGCGGTGCCTGCGATGGTGAACTGTGAGGTGACCGTCGTTGCAGAGTTTCCGAACGCATCGACCGCGAAACTGCGGATCTCATAGGTTGCTGGAGGCAAGTTGTTTACCAGCACGGTCCACGCGACCTGACCAAGACCAGTATCAGTTGTGTTCACTGGAAGGTTGGCGTCGGGAGCACCGAAGGTTCCGTTGGGCTGAAGGTTCTGACCGGTGGTCAGGTTGCGCAAGCGCACCACGACCTCGGTCACTTCACGGTCATCTACCGCGGAGCCAGCAAGTTCGCTCGGCGATGTCGAGAGCACTGCGTCTGGCCCTGGGCTTGTGATGAAGACATCAGGCGCCGAAGTGTCTGGCGAGTTTGCATCGAGGTCGAAGAATCCCGACCGTCCAACGAGGAACGTGCTGAATCGGTCTCGATCGTGTCCTGCGAGAAGACCACGCTCGATCAGCGTCAGATCGAAGACCCCAACAAAGTTGTTGCTGCCCGGATCCCACGCAAGCGCCTGACCGTTCGATGGATTGAGGGCTGCCAGCTGGCCACGGAACACCGCACCTTCCGGGTCGATGCTCGATGGGTTGATCGGAGCGTTCGGGTTGTTGATATCGCAGCCATTGGCGGTTCCGGGGAAGGTCGATGTAACTCCCCCTGGAGGCGCTCCGTTGCGTGGAGCGGCGCAGAAGTGCCCGCCGACATACACCGACACATCGCTGACAGCGAGGCTGAATACGCTCGAGTACATCCGAGCCGACCAATCGAAGTTGACCGTGGCCTCTCCAGCGGTTGGGTAGCGGAGAACCGAATCGCAGTTCGGCGGGTTGTCGGCACCTTGGCCGCCAATCACGAGGAAGGATCCATCAGGAGAGATCGCCAAGTCGCGAAGAGCGCTCCAGCAGTTCCGGTTGCCGGCCTGAGCAGACCACGGGATGTTCCAGCCTGAAAGCGACGGTGTGGCGGTCGCGATGTTGAACTTGGCAACGGCCTCTCGTGTTTGTCCTTCGACCAGAGTTGCGTAGTGGAGGACGAACAATTGGTTGCCACCAGGCTGCACCTCAACTCGGCGAACGAGTTGGGACCCATTGATCGAGCCTTGGAACGACGGGACCCACGACGTGTCGACCGCACCGGTCAAACGATTGACGCGGACAAGACCCGACGCAGGCACTCCGGACACATCGGTAAAGTCGCCGCCGAGGTAGATCCAATCGCCAGCTTGAGAAATCGACTGGACGCGGGCGGAAGCACTGGTAGTAAAGCTCGTGTCCAAGACGCCCTCTGCATCGAGTTTGGCTATGCGCAGTGGGAACGAGTTGTCCCAGCGGGTGAACCGTCCGCCGACGTAGAGGCCAGATCCGTCTTCAGCTGACTCGAGGGTGCGGATCAGGTTGTTGATCGCGGGGCGAAAGTTTGGATCGACAATGCCGGTGTCGATGTCGTAAGCAAACAAATACGGCTGGTCGATGACGGTGCCGTCGATGAGCTCGACCTGTTGGAAATCGCCACCGACAAAGATTCGGTCGCCGACCTGAGCATGTGCGAGCACACGTCCGTCGAGCACGACGGGGAGGTCACGGCGTGCATCTTCTGGGACGACCTCTCCCTGAACCGCTGCACTAGCAGAGTCGGCGTTGCCGGAGACCAGGACCAAGAATCCCAATAATCCAGCAACGAGCATTGCGCTCATTGCATATCTGGCTCGTAATAGTCGTGTCATACGAGTACACCTCTTCAGTCCAAATTGTTGCCGCCCGTACCTAGCCCCAAGGGTGCTAGATATGCCACTAGCGGTCATGGGCACGATCGCCCATTCTTTTCGTTACGCCTCAAATGGTCTTCTTGACTTACTTCAACGCCGACCTTCTGCTGCAGACTTCGCTTTTCCGGGGGACGAGTGCGTCCCTCCGGCCCGATAGCCTGAGCAGCTATGAGCGCTGCTTCACATCCGCCGTATCCCGCCGTCTCCAAGCCAGATTTTCCGGCGATCGAAGCCAAAATTCTCAAGCGTTGGTCCGAAGACCACACCTTCCAGGAATCGATCGACCAGCGCCCTGACGACGACGAGTACGTCTTTTACGATGGCCCTCCGTTCGCAAATGGATTGCCGCATCACGGCCACCTTCTCACAGGTTACGTCAAAGATGTCGTGCCGCGCTATCACACTATGCGAGGAAAGAAGGTCGAACGTCGCTTTGGGTGGGATTGCCACGGCCTGCCCGCCGAGATGGAAACCGAGAAGCAGCTCGATGTTTCCGGCCGCGTCGCGATCACCGATTTCGGAATCGAGAACTTCAACAACGCATGCCGCACATCGGTTTTGAAGTACACGAGCGAGTGGGAAGAGACGGTCACACGGCAAGCTCGCTGGGTCGATTTCGACAACGACTACAAGACGATGGACCTCGACTACATGGAGTCGGTCATCTGGGCCTTCAAACAGCTGTGGGATAAGGGGCTCATCTACGAAGCCAACCGCGTCATGCCGTACAGCTGGGGAGCAGAAACACCGCTCTCGAACTTCGAGATCCGCCTCGACGATGCAACACGACCTCGCCAAGACCCCGCGGTCACCGTCGCATTCAGCCTTACTCCTACCGAGGGCGATCCGGGCCCGATGAAGATGCTCGCGTGGACGACCACACCGTGGACCCTGCCATCGAACCTCGGGCTCATCGTCGGTCCGGACCTCGACTACTCGGTCATGGAACTTGACGGCGAATACCTCATCCTCGGGTCCGCCACGGTCGGCACCTACGAGAAGGAACTCGAAGGAGCCGTCAAACACAGCGTCGTGAAGGGTTCGGAGCTCGTTGGACGCACCTACGAACCATTGCTGCCATATTTTGCCGATCGGGACGATCTCAACGCTTTTCGCGTGATGTCCGGCGACTTTGTCGAAACCGACGAGGGCACCGGCATTGTTCACACCGCACCAGGCTTTGGTGAAGACGATCAACGCATCGCTGAAGAGAACGGCATGGGCATGGTCGTTCCCGTAAACGACCAGGGTCAGTTCACGAGCGCGGTCACAGACTTCGCTGGCCGCAACGTACTTGAAGCAAACAGCGACATCATCCGCCATATTCGCGAGCTCGGTCGTCTCATTCGCCATGAAAGCTACGAGCACAACTACCCACACTGCTGGCGTACCGACACCCCGATTATCTACCGAGCACTACCGAGCTGGTACGTCAAAGTCACCGACTTCCGTGACCGCCTCGTCGAGCTAAACCAAGAGATCAACTGGGTTCCGAACAACGTCCAGAACGGACGATTCGGCAAGTGGCTCGAAGGTGCCCGCGACTGGTCGATCAGCCGCAACCGCTTCTGGGGCTCGCCCATCCCGGTTTGGCGCAGCGACAACGACGAGTACCCGAGAATCGACGTGTACGGCAGTCTCGACGAACTCGAAGCCGACTTCGGTGTTCGCCCAACGAATCTGCATCGTCCCCACATCGACGAACTCGTTCGTCCAAACCCCGACGACCCGACCGGCAAGTCGATGATGCGCCGCGTGCCCGAGGTGTTCGATTGCTGGTTCGAGAGCGGCTCGATGCCGTTTGCCCAGGTGCACTACCCCTTCGAGAACAAAGAGTGGTTTGAAGAGCACTATCCAGCCGACTTCATCGTCGAGTACATCAACCAGACCCGCGGTTGGTTCTACACGTTGCACGTTCTTGCCGGCGCGTTGTTCGATAAGCCGTCGTTCCAGAACGTGATCTGCCACGGCATCCTGCTCGCCGAGGACGGCCAGAAGCTCTCCAAGAAGCTGCGCAACTACACCGAGCCGAGCGAGATCTTCGACAAGCAGGGGTCCGATGCACTGCGTTGGTATTTCATGAATTCGAACATCGTTCGTGGCGGAGACGCTCGCATCTCCGACCGCGGCATCGATGAAGTGACCCGTCAGGTCATGCTTCCGATTTGGAATGCATATTCGTTCTTCACGCTGTACGCGAACACCGACGGATATACGGCCGAGATTCGAACGGATTCCACCGACGAGCTCGATCGGTACATCCTCGCCAAGCTCAGCGCGGTGACCGAAGCAACGACCGAACGCATGGAGGCCTATGACCTCGCGGGCGCAACCGAACAGATCAGTTCGTTCCTCGATGCACTCAACAACTGGTACATCCGCCGCAGCCGCGACCGCTTTTGGGGTCCTGACATGTCGGCGGACAAAACCCAAGCCTTCGACACCCTCTACACCGTGCTGGTCAACTTCTTGAAGCTCGCTGCACCCTTCCTTCCAATGATCACCGAGGAGATCTATACGAACCTCACCGGTAAAGAGAGCGTCCACTTGGCAGCTTGGCCCGAAGCAGCGGACTTCCCGTCTGACCCCGAACTGGTCGCCAACATGGACCGGGTCCGAACGGTCGTGTCGGCAGCACTGCGCCTCCGCGAAGACGAAGGCCTTCGAGTGCGCCTGCCGTTGCAATCGCTGACCCTCGCCGGCGATGGCGCCGCCTCGGTTTCGGAGCTATCGCATCTCATTGCCGATGAGGTCAATGTGAAGTCCGTCGAGTTCTCGAACGACCTCGAATCATTCGCAACCTTTGCGTTGCAACCCAACGGTTCGGTCCTAGGGCCGCGGCTCGGGGGCGATGTGCAGAAGGTGTTCGGGGCAGCCAAGCAAGGGAACTGGACCCAAAGCGACGATGGATCGATCGAGATCGCTGGACACACGCTGACACCAGAAGAGTTCACGCTCAACGTGAAACCCGCCGAGGGAGTCACGGCGTCGGCACTTCCTTCCAACGATGCGGTCGTCGTGCTCGATATCGAGGTCAATCCCGAACTCGAAGCAGAAGGCTTGGCACGGGACATCGTTCGAGCCATCCAGGAAGCTCGCAAGACCGAGGACCTCGTCGTTTCCGACCGGATCTCGCTCACCCTTGACCTCTCCCCCGAAGGCACGGCAGCAGTGCAGACCATGGAGGGCTACGTCGGTGAGCAAACGCTCGCAACGACGATCACCTACGGCCCGGTCGATGACGGCCACGACGCAGCAGGCGTTGGCCAATTGTCCTTCGTCGTCGCTCCCTAAGGTCTCTATGACCTCGCCGCGCGACCGGTTCTTGACGGTCATGGGTCGCAAGCCCATCATCGAAGCGTTGCACGATCAAACACTGGGTTTCGACAAGATTCTGGTCAGTCAATCGGCCCGCGGTCCCGAGATCGACACGATCACTGGCATGGCTGCGAGCCGCAAGATCACCATCGAGCGGGTCGCCGAGGCCAAGGTGACCGCCGTTGCCAAGTCGGCACGTCATCATCAAGGGGTTGTCGCCGACGTCATTGCACCTGCGATGGAGCACCTCTCGGACTTCTGCGAGAAACGTCGCCGCGGCAAGGACTGGGCGTGCTCGGTGCTCGTTCTTGACCGTGTCCACAACCCGGCCAACGTCGGGATGATCTTGCGTTCTGCAACCGCGGCTGGCATCGACGGCGTCGTCGTCCCGCACAAAGGCACCGCAGACATCGGTCCGGTTGCGATCAAGGCCTCGGCCGGTGTGGCATTCCGAGCGTCCATCCTGCGCACCGAAGACACCCTCGAGGCGCTTGCAATCCTCGAGCAGCACCGCTTCACTGTCTACGGCTTAGACGGAAACGGCCAAGCGCTGTTCGGCGCCGACCTACCCGAACGCGCCGCGTACATCATTGGCAACGAGTCCGATGGGCTGAGCGCGAACGCGAGCGCCGCGTGCGATGGACTGCTCTCGATTCCGCTCGACAACGGCGTCGAGTCGTTGAACGCTGCCGTCGCAGCGTCGCTCGTGTCCTACGAGGTTCGGCGAAACCGCGCTGGAACTTAACGCTAGGAAATCACGGCCTTACTCGAGTCAAACGCCACGAGTTGCTTCAGCTCGTCACCGAGGCGCATGTTGACATAGGACCACGCAGCATCGGGCACGACCTCTCCATCGACTGCAACGTCAAAGTACTCCGTGTCGCCCTTCAAGGGGCAGTAGGTGGTCCGGTCAGTGACGCGGAGGAGATCCATCGTGATGTCTTCTCGCGGGAAGTACAACACAGGTTCGTAGATCGAGTACCCAACCTCGCGGACAACAACCGCGTCATCCGACTCGGCAATCACGGTGCCGCCGATCGACACCGACCGACCGTCACCGGCTGGCAAAACCGTCATGAAGTGACGTGGTTCGTCAGGATTGTGGATGGCATCTTCGATCAGTGTTACGTCGCTCGGGGTCATGTGCTGCTCCATCTTCGAAAGCTCGGTTTCGAGCCAGTGTACGGTGACGATTCTGCTCGAAGCTGGCAGCGGCGTGCCACCGAAGCATCAACGGTTCACCACGAGCATGACCCAGTGCACCGCGCCGCCCGCGTAACGTCGTGGTGTGAGCCGAATTATCCCCCCATTCCTCAGCTCGATGCTGCTGTTCGTCATGTTGTGGGTGTGGTCCTCTGCGGGAGGGGCTGCAGTTCCAACAACCGAAGTTGACACCGCACTCGCTGATCCGACAACGAGCGAAACAGCGGCACCTCCGCCACCATCGAGCTCGACGACAACCACTGCGCCAGAGACCACCACGACGACCACAACCACGTCGACCACAACCACGACGACCTCAACATCAACCACCTCGACAACCACGACGGTCCCAGTCGACCCAGGAACGATCTTCATTGCCGAAGGGAGCTCCGGCAGCGCCCCCGGCCCCGGCGTCCGCACCTACCGAGTCGAGGTCGAAGCCGCCACGGGATTCGATCCGGCCGAGGTGGCGGAATTCGTCGACAGCGTGCTCGCCGATCCACGGAGCTGGCCGGCAAACGGTGGGCCAGGACTCGGTCGCACCGACGGCGCGTTACCCGCGAATGGGTTTCACATCATCTTCGCAAGCCCCGACAAAGTGGACTTCTTGTGCCACCCGCTCGACACCGACGGCTACTTCTCATGTCGAAACGGCCAAAACGTGGTGCTCAATGCCGATCGCTGGCTGAACGCCGTCGATGACTGGGAGACCTCGCTAACCGAGTACCGCCAGTACCTCATCAATCATGAGGTCGGTCATGCGCTCGGATTCGGCCATGTGGAATGCCCGGGTCCAGGGCAGCTCGCTCCGGTCATGATGCAACAAACCATCACCATTGGTGAGTGCGCACCAAATTCATGGCCGTTCCCCGAGCCCGCCTAGCCGATCAGCTTTTCGCTAGGAACTATACGCCTCGTCGAGGCCAATCCGAATCTCTGACACGAGCGACACAACGTCCTCGATGCTGTCACCGTTCAGCACTCGCCGCATCAACGCCGATGCGACGATGACACCATCAGATTCTCGAGCGGCGGTCACTGCTGTCTCGGCGCTCGAAATGCCGAAGCCGACGATCGCCGGAACATCCGAGACGGCTTTGACTCGACGAGCGAGGATCGTCGCAGCGTCGTCGACGGTGTCCCTGCCGCCGGTGGTTCCCATCGTCGAAACGACGTAGACGAAGCCACCGGTCTCGTCGACGATGGTCGCGAGGCGCTCATCGCTCGTGACCGGAGCGGCGAGCAAAACGTTCTCGATGTGATGCTGATCGGCCGCAGCAATCCACTCGCCCGCAACGTTGAGTGGGAGATCGGGAAGGATGGTTCCCCAACCACCAGCGCCCACCAGATCAGCAGCAAAACGCTCGTGGCCGTAGCGGTAGACGAGGTTGTAATGCGTCATCGCAATCAGTGGTACGCCGAACTCGCGCTTGGAGAGCTCGGAGAGGCACCGTGCGGGTGTCATCCCCGCCTCGAGCGCAACTACAGATGCCTGCTGAATGGTTTCACCGTCGATCGCCGGATCGGAGAATGGGATACCGACCTCGATCGCGTCAGCGCCCGCGTCGATGCATGCGTCGATCAGCTCGAGCCAGTCCTCACGGACCCCCGCCGTCACATACGGCATGAGCAACCGTCGTTCCGCGGAACGTTCACTGAGGTACGTCTGAAGAGACCGAGTATTCGTTGATGTTGTACTCATCGTTCGAGAATCTCCTGCACTTGCTGCACGTCTTTGTCGCCTCGTCCGGAGAGGTTCACCAGAACGGTTTGCCCGGCGAGTTCATCCTTGGCCTTTACGACCCACGCAATTGCATGCGCCGATTCGAGCGCCGGGATGATTCCTTCGGTCCGGCTGAGCAACTGGAACGCCTCAAGAACTTCATCGTCGGTTACGGAGAAGTACTCGGCTCGCTCGGTTTTCGCGAGGTGGGAGTGCTCGGGACCAAGACCTGGATAGTCGAGGCCCGCAGAGATCGATTCGGCTTCGAGAATCTGCCCGACCTCATCCTGCATGAAATACGACTTCATCCCGTGCACGACCGCTGGAACGCCACGGCCCGCTGCTGCGCCGCCCGCGGGCTCTGCACCGATCAGACGAACCGATGGTTCGTCTGCGAAGCCAGCGAAGAGTCCTGCTGCGTTCGAGCCGCCGCCGACACACGCCACCGCCACGTCGGGCAGTCCGCCGGTCATCTCGAGTACCTGTTGGCGCGCCTCGGTGCCGATGATCTCGTGGAAGGTGCGAACCATCCACGGGTATGGGTGGGGGCCCATGACCGAACCGAGGCAATAGTGGGTGTCACCAACTTCGGAGACCCATGCACGCATGGCCTCGTTGACCGCATCTTTCAGCGTCCGGCTACCCGACATTGCGGGCCGGACTTCGGTGCCGAGGAGGCGCATGCGGAAGACGTTGAGCGCTTGGCGTTCCATGTCGACCTCGCCCATGTAGACGGTGCATGACATTCCCATGAGCGCCGCTGCCGTGGCGGTCGCGACGCCGTGCTGGCCCGCACCGGTCTCTGCAATCAAGCGTGTCTTGCCCATTCGCTTGGCGAGCAGCGCCTGGCCGAGGACGTTATTGATCTTGTGGCTGCCCGTGTGGTTGAGATCTTCGCGTTTGAGGAGCAAACGCAGGCCGAGCATCTCACTCAGGTTTCCGCATTCGGTCGTTGGCGACGGACGGCCGCCGTAGCCGTTGAGCAGATCGAGAAACTCTTGGCGAAAGCTCGGGTCGCCCCAGGCATCGAGAAAGGCGGTTTCGAGTTCGAGGCAGGCTTCGATGAGCGGTTCGCCGACGTATCGTCCGCCGAACTCCCCAAAGAACCCGAGGTCATCTGGGGCACCCATGTTTTCGGGTGAGGCAGCGGTTGGCATAGACATGCGAACTCCAAACATCTAGATGTATAGATTTATACTACCAGCCAACCATCAAAGCGGTCGAAATTTGAGGCTGCTGGTTCTCTCAGGCTCAGGATTCTTCAAATTTCGGTCGCGGTGCGCTCGACGGTGTACTCAATCGCTAGTCGATCTGCACTTCGATCCGCTGCGAGACTGCAACGCCCACCCACAAGTAGCGCTTCGTCGTAGAGGAACGGTCGGCCGAACTGCTGGATCGACGTTCGAATCGACAGGATTGCGGGATGGCCCGTATCGGTCTCGAGGAGAGCAGCATCGTCGGAGTCGATCCCGACGGCGGTGACGATCTCCTTAGCTTCAGCGATCTGCCAACCCGTCGACTCCTCGATTGCTTCGTACAGCGAATGTCCCGAAAGTCCGAGCTCCGGATCGAGCGAGACGGTATCGGCAACGAGGAAACTGCGCTGCAAGCTGATCGGAACACCTTCGACTCGCCGCAGCCGCAAGATTCGCGACAGCGACTCGGTCGTCTCCAAAGCTGCGGAGGCATCTGGATGTTCAGCAGCAGAAATCGTGTCGATCGCAAGGACGTCAGTACTGAGATCCATGCCCGCGGAGTTCATCTGTTCAGCGAAGCTCGATAAGTTCCCGACCCGCACGTCCACCGGCTTGTCGGCAACGAACGTGCCCTTGCCGCGCGCTGCCCAAAGTAAACCCTCGTTCTCGAGCGCGGCAACTGCCTGACGCAGCGTCATCACCGTCACGGCGAACTCGTCGGCTAATTCCTGTTGCGAGGGCAACTGACTACCGGGTGCCAGCTCGCCGTCGAGAATCCGTTGACGCAGGACCAGATAGATGGCCTGATACTTCGGTACGGGTGACAACGACATCGAGTCGGACCTTATCCCCCGTGCCAACATGTGGCCGCAACGGCCCCACACGCGATTCCACCACCAACGGGGACAGGCCCCATGACAATTTTGTAATGGGGACAGGCCCCATGAACTCTGCACATCTCGATACGGGCCCGCCGACGTAGCCTGAAAGCCCACGTGGTCTCGTCGTGCTGGCAGAGAACACCCGACAATCGAGTCCCTCGTGCCTCTGACCACCCAACAACCATTTTACGAAACCGTCTGGAGCCGACGGGTCTTCACGGGTTGGAAGGTCGTCGCGGCGAGCGCGTCGTTATGGGCATTGCAGTCGATGTTGTGGATGCAAGGCTTCGGCAATCTCGCCGTCGAGTTGCGCTCTGAATTTGGATGGTCAAAGACACTCTTCTCGGTCGCGTTCGTCGCAACTCGAGCCGGTAGTGCGCTCATCGCGCCTGCTCAAGGCTCAGGGTTACGCCGCTGGGGCACAAAGCGAGTCATGCGGTTCGGCAGCATCTTCGTCCTCGGTGGCTTCATCGGCCTCTCGCTCATCCAGACCCGCACCCACTTCTTTATTGCCATGTCGGTGGCGGCGTTTGGCATGGCGCTGGCGGGCTTTCTCACGATTACTTCGGCGTTGGTTCCATGGTTCGAGCGTAAGCGAGCTCGCGCGTTATCGATTCAAACCATGGGCTTTGCGATCGGTGGTTTCGCCGGACCTCTTCTTGTCTTCAGCTTCGACTGGTTTGGCTGGCGGGCATCTCTCGCTGGCGCCGGCATCGTGCTCACGATCGCGATCTTCATCGCGTCGACCTTCCTCGGTCGCACCCGCGAAGAGACGGGCGAACCACTCGATGGGATCCCCGAAGATGTTGCAGCGAAGGAACCACGCGCCGAAGGCGTCAGCGATGACCACTTCACCGCTGCCGAAGCAATGCGCACTCGGTCGTTCTGGATGGTCTCGATGGGCCACGGCTCGGCTCTCATCGTCGTGAGTGCGGTCATCGCACACGTTGCGTTGTATCTCGTTGAAGACCGCAGCTTCAACGCTCGCGACGCAGCGTTGATCGCTGGAGCGATACCCGTCTTTCAATTCACCGGCACTGCACTTGGCGGCTACCTCGGCGACCGGATCAACAAGCGCCTTATCATCGTCGTTGCGATGTGCGCCCACGGCGTCGGACTACTCGTGATGACTTGGATCGGTGGCTCGATCGCTATTGGCGTATTCGTGGTTCTTCACGGGTTGGCATGGGGATCTCGCGGACCACAGATGCAG
Source organism: uncultured Acidimicrobiales bacterium (assembly GCA_964451305.1). GTDB lineage: Bacteria > Actinomycetota > Acidimicrobiia > Acidimicrobiales > SHLQ01 > SHLQ01. The sequence continues at coordinate 18,562 of CAYVHV010000013.1, read as the reverse complement.
GCGATCCGAGCGGACTACTTCGGGACGACCCACTTCGCAGCGATCATGGGATGGTCTTCGATCATCGTCATGATCGGAACGGTGAGCGGCCCGCTACTCGCTGGCATTCTCGCCGACTCGACCGGCGACTATCGGCTCGGCTTCACGATCATTGCCGGCCTCGCGTTCGCCGGAAACATCTTCTGGGCGCTCGCCTCTCCCCCAACTCCGGTCACCCACAGCTAGGCGCTACCTGGGGCCGCGTCGCTCGATCAGCGTGCGCTCTTCGGTAACCGGGTGATCAAACCACACGGTCGAACCCTTCAGCTCGCGCCGAATCGCATGGGCCAGTTTGAACCCTTGACCGACAAACTCGTCGATGACATCACGGTCACTCATGGCACCTCCGACATCGTCGAAGAACACGGTCCAATCTTCGAGCGCGATGAGCACCCGTGGGGAAAGTGGCAGAGAATCAGGAACGACGTTCTCACCGTCGACCGTCCAAAGGGGGAAGGCTCCAACCTCTGCACGAAGTACTAATTCGACCATCTCCGCAGGGTAACTGCGGAGTTGGTCGATCTAGTAGTGGCGGGATCCCGGGCGTTGGTGATCCGGCTCAGCTGGAACGGGGACACGAACCAGCAAGTGTCGGCCATGGCGCTCAACATTGTTAGGGAGACGCTCTTCATCTACCGAACCAAAGAACGGCGCCGCGTGCTCTTGCAGATAAGCAGCGACACCATCAACGGCCTTTCGAGCCGCGGTGGAGAAGTGAGCAAGTGTCGAGGAAGCTGACATGTAATAGAGAACCGAGGCGCCCCACTCGCCATTCACTATGGCAAGTTTGTTCACCGGCTCGTCATTTCCTCGCCCGTGCTGATGCGCCCACTTGGCCCACATGGCGCAAACCTAGGCATACGGGGCGTTTCGTGATGCCGTAAACTTGACGCATGGCCCACCTCTCCACCGAACAGATAACCGAACGAGTAGCCGACCTCCCTCCCGCACCGACCGACAACGGCGTCGTCGCAACACTGCTGATCCGCCCGGAGACCAACGTCCGCAAGATCGTGTCAACATTCCACGTCGTACCGGGTGAGGGCATCGTTGGTGACAACTACGTCGCTCGCGGCGATAGGAAGACGCCGGACGGCAAGGCAAACCCTGAAGGCCAGGTCTGCATCATGAATGCGAGCATTCTCGACATACTCGCCGACGGTGACACCAACAAATGGGAACTTGCCGGCGACCAAATCCTCGCCGACTTCGATCTCAGCACCGACAATCTTCCCGCCGGCACTCGCTTCTCGATCGGTTCGGCGACCTTCGAGGTGTCGAACAAGCCACACAACGGTTGCGCGAAATTCGCCGACCGCTTCGGCATGGACGCATCTCGCTTCTCGAACTCGGACAAGACCAAGCGCTACCGCGGCATCAACCTCATGGTGGTCACCGAAGGCGACGTCAGCGTCGGCGATGTCATCACCAAACTCGAGGAAACAGGCAACGGCTCATTCCCGCCGGCCTAAACCGGGCGCAGCCGTCCTGACGTTCTCGTTGAGGGTCAGGCTCCGGTGAGCTGATCGCCATCGACGACGGTGAACGGTGAGAGCTGAACGCCCTGACCAGTCCAAAAGAAGGTGTCATCTTCCTGGTGGACTTCGTAGTCATCCCAGGTTGGAACGCCAGGCCACAGGCTCTCATAGAGTCCGCTCTCGGCGTTGACCCGCCACTCCCCGACCGAGTCTTGGCCTCCGAGCGGGCGGTAGATCGTCGAGCCGTCGGAGCTGAAGAACTGCTCGTAGTCTTCGCCGACCCAATTGCCGGTGATCGTGTTGCCAGACAAGAGCTGTTCGATCTCCTCGGCGTTGAGTAACACGAGATCGCCGTCGGATGCTCCGGAGCTCTCGACAATCAGAGCCTCGTCCACCTCGCCGCCACCTTCTTCGATGACCGCAGCTGAGTTCTCGTCGCCATCGGAGGTAGCGCTCTCTTCCTCAACGTCTTGACCTTCTTCAAGCTTGGGATCCTCTTCGAGGATTCCAGTGCCATCACCGGCATCCGGCGACGGCGCACACGCTGCGGCAAGCAGCGCTAAGAACAACGCGAGACACAACCATCGTGATCGTTTGGGGCGAAGCATTCTTCAACGGTAGCGGGCCGCGATACTCAGTTGGATAGCTTGGCCAAACCTTCAACTACTTCTGAAGTTGGGTGGCCTGCCAACGTTGTGGGCGGAACGAGAAGCTTCCGGTCACGACTTCCGCCACCGATGATGAGCCGGTCGCGTTCCATGACTCGGGAGTCGATCCAGAGCGGCAGTTCGCTCGTCGTTCCAAATGGTGTCACCCCGCCGATCTGCATGCCGGTGAGGTCAACGGTTTGCTCGGCTGAAGCGAAGCTGCACTTGCGCACCTCGAGCTTCTTGCGGACGACCTTGTTGACGTCGAGTCGACTGTCGGCGAGAACAAGACACATCGCAAACGCTGGCGGTTCGCTCTTGCCCACGACCACAATCGCATTGGCTGAGTCCTCTGGGGCATAGCCGTAGTGCTCGCAGAACGCTGCTGTGTCGGCGAGTTCAGGGTCGCACTCGACCACCTCGTACTCGAGGCCCAAGGCGGTGAGTTGCTCGACGACCAGATCAGCCATCACCCCATGGTAGGCGCCGACTTCGCCCTTCGATGGACATCACGTCCTTGAGCGCGTATCGTCCGGGCATGGTAATTCGCTCGGTCGAAGAGATGATGGCCGCAGCGCGGCTCGAAATTGACAACATCTCGCCCAGCGAGGCTCATCGCCGCGTGATCGAAGAGGGCGCGGTGATCGTCGATATTCGAGATGTTCGAGAGCTCCAGAAGTCCGGGGTTATTCCAGGCGCCATGCATGCCCCTCGAGGGATGCTCGAATTTTGGGTCGATCCGGCATCGAAGTATCACAAACCCGCATTTGCTCAGGACTGCGAGTTCATCTTTCATTGAGCGGCTGGAAGCCGGTCAAGTTTGACCACCAAGATGCTTCAGGACATGGGGATGACCCAGATCTCCCATATCGAGACGGGTTTCACCGGCTGGGTCGCCGACGGTCTGGCCGTCGAAGACTACGACTCATGGAAAGCGAACCGGGCCTGACTTTTCGGTACGCGCGTCGAGCTTCGCAACGCGTACAGACAGCTGTTAGCTCCGAGGGTTACGACGATGGGCGATCAATGCCCATGATCGACGCGATCTCCGCCGTGCCGTCAACGTGATCAGTCGTTGCCGTGAGCACGATTAAGTCCTCCCGACGTCCGAGGGTGAGATCGAGCAGTGGACCGCAAGACTCTCGTTCGTGTTCAACAAGGTTGAGAATTTCCTCATACTTGTTGGCAGGCAAATCGAGTTGTATCGATCCGTCCGTCTCGTGAACTTGGAGCACGATCTCGAATAGCTGTCGCCACCCTGCTCGTTGCTGTTCTTCTGTTTTCGCCGTGTGGCCTCCAGCCACTTTTTGATCTTCCCGCATGTTGATAGATAACTCGCGCGCGGGTTATCTCTATTCCGAATACCCGAGATTGCGCGCAACGCGTCCATTCGGGTGACGTTCGAACACGAAAACAAGACGCCGAGTGAAAAACTCGACGGCCCAGCCAAGTGGAGTTATGCCGACAAAGGATCCGACCGTAGAGAACGGTCTCTGACGTTGAACTAGAAGTCGTCGTCGAAGCCGACTTCGCCTTCGACACCGACCTGGTAGCTGGAGACGGTGCGCTCGAAGAAGTTCGTGAGCTCCTGGACGTCTTGGAGTTCCATGAAGTCGAACGGGTTCTTGACGCCGTAGACAGGTGGGATACCGAGCTGAGCGAGACGCTGATCAGCAACGTACTGAAGGTAGACCTTGGTGTCAGCCAGGCTCATGCCTTGAACACCTTCGGAGAGGACGTCACCAGCGAACTGGTATTCACACTCGACCGCTTCATCGATCATTTCTTTGATCTGGGTTTCGAGATCGGCATCGAAGAGCTCTGGCTCTTCAGCGCGAACGGTGTTGACAACCTCGAGTGCGAAGTTCATGTGGGCGCTCTCATCGCGGAACACCCAATTCGTTCCCGATGCCAAGCCGTTAAGAAGGCCCTTCGAGCGCAGGAAGTAGACGTACGCAAATGCGGCGAAGAAGAAGAGCCCTTCGATGCAGGTGGCGAAGCAGATCAGGTTGAGCAAGAACTGCTTACGTTGCTCTGGGGTCTCGATGCGATCGATATCGCCGAGTGAGTCGATCCACTTGAAGCAGAACTCTGCCTTCTTGCGGATCGATGGAATGTTCTCCACTGCAGCAAATGCTTCGGCTCGCTGATCGTGATCCGGGATGTAGTTGTCGAGCAGTGTCAAGTAGAACTGCACGTGCAGCGCCTCTTCGTACAGCTGACGAGATAGGTACATACGGGCTTCAGGAGCGTTGATGTGCTGGTAGAGATTCAGCACCAGGTTGTTCGCAACGATCGAGTCTCCGGTCGCAAAGAATGCAACGAGCCGCTCGATGAGGTGGCGCTCGGCTGGCATGAGCTTGCGTTCGAGGTCGACGAGGTCATCTGAGAAGTCGATCTCGTCGACGGTCCACGTGTTCTTGATGGCGTCTTGATACATCCCGTAGAAGACCGGGTAGCGCATTGGACGAAGCGTCAGATCGAAGCCGGGATCGAGAATATTCTGCGGCTTAGAGAGCGTGGATTCGCTTGTCGTCGGGGCAGCTTCGCTCTGGAAATCAGGATTCAGGGCGTCGTCAATAAGTGCCATCGTGGAGGGGTCTTTCGTTTTGTCTGTCGTTGCGGGAAAGGGATCTTGGTCTATCTACAGCGTGCTGGCTAATTCAGTCGCAGGCTTCACAATGTTCTGGATTTTCCAGCGAACATGCGAGTGCCTCTGCGTCAGTAAAGGTCTTTGGTTCCCCACCATTAGTGGGCGCCGGGCCGCTTGTTGACGGCGCTGTCGTCGTCTTGTTTATTCGTGTCGCCGGACGTGAACGCAGGTAGTACGTGGTCTTGAGACCGGACTTCCAGGCGTACATGTACATCGACGAGAGCTTGCCGATGGTTGGCGATTCCATAAAGAGATTCAGCGACTGACTTTGGTCGATGTAGGCCCCACGATCGGCTGCCATATCGATGAGCGAGCGCATTGGGATCTCCCATGCGGTGCGGTACACCTCTTTGAGGTCTTCGGGCATGCGGTCAACATCTTGAACCGAACCTTCCGACTGCTTTAGCGCGTTGATCATGTCTGCGTCCCACAGGTTTCGAGACTGCAGTTCCTTCACGAGGTACCGGTTGATCTGGAGGAACTCGCCCGACAGCGTCTCACGCTTGAACAAGTTCGATACCTGCGGCTCGATGCACTCGAAGCAACCGGAGATCGAAGCGATCGTTGCGGTTGGCGCAATGGCGATCATTAGCGAGTTGCGCAAGCCGTGTGTCGTGATCATCTCACGAACCTCTGCCCAGCGTTCGGTCTGTGTGGGTTCGACGTTCCAGAGATCGAACTGGAGGTCGCCCTTGGACGCACGGGTGCGTTGGTATGTCTCGTGGGTACCGAACTCCTTGGCGAGCAGCGCGGAGGCCTTGAGAGCGTTCAGGTAGATCTCTTCGGAGATTCGAGCCGAAAGCGCACGAGCTTCAGGAGAGTCGAATGGCAAGCCCTTCTTGAAGAAGACATCTTGGAGACCCATGAGGCCGAGGCCGACCGGACGCCACTTGTTGTTGGAGTATCCGGCTTCGTCGGTTGGGTAGAAGTTGATGTCGATCACTCGGTCGAGATACGGCATGACGTGTAGCACCGTCTCGGCGAGGCGGTCGAAGTTGAACTCGCCGTCGGCTTCGACGAACTCGCCCAAGTTCAGCGAGCCGAGGTTGCAGACTGCGGTCTCATCCTGGTTTGTGACCTCGATGATCTCGGTGCACAGGTTCGACAGGTGCACAACATTTGCGGTGCCGTCTTCGGACGCTTCTCCGGTTTGGTTGCACTTTTCGTTCGATGCGTCTTTGAACGTCATCCAGCCGTTGCCGGTTTGCGCGAGGCTGCGCATCATGCGGCTGTACAGGTCACGAGCTTTGATCTGACGCTCGTACAGGCCCTGGCTCTCGGCCTCTTCGTAGGCGGCACGGAACTCTTCGCCGTAGAGGTCGGTGAGGTGAGGGACCTTCTTTGGATCGAAGAGGCTCCACTGCCAGTCTTTGTCGACTCGTTCCATGAAGAGGTCTGGCACCCAGTTCGCAAGGTTGAGACCGTGCGCACGACGCATGTGATCGCCAGTGTTCTCACGCAGGTCGAGGAACTCTTCGACGTCGGCGTGCCAGCTCTCGAGGTAGATGCATGCAGCACCCTTGCGACGTCCACCCTGATTGACGGCAGCAACCGACGAGTCGAGCGTCTTGAGCCACGGAACAATGCCGTTGGAGAGCCCGTTGGTTCCCGAGATCAGCGAACCCTTCGAACGAATGCGATGCCATGCAACGCCGATGCCACCAGCGAACTTCGAGAGTCGAGCAATGTCGGTGTACCGCTTGTAAATGCCTTCGAGGCTGTCCTCTGGCGAGTCGAGCAAGTAGCACGATGACATCTGCGCGTGCCGTGTTCCAGAGTTGAACAGCGTTGGGCTCGATGGCAGGTACGCAAGGCTCGACATCAAGTCGTAGAAGCGGATGGCCTCGTCAGCGTTCTGGGACAGGCCGCAGGCAACGCGCAAGAAGAAGTACTGCGGGGTCTCGGTGACCTCGCGGGTTTCTGGGTGGCGGAGCAGGTAACGGTCATAGACCGTACGCAGGCCAAAGAACTCGAACTTGCGATCGCGGTCGGTGTTGATCGCTGCGTTGAGAGCCGGTGCGTTCTCTTCGACAAATGCGGCAACGTCGTCACCAATGAGGCCGACGGAATGACCGATACGAACCGACTCTGAGAACCAAGGAATGTTCTGATTGCGAACTTCTTTATCGATGTAGGTCGCGAGAAGACGAGCAGCGAGCTTTGAGTAGTTCGGCTCCTCGACGGTGAACCCAGCGGCGGTACGAATCGAGAGTTCGTCCAACTCTTGAGTCGTTGCCCCATCGGCGAGCGCTGAGATGGTCCGTGTCGCCACACGCATTGCGTCGACGTTCAGTAGACCTTCAGCGCAACGAGCAACGGCGTTGACGATCTTGTTCAGATCGACGGGCTCTAATGTTCCGTTGCGCTTGCGAACATGCATCCCCGCGGGCACAGCGTTGTCATTGTCTTGTGCGCCTGCAGCGCTAAGGAGAGCCGTAGTTCCGCGCTCATCGTTCATATTTCATCCCTATTCCACCAGCCAACTGCGACGCTCAGGTCTCCAGAAACTCCGAGCGGATCGTCAGGTTACAAGCTTGTAATTACATCGTTCAAGCCCCAATGTTATGAATTTGCGGCATGGTCACGTTGGGTGCTCACTCGTTTCACGCGATTAAAGTCTTAACGTCTGCGAAACGCTGGAATACGCACCCCCACCGACCACCGCGCGTGAAGATTACGATTTGGTTACGGCCCATGTCGTCGCATTTACCATTGAAGTCATATCGAAACAATGGGCGACTTTGATAACGCAAACAACATGACCAACATGCTCCGCGCAAATCTCCCACGGAGTGGGACGTCGAACACTTAGCGTTGATTAATGAGTTCTAACGCTGAGCGTGCTGCCGAACGCCCAGACTGCAACGCCCCGTTAATCGACGGGTTGTACCGGTGATCACCAGCGACCAAGACATCGTTTTCGAGCCGAGCCTTCGCAGGCACATCCTCACCTGGCAGGTGCCGTGGCTGAGCGTGCGCAATCACATCGCTGCGCAAGAGCTCCCATTCGGTCACCGCTCCCCCAAACCATCCGCGGAGCTGACTGCGGATGGCCGCCAAGTCAGCACCAGCTTCGGCTGGGCCAGGAACCGAGACGGCCGTCAGATGCTTACCGGCTGGCGAATAGCGCGGCGAGACGTTCGACATGACCGCAACGTTGTTGACCGGACCTTCACGCGTCCCATTCAAGAACAACAACCGCTCATCATAGGGAGGACTGTCGGAGCTAAACCAGTGCGTTGTGACGCCATTCCAGCCAAATGACGGCGTCGACGCAAGGGTCGACGATGCCCCCATGTCCGTGGCGACGATGACCGCATCGCTTTCGATCACCTCACCACCAGCGGTCTCCACCGACGTAGCCGTGACCCGCTCGACAGGGGTGTTCAGCCGGAGCGTCTCGGGCTGAAGCCGTGCCGCGAGCTGCTTGCTCAGTTCGCCCATGCCATCGAGGGGCACCGCGCCAAAACCCGAACTCAACATACGAAACACAAACTCGGTAAATCGACTCGTCACCGACAGCTCGGGATCGAGTGTGATGCCGGTGAACAACGGGCCGAGGAACTGATCGACGAAGTCGCCGGAGAACTTCAGATCACCGAACCGCGCCTTGGTCGTGCATTCGGGCTTGCTCCAAAGGTCATCGACCGATCCTGACATGACCGACCGGCGCCACTGGAGCAACCGCACCTTGTCGAGAACCGTGCCGACCGGCGCCTGGATTGTTGGGAACAAGTCACCGGGTCGTCGGAGCGGATCGCCAAGTAGAACACGGCCAGAATCGAGCTGCACGAGCGAACCTGCGTTGAAGCGTCGCAGGTCGAGCGCTTCATAATCGAAGACTCGCTGAGCGACCGGGTACGCCGTCAGCAATATCTGGAAGCCACGATCGAGTAGGTAGCCGTCGACCTGATCGGTTCGGACGCGCCCACCAACGCCATCGCTTGCCTCGAGCAACGTCACCCCGTTTCCTCGTTCGGTCAGGGTTACAGCTGCGGCAAGACCGGCGAGGCCAGCTCCAACAACGGTGATCTGGGCCACTATCGCTCCTCGTTCGCCGTCGAAATTTGCGTCGCTGTGGCGGCATGGCTGCGAAGCGCTCGGTACGCGCTTTCATAGCCGACGGCACCGAACCCAGCAACGGTCCCTAAACACACCGCGGAGATCATCGAGACATGACGGAAATCCTCTCGTGCGGCCGGGTTCGACAAGTGCACCTCTACAACTGGATAGCCCACCGCTGAAATCGCATCTCGGATCGCCACCGAGGTATGGGTGTACCCGCCGGGGTTAAACAGCGCGCCATCAGCCCACTCTCTTGCATCCTGGAGGTGATCGACGAGGTCTCCTTCGCCATTGCTCTGGTACGCGGTGATCTCATCTCCGAGCTCGTTCGCAAGAGCCGCAAGATCAGATTCGATCTCGGCGAGCGTCGTGTTGCCGTACACCTCGGGCTCTCGGGTGCCGAGAAGATTGAGGTTTGGTCCGTTTAAGAGGAGAAAGCGCACGGGCGCAGTCTACAAAACTCTTCGATGCCTAGCGGACGAGCAAACGAGAGTCTCGACGAGGCAGCCTCAAGACGCGATCGCTGGTCTACGCGCCGCTCGTCTTCGACGCGACACCCCAGCGTGCGGGCATTGCGGTAAACGAACCGGTCGCATCCTCGGGTGGCTGGACCGCGATGCGCTTGTGACGAGTCGCGACGACCGTGCCAGAGGCCAACACGTCGATTCGCAGGTTGAACTTTCCGGCAGCCAAACCCAGCGTTTCAATCGATGCCTCGATCGGTTCATCGAACGATCCCGCATCGAGTGGACCTGAATCAAACCCGAACCCGGTCGGTCTGCCACCGGCGGCCAGCACCCGGATCTGGATCGATGGCTCGACCAGTTCCTCTTCGAGTTTCAGCTTGATCGAAAACGCTGCGGGCATTCCCGCAATGAGGTTGTCACCGTCGGCACCGGTGAACTTCAGCTGACCGAACCAGGCCGAATTCAAATCTTCTGCGGCGAGTGTTTCAGCAACGACAGCTTGCTTGCGCTGACGAGCCTTCTGTTGCGGGCTGTTCGGGTCACCGCCACCGATCATGCGACCGGACCGATCGATGTCGCTGAACTCCTTGTATTCCTCAATGACTTCTTTCGGATCGCCTAGGCGCCGAGTGCGTCCGTGATGAAGCCAGAGGATCTGATCGCAATTCTTGGCCATCATCGGCAGGCTGTGCGAGACCTGCACGATCGTGGCACCACCTTCACGAAGCTCGTTCATGCGCCGCACACCGTGCTCTCTGAATGCAATGTCGCCAACCGCGGTGATCTCGTCTGCCAAGAGGATCTCGGGCTGCATCTGTACCGATACTGCAAAGCCAAGGCGCGCTCGCATGCCGCTCGAATAGGTCTCGATCGGCGCGTCGATGAACGATCCAATGTCAGCCATCTCAATAATGTCGTCGAGGACGTTATCCATGTAGTCGCGATCGAGTCCGACGACCGCGCCGTTCATGTAGACGTTTTCCCTACCCGTGAGCTCGGGGTGGAACCCTGCACCGAGCTCGAGGAGAGCGGTGATCCGTCCGCGAACCAAGACTTCGCCGACCGTCGGGCGATACACCCCGCACAGGGTCCGAAGAAAGGTCGATTTTCCCGAACCGTTGCGTCCAATGACGCCGAGCATCGAACCTTTCGGCACCGAGACCGAGACATCTTCGAACGCCCAGAACTCTTCACGATTGCGATCGTTGATGCCGGTGAGCCGGTCTTTCAAACTTGTGCTTCGACGACCGAGGAGAAACTTCTTCGAGATGTTCTTCGCGTGAATCGCGAAGTCGTCTGACATGTCGACGTTTGCCATTAGAGCCCCTCGGCAACATCGGCCGATGACCGTGCAAAGATGGCCCAGCCACCCCAGAGCACCACCACGGAGAACACGCTCAGGTAGATCCAATCGGTGAGCGGCGGCCAACGCATGAACAAGATGCCATCTCGGCCAAAGCCGATCATCTTCGCGAAGGGATTCGACGTAATGACAGGCTCAAGCCACGGAAAATTGCCAAAGCGACCGGCCGCAGACTCGATCGGCCAGATCAGCGGCAAGAGATAAAACCCGAGGCGAAGTGCGATCGAGTACAAGTAGCCAACGTCGCGGTACTTGCTGTTGAGCACCGAGAGCGCCAACCCAAAGCCCAATCCCGATACCGCAGCGAACATCGCTGCGGGGATGATCACGACAGCGTGGATCGAGATATGGCCCCACAACGCAAAGAACGCGATGACGACGCCGATCAGGATGGATGCTTCCACCATGGTGCTCAGGGCTGTCGATAATGCTGCAGCCACCGGCGGGAAGTAAAGCTTGCGCCGAAGGCGCACCGTACCCATGAAGTTGTTCAGGATCTTCGTCGAGATCGTGCGAAAGAAGCCCCAGACCGCGATTCCCGAAAGAAGAAAGTGCGGGAACGAGCTGAAGCCCCCGGGCGCATCGGGCACGGCCCGAGAAATATCGAGGAGCACGCCGAAGACAATGCTGTAGATCGCAACTTCGGCTATCGGGTTGAGCAGAGACCACACCCAGCCGAGATAGCTGCGCGTGTAGGTCGTGCGCAGGTCGCGTTTGGTCATGTACGAAATGAAGTCGCGATATCTCCATGCCTCGCGCGCCGAGGAGACAACCGTCGTGCTTGCCGTATCGGATGAGAAAACGGTGACGTCGTTGTCCGGCGAACCGGTTGTTTCGTCGTATGTGGTCATGACCAACTCGCGTACATCGTGCCCACGACCGTACCTTCCGCGTTCACCACAGTGTGGACAGCCTCCCGTTCAGCTAGAACGCCAAGATTGGTAAGGATGGTTTCCATCGCGACGTCGCCAGCCCGTCGAGCCCCATCGCGGGCCTTCACCGCAATCCCCAGACCGCGTTCAGGAAGCGCCGCGGTGAAGACCCCTTCAGCGCCAATCTTGCAGAGCAACGGTTCGGTCGAGCGTTCGGCGAATTGCACCTCTGCGCGACCCTCGCCCGACATCCACCGCGGATTCGCAGATAGCGCGGCGACCACACGATCGGCAGCACGTGTAGCCGTCTCGTCCAATTCGTCAACCTCATTGGCTCTCACCAGTCGAGCCATCGAACGAGCGAGCAGTCGGAGCGGCACGGAATGGGTGGGAATCCCGCAGCCGTCGATGCCGCTCTCTTGGGAGGACACGTCAACACCGGTGAACGCTGCGATCGCACCCGTCACCAATCGCTGGACCTCGTGGTCGGGTTCGATGTAGCCAGCCGGATCGATTCCGAGATGCTGGGCAATGGCCAAGAACCCGGCGTGCTTGCCCGAGCAACAGTTGTGGATACGTCGGAACGGTTCACCTGAAGCAACAACGCGGTCTGCTTGCTCGGGCGACAGCGGCCGGGCCGCACCGCATTCGAGGGACGACTCGCCGAGGCCAATGCGCTCCAGAATCGCTGCTGTTCGATCGAGGTGCATAATCTCAGCACTGTGACTCGCCGCCCCGAGCGCAATGTCCTCATCGGAGAACGAGAAGGCGTCAGCGGCACCGCTGGTAACGAGTGGCATGACCTGAATTGGTTTCAGCGCCGAGCGCGCAATGACCGACCGGTCAACGTCACCAAAGGCCTTTTCGACCTCGTGAACGCCCACAACAGCGGCGTCTACAAGATGTTCGCTCTCGGCCACGGATCGCGTTTGCACGATGCGAATGGGCGAGAAATGTTGCGTCATAGCTACAAGTCTGGATGAAAAATGCCGAAATCATTGTTGTAACGACTAATCAGCACTCGGTTCGACCGAATATGCTGAGTGGAGACCTCGAAAGGATCTACCCGTGAGTTCGTACGAGACCTATCAGCCAACACCAGTAATCAACGCTCCTGAAGCAGACCGCGCCAGCTTCGTCGCCAAGGTCTACCAGCACGTTGCGATGGCCCTCGCCGCCTTCGTCGTATTCGAAGCCGTGTTGTTCATCACTGGAATCGCCGCAGCCATGCGCGACTTCTTCCTCGGAACGGGTGGCTTCTCTTGGCTGCTCCTCCTCGGCGGCGTTTCGATCATCCAGACCTTCGCGAGCAAAGCCGCTGCAAACCTCACCGATCCAGGCGCCCAGTACATGGGCCTGTTCGGAAGCGCATTCGGCCAAGCACTCATCTTTGCTCCGTTCCTCTCCTTCGTCTTCCAAGAAGACGGCGGCACAGGCGTGGTTGCCCAAGCCGGCGTGGTCACCGCAATTTCGTTCGCCATGCTCACCGCAATCGGGCTCTTCACCCGCAAGGATCTCTCGTTCCTTCGCCCGCTCGTCATGTGGGGATTCGGACTCGCACTTGTCGCCATCATTGGCTCGGTGATCTTCGGATTCCAGCTCGGCGTCTGGTTCTCCCTCGCCATGATCGGCGTGTCGGGAGCATCGATCCTCTACCGCACCCAGGCGGTTGTTCGCACCTACCCGCTAGGTTCACACGTCGCCGCAGCCGTTGGAATCTTCAGCTCGCTGATGACCATGTTCTGGTACATTCTGCGACTGTTCATGTCACGCCGCTAAGGCCCACCCTGCGAGTGCGAAACACTCAGCGGTAACAGAACCAACGAAGTCGAGTGAGCTTTCGAGCTCACTCTTCTTCGTTTTCGCCGTCGTTGCTACCGAGCTCTTCATCGGCGCTCCGTTCGAGGAGTTCACTCCCTCCGAACGAAATGTCGAATTCCGGGTTCTCGTCAGCAATGCGACGCAACGCCCATCGAGCGTCACCCGCATATGCCGGATGAACATGCCAAAGATCGTCACCGATCGTCAGTTTCGACATCTGATCGTCCACGGTCTCAAAGTTGATCGACGTTCCCGAGATTGGCTCGGTGAACACCGCCGGGTATGCCTTCAGCATCAGGGGACTCGTCGGACAGTAGAGAATCTCCGAGTCGGTCATCGCTATCTCAAAGTTCCGTAGCGACGCCTGTTCGTATACCGATCGATTTGGACTTGTGAGCTTACGGAACGTCCGCATTGTCACCCGATAGATCTGACTCGGGATGCTGTAGGCGGTGGCGACGAGACCGGAGATGGTCTGGGTTGGGTCGGCATTGAACTTGCCGATCGCCGAGTAGCCGGGCAGAAGCACGGGAATGTCGAGACGAATATCCAACCCTGTTGTTTCCCGGCGCGTATCGACGTAGTCCTTCATCAATCGGGTCATGACGTACTGCTCTCTCGCGTTCTAACTCTCAAGTTGATCCTCGGGGTTCGGGGCAAGACCAGCGGGACGGACGACGAGGATCAGGTCACCGCCTTCGAGCGATGCGCCGTCGATGACGGCAATACGTTCGATCGTGCCTCCGACCGGCGTCGAGATACTCGACTCCATCTTCATCGCCTCGATCAGCGCGACCGTATCGCCAGCTTCGACCACATCTCCAACGGCGGCGGACACGTTGATCACGCCGCGGAATGGCGCACCGACATGGCCTGGCCGAGCTGGATCGGCGCGCTCAGCCTCCTGACGGTCGGTGGCGACCGAGCGATCTCGAGTGTCGATGTCTCGGGTCTGCCCGTTGACGAGGAAACTGACTCGGCGAATCCCCTCTTCGTTGGCTTCGCCGATGGACTTCAATCCGAGCAGGAGACGAACGCCCCGACCCAAACCAACGGATGCTTCATCGTCATGGGTATCGAGTCCGTACCAGAACAGCGGCGATGGGAGCACGGCGAGGTTGCCGTATCGTTCACGCTTTTCTGCTTGGGCCGCCGATGGCCCGGGAAAGAGCAATTGGTTGAGGGTTGCTCGACGATTTGGCCCGCTCAACCCCTCGGCATCGGCTTCAGAGAGGTCTTCGTGATGCGGCTCCCAGCTCCGTCCTTCGATGGCATTGGTTCGGAAAGGCTCAGGGAATCCACCGGGAGGGGTGCCGAGCTCGCCATGTAAGAACCCGACGACCGAGTCTGGAAGGTCGACCGATTCAGGCGACTCGAAGAGCTGCGCGGGGGTAACTCCCGACGCCACGAGGTGCAAGGCAAGATCGCCGACCACCTTCGATGACGGCGTCACCTTGATTGGACGACCGAGCAACTGGTTGCAGGCCGCGTACAGGTTCTCGACCTCTTCAAAACGATGACCGAGGCCGAGCGCTCGGGCTTGGGAACGCAAGTTTGAAAGCTGACCACCGGGGATCTCATGGCGATAGACCGTGCCGGTCGGAGAATCGAGTCCGGCTTCGAACGGTGCATAGACCTGACGGACGGCTTCCCAATATGGTTCGAGGTCGCCGATCGCATCGAGTGAAACGTCGGCTTCACGGTCGGTGTCTTCGGCCATTGCGACGACCGCAGCCATCGACGGTTGCGAGCTCATCCCAGACAGCGGTGGCGCGGCTGCATCTACTGCATCGACGCCGGCCTCGATCGCAGCGAGGTACGTTGCGACCTGACCACCGCTCGTGTCATGGGTGTGGAGATGGACGGGCTGATCGAAACGGTTTCGCAGACTCGTGACGAGCTTGCGAGCAGCATCGGCACGGAGAAGACCAGCCATGTCCTTGATACACAGAATGTGAACGCCAGCCTTGACCAATGACTCGGCGACCCCGAGGTAGTAATCGATCGTGTAGAGATCTTCATCGGGGCTCGTAAGGTTGCCCGAGTAGCAGATAGTTCCCTCGGCAACACCACCGACGTCGATGACGGCGTTGATCGCAGGACGCATCTGTTCGATGTCGTTGAAGGCGTCGAATACACGGAAGATGTCCATGCCCGACTCTTTGGCTTCGGCGACGAAACTCTCAGCGACGGTGTCGGGGTAGGGCGAGTAGCCAACGGTGTTCCGACCGCGCAGGAGCATCTGAGTACAGATGTTGGGTGAAGCTTCTCGCAGCCGTTCGAGTCGTTCCCACGGGTCTTCGTGGAGAAAGCGAAGCGCCACGTCGAAGGTTGCGCCGCCCCAACACTCAAGGCTGAACAAGCCCGGCATCGTGTGCGATATTTGGCGAGCACCAGCGACGAGGTCGATGGACCGTAGACGGGTCGCGAGGATCGACTGGTGCGCGTCCCGCAAGGTCGTATCGGTGATGGCGATCGCTTGTTGGGCTCGAAGGTCGGCGGCGAATCCGGCCGGACCGAGCTCGAGCAGCCGTTGCCGGCTGCCGGGTTGAGGTTCGGTCGACGGGCGTTCGGCAAGCTTGGTAGCCGGGTTGATGCGTGTCGGCGCGGGACCATGCGGTTGGTTGACGGTGACATCAGCCAAGTAGCGCAGCAAACGGGTCGCACGGTTAGCGCCCACCGACGCAGCGGTAAGTTCGGGCCGTTGATCGATAAACGCCGTCGTCACCGCTCCGGACGTGAACTGCTCATCGGCGAGGATCGCACGGAGGAACGGCTGGTTGGTCGCCACGCCGCGGACTCGATACTCGGCGAGCGTTCGTTGGAGCCTTCGCACAACGGTCTCAAAGTCTCGGCCGCGGCAGGTGATCTTCTCGATCATCGAGTCGAAGAACGGCGTGATCTCGACACCTTGGTAGACGCATCCATCGAGGCGAACACCGGGACCGGTCGCCGGGCGGTAGGCGAGAATCCGTCCCGTGTCGGGCCGGAAATCGTTCGCGGGATCTTCGGCGGTTACTCGACATTGCATTGCATAACCGCGGACCTGAATCACTTCCTGGCTCAGACCAAGATCGTCCAGGGATTCACCGGAGGCGACACGCAATTGACTCTCGACCAGATCGACATCGGTGATCTCTTCGGTCACCGTGTGCTCCACCTGGATTCGAGGGTTCATCTCGATGAACACATGGCGATCGGTCGAGTCCACCAAGAACTCGACCGTGCCTGCGTTCTTGTAGTCGATCGACTGGGCGAAACGGACTGCATCATCGAGCAGTTGTGCTCGGACATCGGGATCGAAGTTCGGTGCGGGCGCGAGTTCGACGACCTTCTGGAACCTGCGCTGGACCGAACAATCACGTTCGTACAGGTGAACAACACCACCCCGCCCATCGGCCAGGATCTGCGCTTCGATGTGGCGCACGTCGGTCATTGCTTCCTCGAGGAAGACCGTCGAGTCGCCAAAGGCGCTCTCGGCCTCACGACGCGCAGCATCGACGGCAGCGGTGAGGTCTTCTGGATCCTCGATGCGGCGCAGGCCTCGTCCGCCACCACCGGCAGCTGCCTTCACGAAGATTGGAAATCCGATATCCGATGCGAAATCGAGCGCGACGCTCGGATCCTCGATCGGTGGAGATTGCATGAGCACCGGCAGGTTGGCGCGCTCGGCTGCTTCGCGAGCTCGCATCTTGTTCCCGGTCAGTTCGAGAATGTCCGAACCCGGCCCGACAAAGGTGATGCCTGCCGCCTCGCATGCTTCGGCGAGGTCAGGGCTTTCCGACAGGAATCCGTAGCCAGGATAGATGGCATCGGCACCAGCGTTGATCGCCGTCTGAACGATCAGGTCATGATCGAGGTAGGCACGGACGGGATGGCCCCGTTCGCCGATCTCATAGGCTTCGTCAGCCTTGATCCGATGCAGTGCTTTGCGGTCTTCCCACGGGTGGATCGCGACGGTCTTGATCCCGAGCTGTGTCGCAGCGCGGAACGCCCTGATAGCAATTTCGCCCCTATTGGCTACTAGTACCTTCTCAATCACGACATCCCCCGTTTGTTGCTTCCTACCGTACTCCCCGCGCGCTGAGGTGCCGGAATCGAATTGTTGAGTCGACCGAATTGTTGAGCCGACCGTGAACCGACAAGATGGGCTATGCGCGCAATCCAATTAGCTAAGACCGGTGGGCCAGAAGTACTCGGAGTTTCCGAGGTAGATCGTCCCTCAGCTGGCGAAGGTGAAGTCCTGATCGAGGTCGCAGCGGCCGGCGTGAACTTCATCGATACCTATCTACGAGGTGGGTTGTACCCGTTGGATCTGCCAGCGATTCTCGGCCTCGAATGCTCGGGCACGGTCGTCGAGGTAGGCGCCGGTGTCGCCAACCACGCCGTTGGTGACCGGGTCGCGGTCGGCGAAGGTGGCGGCTCATACGCAGAATTTCGAACCGCCGACGCGAACCGCGTCGTGGCCGTCCCTGACGCTGTTTCATTCGACCACGCGGCTGCGGCCATGATCCAAGGGCTTACCGCGCACTACCTCGCAGTCGACACCTATCCCCTCGCTCCCGGAGACCGCTGCCTCATTCATGCAGCGGCTGGTGGTACGGGTCGGTTGCTCGTCCAGTTGGCGAAGGCCGCCGGCGCCGAGGTCTTTGCGACGGTCGGCTCTGCGGCAAAGGCAGAGCTCGCAGCGTCTGCCGGAGCAGATCACATCATCAATTATTCGGAGAAGGATTTCGCTGTCGAGATCCGGTCGATCTCAGGAGAGGACAAGCCACTCGACGTCGTCTACGACGGCGTCGGTGCAGCGGTGTTCGAACAGAGCATGGATCTGCTTCGCGTCCGCGGTCTGATGGCGACGTTCGGAAACGCTTCTGGCGCCGTTCCACCAGTGTCGCCGCTCGATCTCATGCGGGGCGGCTCACTGTTCCTGACGCGCCCGACGCTGTTCAACTACATCAGCACGCCGGAAGAGCTGAACGCTCGTGCCAGCGCTGTCTTCGATCTGATTGCATCCGGGGATCTCGACATCCGCATCGACACGACCTTCCCACTCGACCAAGCCCGAGCAGCCCACGAGCACCTTGAAGCCCGCAAGTCGACCGGAAAGCTCCTCCTCACCCCCTAACCCTTCGATTTGGGGTCTGACCCCAAGGGTCA
>CAYVHV010000012.1:72845-88038 GCA_964451305.1 uncultured Acidimicrobiales bacterium | reverse complement strand
TAGTTCGGTCCGCTAGTGCCTCGGCCGATGGTGACGTGACCGAGCTGGCTTACGCGTTGATGGCTTCCCGATCAACTTCATCTGTTGAAGTCGTCGTCTCGCCGGGGATCGGTGCCAGGTTGCCGCGCATTGCTTCGACTTGTCGGATACCGGCCGCAACCACGGTTACCGCAGCGATGAGGAAGAACACGCGGGGAGCTCGTGTGAACCGCTCGAGGATGTTGTCGATGCCGAGTTCGGTTTCGAAGATGCGCTCGAGCGCCCACACGGTCGCGACCGCTGCGAGGACGAGAGAGCCAACGCGCAACGCTGGAACATACACGCTGGTTCGACGCAGCAAGAACAACGCTGGGAACAACAGCAAGATGATGAAGGCTTGACCAATTTCGACGCCGAGGTTGAAGCCGAGCAGCGAGAGCACGCGCTGGCCGTTTCCGACTCCCAGCTCGGACAATAGGCCGGCAAACCCAAAGCCGTGGAAGATGCCGAAGATGAACGCGATTAGCGATTCCTTGTTGGCGAAGATTGGTTTCAGGTTATGAAAGGCCGTTGCGATGATCGATATCGCGATCGTTGTTTCCACCAATTTCGACGGCAGCGAGATGATGTCGAGTCCGCCGAGTGTCAAGGTGATCGAGTGAGCGAGGGTGAACGCTGTAGCGATCTTCATTACTCGCCACAGTCCTGAACGGAACGTTGGGACGGGTGACCAGCCATCGGCGAGTGAGAACATCATCACGGCCGGGATAAGTAGCACGAGCACAAAGAGGATGTGGTCGGTGCCGATGAAGATGTGTTCCATCCCGAGTGTCACAGTTCCGCTGAATGCCTTGAAGATGTCCGGGTCGTCGAGGTTGACGCCGAGTGCCGGGTTGTCTGCGTTGATGAACCCTGGAACCGCATCACCTTCGTTCAAGAACACTCCGGTGACCGGGTCTGTTCGCATGACGACCGAAGCGAAGTGCGTGCCATCGTCGAAGATGCCCTCGAAGGTCACTTCGAAGATGCGAGGCGCTGCCTCGAAGACGTTCTCCACGTCGAATTTGAATGCAGCGTAGATCTGCGTTTCGGTTTCGATCGGCTCAACTTCACCCGTGAAGGTGAGCTCCCACGGTGTGCCGTTTTCGGAGACGATGCTGAGGTTGTCCTCGTTGTAGTCACGAATGAGGGACTCGATTGCTGCGATGTCGTTTTCTGTCGCGAGTTGGCGATCGAGGCCGGTGCCGAACTCGTCGTTGAGGAGGTCGACGGGGTGCTCGATCTGCCCGGTGGCTGTGCCATCGGGGAATACGTCGAGGTAGATAACCGATGAAATTCCGTCGTGGCCGGACGCGCTTGTTGTGAAGATGGCGCTGAAGATCGGAATAAGCAATAAGCCGACTAGGGCCATGACTATGCGGGGAGAACGACGTTTGAACATGTGCTTTTGTTCCTTGATTCGAGTGTTGTTTCTACGTTGCATACGACGCGTGTGACCTCTTTGGATTCAGGCCGGTAGGCCCAAGAGACGGGCAATGATATTTTTTTGGATTCCGGTGGCGCCACCGTAGATGACGCCACCGCTGAGATTTCGTAGGTCTCGTTCGACCCCGTACTCGCTGACATAGCCGCGAGCGCCATGAACTTCGAGCGATGTCAGCGCGCCTGAGAGAGCTGCTTCGCTGCCTGCGAGTTTGCTCAGAGCAGCGGCCATCATCGACGGGTTCTTTTGCTGTTGGAGCGCAGCGGCTTTGTACATCAGGAGGCGCGCCGACTCGTGGCCGAGTTTGATTTCGGCAATCGCATGCGAGACGCCTTGGAATGCACCGATCGGCTGTCCGAATTGTTCCCGCTCTCGGCCGTACGTGACGGCGTCGATGAGAACGCGCTCGAGTGCCCCGACCGTTCCGACGAGGAGAAACCCCCGCTCGGCTTCCATCGAGGCGCTGAAGATGCTCGCTCCGGAGCCCTCGGCTCCGATCAGCGCGGTCTTGGGGACCACGCAGTTGTCGAGGGTGATGTTCGCGAACGGTGTGGTTCGAAGTCCCATCTTCGGGCGGTTCTCGCCAACGGTGAGTCCGGGAGTGCCTGCGGGGATGAGGAAGGCGCTCACACCCCAACGCCCGGCATCGATGTTGGTCGAGGCAAAGATCATGAAGACGTCTGCGACCGGAGCGAGCGTGACCCAGGCTTTTTCTCCGTTCAAAACGTAGCCATCGGATGTGGGGTCTGCTGTTGTGGCGAGCGAGAACGCATCCGAGCCGGACTCGGTCTCGGACATGGAGAATGCACCGATCGCTTGGCCTGACGCAGTTCGTGGTAGCCATTCGTTCTTCTGTGCGTCACTACCGAATCGCTCGAGGGCGAGTGCGAAGGTCAAAACCTGAGAGGTTGCAGCGAGGACGAGTCCGTCATCGCGGCATCCAAGTCCAAGGCCCTCGAGTTGGAGAAGGGTGGTGATAAGCGACTTGCCTTGACCACCGTATTCAGATGAGGTCAAGGCTCCGAGGAGTCCGCGGCGGCCGATTCGGTCCCAACCATCGGACCAGAAGGTGCAGTCGAGATCGCGTTGTGTGAGCGTGGGGTCGTCGAGTGCAACTCGAGCCCATTCGGCGACGGCCATCTTGGTGGGATGCTCGTTGATGAGGAGCGCGTCGAGGGCTTCCGCATCACACGCGGCTCTCTCGCTCGGATCGAGAAGATCCACCGTCGCCTTGGTCTTCATATCTCGTTGCGCTCCGTTCCTAGCAAGATCGTTACCAGCCCATTGTCTCAAACACCAAAAGCGTGATGGCCAATCACGGCGGATAGTGCCTCCGGACCAAATGGACCATGTTCAACCTCTACGATGCGAGGCACTCTTGCAGATGCAGTGGATTCGAGGAAGGAATCGGCGTGACGTTGAGTGGGCTCATAAGCGACAAGGCAATGGTCGCGCCCGAACAGGGTTGCCTCATCGACGGCGATCGAACGTTGACCTATGCTGAGGCGGCCCGGGCGGTCGAACAAACGACGGCTGCGCTGGTCTCTCTAGGCATTTCCGCCGGTGACCGCGTCGGTGTTCACTTCAACAAATCCGCCGATGGTTTCATTGCAATGCACGCCGCCGTATCGGCCGGTGCAGTGGCCGTACCGCTCGACCCCGGGTCGCCGGCTAGTCGACTCGCCCGCATCTGTGACCAGATGCAGATCTCGGTCGTTCTATCCCATGCTCCGCGACGAAAGAGTCTTGAAGCAATCCACGGGATACATCGGTTGAGGGCAGTGATCGGCCTCGATTTAGACCTCGATGGCTGCGTCGCTCTCGGTCCCGAGGATGTTCGTTCTCACGATGGGTGTCCGCCCGTGAAGGTCGAGTCGACGGACCTTGCGTACATCGTGACCACGTCCGGCTCGACGGGAGAGCCAAAAGGCATTTCGCACACCCATGAAAGCGGACGTGCGTATGGCGAGATGACGCTGAGGACCTACGACCTCGGCTCTTCTGATCGTGTTGCTGACATCTCGCCGCACCACTTCGACATCTCGACCTTTTCGTTGTGGTCGACGCCACTCGCCGGCGCGACAAACGTCGTGGTGAACGAGGCATATCAACGTCTCCCAGCGAGTCACAGTCAACTCCTCGCCGATCGTGCGGTAACCATCTGGTACTCGGTGCCATTCCTCATTCAACAATTAGTCCTGCGAGGGGACCTCGACAACCGCGACCTCTCCGCCTTGCGCTGGGTTCATTTCGGCGGCGAAGTGATTCCGTCCGAGACCATCGGCGCAATGATGCGCCACTGTCCGAATGCTCGATTCGCGAACATCTTCGGGCCGGCCGAAGTCAATCAGGTAACGCTCGCGATCTTCGACTCGCCGCCACCGACCGATGTTCCGTTGTCGATCGGACGACCGCTCGACAATTCCACCATTCGCCTCATCGACCCCGGTGAGTCCAAGCCATTGCTCAAAAATGTGGTGGCGGCGGGTGAGGTTGGCGAGATGTGGGCGGCGACACCACAGCTCATGAAGGGGTACTGGCACCGTGACGAGCTCAATCGAGAGGTGCTGAAATCGGTTGACGGCCAGACGTTCTACCGCACCGGTGACCTCGTCTCGGCGAACGAATCGGGCGAGATGTCCTTTCATGGCCGCGTCGACCACCAAGTAAAGGTCCGCGGCTTCCGAATCGAACTCGAGGGAATCGAGGTCGACCTCGAAACCCTTGTTCAACGGATGGGTACAGCAGAGAACGTCGTGGTAGCCGTGCACCGGCGTGAATCCGGAGAAGATGAGATCATCGCTGGTGTTCTCGGCGGATCGTCGAGCTTCGACGAAGCAGCATTTCTACGTGCCGCTGCATCTGTCGTACCGACATACGCCGTACCAACTACGACGGTGCGCCTTTCGAGCACTGCCTTCACCGGCAGCGGAAAGCTGGATCGTCGGGTTCTGCGAGAGCAGGCGGTCGAATTAGTGGAGGAGATGTAATGAACACGCACGCACAGGCGTTGACCAAGTTCATTCAAGACGAGATCGTCCTAGACGACATTGCCGTGGACGGAGATACCGATCTCCTACTCACCGGAGCGGTCGACAGTTTGGGCGTCATCCGGATCACCCACTGGATGGAAGAGACCGCTGGCGTCACCGTCGATCCTGGCGATGTCACGCTCGAGAACTTTCAGACGGTGACGAAGATGTCCGCCTATCTCGACTCCTGCTTGAGCGCCTGAGACCATGTCCAGTTCGGTCCACCTGCACCCGCGACGGTCACTTTCGCCTGCCCAAGAGCTGATCTGGACTTCACAACGCCTAGAACCCGAATCGCCGCATCAGAACATGGCGCTGCTCACGAAGTTCGATGCACCCATCGACCCAGATCGTTTCATCGCCGCCGTCGATGCGGTGGTCGGCCGCAGCGACGCGCTCCGGACGACGGTCCGAGATGTTGATGGCGTCCCTCACCCCACGATCGCTGCGTCTGCGCCGGTTGGGTGCAAGTTGGCGCGGGTAGCGCCAGCGGATCTTGAGCGGTGGATGGATGAGCGAATTTCGGTTCCGCTCGACGTCTCACGCTCGTGCTACGAATCCGTGCTCGTCGACCTCGGAGAGGACGCATGGGCGTGGTTCATGAACGTGCACCACATCGCGATCGACGCGACCAGCTCGGCGAACCTCTTCACGGCTGTTGCGGCGGAGTATCACGGCGAGACCGTCGAACTCCCGGACTATCAGCAGACATGGACAGAATTGTTGGATTCGGTTGTTCCAAAGCGGCTCACGCGGGCGCGTGACTTCTGGGCGATGCACCCGCAAGGAGAGCCAACTCGGTTGTACGAGCCGTCGGGTGAACTCACAACAGCGGCCGAGCGCGTTTCGATCGACATGGCATCTGGACGGCAGTCCGCGCTGGATGCCTTTGTCGCCGATCCTCGCTTCGCGCTCTTGAGTGTCGAGCTTTCTCAAGCAGTCGCCCTGGCTCTTCTCACGTCGAGCTACCTCGCTCGAATGGGCAACGAGACGGTGACCATCGGTGTGCCGATTCACCATCGATCCACCAAAGCAGCCAAGAACGTCGTTGGGCCCCTCGTGGAGCTCTTCCCATTGACCGTCGAGATCGACGGCGACGACACATTCGCTAGTTTGCACAAGCGGATCTCGCGGTCGTTCATGTCTCTGCTCAGCAACGCGCTGCCGGGCACAGCGCCGCGTCAGTCGTTCGACCTCGTTCTGAACATTCACGGCGCGATGCTCGGAGACTTCGGCGCCATCGGTGCCTCGACGCGTTGGGTCCACCCCGGACACGTCGATCCACACCACCTGCTTCGCCTTCAAGCGTTGGACTACGACGGGTCCGGTGTGCTCGAGCTTGCACTCGACATCAACCATCGAGGTGCAACGGGGGCGCAGCGACAACGGGCTGCTCGCCATGTCGCAACGGTCTTCGACGCTATGCTCGGGAACCCGGACGCGCTCATTCATTCTGTTCCGCTCCTCGATGAAGGAGAGGTGACGCTGCTCGAACCGTTCACCGCTCCCGGTCCTGGAACCCCAATCGATTGGCCGGTCTCGGAAGTTCTTGAACAGCGACTGAGGATGCACGGAGAACGCCCGACGATTCAGGCGCCATCAGGAACGGTGCTCAGCGCCAGCGAAACCAACGACCGCATTTCCGATGTCGCTCGCCACCTCGCCCGAGCCGGGTACGGCCCGGGCGATCTCATCGGTGTCGAAATCGGCGTGAGTGTCGATGCGGTCATTGCAATTCACGGCATCCAACGCGCAGGTGCAGCTTTCGTGCCGATCGATCCGAGCTATCCAGAGGCACGACGTGCGCACATACGTGCGGACTCTCAGTGTTCACTCATCCTCACCGACCTCGATCAGGTTTTCGAGCAACCGGTCGTCGACGCGGACGCGATAGTGAGGGCAGCTGGTCCCGACGATCTTGCCTATGTGATCTACACCTCGGGCTCGACCGGGCTTCCCAAAGGGGTCCCGATCTCTTATCGAGGCCTGTCGGAGTATCTCGGCTTTGCATACTCGGCATACATCGACCGAGATGCGCCAACGATGCCTCTGTTTACTTCGCTGTCGTTCGACCTGACGATCACGACGCTGTTTCTTCCACTGCTCGCTGGTGGTCTCATGACGATCCATCCAGAGGGTGGTTTGGTCGCGCTGCGCGAGATCGTCGACCAAGGCCAGGCAACGCTGATCAAGGCAACGCCATCGCATCTCGAACTATTGGTGCGATTGCTCGCAGGTACTGATTCGCTCGATGCTCTGTCGGGCGTGATCGTCGGCGGCGAGGCGTTCATGACGAATCTCGCCGATCGGCTTCTCGATGTCACGACTCCCGACCTTTCGATATTCAACGAGTACGGCCCAACCGAGGCCGTTGTCGGTTGCATGGTGCACCGGTACGAGGCGTCGAGCGATCACGGCCCGGAAGTTCCAATCGGTCGTCCAGCACCTGGTGTTGCGCTGCACGTTCTTGACCCATACGGCCATCCCGCACCGCTCGGTGTCGTCGGGGAGCTCTACGTGGATCGCCCCGGAATGACTCGCGGATACCTACGACGCGACGACCTAAGCCGTGAAAAGTTGGCTGTCGTTCCCGCTTCGGGAAGCACACGTGTTCTTTATCGCACTGGTGATCTTGTTCGCATGGCCAATGCCGACACGATGATCTACCTCGGTCGAGTTGACGAACAGATCAAAGTCGGAGGAATTCGCCTCGAGCCTGGTGAGATCGAACACGTCGCTCAATCCGTACCCGGTGTGCAGCGTGCTGTCGCCCGGTTGTGGAGCCCGCAACCGGATCGAGTGATCGAACACTGTGTCCGCTGCGGTCTGCCATCGGATGTTCCCGACAGCACGATCGATGGTGATGGCGTCTGCACCAGCTGTCACCAGTTCGAACTCGTTGCCCCTCAGGCGGAGGCGTGGTTCAGAACAGAAGCGGATCTCTCGGCCGAAATCGCAGACGCTCGTCAACGTTCGTCTGGCGACTACGACGTTATTCACCTCATTTCGGGCGGCAAGGATTCGACATACGCGTTGTACAAGTTGGTCGAACTAGGTGCGCGTGTCTTTGCGATCACCCTCGACAACGGCTTTATCGCTGAAGTCGCCAAGGCCAACGTCCGGCGAGCGACCGAGGCTCTCGGAGTCGACCATGAGTTTGTGACGATCGATGGCA
Source organism: uncultured Acidimicrobiales bacterium (assembly GCA_964451305.1). Classification (GTDB taxonomy): domain Bacteria; phylum Actinomycetota; class Acidimicrobiia; order Acidimicrobiales; family SHLQ01; genus SHLQ01. Next base: position 80,369 of record CAYVHV010000012.1, on the reverse strand, counting down.
TGAACGACATCTTCCGTGACAGCCTCGAGCGCTTCTCCAACGTGTGTAACGGCTGCTACAAGGCGATCTACACGATCGCCCTCGCCAAGGCGGAAGAACTCGGCGTGTCAGCGATCGTCACGGGACTCTCTCGCGGTCAGTTCTTCGAGACCAGACTGGTTCCGGAGATGTTCGGCGAAGACCGTTTCGACCCCTCCGCCATCGACGAGATGGTCAGGGAAGCCCGCCACGTCTATCACACGACACCCGATGCAGTTTCCGAGCACATGAACGTCGACTTTTTGGCCGATGGTTCCATCTTCGACCGAGTCAGTTTCATCGACTTTTATCGCTACGTCGACGTGCCGCTATCCGAGATGTACGCCGCGCTCGACGCCAGCAATACGTGGAAGCGGCCACCGGACTCGGGCCGCTCGACGAACTGTCTTATCAACTCCGCTGGGATCTTCGTGCACAAGATCGAGCAGGGGCATCACAACTACGCGGCTCCCTATAGCTGGGATGTCCGCCTCGGTCACAAAACTCGAGATGAAGCACTGTTCGAACTCGACGACCCCATGGACGACGACGAGGTCGCTGCGATCACATCGATGCTCGCCGAAGTGGGGTACGAACCAAAGAGACCAGAGATGCTCATGCTTTGGATCGAGGCGGACGAAGACGCCGACCTGGCGGCCGTGCGCGCCGCACTGAAAGACGGTCTTCCAGAACACAGCGTTCCAAGAACCATCGAACGTGTGGACGAGATCCCGTTGACGGCGAACGGAAAGGTCGATTCGTCTCGGCTCCCTGCGCCGGCGGTGTGGCGTACGCCGACGACAAATGGCGGCCGCTCTGTTTCGACAGCGACAGAAACCGACATTGCTTCGGTCTGGTCATCGGTGCTGAACGTCTCGGGTGTCTCTGCGAACGACGACTTCTTTGCTCTTGGAGGAACATCGCTCCACGCGCTCGAAATGATCGTCCGATTGAGCGATCATTTCGATCTGCACATCCCCGAGTCGCTCGCATTTACAAAGCGGACGATTGCCGATTTGGCGGCGTATGTGGATAGCGAGTTGAGCGGACGGATGGCTGATCAGCTCTCGACCGCGGATGGTTCATCAACGGTGCGAAACGCGCTCACAATTCCCCGCCTTGCACACGATGAACCGTTGCCCCTATCCGCCGGCGAGGAAGCGATGCTGTACGAGTGGCGTCGCGACCCAAACGATCGGCGTTACAACGTTGCCCGGCTCTACCGTCTCGACTCGTCCGTCGATCGCGATCGCCTAGACGAGGCGTTGCGCACGGTCGTTGCCCATCACGAGACCTTACGAACGTCATACGGATTCGAGCGATCCACGATGCGCGTTGAAGCAGCGTTGCGAATCGGTGAAGCAACGTCGCACGTCGCGTCCATTTCGATGTTGGCGCAGCGACTCAACATGACGCCGTTCGACATCGTGCACGGGCCGTTGCTCACGGTTCATCACCTCACGAGCGGTCATGCCGATGATGTTGGAGTTCATGGACTGCTCATTCGCAGTCATCACATCGTCACCGACGCCGGTTCGCTCGACGTGCTCTGGAAACACATCGATCTTGCGTGTCGGGGTGAAGAACTGCCGGAGCTCGAAGCCACGTACGCCGAGCATGCCAAGTGGCAAGCGGAGCGTATTGGTGACCCGGCTGACCTCTGGGCACCGGCGACACCGCCAGCCGAACTGCAACTTCGCGCCGAATACCCAGGCGAAGATGGTTACGTTCACCGGTTGGCTCCAGTTTCTGCGTCCGAGCTCCGCGCGGCTCCTGCGGCAACGCTCTTCGCAAACGCCCTCACTGCGTTGTCCGCGGCTGTCCGCCCGTACCACGACGGTGATTCGCTCGAGGTGGCCATAACCTCGTCGGTTCGCGACCACCCCGCGGTCAACGATGTCGTCGGCTATTTCCTCAATCCACTTCCGCTACTCATCGATGTGGAACTCGATGCGAACATGTCCACCCTCGCTCGGACGGCGCAAGACACACTCGCCGGGGCTCTCGAACATCGGGCCATCCCGTTCAGCGCTGTCGTTGCGTCTGCCAAAGAACGAGGCGTGCGACCCCCTGGGGCCCGGGTCATGCTCGCGGTCGAAGATCTCGCTCCCGCTCACCTCGATGGTCAGCGGGTGGAGCACACGATTCTGGCGTCGGGAACCGCTGTTAACGATCTGACATTCTTCGTGCAGATTCGTGGCGATCGAGTCGAGATTGGATGTGAGTACAGCGGCGCGGTCATCGGCCGAGCGAACGCTGAAGCGCTGCTCGATGGTTTTGCCGCAGCACTTGAGATGCTCACACATCGACCAGATGACATCGTGAGCGCACTCGCACCCGTTCCTCAACCGCTGGTCGGAACGTCGCTGAACGCCGATCTCACGTCCGTCCACGATCTGATCTCTTCGACGATCGAATCGAACCGCGCTGACATCGCAGTTGAATCGGGAGGAGCGTCGCTCAGTTACGGCGAGGTCGACGACCGAGCACGAGGCATCGCAGCGAGGCTTCGCGGTCTCGGCGTCGAACCAGGTGACCGAATTGCGATCTCCCTCCCGCGTTCGGTCGACCTGATACCAGCGATTTGGGCGACGTGGATGCTCGGTGCGAGCTATGTGCCAATCGACATCTCCCAACCGGCGACTCGGCTCACCGCTCTGATCGCGGCGGCAGACGTGCGCGCTGCGATCACATCGGGTGACGGACATGCCGGCCTTGTCGAAGTTCCAACGGTGTTCGTCGATCGACCAGATGCCGCAGTGTTGCCGATCCTGCGGCCGGCCTTTGCTGACCTCGACGATGAGGCGTACGTGATCTTCACGTCCGGGTCGACCGGACAACCCAAGGGTGTGTCCATCTCCCATCGAAACTTGTGTGCATCGGTACACGCCCGCACGCAGTGGTATGTCGATCCGGTGGATTCGTATCTCTTGGTCTCGAGCGCAGGCTTTGACTCTTCGATCGCTGGAATCTTCTGGACGCTCGTCGACGGTGGTCGCCTCATCATCCCGACTGAAGATGAGGTCCACAATGGCGACGCGCTACTCGAACTGATCTCTCAGCACTCGGTGTCCCACGCGTTGATGGTGCCTTCGCTTTACTCGGCGCTGCTCCACCGCGGTCAGGGTGAAGCCGACCATCTCGCAGCGTTGCGTGACATGCACACCGTGATCGTCGCTGGTGAGGCGTGTCCACCCGCACTGGTTGAACAACACTTCGCGCTCGCCTCCGATGTTGCCCTCATCAATGAGTACGGGCCTACCGAAGCGACCGTGTGGGCAACGGCTCACCGCTGCGTTGTCGAGGACGCGTTGTCGGTGACGGTGCCGATCGGTCGACCGATCGCAGGGATGACAGCCGAGGTCGTCGACCCGGTTGGTCGTCAGCTACCGGTCGACGTCGCGGGAGAACTCTGGCTGTCGGGCCCTGGTGTCTCCGTTGGCTACATCGACAGCGACGGCGGAGTCGTCGACGGGGGAGTCTTTCTTTCCGATAGGTACGACGACCGAACATATCGAACGGGTGACCTCGTGGTTCGTCGCAGATCTGGCCATATAGAGTTTCTTGGACGGATCGATGATCAGCTGTCGGTCGGCGGCGTGCGCATCGATCCGCTTGAGATCGAGGGTGTCTTCTCCACCTTCGCTGGTGTCGACGGTTGCCTCGTCACGATGCACGAGCGCGATCTGGTAGCGGTCATCGAGATGACATCGAACGCGACGAGCACCGATGGATCTCTTCTCGATGAGCGAGAACTTCTCGCTCGGGCAGCGGCGCTCCTGCCCGGCACTCATATCCCGAAACATGTCTTCGTCATCGATGGATTGCCCCGCAACGTCAACGGCAAACTCGACCGCGACGGGCTCGATCCAGCATCGATCCATGAAATGGTGAAGGGATTGGTCGGGCCAGCACACGATCGAACGCTCGACGACTCCCAGCCAAACGATCCGGTCGTCGAGAAGGTCATGGGTATCTTCAGCGCTGCGTTCGATGGCAAGGATGTCGGCCCAGATAGCGACTTCTTCGACCTCGGTGGTGACTCGTTGAGAGCTGTCGCTGTCGTTTCGATGCTCGAGAGTGAGTTTGGTCGGCGCGTCGCCATCGGCGAGCTCATCGACGCATCGACCCCAAGAATGCTTGCGCAAGAGAAGCTGGCACCGAAGCAGCCACCTGCCGAAGCGTCTCGGACCGGTGTTGGCGAGATGAGCTCCCGTCACCCTCAGGCGTCTCGAGTCGAGCACGACCTCGTCGAATGGTTGCGGGCTTCCGGAGACGGACAACCTCTCGTTGTTCTTCCTCCGGGAGGCGGCAACCTGATGCGGTACGCACCCCTTGTGCGTGCCATCGACCGTCAGGTGCCGGTGGTTGGTATTCGATTGCCGGGCGCCGATGCGCGCAGCGAGATTCTGGAAACGATCGAAGAGCAGGCGGCGCTTATGCTCACCGCCCTCGACTCGACGCAGGTGTCCGGACCGTACCGACTGCTCGGTTGGTCGACGGGTGGACTTCTGGCATGGGAGATTGCTCGGCTGTTGCAGGAACGCGGAGACGTTGTGGAAGCGGTGGTCCTGGTTGACACCGTCATGGCGGGGCTACAGGTCGATGACACGGGTTCGATCAAAGAGAAGTACCAAGACATGCTGCAAAACAGCGGCGTTCGTGCCGTCGTCTCCGAAGGCACAGGGCGCCTGTATGAACGTGCGAGCTTCGCCTTGGCGCGTCGTCGCTATCGCATCGCTCGTGAAGCGGGGGAGACGCCGAGTCTCAAGGACGCCGAACGTCAACTCGGACCGGTCATTCGACGGGCGGCTGCCGCGTATTCACCAGCACCGCAGAACCTTCGGGTGATCTACGTCAGCGCGAGCGAGTCGGGTAACGACGTGACCGTCGATCCGTGGCGAGAACTACATCAGTTCGGCCGGTTCGACGTGATCGATATCGACGGGGTGCATTTTCTTCCGGAGTTCCGTTGCATCCTCGGCGATCGGAAAGCGCCCGAACTCGTGCAACGCTTGCGCGAGCATCTCGACCTCTAGCGGAGACGTGTCGGCACCTTCAGGTGTAGTGGCTAATTCGGTCGACGACAGAGCCGTACCGATCGTTTAGGGCTGCGTCCACGGAGTCCGGCTCGGAGACCGCGGCAAACGTATGCAAAACGTCGTCGTCGATCGCGTCTCCAAGTTCATCCCACCGTCGTGCCTTGGTCATTGCGTTGAGCTCGGTATGAAGCTCGCCCCATCCGTGATGCTCGAGCACCTCCATATAGGCGGGGGTCGACCCGTAGAACCCGATCTGTTGTTTAATGCGCTCGGCAGAGGCTGCCATCGCTACGTCGTCGGCACCAGTAACCACGAACGCTGGTAGCGAAACCTGGCACTCGCCATGATCGCGGTCGACGTCGTCCATGTACCTCCGGAAGCGGGGGAGCGCAACATCGGTGAAATAGCTGGGTGTCGTAAATGGGTGGACCATCCATCCGTCGCATACTTCGGCGGCAAGGCGGACCATCATCGGTCCAACCGCGGCGAGGTACACGTCAGGTCGACCGTGCACGGACGGACCTGGGTCAAAGAAGTCGGACATGAAAATGTGGGTGTAGTGCTCGCCTTTGAACCGGAGAGGTGTCCCTTCGTCCCAGCACGCCCAGATGGCATGGAGCGCGTTGATAAATTCGCGCATGCGTGCGGCTGGCGCGGACCATGGCATGGAGAACCGCTTGGTGATGTGGGGTCGGATCTGGCTCCCGAGTCCGAGGATCATCCGCCCCTCTGAGTACTCGTTGAGGTCCCGTGCGGTGTAAGCGAGGCTCATTGGATTTCGTGCGAATGCCACGGCGATCGATGTGCCGAGTTCGATCGTCGAGGTGTGTTCTGCGGCGATGGCCAGAGGGAGGAACGGATCGTGGCTCGTCTCAGCAGAGAATGCGCCGAGGTAGCCACCTTCCTCGTACGCTTCTGCTTGCGCCCGGATGGCGTTGAGGTCGGTGCTGAGATACCCATCGAGTCGCATGGCGCAACGTTACTTCAGGACCGTTGCGCCCGGTCTGTGTCACTGCGGCCAGTCGGTTCGCGCTGGGCTTTGTCTAGACGCTCTGTCCAGAGGATGATGGGGATCATGAGCAGCGGGATTGACTATGTAATCTTCGACCTGGGCAATGTCCTGATCGAGTGGAACCTGCGCAATTTGTACGGGCAGCTCATTTCTGACCCCGACGAGCTGCAGTATTTCCTCGACAACGTGTTCACGATGGAGGACAATGCCGAACTCGATCGAGGCACGCCGTTACGGGAGGTCGCTGAGGTCGTGGCACGCCGGAACCCCGACAAGGCGGACTTGGTCATGGCAATCGCCGACCGTTGGAAGGAAACCCTCGGCGACGTGATCAGCGGTTCGGTCGACATCCTCGAAGAGCTCAGTCGTTCTGGCGTGGGTCTCCTCGCCCTCAGCAATTGGGGCAAAGACACGTTTGCTTCGATCGAAGCGGATTACCACTTTTTCGAACTCTTCGATGGCATGGTTATCAGCGGTCGGGAGGGCGTTGTGAAGCCCGATCGAAAGATCTTCGATATCTTGAGCGACCGCTACGACGTCATCCCGAGCAGGGCGGTCTTCATCGACGATTCGTCAACGAACGTCGTGGCTGCAATGACGCTCGGATTCGACGCATTGTTCTTCGATCGCCCGGAACTTCTTCGCCAGCAGCTGATCTATCGGCAGCTCCTCGACCCAACGCACTAGGCCTCGGCCCGTTATGGGCAGTCGACGGTGTCGGGGTCGTCGATTGAAATTCCCGATGAGCTCGCAGTCGCAGGCAGCAAGCACGACGTCGAACCGTTCTCCGCGACCGTGAAACGAAAGACGGCGGTGTCTTGTCGAAGCGGGATCTCGGTATTGGTGATCGCGTTGCCAAGACTGAACGCCACCGTGGTCTGCGCAATCCGCTCGAATCGATGCAGAAAGTCAGAACCGTGGCCGATGATCGCATCGACGCCCGCATCGACAACGACTTGCACCTGTTCCAATTCGAGCGGTTCGGGTGCACGACCATCAAGGCGCCCGAAGTCCATCATCACGACCGTTTCCTGACCAGCGTCCTGACTTTGGCGGACCTGTTCGATGAGCAGATCGAACGCGCCTTCGCCGGCGGCGATGCCGGGAGTGGTCTCTGTCGCAATGAGTTCGGTATCGATGTTCTCGGCGAGGCTGATCGCGTAGACCGCCACGGGACGCTCCGCGGTGCCGACGATGGCCGGTTCTAGGGCATCTCCGATAGTGGGGCCGTAGCCAATCGTCGCGACGCCGCTGGCGAGCAGTGCCGACGCGTGCTCGTCGAGGACCTCGGCCCCGTCGATGGCAGCTGCGTTCGTGGCGAGGTTCACCGCGTCGATGGTGTTCGCCGCCCACGCGGCCAGATCGGTCGGTTCACAGCCCGTGGAGCTGGTGCATGCGAGCGAGGCAACCGTCGCGTCGTCGGTATCGAGGGCCGGGGCGCGGCGGTCGTCG
>CAYVHV010000012.1:0-72745 GCA_964451305.1 uncultured Acidimicrobiales bacterium | reverse complement strand
GAGCGAGGCAACCGTCGCGTCGTCGGTATCGAGGGCCGGGGCGCGGCGGTCGTCGTCATCGACGTCGTCGCCATCGTCGTCGTCGCTGGTGCTGCCCGGCTCACCGGAGGTGGGCAGACTCCGGATGCTCCCGAGCAACGATACGGTCACCGAGGGTGGTGGTGGGGCAACGGTCGTGGTGGTCGATGTCGAAGTTGTTGTGGTCTCGGGCTCGGTGACGACCCGAGGCTGCGCACTGGTCGTCGTCACGGGTTGTGCCACTGGAGCAGGCTCGTTTGAACATCCGGTCGCTAGTGCGCCAATTATCGTGGTTGCCGCGATAAGCCTGCGCGCGCGGGTTGGCCGCGGGATGAATCGAGACATCCCAACAGTTTGCACCGTGGGTGAGAATCACGCATCTTCAGCGGACAGATCTTTGAAGCCGACGGAGTGATCCGAGGAGGGCGGCGAAGACGTTGTTCTCGCCGTGAATACGGTCCGCACTGCAGTTCTCGTAACGTGGGGCCATGAAGCTCGTCGTGAAGATGTTCATCGCTGCCTTGCTACTCGCAAGCTGTGGCCAGGCCGACTCGATCGTCGAGCCAGGGCCAGGTGACACCGATACGACGACCACGACCACCCCAACCGACTCTGATGGAGATGGTGACGATGACGATTCATCCGGTGAGGTCGTCACCGAAGGTGATGTCACTGCAACCGTTCCAGCAGCCGGTGATGGAGCCGATGACGGCCAAGATGGCGCAGGGGTCGATCCAGAAAATGACGACGCGGTGGTCGGCGTTGGCGGAGATGGCGATGTCCCACCAGCGTTCGTGGTCGATGAAGACTCCGAGAACGCTGCCACGTTCACCGAGCTTGCAATCTCGGGCCTCGTCCTCTCGCTCGACGAGCAGGCATGCGCCGACGAGGCCGCGGCAACCGCCGCCGACGCTGGTGAGGGTGAACTCAACGCCGTCATCAGTGCTGTGCAGGCGTGCGCAACGCCAGCCGCGATCGATGACTTCTCCGCCGAACTCATCGTGGCCGGCGGCGCACCCCTTCCGCCGACCGAAGCAGCCTGTGTTTCTTCTCGACTCCAGTCCGGCGATGAGTACCAACCCTTCTGGGCGGCATTGCTCGAAGAAGAACCTTTTGACTTTCTCATCGCCGACACCGAGGTGCAGAACCGATTCCTCGACCTCTATACCGAGTGCGTTTCGGTCGGTCGCGCTATTGGAGAGCAGGTCTCCTTGGAGCTCTCCGCGCCGACGGTCGGCTGCATCGATGGCCTCTATGACGACCGCGAGTTCGTGCGAGTCACCATCGAAGCCGACCTGTCCGGAAACGTTGACGATCAGGATCGGGTCAATTCTCAGATTGCAAGTTGCTTGACCGCCGAAGAACGAAGTGGGCTAGAACTCGAATAGCCTGAAAAGCACGGCTCGTGACTGCCGCGGAATCTACAGAGAGTTTTCTATGGCATTTCGATTACTAGGATTTCCCGTCAACATTGAGGGCTCGTTCTTGCTGACCCTCGGGTTCCTCGGGTTTATCTCCTTCGATGACCGGATCGACCTGATCGTCGCCTTCGTCATCATTGCAGTGGTGGCTGTCCTCATCCACGAGTTTGGGCATGCGTTCGCCGCTCGTTCGCAGGGAACGGTAGGGACACCTCAGATCAGTCTCGCTGGGATGGCGGGCCTCACCCGATATCGGCTGGCCAAGCCTCCAAGCCGGGGTCAGTCGATCTTCATTAGCTTCGCGGGGCCGCTCACCGGCATCGTCCTCGGAGCGATCATTCTTGCTGTTCGAAGCGCCGGGGTAGTCGAAGACACGGTATTCGTGAGGAACCTGTTCAACATCGGCTTGTTCACAACGTTTGGCTGGAGCGCGTTCAACTTGGTGCCGATCGTCCCTCTCGATGGCGGCCACATCATGACCGACCTCCTTCCGGGAGATCCACTCGAACGACGACGCCGGGCCGCATGGGTATCGATCGCCATCGCTGCGGTGCTCGCCCCGGTGCTCTGGTTCGTGACGAACCTGTTGTTTGCCCCGATCATCTTGGGAGCGATGGCCTTCCAGAACTGGACGAGCCTGAAGAATCTGCCGGCTGTTCAGCACCCGACGACCACTCCACAAGACTCAGCGTCATAGCTGCGGTTGCGTCGAATTCGCAAAGAGCGCCTAGGGTCAGGCGCCATGCGAGCAGTTCTCCTCAATAACGTCAACGATGAATTTTCGATCGAGATCGCAGAGATCGACGATGATCAGATGCCTGACGGCGACACTCTGGTCGCCGTCGAATACTCGACGGTCAACTACAAGGATGGTCTGGCGATAACCAATAGCTCGCCGATTGTTCGAAGTTGGCCGATGGTTCCTGGTGTCGACTTCGCTGGCACGGTTCTCAACTCAGAGAACGACAAGCTCAAGGCCGGCGACAGGGTTGTCCTCAACGGCTGGGATGTCGGGGAGAAACACTGGGGCGGGCTGGCCGAGCGTGCTCGTGTGCAAGGGGAATGGCTCACGCTGATTCCCGCTGAGTTCTCGACCTATCAAGCGGCTGCGATCGGGACTGCCGGCTACACCGCCATGTTGTCGGTGCTCGCGCTTGAAGACCACGGTCTCACGCCCGAACGCGGAAAGATCCTCGTCACCGGCGCGGCCGGTGGCGTTGGCTCTGTCGCTGTGGCTGTCCTTGCAAAGCTCGGCTACGAGGTGATCGCATCGACAGGTCGAGTCGAACAAGTTGGCGAGTACCTTCGGTCGCTCGGAGCGACCGAACTATTGCACCGCGACGAACTGAACGAACCGGGAGGGCGGCCGATGGCGAAAGCCCGATGGGCGGGAGCCATCGACGTGGCTGGAAGCCATACGCTCGCCAACGTCCTCGCTGCGACCGCTCCCAAGGGGTGTGTTGCTGCGTGTGGCTTGGCCCAGGGTATGGATCTTGTTACGACGGTCGCTCCGCTCATCTTGCGAGGGATCGCGCTCATCGGCGTGGATTCGGTCCACGAGACACCGGAGCGACGCGAACTTGCGTGGAACCGTCTGACGACAGATCTCGACGTTAACCTGCTCGATGCAATCACGAGCGAAGTTGGCCTCGACGACGTACCGCGGGTCGCAGACGAAATCATCGGCGGCAAGATCCGAGGCCGGGTCGTCGTCGATGTGAGCGCGTAGCAGCGGCGACCCATCGCCGCGAGCTAGGTCTCGTCTTGATTGCGGAGGAACTTCTCGACCTCGTCAGCCATATCGCCAGCGTCGAAGACGATTGCCGGCTCGCTGTCACTCTTGAGTTCGAGGTCGGCAACATACGCGCGGACCTCGTCGTCATCGGTGAGAGCCTGGTGAACCCGAGACTCCCAATCGCGAATATCATCAGCCATGCCAACATGGTCGGTTGGGACACCACAAAGCGTTTCGAGACGAGCGAGTAGCGCAGACGTTGCTTTCGGCGACGGACTACCCGGGACATAGTGGGGTACGTTCACCCGGAGCGACAGCACGGGGGTCTCTGAGCCGGCGAGGTGCTGATGGAATGATCCGATCAAGCCCGTTGGTCCAACATATGTTGGCTGGCCGACCTCGAGGGCAGCGGCGAGGTTCTCATCCCGGGTCGAAGCAGTGACGGGGAACGACCGGGTGTGGGGAACCATTGCGAGGGCGGAGCCAAGAGTAATCACCTTCGTGACACCGAAGTTCTCAATGATCTCACCGAGCGTCGCGCAAAACGACCGCCACCGCAGGTTTGGCTCTACGCCGCTGAGCAGAACAAGGTCCGGTGATCCCGCTGGCGTCTTGGCCCAGACCACATTGTTGGCTGGCCAATGGATCTCACGATTTCCGTTCGCGCCGAGCCTGATCTCGGGCCGTGTTTCCTGGAAGTCGAATAACAATTCGGGATCGATCGACACGGCGGGCTTTCCGTTGTGTGTCATCGATAGCCAATCGACCGCTGCCGTCGCTGCCTCGCCCATATCGAACAAGCCTTTAAAGGCCATCACGAAGATGGGTTGCTCGAGCTCCGGTACAGGATGTGACTCGTAGCGAATTGGATCCACGTGCCCAGAGTAGGTCCATTTCGTGGTTTTCCGGACAGAACATACGGCGATGCGTGTTCAGTTTTCGCAGCATGGGGGAAGAATCCCAAACCTGAAACCGTTGGTCGCATAGTGTGGAGTTGGATAACACCGCGTTACAAACGAACGCAAGCACGTGTGGGAGAGATCAATGAGTGGATCAAGTCAACCGGCAGGCTGGTACCCAGCGCAGGGAGACCCTCCAGGAACGGTTCGGTGGTGGGACGGCGGCCAGTGGGTCGGCGGACCTCAGCAACAAGGCGCCCAACAGCAGAGTGGTTTCGTTGTTCCTGGTGCGTCGACAATCGCCAACGGACGTGAACTTGCTGACCCGTGGATGCGTGTTGCTGCTGCCATTATCGATGGCATTCTGGTCGGAATTGTTGGCGCCATCTTCGGCGGCGGAGCGGTGCTGACCGGGACGCTTTCGGGCGGCGGCGATTCTCTCGACCTCACCTCGGGTGGCTTCGTGCTTCTCAGTCTGATCGGCACGATCCTCATCGCCACCTATCACACGCTGATGAACACCTTCATGAGCGGTGGGGTCGGCAAGCAAATTCTTGGCCTCCGCATCGTGCGAGCAGACGGAACCGAACCACTCGGCACCCCCGACGGCATCAAACGAAGCGGCAATCACATTCTCGACATCCTCACTGTGATCCCGGTCCTCGGCATCCTGATCAGCCTGATCGGGCAGGGAATCTTGAACATCGTGTCACTCGTGTTCTTGTTCAGTGATCCCGAACACCGGACGGTTATGGACCGCTTCGCCGACACCTACGTCGTTACGAAGCAGAAGTAGGCGCTGACGACGGCTCGCGGTAGAGCATGGCGCCCCAGTGGGCGCCTGCTCCAAACGCCGTGAACGCGAGCAGGGCATCATCGGCGAGCTCATCTCGGACACTGTGGTAGAGCAACGGAAGCGTCGCTGCGGTGGTGTTGCCGTACTTTGAAATGTTCGATGGGACACGCTCCGGAGCGATATCGAGCTGTTTCGCGATGCCGTCGAGGATTCGTTGGTTTGCTTGATGAGCGAGCACCATGTCGACGTCGTCGAGTTCGAACGGAGAGTCGTCGAGGACCCCGAGTACGGACTCTGGCATGAGGCGGACCGCCTGGCGGAATAGCTCGCGCCCGTTCATCTGTGGGTTGTGGAGTCCAGCTTCGATCTGTGCCGAGCTCGACCACGGCTGATGGACAAAACCGGGTCCGGGCACGTGGATGAGATCGAAGAGGTCACCGTTGCTATGAAGGCTGGAGCCGAGCACTCCGGTCTCATCGGTTCCGGGCTGGAAAACCATCGCTGCACCCGCATCGCCAAAGAGCACGCTCCATGCTCTGCTGGCCGTCGCTGCTTCGTAGTCGTCCGCAGTGGGTTCGGCCGTCGATGTGCCAAGGAGAATATCGAGGCTCGCTCCATATGGCATGTAGCCCCGATGGGCTTCGGCTCCGACGACGACGACCGTTTCGGCGCGGTTTGTTGCGATCAACATGTCGGCAAGGTCCATGCCGTACAAGAAACCACCACATTGTTGCCGAACCTCAAAGGCTCCGACGTTCCCGAGGCCAGCTCGATGCTGGATGAGTGGAGCGTTACCAGGTGCGTAATGATCTGGGGTCATGGTGGCCGACACGATCGCATCGACGTCCGCCGGTTCAAGGCCAGCGTCATCGAGAGCCGCTAGAACCGCCTGAGCGCCTAGCTCAGCTGAACCGACGCCAGGCTGAGCGACGCGTCGTTCTTCGACGCCGCTTCGCTTGACGATCCATTCATTGGACGTGTCCATAATCGTCGCAAGGTCGTCATTGGTGACGACGTTGTCGGGCAAGTAGATACCCGAACCTGTGATGTGAGCGCCCATGAACGGAAGCTATTCCCCTTCGGGTGACGCTTCTTCAGATGACGGCGCTTCTTCGTCAGCGCTCGCCTCGGCCAGCTCGTCTCCTTGGGCAGGGGCGTCGGCGGAGGCCTCAGAGCCGTCTGCGGTACCAGAGTCGTCCGCTGTGTCAGCTGCCGGGGGCTCTTCGGCCTTTGGCTTGGGGCGCTGTTCTCCGGCGAGCGGGTTGGCTTGTACGACCTGGAAGTGATCGGACGCTGCCTTGTAGGCAGCCTCGGCTTCGGCCTTCTGCTCGGCGGTTGCGTCGGGGTTGTCATTGACCCGTCGAACCTCTTTCGCAGCTTCAGCTTTCGCGCGTTCGGCCTTGGCAATTTTCTTCTTGCCTCGCTCGGCAGCAGCGGTTGCTTCCACGCGCTCGTTGAAGAGCAGCAGCGCCGCCCGTGTTTCATCATCGACCTGAATTTCGGTACTCACCGAATCATCATTCCTCATAGTCGGCCCTCGGGCCAAGATGATGGGGTGACTAAATTGCAAACTTCGGAATTTGTTCAGTCCTTTCCGCGTCGCCACGCAGCGACACGGCGATTCTCTCTCGGTGCACCTCGGTCCTATTCGGTGGCCGCGGACGGCTCATCGGTGCTGTTCCTCCGTTCTGCCGGACCGCTCGATCCCAACAACAGCTTGTGGATCGTGCGCGCTGGTGAGGAGCCTGTGGCGTTATTCGATGCGAGTGGCCGCAGCGATCGTGACCTGACCGATGCCGAGCGGGCGCGCCGCGAGCGAGCTCGAGAGCAACAGGGCGGGGTGGTGTCATTCTCCGCCCGTCCGGACAATAGCGAGGTTGTATTTTCCCTCGGCGGCGAACTCTTTCATGTACGTGACGATGGTGAGATCACGTCGATGGTCACCGATGGCAACGTCTTTGACCCTCGCTTTGAGTCCGATGGGTCGCGGGTGGCGTACGTCAGTGGTGCAACCCTTCGTCTGACGAATGGCGAAACCGACCGTCTCGTTCCGGGAACTGACGAGGGTGGCGACGACGTCTCTTGGGGTTCTGCCGAGTTCGTTGCAGCCGAAGAGATGAAGCGGGGGAGAGGGTTTTGGTGGTCGCCATCGGGCCGACGTCTGGTGGCGGCTCGGGTGGATACGTCCGCGGTGGACCAATGGTGGATCTCGTCTCCGGAACAACCGTGGAGCGCGCCGCGGGCAATCCGTTACCCCGCGGCTGGTACGACCAATGCGGATGTCCAGCTCTGGATTCTCGATGTCGATGCCGGACCGGAGCGGCAGATCGATTGGAGTCGGGGCGAGTTCGAGTACCTGGCCTCGGTCCAGTGGCTGTCCCTCGAATCTCGAGACGTGGTTCGTTGCACCGTTCAAACGCGGGATCAGAAGACGCTGGCCATCATCGATTTCGACCCCGACACGGGCGCGGCCGAAGAAGTGCAACGGATCACCGACGCCCACTGGGTTGAGTTGCAGTCGGGTACTCCTCACCAGTCCGAACTCGGCGTCATCATGGTCGTCGATGATGGCGACACCCGAAAGGTCGCCGTCGACACTGCTCCCATCGACCACGGCTACAACGTTCGCTCTCTGATCGCAGTCGAGGATGGAGTGATCCTTGCGACGGTGACCACCGATGGAACCGATTCGTTGTTCGCCAAACTTTCACTCGACGGTTCGATCGAATTACTCACCAGTGAGCACCTCTTCGTAACGGTCAGCGTTGGCGGTCCGACCCACGTGGTGGCAACGGCGCGCCCCGATGGTGACACCGTCACCGTGGTCCACTGGGGTGATGGCAGCCAGACGACTATCGACTCCTTCGCTGATAGCCCGGGTTTTGCATCGACGCCGACGTTCCACCAGTTGGGTACCCAGAAATCCCGGACGGCCCTCTGCCTTCCCGCAGACCACGATGGCTCTCCGCTGCCGGTGCTTCTAGACCCGTACGGCGGTCCACACGCCCAGCGGGTGCTCCGGTCGCGCAACGCGTACGCGACCTCTCAATGGTTTGCCGAACAGGGTTTTGCTGTCGTCATCATCGACGGCCGAGGGACCCCCAATCGAGGGCCAGCCTTCGAACGAGAGATCTGGGGGGACTTCGCCTCCAAGGTGCTCGACGACCAGATCGATGCACTTCACGCGCTCGCTGAAACTCGAAGTGAGCTCGACCTCTCCCGAGTTGGGATTCGCGGCTGGTCCTTCGGTGGTTACCTCGCTGCGCTCGCGGTCATGCGTCGCCCCGATGCTGTGCACGCGGCGGTATCTGGAGCGCCGGTGACCGACTGGCGCCTATACGACACGCATTACACCGAGCGGTACATCGGTCACCCCGACGAGTACCCCGAAAATTACGAGCGGAGTGGGTTGATGTCCGATGCTGTCAACCTCGAGCGACCGTTGATGCTCATCCACGGTCTCGCAGATGACAACGTCGTCGCAGCGCACACGCTGAAGCTGAGTCAGGCGCTCCTCGAAGCTGGGCGTCCACACGAAGTGCTCCCCTTGAGCGGCGTGACACACATGACCCCCCAGGAGCAGGTCGCGGAGAACCTCCTTCACCTGCAACGAGACTTCCTCCTGACCCACCTCTCCAAGAACGGCGCTGGTGCGTAGAGTTCGAGGATGTTCGATCCGCTTTCCACGTTCCGTCTCGATGGCAAGGTCGTCATCATTACCGGTGCAAGTTCCGGGCTCGGCGCCCGCTTTGCACGCGTGTGTGATGCTGCAGGGGCCTCACTGGTTTTGGCAGCGCGTCGTGTCGAACGGCTCGAGAGCCTGGCAAACGGACTGAGCAACGCTGTTGTTGTACGGGCAGACCTCGCCCATGACGAGGCGGTGCCAGCGATTATTGAGGCAGCCTTGTCTGAGTTTGGTGCGATCGATGTCGTGGTGAACAACGCTGGCATCAGCCGGACGGTGAAGGCCGTCGATGATGATCTCGAGGACTTCCGAAGAGAACTTCAGATCGATCTTGTGGCCCCATATGACCTTGCTCGACGGGCAGCGCACGTGATGATCGAGGGCGGTCGACCCGGCTCGATTATCAACATCGCGTCCGTGCTCGGTCAGGTCGCGGGAGGGCCACTACCGCTTCCTGGCTATGCGGCAGCCAAGGGCGGTCTCGTGCATTTGACGCGAGAACTCGCAAGCGAATGGGCCCGAAACGCCATACGCGTGAACGGGATCGGACCGGGATGGTTCGAATCGGAAATGACCAAAGACGCCATGTTCGACACCGACCGCGGTCAAGAGTTCATCAGGCGCGGCGCACCGATGGGCCGAGCCGGTCAAGAACACGAACTCGATGGAGCGCTGCTCTACCTCGCCTCCGATGCGAGCAGCTACATGACGGGTCAGACCCTCTATGTCGACGGTGGTTGGACCATCATCTGAACCAGGCGAGTGCGTTCAGTTCCGGAACCTCGTCGATTCGGCCGAGGCGCTGCATGCGGCTCGCGACCTGCGTGATCATGGCGGTGTCCAGATCCGCATCTGGTGACGTCCAGCGAATCTCTTCAGCCCATTCTGCTGCGCTCGCCAGCGCCAAGTCGTACCGTTCGGCAACCTCGTCTGCGAGATCAGGGTTTTTCGACAGTTGCTCCGCACGCTGAAGAGCGATTGTTGAAACCTCGATTGCCGACGTGGAGTGTTTTCGAAGAAAATCTGGGTTGGAAGCAACGGCGAAGCTCGGCCACGGGGTCGAGAGAACCCCAGCCCTCGCGAAGGTGCCGTCTGTAACGTGAGGCTGGGTCATCGACTTGTTCCACAAGAAGATCTCCGCATCACCGTTGGGAAGTGCCTCCAACGCCCCGTCCAGACCGCCGACGACGACCCAACTGTCATTCGTGAGCGCCCACTGGAATTCCTCAGCGAGTACTCGAGCCATGAGCTCAGAACCGGATCCGTGACGAGAGATAGCGAACCGCTGCCCCTCGAGATCAGCAACTGTGGCGTCATGGTTGGCGGCAGCGACATGAATTCCCCACAACAGCGGAGAGTCAACCCATACGGAGACGAAACGAGCTGACGCGCCGTTGGCGATAGCTGTCACGGCGCCCTCGGTCAGTGGAGTGGCCATATCGAGATCGCCGTTGGCAAGAGCTGCCATGATCGCGCCGGTGCCGTCGGGAAAGTCGATCCATTCGACGTCATATCCAGCGTTGGTGAACAGGCCCTCTTCGATTGCGAGGAGCCACGGGAGATTAAAATGCTCAGGCACCCCGCCTACCCGAACGCGAATGCGTTCGCTCATCCGAGGCTCTCCAACGCCACTCGCGCAATTGCTAAGTCTTCCTCGGTAGCGGCGAGTAGATCGCGAGTTTCTTGCACGAGGTGCGCTGGCGCTCCATTGACGTACCCATCATTTGACAGCTTTGCCTTGAACCCAGCGATTTGCTTGAGCTTCTGTTCGATGGCCGTTTCGATCCGTTCCCGTTCGACCCCGAGGTCCATGTCGTTCGTCAGGCCCGACAGGTTGATCTGACAACCCTCGAAGGCAAACGGCGATGATATTGCCGGAATTTCATCGTCTGAGTGCCGAACCTCACCAATGCCCGAAAGGGTCTCGATAAGGCCGCCGGTCGTGCTGACAAGATCGAGGATCTGATCGGGAGCATGGAGCACGATTTGCTGCTTTGGCTTCACATTCTGCTTCGCCCGAATCGTGCGGATCTTCGTGATTAGGTCGAACGCTCGGTCGAAATCGGTCACGACCGAAGCATCGAACAGAACGTTTTCTGCGACTGGCCATGCAGCGGTAGCGAGCAAATCCGATGCTGGGAGCGCGAGCCCGGAAATCTCACCCGTACGAGCGTCGCTCACGTGTGGCCATAGGGTTTCGGTGATGAACGGGCACACCGGATGCATCAGGCGTAGCGATGCGTCGAGGACTGCGCCAAGCACTGCTTGCTGTGCAGCGTCATCGTCGATGGTTGGCTTGATCGCTTCGAGGTAGCGGTCGCATACGTCGTGCCAGATGAAGTCGTAGAGCGTGTCTGCGTAGACATTGAACTGGTAGTTCTCGACAGCTTTCTCAAGGGCATCGATCGTCGTCGCGAGACGGGACAAGATCCATCGGTCGATGAAGCGACCGGTCGACGGATCGGTACTGTCGGTCGGCGTGGACGAGCCGTCGAGACGCCCGATGGCAAAGCGGACCGCGTTCCAGACCTTGTTCGAGAAGTTGCGTCCACCGTCGAACTTGGTCGAGGTGTTGCGAGCCAACGGCAGGTCTTCGGTGATTTCGACAGCCCCGACCGCCACGCCGTACGCGCTGGCCATCATCTTGGATGGGTCCACAGGGCAGGCTTGGCTTGGAGCAGCGACCTGATAGCCGGCCTTTGTCGTAATGAACTTCGGTGTAAAGGAGTCACCGGTGTACGCACACACCATGTCCACGGGCATGCGAACGTCTTGGGTGTCGGTGGTCATCTGCACCAACGTGAAGCGCATCGCGTCTGCGCCGTGGCTGTAAATGATGTCGCGAGGGTCGACGCCATTACCGAGACTCTTCGACATCTTCTGGCCGTGTCCGTCTTGAACCATGGCGTGGATAAACACGTCGGTGTACGGAAGCTGGCCGTCGAGGAAGTACCGATTAAACATCACCATGCGGCTGACCCACAGCGTGATGATCTCGCGAGCGGTGCTGAGTAGCGACGTGGGATTAAAGGTTTGGAGAAGGTCGCTTCCGTTGCCGGTCGTTTCGGGGAAGTCCTGAGGGTATGGCCATCCCATCGTGGACATTGGCCAGAGCGCCGATGAGAACCACGTGTCGAGCACGTCGGGATCTCGCTCGAACCCGACCGCTTCCAGTGCAGCGACGAGTTCGAATTCGCTCATTGAGTCGTCGTCGCGGGGTTCATGGTCGAGCGTGTTCTGAGGCGGCACACACACCGACTCGACGAACTCATCGTCGGTCACGCGCCGGGCTACGTGGAACGCCCCGGCGCTCGACCAGCGACTCTGTATTGGCACCGCAGTTCCAGGTTCGACGTTGTTGAGAGCAGCATCGATTGCAGGGTCTGGATGGTGGCCGGACGCATCGGCGATCGTCGTGCTCCAGACCGGAATCTGGTGACCCCACCAGACCTGGCGGCTGATACACCAATCACGGATTCCTTCGTGCCATTGCTGGTACGTGCGGGCGTAACGTTCTGGAACGAAGCGAAGCTCACCATCGCCGTTTGCATCGCCGGGCTGATGATGCTCAGCGCGGGTTGTTGCCTGGGTGTCGAGTTGCGCACGCAGAGCAGATCCAGCCATCCGGTCATCGGATGCTCGCACGTACCACTGGTCCGAAAGCCATGGCTCAACAGGGACATGGCTTCGATAGCTGTGGCCGACCGAGTGGCTGTAGTCGACCACCTTCTCGAGGAGATCGTGTTCGTCGAACCACGCCACGACAGCGGAGCGAGCATCTTCGCGCGCTAGCCCGACAAACGATCGAGCTTCCGGCGAAATCTCCTCCCAACCGTATTGATCGCTGATCGACGCGTCCGGGGCCATGACGTTGATGGCCTCGAGCTCGTGACGAAGTCCAATCTCCCAATCGTTTGGATCATGAGCGGGTGTGACCTTGAGAAAGCCGCTCGACATCTGTGCTTTCGCGTCCGATGACTCGGGGTCGCCAATAACGACGTAGTCGTCTTCGATGATCGGAATAACGCGACCAACGATTGGAAGAACGACGTTCTTTCCGCGCAGTTCAGCCGCTCGTGGATGCTCTGGGTTCACCGCGACCGCGGTGTCGCCGAACATTGTTTCTGGTCGAGTCGTGGCAACCGTGACATGGCCGGATCCGTCCTCGAGTGGGTACCGCAGGTACCACATGTGGCCAGCGACGTCTTCCATCTCGACCTCGTCATCGGCGAGTGCTGTTCCGGTCACGGGGTCCCAGTTCACAAGCCGTTTTCCACGGTACACAAGCCCGTCTTTGAACAGCACGAAGAATGCGTGTCGAACCGCAACAGTGCACATCTCGTCCATCGTGAAGCGGGTGCGTTCGTAGTCGCAGCTCGCCCCCATTTCTGACAACTGACCGAGGATGACCGACTCGTACTCGTCCTTCCATTCCTGGGTCTTGGAAATGAACGCTTCGCGTCCCATGTCGAGGCGTTTCGTGCCCTGCTGGAGGAGACGTTTCTCGACGACGGTCTGGGTCGCGATGCCAGCGTGGTCGGTGCCTGGCATCCACAGCGTGTTGAAGCCACGCATCCTGTGGTAGCGCACAAGCACATCTTGAAGCGTGTTGTTCAGCGCATGGCCGAGGTGCAACGCTGCGGTCACATTTGGAGGCGGGATCACGACCGAATAGGTCGCTGCGCCGTCAGCGGTGTTCGCAGTCTCGGAGGGTTCGGCGTGGAATACGCCGCTCTCCGCCCATTTCGCTGTTACGACGTGTTCGGTGTCGCTTGGGACGTAGACCTTGGCTAGTTCTGGAAGAGTGTCACTCACAGCGTTAGGCTACTGGCGGTGTCAGCTTCCCTCGACCACCAAACTGGGGTGATTTCGGTGATCGCAGCAGTTTTTCTAGCCGTCTTCTCGTGTGTTTACGAACGGCTGGCAGCGAGGTCGTTGACCTGACGCTCGATGCGTGGGCACTCGTTGAGCCACGAGTTGAACTCGCGGCGGTTCAACACGCTGATCACGAGGTCGGTCTCGGCGATCAGTGATGCGTTGCGAGCCTCGCCGGTCAGCAGCGCTATTTCGCCCAGGATTGTTGACGGTCCGGCGGTCGCGATCGTCTCGGTGTCGCGTACGACAAGAGCGGTTCCGGAGATGACGACGACAGCCTCTTGGCCGACCGCACCTTCTCGAGCGAGCACGGCACCGGCGGGCAGTTCAACGACGGTTCCCAAGGTGCTGAGCGATGAAAGTTCGTGATCGTTGAACGATTCGTTCAGTGCGCACAAGGTTGGGTTGATCTGAGGGGCTTTATTAAAGAACATGGTCTTCTCCAGTTGAGTTCCGGTATCTACTCAAACCGTTCGTCGGTCGATTACCTGCCCCGAATTGACGTGTCTCTGGGCACTGAGACCGCTTTCACAGCCAGCGCGCAGGCTCGTCAACAGCATCGTCGCCGTCGATGTCGACGCCCGACAAGTTGGCAGTTAGGCGGCGTCAGCCTCGATCGTCACGCCGATGCGTGAGCGAAAGTCTGGACTCTCTTCTATAACGCTGAGCAGTGCTCCAGCGTTGAGGACGGAGACCTTTAGCATCGATACCGATGACACCGTGGTCGTACGTGGTTCTCCGGTCAAGATCGCGGCTTCACCAACGACGGCTCCCGGTTCGAGCAATGAGATATTGGCGCCGTTGGTCGACAGCTTTGCTTGTCCGGAAAGGATGATCGCTGACTCTGTTCCAGCCTGGCCCTCCGGGAAGAGGACCTTGCCGGGTGGCAGGTCGATGATCGTCCCATGCTTGCTGATCGCTTCGAGTTCGTCTTCGCTATACGAGCCCTTCAGTGCTTTGAGTTCTTTGTCTATCTTGCGGAGAAAGCCCATGTGATGGTTGACCCTAGGTATTTGCAGTGGATTGATGCTGCTGGTGCAGCCGATCGCCGATTTTCATAACATATTCCGCCGAATACCAAGATTGGTATTGGTTGTATCGGCTGCGTCGGCGGGCACCTGAGGTGGTTTCGAGTGTTTCTCGGCGAATTCTGCGAAATTCTCTGTGAAACTTGGGGGCTGGCGTCCTAGTACTTCAGGCACTTTCTTACCCGCCGAGGTTACTCATCGGTAACTAAGCTCGTAGGCTTAGTAACCGATTAGATCTCACGGCGGGATTGCCGCCACTGCACGAGGAGCTCTCATGGCCGATTTCTCACTAGCACTCAACGATGATCAAGTTCAGCTCAAGGACTGGGTACATGGATTTGCTGTAGACGTGATGCGTCCTTCAGCCGAAGAGTGGGACGAGCGTGAAGAAACGCCATGGCCAATTATCGAAGAGGCCGCCAAACTTGGACTGTACGGCTGGGAAATCATGGCGGAGACCATGATGAACGATCCCACCGGGCTCTCATCGATGGTGCTGCTCGAAGAACTCTTTTGGGGAGACGCAGGCATTGCGATGGCGCTGATGGGTACGGGGCTTGCTGCGGCCGGTGTTGCTGCGGCCGGTTCTCCCGAACAGGTCATGGAATGGGTACCTCAGATGTATGGCACCGCCGACGACATCAAGCTCGGCGCATTCTGCTCATCTGAACCGGACGCAGGCTCCGACGTTTCTGCCATGCGGACCCGTGCGACCTATGACGAGGCAAAGGACGAATGGACGCTCAACGGCACCAAGACATGGATTACCAACGGTGGTATTGCCGACGTGCACGTCGTGGTTGCCGTCGTTGATCCAGAGCTTGGGACCAAGGGTCATGCCAGCTTTGTCGTGCCCGTTGAAGCCAAAGAAGATGGCACGCTTCGTCAAGGCCAAAAGTTCAAGAAGCACGGCATTCGTGCGAGCCACACCGCTGAAGTGATCCTCGAAGACGTGAAGATCCCAGGCTCGTTCTTGCTCGGTGGCAAGGAACGCATGGACGAAAAGCACGCCAAGATTCGAGAGGGAACCAAGGGTGCGGTGAGCAACTCGGCGATGAAGACCTTCGAGTCGACTCGTCCAGCTGTTGGAGCACAGGCGATCGGCATTGCCCGTGCTGCATACGAGTACTCGCTCGAGTACGCAAAGGAACGAGTGCAGTTCGGTCGTCCGATCATTCAGAACCAATCGATTGCCTTCATGCTCGCGGACATGCTGACCGAGATCGAAGCATCGCGGCTACTCGTGCATCGCGCTGCGTGGCTTGCCAAGAACGGCCAGTTCGAGAACGCCGAAGGTTCGATGGCCAAGCTAAAGGCTGGGCGCACCGCAACGTGGGTGACCGAGCGTGCCATCCAGATCCTCGGTGGTTATGGGTACGTTCGCGAGTACCCGGTCGAGCGCTGGCATCGCGATGCCAAGATTCACGACATCTTCGAGGGCACCGAACAGATCCAGCAGCTCGTGATCAGCCGGGCAATCTCAGGAATGCGTATTCAGTAGGCCCACCAGCGGTGCTTTGACGTTCACTGGCCTCAGGCTTTGGAGAACTCCGAAACCTGTCCGGCTTCGGCGAGCTCGCGCTGTAAACGGACCTCGTCGTACTTGCGGAAAAGTATCGCTGCCATCATGTAGAGCAACGCTCCTCCGACGCCGGTGAGCCTCACACCGAGGTCGTCGCCGACGTCGCGTCCAAATTGCAGGAGTAGGGCGAACATCACGACGCCGAGCGTGGTCGCAAGCTTTTGGAGGAACGTCCGGGTTGCGTAGAACATGCCCGCCTGCGCTTCGCCACCGGTGCGGGCTGCGTGCTCGGCAATGTCGGCGAGAATCCACTGCGGCATGACGCTCAGGATGGCGAAGGGGAGCGCAAAGACTGCGATTGGAAGCGCGGCTTGGAGGAACGGAAGTCGATCGATGAGTCCAACTCCTGCGATCGCGAGGAAGACCCCCGACGCAATGATGAACGCCATCACGGTGAGGCGCTTACCGCCACCCTGTTTTCTTGCCCACCCAGCGATGAGTGGGAACAAGAACGCAGAGACAATGACCATCAACAAGAGCAAGACTGTGGAAACCCATTCCTCTAACTCCAAGAGGACCGTGACGTAGAACAGCAGTCCCGTCTGAATAATCGCCAGGCCCGCAAAATAAACGAAATCAGCAGCCGCATAGAACCGGAAGAATGGGTTTCCGAGGACGGTCTTGATCGACGCCAACAGCGGCATTGTCGATGGGGTGTCACGTACCCAACGTGGCTCGTCGATCAACAACACAGGAATGGCCATGAAGGTAAGGGCAACGGCGCACACGATCCCGATCGCGACCTGCCACGCGCGGAACGTCTCGAAGGTACCGTCGAGCGCTGGCCCGATAAAGAACGTCATAGCTGCAACGACGATGCCAATCGCCCACGCCATCGACGTCCACGTCGACAGCCGGAGCCGCTCAGCGGGGTCTGCGCCGAGGTCCGCGACGAGCGCGAACGCCGGGGTCAGGTACGCGGTCAAGCTGATGTATAAGAGCACTTGAATGCCCAGAAGCCACACCACATTCAGGCCACTCGCCGTCGCGTTCGGAGGAACGAACATCAACACGGTGAAGACTGCCGCCGGAACCATTCCGGCGGCCATGAACGGAATGCGTCGGCCCCTTTTGTTCGTGCTTCTGTCGGACCACGCGGCGATGAGTGGATCGGTGATCGAGTCGGTGAATCGTCCTGCGGCGGCGATGATCGCCACCACATTGAGTACGCCGAGAATGGTGGCGTCACTGAGAAGCGATGGGAGCCCCGCGGTTTCGGGAGGCAAGTAGAAGAAGACCAGCAGCGTATTGATGAGGTTGACCAAGGTTGATATCCCGAGGTACCCGCCGGCGAGAGCCAGGATGACTGGAAATGGGAGCGCCTCGTCATGCTCGCGATGTGTGCTCGTCTCTGTGCCCCCAGCCATGACCCGACCGTACTTGTCGATCGGGGCGATGGAAGAACCCAAAAACCACGATGTCCCTGCACCACGTCCGAAATCGGGGGCGCAGGAACATCTCCAGGTGGTGACTACGTGTTAGACGGCGGCGAGCTGTGCTCCGCCGAAGCCGACGCTAAAGCGCTCGCACCAAATGTCGACGAAGCTGAATTCGGTGAGGTCGACATCTGGGGGGATCTCATAGTTCTGGTCACCAATGTTGCCCTTGAGGTCACCAAGGCTGACGAAGTCTCCGTTGGCGGCCCGCAAGTAGACCTTGAGATCGGGACCGTTGGGCGAGTTGAACCCTTCAAGGCGGAGGAAGCGCTGATCGCTTCCGTCGGTCAGAACCGAGGCGGTGCCGAGAATCTCGTATCCGTTGATGACGTTGTCTTCGAAACTACCGGTGAAGACGGTCTGGATTTCTCCAGCCATGTCGGGATCGCCTTCAGCAGTGGACGTTGAGTTTTCTTCCGCAAGCTCCATGGCTTCTTGGAACTCATCGGTCTCGACGACGGCAGGGTCACCAAAGGTTGGTCCTGCCTCAGAAACCTCATTGTCGATAAATGCTGTTTGGATACCGAAGAATCCGAAGGCGAGCCACGCCAAGACGGCGATGGCGACGATACCGCCTCCTGCGATCAGTGGTTTTTTGTTTTTGATGTCCATATCCACGAAACAGTAGTTCCAAAGAGCGACTTCCAAACCCATCATTCGTTCTTCTTCCCTTTCGATCCGCAGTGCAGTCCGACACAGGAGATGAACAGAATCGGAACAACTATTGCCGACGGTGGGTTCACGACGTGATGGATACGGCCGAGGCAACCCAGAAACACGAAGTGGACAAAGAACTGGGCGTCATTCGGCGAGCGGCTGTCTGGGGTCTGCCCGCAGCCTTCACCATTGGGTGGTTCGTCTTTGTGTTTACCTTTGGACAC
This sequence comes from uncultured Acidimicrobiales bacterium, assembly GCA_964451305.1. Taxonomy (GTDB): domain Bacteria; phylum Actinomycetota; class Acidimicrobiia; order Acidimicrobiales; family SHLQ01; genus SHLQ01. The sequence continues at coordinate 54,389 of CAYVHV010000012.1, read as the reverse complement.
TTCGACAGGGTTCTAGACAATTGGCGTTCTTCGGCAACGATGGTCGTCGGCAGCTTCGTTGCAGGATCCACCCCACAAGGCGGTGGCGCGGTGGCATTTCCAGTCTTTACGAAGGTGATCGGAATTTCGGCTCCGGTCGCGCGCACGTTCTCCATCGTGATTCAGGCCACCGGGATGGTCATGGCGTCAGCATCGATCATCTTGTCCGGACGCAAAATTGATTGGAAGGCGCTCGGGTTAGGAGTGGCTGGTGGCATCGTCGGGTTCGGCGTTGGCCTGGTTGCTCTCGGCGACCCGAATACACCGTTTTGGTCTCCGCGCATCGAGCCATCGTTCGTCAAGGTAGCGTTCACGATCGCAATCTTTGCGGTGGCGGTCATCGTTCGCATCTGCTCGAACCGGACCTCGCGCTATGACGAGGTGCCCGACTGGGGTTTTCGTTCCGTGCTCGTCATGTCCGTCTTCGCCTTTGTCGGTGGACTGTTTTCGGCGCTGACCGGTTCAGGAACCGATGTCTTCCTCTTCGTGTTCATCGTGCTGGTAGCCGGAGTCACGCCAAAGGTCGCCATCCCGACGAGCATCATTGCGATGGCAACCGTCTCGCTCGTCGGGTTGTTCGTGCTCGGATTCTGGCATGGTCAGCTCGATATTGGCCTCAACCCAGATGGCAGCGAGGTCGTTGCGGTCGCCGGAGCGACCTTCGGGCCCGAGCCGGCCGTACAGTTCGACCTCTTTGGCATTTGGCTCGCCGCTGCACCGATCGTGGTCTGGGGAGCGCCCTTGGGCGCGTGGGTTGCCGCGAAGGTCAGTGAGAGAACGGTGATCAGGTTCGTTGCCTTCATGGCGCTCCTGGAGGTGGCGACCACCGCGATTTTCCTCGATCAACTCCGAACCGACATCGTGTTGCTCGTCTTTGCAGTCGTTGGGCTGGTGCTCGCGTACCTGGGCGTTCACCGCTTGGAGAAGCTCGCCGAGTGGATCATGGCCGATGGAGATGAACCGGCGATAGACGCGAGCTAGGCCGGTCGGCGCGCGTCGAGCGCGTTACCTGCCCGTTGCGCTGAAGTGCATCCAGTCTTTGACGGAATTCCAGTTGCCGCCCCAACCCCAGCCGATCTCGCTGAACATCGCCCGCACTTCGGCGTTGATGAGACCAGGGACTTCACGATCGCGGTCGACGTAGGCGGTTGCCAGTTCAGGAATGACACGGCTGTTCGATACGTACGGATTGTGGAATGGGTTGATATCGATGGCATCGCCGTGGGCGTGGCGCGACCAACGTGACGAAGACACCGATCGTCGACAGGTGAAGACCGTCGTGTTGTTCTCGGTGGCGATCGGGTTTGCGAAGTCATCTAGTGACACCACGCGCATCTCTTCAATCGGGAATCGCATCTCGTGCAGTCGAGCAAAGATCCCGACAATATCGTCTGCGTACTCGGAGTGGAGCAACAGCTCACCGGTATGGAAGCGGCCGTCGAAGCCGTAGAAGGACACTTGTGCATACGACAGGTCGGCCGGGCTAACAGGGCACTCCGGGTTCCATGTGCTTCGTGCGATGACATCCAGAGGGGCCGGCGATTCGACCGTCGAGACAAAGACGTCGTCGATTGGAGGGTCCAGCGCATCGAAGGTATCAAGCCTGCGATCGGCGAGCTGGGCTGGGGTCAACTCTGCTCGATCGGGTCGGGTTGGAGCCGGAGGGGCTGTCGGGGTGACGGGAGCGGGTTGTGTCGTCGTGGGTCCAGCAATCTGTGCTTCGCCAAGGACCTGAGGCTCTGGGACGGCCGGGGCTATCGCAGTCTCCTTTGAGATCGATGTCGCAGTTGCTTCGACAACGATCTTTGTCGCCTCTTGGGCAAGACCGTCAACCTGTGTAGCAGGCCCAGCGAACCCAAAAATGACGAAAGCCACAGCCGGAACAACCCAGATGAGTCGTTTCGGCTGTGGCGACGTCACAGCGCCATAGTAGGCGTCGGGCTATACCTCGTCGGGGATGTCCTCGGGGGTATCTTCGATCTCTTCGTCGTCGTCGGCCGCATCATCTTGTGGTGCAGCTGGAGCGGTCAGATCTACCGGATCGCGGTGCACATCGAGGTACACCGCAATGTCGCCGTCAGAATCCTGTCGGGAGATATCGATCGACCCAATGTTTGCAACCTCGGTGAAGTTCGCCTCACCGTTTCCAGCCGCATCGAAGGTGATCTGCTCGACAAACACGAGCTCGTCAGCGTTGTTGTAGACAAGCACTCGGACGGTCGCATCCGTCTCGCCCGTGACCGTGAGATCCCGGGTCCGTGGGTTGTAGTCGAAGCTCTCAAGCGCCTGATCGAGCACCTGGGTCGTGCTCAGGTTGGTGGCGGTGATGTCCGTGCCGAATGCGAACGACGATGGCGCTGTAACTGCCCAGCTACCGTCGACGATCGTTGCCGAGCCTGGCTGAAGGCCAGGGATGGTGACACGAATGTCTGCTTCGAGTGGGAACGATGGGTTCACTCGCCAGTTCTGACCAGTGATCGTCGCCAAGCCCCCGATTTCGTTAGGGAAGGTTGCGATGATGACCTGAGAAGGTTCAGCGAGTACCACACCGTCGAGGGACTCACAGCTCGTTCCGTCGCCGGCTGCATTAAAGCACACGTCGGCGCCATCTCCGCCGACAGCGGTGTTGAGGCCGTTGCCACCGTTCAAGATGTCGTCACCGTTGTTTCCCCGAAGGATGTCGGGGTTGCCCTGTCCTCGGAGATCGTCGTTGCCGTTGCCGCCGGTGAGCTGATCTTCGCCGTTACCACCCTGAAGGAGGTCGTTGCCGTTGCCGCCGAAGAGGACATCGTCGCTGTCGCCACCGTTGAGATTGTCATGGCCGTTTCCGCCGATGATCCGGTCGTTGCCGATGCCGCCCTGAAGCGTGTCCCGGCCGTCGTTTCCAATCAAGGTGTCGAGGCCCATGTTGCCGATGAGTCGGTCGTTGCCGACACCACCGGAGAGCGTGTCGTTGCCGTTGCCGCCGGTCAATTGGTCGGCGCCTGCGCCGCCATCGACGACGTCGGGGCCATTGCCTGCAAGAACAGTGTCATTGCCGGGCCCAGCGTTCACGGTGTCGAGGCCGGAACCTGCGGTGATTCGGTCGTCGCCTGCGCCACCATCGATGGTGTCATTGCCGAATCCGCCAAAGATCACGTCGATGCCGTCGCCACCAAAGATGATGTCGTCTTGGCCCATTGCGCGAATGATGTTGTTACCCGGGCCAGCACAGATGAAGTCTGGTCCGGTCGTGCCGCGAATGATGCGGGCATTGGATTCGATGACGTTGTACCCAGCCGGAGCGGTTCCGCACGAGGTTGCTGTCTGAGCGCCAACTGCGGACGTGGGAGCGACCAGCGTCGCGCCGACAACACCGGCAGTAAGCAGGGCGGAGGCGAGTTTCTTCCCTCGCCGGGGGGATTGAACCTTCATAAGTGTTTGACCTCGTATTGTGACGAATGAATTCCATGGTCATGGAAGTACATTTCCTCGACCGCCTTATGGGAGGGTACCGCAGGTTGTACTCGCGGTCGAATGCAAGTTCAGACGCCACGAATCGGTGGGCCGGGCGACCCTAGCGGTGGTCGCCCAAGGGTGAGAGCGTGGAGGAATGAGTGGAACTCCAGGGCGGATTCTCCGATTGGTTGCGGCGAGTGTTTTCATCCCGTTCGCTGCGTGGGCTTCGTATGTCGTTGCTCGGTACATCGATGGGAACCCAGCAACGATCGACAACAACGGCAGCGGTGTCGGGGTCATCATGGTCGTCGCATCCGTCTTTGCTGCCTCGCGTCTTGCAAGCGATGATCAATGGAGCGAGCGCGCCGGGATCTCGCTCGGGCTCAGCGCTGCGTTCTTCGTGCTGAGTTGGGTCGAATTCGGAGATGCATCGCTCAGTGCTGACTCGGCGCCACACATTGTTTGGTACGGATTGTGCGTCGCTGCGTTTGCGCCAGCGGTGGTCGTCATACCGCTGTCGCAGTGGGCGTGGTCGTCGCTTCGAATTCGCCGCGGATTTGTCTGACCCAAAATCTTGGACAATGGGTAAAGGCGACGCTTTTCCACGCCGATTCCTCGTGTGATGATCTTGGTAGACGAGGCGATCGAACGCCTTAATTTCTCAGGCCGACCATACGGCGTATCGATACGGCCTTGGTCGCGTCGTTCCAAGCACCGTCGGCACATCGGTGAGATCGAGGAGGCAATCGCCCCCTTGCGCCTGCCGATGGAACTGCGTTCTTTCTGGAATACGTGGGATCCTTCGACGGTCCAGTGGCCATGCCTCGAGGGGTTCATCCCAATCCACGCGCTGCTCGAACAGCGTGAGAGGGAACGTCCGATCGCGCCAGCGGTCCTCTTGCCGATAGCGGATTGGGCGAACACCCGTCTCTGGATCGAACTCGCATCGGCATCGCACCCCGGTGGACGGATCTTTCGCGGTGAGGACAACGACAGCCACGTCGACCTGTGGGCATTTGGCATGTCCGGACTCTTCGATCTGCTCGCATTGGCCTTCGAACGCGACCTCGTCGATACCGCCCGCGGCGGTCTTCACCGAACCCATCTCGAGGCGCTAGCAACCCGAGAGGTTCGCGAGTTCGTGTCAGCTTCGGCGCCTCGTCGTATCGAATCGGTCGATCGAAGCCGCTTTCCGGCGCATTGGTTATCAGCTGACGGGCTTCCTCCCGACCATTTCAACCTACGCGGACCCAGCCACACCGTCGACGAGTTCAAGACCGATCGTCAAGCGAACCCGGGTGTTCGTGCCACGCTTCGGGGCTACTACTCAAATACTGTTTGCGGCGGACCAATTCGCGGCTGCGTTGGCACCTTTCACGACGACTCGGGCGAGATCCAAGTCTTCGTTCCGCTCCTCGCAGGGTTAGCCGGAGCGATTGGTCAAGACGGCGAGGTCGAACTCGATGTTCTCTCGTTCACTCCACATGGCTCCGAGCTCGATCAGCTGTCGGCTCGCAATGACATGCAGGTCGCCGCCGACATGGGCGTGAGCGATCTCGGCAACGACGTCATACTTCGGCTCACCGAGCAACTCAAAGATCTCGATACGTCGATCGTTGTTACCGGGCTTCGACCAATCCGGTAGCTTCCAGAGGATGCAGGCGTCCGTAACGGTCATCCTCATTCATTGGAACCAACCACGCTCGTGCGCTCAAACCGCTCGAAGGTTCTCGGCGTTGCCCGAGGTCGCTCGGGTGGTGATCGTCGACAACGGCTCGACAGCGGAGAACCAACGGGAGCTACACGAACGTCTCGCCGCAATCTCAGAGCGTGATCTCTCCCTAATCGAGGTCGGTTTCAACAGTGGCTTTGGACCCGCTGCGAATCGCGGCTGGGAACAATGGTTACGCGACGAATCCGGAGGCGAGTGGTCCGTTGTTGCCCCGCACGACGCGCTGCCGGCTCCCGACACGCTCTCGATGATGCTTCGCGCTGCAGACGAGCATCCGGACGCGGGGTTGTTGAGTGCCGATGTTGGTGATGGACTGCGCCCATTCGTCGACCATGTCTTTGGCCCGATTCTCGTTCCTGCCGCCGGTGACGTTGGCTTTGAAGAGGTCGACTACCCACATGGAACGATGATGATGGCAAGCCGTACGTGCTTGTCGACCATCGGGCTGTTCGATGAGCGCTACTTCGCGTATTGCGAGGAAGCCGACCTAGGTTTGCGCGCAAAGAAGGCGGGCTTCGACGTGGGATTGGTTCGCGGCGCAATGGTCGAGAACCCCATGGTGAGCACGCCGTCTCCAACCGTCGAGTATTTGATGGAACGCAACACGATTCTCTTGATGTCTCGACAATTCGGTCGACGCAAGGCCGCTATGCGGTTCGCGTTGATGATCTGGCAATTGCTCGCCGGTGCAATCGATCCGAAGCGTCGAACGCCCTACTGGTCGGCGAGCGCTCGTAAAGCAGCGATCCTCGATGCACTTCGTCAGCGTTGGGGATCGCCGGTCGGGCGCGTCGGCTAGCCGGTTAGTCCAGTGGGGGGAGCTCACCAAAGTCGAAATCGGGGAGGTCATCGGGCTCGGGTGCCTCACTCACAATTTCGATGTCGTGTTTGACCCGTTCGGGGTCGATCACCTCGGCAATGCCGGTCATCGCTGCTGTCAGAATGCCTCCGGCGAGGGTCGCTCCAGCGCGTTGGGTGAGCGTCGGGTCCTTCTTTGCAGGGGCGATTGCGGGTCGTAGCTCGGTGCCAGAGATCGTGACCCGGTGCATGGTCGGCTGGTCGGTTGCACGAGGAGAGAATTCCCAGACCGCTCGACTGTCCCATATGACGACCATTCCAAGTTCCCATTCGACCGTGGTCAGAAACTCGGGCTGCTGGCAATGGTCGTACAACTGGTTGAGCAGTCCAAGGCCTTCTCGTTCGTCCATGTCTTCGACGCTCGTGGTGAATGTTGGATTGACGAAGAGCGTCTTTCGACCACTCACCGGGTGGTGGATCACAATTGGATGTCGAGATTCCTCAACATCACCACCGGGTACCGGGTGTGTATGGACCGCACGGAGCGCTTCCAACGCCCGCTGCGTGCCGCTGCTCAACGTGTCGAATGCGGCGTGCGTGTCGGCAAAGATGGTCGTTGCCCCACCGGCTGGAATCTCTCGAGCGATCTCGACCGATCCGAGTGGTGGGCGCAAGGCATAGCTTCGATCGGCGTACCAGACCCCTTGTGTGCTCTGGCTCCCTGGTTCCGAGGGTGACGTTGCATCCCGAACGGCGATTTCAGGCTCGGTCGGATGCGCCCGACGGTCAGGGGGAACGGGAGCCCCCCAACGTTGCGCGAATTCGACGTGGTCGCGCTCGGTCAGAATCTGGTCTCGGAATACCAGGAGACCGAACGCGGCGAAGGCCGCTTCGATCTGGTTCCATTCGCCGACGGTCATGGCGGACACATCAACCCCGAGTACTTCGGCACCGGCTCCTTCTCGCGGAAGAACTTCGAGGGGCGTCATCCCTCTAGTTTGCCGACAGTGTTCCCTGGTTTGCACACCCACCGAGGTGAACTTCTTCGTTCCGTCGATCTGGTGCTGGGTAGGGTGCGGGGCATGAAACGTGCTGAGAAAGCGGACCGCATCGGCGTGATGTTGGACGATCTGTATCCCGAGACCCCTGTTCCTCTCGACCATCACGACCCGTACACGCTGGTGGTCGCTGTCGCTCTGTCCGCTCAAACCACCGACAAGAAGGTCAACGAGGTGACGCCGGGGCTCTTCGCGGTCGCGGACACCCCCGAAAAGATGGCTGCGCTGCATCCAGACGAGATTCTGTCGTTGATCAAGCAGATCGGTCTCGCTCCGACCAAAGCCCGGAACTTGTCGACGATGGCCCACCAGATCGTCGATGCGGGGGGAGAGATCATTCCGGACTGGGATTTCCTTGAGTCACTCGCCGGAGTGGGGCACAAGACAGCGAGCGTCGTTATGGCCGGTGCGTTCGATGTGCCTGCCTTCGCCGTCGATACCCACATTCATCGCCTCGCGAATCGGTGGGGCCTCTCGAACGGGACGACGGTCGAACGAACCGAGAAAGACCTAAAGGCAGTATTCCCCGAGGACACGTGGAACCGGAGGCACCTGCAAATCATCTTCTTCGGGCGAGAGTATTGCCCGGCCCGCTATCACGATCTTGAGGAGTGCCCGATCTGCTCGTGGGCTGCGACAAAGAAGCAGGTCACACTCGAAGCAAAGATGAATCGGCCGAAGAAGCGTTAGGCCATCCACTTGCGTTCATGGAGCTCACGATCTGCGGTGAGTGACGGGAGCTGATCCTCTATCACCGACACGAAGTCTGGGTCTGGTGAGATGAAGAAGATACGCAAGATCGTGCGCTCGCCTGTGTGTACGACGTCGAGTATGCGCACGTCGCAGTAACGAATCCCAAGTTGTATTCGAGCGACCGCGTCGACGAGGAACGGGTAGTGGCCCTTCAGCTCGATACGGGCGCCATCGAGGGACAGGTTGAGGGTTCTCACATACGAACGCTGCGTTTGCTTGCGGCCGAGGCGCCCTTTGGTTACCCATGAAAGGTCGCCATTCATTGCAATGCTCTCACGATGAAATAGGCGCCGTTCCATCCAAGTGGCATCGGCCTTGGAAGCGGTTGCCCTTAGACGAAATTTGGAGGCCGTTCGGCGCTGATGCGTTCTTGGTCAGGCGGCGAGTGGGCCGGCGTCGAGCTCGTCGTCGGCTTCGGGATCAAATTCTTCGGGAAGGAAGACTGCAGTGTCGGCGTATACCCGAAGTGCAGTGCTCAGGCCTGCGTGCGGAGCAACGATGCGCACCGTGAGGCCTGCGTAGTGCGCGGGGTGGGCCACTTCGCAGAAGAGGTGATCGCCCGAGACGATACAGAGTTCGTCATACCGGTCGATTGCTCGGGAGAGATCGAGGGCATCGATCAATGCGAGGTCGGCGCCGTCCTTGCCTTTGCCCGTCACGATCTTGGATCCAGGGAAAAGGTCGTGAGCGAGGAAGACGAGGTGGGGGTTGCATCCAACGATGATGGTGTCGCCGGGTCGGCGAGCTTGAGCGAGTTCAAGAATTTCCGCTGAGCGGTCGCGTGGCTGGCCGTTGTCGTTGCCCTTGTGATCGCCAAAGAGCATATTTTCGAGATCGAGAAGAACGATCTTGCGACGTGATTTCCCGCGACGATCTCCAATCATGTCCATACCGAGGAGATCGGCGTCGGCTCTCGATGACTTGAGACGAACTGTTGCAACGAGACGAAAATAGGCCCCGGTGGACTATGGAGCGCTTCGCAGTTCCTGAAGACCAGCCCACGCTGCTTCCGCTCGGGTGATCAAACGTGGATCATGGACTTCGAGCGGGCGTGTGGAACGTTTCCCGAGCGTGGGATCTAGGGAAATCGTCGTCGGCGTAAGTTCGAGATTCCATTTCTCGGCGATCGATGAGACCAGCCTCGAAGTCGCGCCGGTGGTGTTCCATTCGATGACGTGCACGTGACCTGGATCCATTGATCTCGCGCTGATGAGCAGTTGTTCGTTGTAGTGAACCCACAGGTGCAGTCCAAGGTCGGGCTGTTCCCAAAAGGCAAGATCGCTTGGATCAACATGGCGAGTGTGGACCCATCGCCGGGCGTGTCGTCGGCGCAGCGACTCGACAACCTCGTCGGGTCTGCGAAAGACGACGATCAGGCGACTCTGGGGTGCAACGGCAAGCCATTCCGGAAGAAACAAGCACAGCCGAGGGTCCTTTATGGCCCACGGTGTCGCCGTATTGCTTCGCTCACGTACGATCGCATCGATACCAACACGTAGGTCGGACTCTGAACGATGTTGGACCGGAGTCGTGCTCTTCCATGTCAAGTCTTGTTCTTCGAGCGCGGCATCGTGCAATGCAACGACGCGGTTGTCTTCGAAATGACCGTATGGATTGCCTGGTTGGTCGCCGAGGAGGTCGTCTCCGAGGTTCATTCCAGCCTCGTGGAGCGTTCGCGCAACCCACGATGTCCCGCTTCGGTGGACCCCGGCGATCAGTACTGGATGCATTGGTTCGTGTGACCTGTTGGTTCAAAGATTGCCCATCCATGATGCAACGGGGCGCCTGGCTCGGTGCGGACTCCCCAGAGGCCAACCGCCGTGCTATCCAGCGCAGCAGCGGCCTCAGATAGGTAAGTATCGATCCGAATTCCTGACGCCACGAGCTCGTCGATCTCGACGCGCTGGACAATGGCGTGGTCGCCGATCTCTCGGGCGATTCGATCGGTGATTCGACGATCGGCTCGCAGGAGGTGCTTCTCCTGCTGGACTGCCGGCCACTCATCGACCGACGGCTGATGAGTGCGAGTTCCCAACGCTCGGCTCAACGAACGCGAGGGAGAGTCGGTCGGATCGATGACCGTGTCTGCGGCGGTCAGCGAACCGAGCACGGGCAGCAGAGCATCGAGGTCGTCATCGCTGCACATCGACGCGTCGATGATCACGACCGCGTTTACATCGAGATCGATCGAGTTCCACGGGAACGACATCGGGTCGAGGATCGACACGATGTCGGCCGATGACATTGCGTCGTTGAGTTCCGACGGCATCACCAAGTCGTCGAAGGTGGCTTCGCCGTCGGACGCCGGCCCCGAAAGACGGAGCCGCCCGCGATAGCAGCAACGGGTCAAGGGCGGGGGTGCCTCTGGATCGGCCGTTGGCACGACCTCTATCGATGGACGGTCAGTCGGCGGCATGTCCCCACGTTTCGAGCATGCGCCGGAATCCAGCGGTGCGTGACAACACGACACCGGCTGGCGAGCGGGCGAGGCGTTGGAGGGTCCACGAGAAGTCCTGAGCCATTAGGTTTCGCTCATGACGAATGGTGTCGCGCTCGATGATGGTGTGAACAAGTTCGTCTTCGACAACGTCGAGTCGGCGTTGCAGGTATGCCGCCTCATAGCGCAGGAAGTCGAGTTCGGCCTTCTCATCGGAGGTGATGGGTGTCGCTGGCGTGAGTCCGATATTTGGCGATGTGCTGCTCATGGGGCCTCCTGGTCGTTCGCTTCGTAGGCTAGTTGGCCGTTCTGCGCTGGTTCGGAGCGTTGTGTGTTTGCGAGGACGCTTTTGAAATCGGCGCGTTCTCGGACAAGGGAATGGCGGGCAATTGTCTCTCGGCCGGTCGCTACGAGCGTCTGACGCAAGGACGGGTTTTCGGCCAAGCGAACGAGCGCTGCGCGATGTTGCTCCGCGTCGTCATAGCCAACCACCAACGCATTCTCCCCGTCATGTAGATAGGTGGCGTTGCCGCCGACGACAGCAGAGACCACAGCGACCTCGGCCGCCATTGCCTCAAGCCCAGGGAGGTAGAAGCCCTCTTCGGGGCCAGGAGCGCAGAGGAGAACGTCGGCGCCGTGGTACCGATTTCTCAACGCCGGCCATGAGGTTTCTGAGCGGACTGCGATAAATGCGAAGCGTTCGTCGTTGGCCAGTAGCTCAGCAACGCGGTCGCCGAGGTCAGATTTCCATGTGGTGTAGAGAACCCGCAACGGTCGAGCTGTCTGTGTTTCGAGCGTGTCGCGAGGGGGACGTCCGCTGAAGTACTCCGCAGCGTGACCCTCGACGATCGTGGTGAGCGAGAAGCGTTGGTTGACCAGCGGAGAGATCGCATCAAAGACTTGGGGGGTGACGGCGATCCGGGTCATCGGTCGGTGTAACAGCCGATAGTTCACGCCGTCTTGCCAGAGCGGGTTTGCATGTCGAGTGCCTTGGACCAGGTGGCACAGCGTTGCGCCGAGAGGTCGATCGATCGCTCGCTCGATCAGGCGATGATGTGTGGGTTCGGTAAAGAGGGCGACGTGGCCGACACCTGCCCGGTCTCGAAGGTCGAGTTCATCGAGGAGGGCGATATCCACCGCAGGGTCATCGATCAGACGTCGAGCGACCGGTAGTTGATGTATTGGATGATCCGCTTCGGGAAGTGGAGGAGCCCAGACGGTGACCGCCAATCCGAGGTCTACTCCGTGGGCCGCATAGTCGAGGATCTTGATGACCCCGCCAGCGAGTCCCCAGAATGGAACGAGCACGCTCAGATTCGTCGGGGCGGTTTCTGACATGGTGCCGCTCCTTACGTCGCGTGTTGCAGCCGAGCAGACGCTTCGGCGAGGGCTGCGTGAGGAGCAAACCGTTCGAGTGAAACTCGGCGAGCGCCCTGCTGCTTTCGAGTGAGGATCGATGGATCTGCTACCTCGACGGCGATCTGGTTCCAGCGATCGTGATCGTGAGGATCGAGAACCCAGCCGGCGTCGTAGAACTCGATTACGTCGGAGATCTCCGAATCGACCGCATGGATAAGCGGCACTCCGAGCCGAAGAGCTACAGCGCTTCGCGTGATCATGGCAAAGGCGCGTTCTGCGCTGGGTTCGAAGAGATCGACCATCGCATCCATCGATTGCACCCAGCGGGCGAACTCATCGAACGGCAATGGTCCGTCGTGGAGAATCGTTTCGGGAGGGAGTGCTTGGCGCGGCGCATCATCGGGATTTCCCGCCCAGTGTTGTGGCGTGAGGGCGTGAAGTGCATGTCCAGCGTCGATCATCAGCCGATGGCCAAGAGCGACCTCGGACAGCGTGCTCCATGCTTGTGCGTATCCGGCAAGGCCGAGGCGCACCGGGTCTGGCGATTCGGTGGTCGTGACGGTGGAAACCTCGACCGTTTCGGGGAGCGACACCGGCATCTCGACCAAGGTGATCATGTTCGCCACGTCGCGGTCACGAAGCGAAGGCTTGGCGAAGATCTCTGTACGGATCCGGTCGACCTCGTCACGCAGTAACCAACCGAGCGCATAGCCCATCTTGCGCCGGCCATTCACCCACACATGGTCGGCGAGCGCAAGTGCCCGTTCCTTCTCCGCTGCCGCACCAGCGAACGGACGCCCACCGGTCGTGCTCGCTAGACCCTCGAGCAACTTCGGAGCAAAGAGGTCGTAGACGAACGTGACGCCTGGCGTTGGGTGCAGGTGTGGCGACAAATTTGAGTTGATAAATACGACGGTGTCGGCGCCGATCTGCTCTATGTGAGCCATCAAATCGGGAGGAGACACGATGTCGACGCCGTCGGGCGCTGGAGGGATCTCGTCACCGAAAACGAGCGCGAGCAGGTCGCTCGGGACCGATGTCGATACATCGTGGCCGTGAGCGGTCAGACCAGCGGCCAAGCCCATGGCCCGTAGACCAGGCGCCGCAACGGGGACCCCGAAGCCGGAGATGACGTCGTTGGAGATGATGAGTACGCGCACGCCGAGAGGCTAGCCGTCAGGGTTGTGGGACGAAGTCGCTCGCCGGACGTTCTCTTCGGAGGAAGGCCATAGCGCTCAGTCCAGCAGCAGCACCGATGGCGAGCAGGAGGGTGATTCCCATAGAGACCCCAGCGCCGCTCGCAATCGCCGCGGTAATAAATAGGCCGACGACGATGAGGAAGATCTTGACCGGAACGGGAGATGAGCCCGGCGTTCCCTGTGCGCGGACCGCCTCGAGCACTCCGCCGAGACCAATCGAAAGGACACAAAGACCGAGGGCGACGGCGAAGAGCAGATCGGTATTTGCCAGCTCGAGCGGGTCGCTGGTCGCTGGGAGTAGTCGATCGGAGAATGCGAAACGAAAGCCGAGCCACGCAGCGACAGCCCCAGCGCTCGCGCCGAGGACCATCCGCCACATGCGAGTGCCACGCAGGTGAAGCGCGATCAAGCCCCCGGCGATCAAGGAGATTCCCATGAATGCAATGAGCCGGTTTGCTACCGGTCCGATGAGCAAGATGATCGCAGCGCCAGCTATCCAGCCGCCGGTCATCATTCTGAGGGGAACCGCCGAGTCCTGTTTGATCAGTTGTGGTTCGAAAGAGAAAGTCATGTGTCAAAGCCGCCGGTTCAGCCACACCGTAGTCAACGCTCGCGAGCAGGTCAGGTCACAGCTACGCGAAGTGCGCTTCGATCCGTTCGACGATGTCCACATATGCGGCGAGCGGTTGCGCGCCCGGCACGGGGAACTGATTCTCAAACAGCACGGTGGGTATCCCGGTGACGTTGTGGGACATTGCGCTGTTGTGTTCGTCGATCACGAGCTGAGTGAACTCGTCACGGCGGCTTCGGCCCGCTTCTTCAAGAGCGGCGGTATCGACCCCCACGTCGCCAGCGAGTTCCATGAGGACGTCGCTATTTGAGATATTGCGGTTCTCGGTGAAGTATGCGGTCATCAGCCGGTCGTGGAACGGCTTGGCGAGCTCGGGAGCGATCGCCTCGACAGTTTTGAACGCGACCTGGGCCGGAATGCTCGAATCGGGTTGGCTTTCGGCACTCGCCCAGACGGTGAAGTGTGCTTCGGCCTCCATCTCGGCCGGGCGCAGCCACGACGTTGTGTACTCGACGAACGCATCGTGATCGTCCGTCTTTGGCTCCGCTCGCAATAGAAAGGACTTCCACTCGACGGTGATTCGGTCACCCATCTGTTCTTGCAGCTTGTCGAGACGCACGGTCCCGACGTAGCACCACGGTCAGAGAAAGTCCGAATAGACGGTCAGGTGAACGGGCCGAGCGGGAGTTTCGTCGCTATCGGTGGTGGTCATAGTGATCCGTTTCCGAGGAAGTTGGTTATCGCCGCCACCATAGTTCGTTCGACGTTTCGGAACAGCAGCGATCCCGTGGATGCTCGGCGAACGCCAATCAACTCGAGGAACTCGCTTTCTGGAGCGTCGGGTAACGCCAGCACGTTGACCGGCGCCCCAACGTTTTCAACCAGCCGTTGGATCTCGTCCGTGTCGGTGAGGCCTGGGGCGTACACACAGTCCGCGCCGGCGTCGGCATATGCCGATAAACACTCGATGGTTTCGTCGAGCGAGGCAGGACCATAGAGGTGACTCTCATGGCGCGCGGTGAGCACGAGATGATGCTGACGACACGCGTCGACAGCTTCGGTGACGGCCTCGATGGCCGCTGACCGATCGATGATCGATTCGGTTGCGGGATCAAAGTCTTCAATAGAGACCCCCGCCGCTCCCGCGCCTGCGAGCAGTCGAACCGTCTCGGCAATACCACCGGGGTCGTTCGGGAAGAGCTGTTCGCTATCGACGTGTACCGGGATGGAGAGGTGTTCCGCGAGTTGAGCGACATGGTCGACCAGCTCGGAGCGCTCGATCCCATAGTCATCCTTGCCGAGAACTGCGGCTAACGCAGCGCTACTCGTCGCGACCGCTTTGGCACCGGCAGCCTCCATGGCTTTGGCCGACATGAGGTCCCACGGGTTGGGGAGCGCAAAGAATCCCGACTCGTGCAGTGCAGCGAACTCCGCTGCCATCACGCGCTGGCGACCCTGCTGAGGACTTTGGGTGTCGCTGCTTAGACGATGCATCCAGCGGTCTTGGCTTTGGCCGGGCTCGCGTCCGAGGTTCTCTACGACAGGGTTGTCCCGGTTCGCGAGACCCTGGAGTGTGCCCTCTAATTCTTCGACCGATTCGAAGGAGGAAATGCGCTCGGTGCGCTGGCGGAGTTCACCAGGAGTTTGCGGACCGCGCAACCCAAGCACGGTCACCAGCGCCAACTCGCCGTCGGTGAGCGGAAGGACTTCGGGCAGGGTTTGGCGATGTTTCCAACTCCGCGAACCTGTCGGTTTCAGGCTGCGAACGAGACCGCGCTCTCGTAACGACAAGATGGTTGATTCGATGTCGGCTTCGGAGACATCGGTGATTGGATCGCGGCTCGTCTTTTGATTGCACGCCGAGCGAAGGGCGTTCGTGCTCAGCGGATACTGATCCGGTGTCGTCGACTCTTTTTCCGCCAACGCACACATCACCCGGAGCTCGATTGCCGATAGGTCAAAGTTCATACTCGGTGAGATTAGCCACTAGGGGGATTCTTCGGCCGCTGCCGACGAGCGTTTGTGGCATCGGCGCGGTATGCCGATCTAGGTGATCGCCACGTCTACGCAACGGTCATCGAGGCGACCTTGGGCCCAACGGGCCCAGACGCCGTTGATGGCGCTTCGGTGACGCTCGCTCCAGTTGAGCGCTTCGGGTGCTGCGGTACGGCGGACCGTCTGGCGAATCATGTCTTCGGAGACCTCATAGCCGGCCCAGGCACCGGGATAGTCCGCTGTTGCGGAGACCTCGGTAAAGGTGAGCCCACGGTTTGGGCCGACATGGTGGCGTCGATTGCGATGGGTGTGCCCTGAGCTAATGAACGTGTTGGGGTTCACTCGGGCAAGTTCGGCGAGCACCGGTGCGGCGTTGGTCGATGGAATGCCCGCTGGCCAGAACCACGGGACCGGTGTCCGCATGATGTTGTGATGAATGCCGAGGAAGACCGGCCGATCGGTATCGGCGTACTGGAGCATCTGGTCGGCGTGTTGGGCGAGGTCACCCATTCCTTTGTCCGGCATCGACGTGTCAGCGAGCACGATTCGGATCGGGCCAAGTTCGGCGGTGATGACGGGGCCCGACGCAAACGAGAACGTCCTGGCAGCGTCGCTTGGATCGATGTCGCGGGTCTTCCACACGTCGTGGTTTCCCCACGTCGCCATTACCGGTATTGGAAGATCGTCGAGGAGCTCGTGTGCGAGTCCCCAGTCTTCATCCGATCCGGTATCGGTGAGGTCGCCTTTGATGAGAAGTGCTTCTGCACCCCACGCAATCGCTTCGCTCACCGCCGCAGCGGCGCAACGTAACGCGAACGGCGGAGTGGTTCCTGCAGGTTCGGAGACCGAAGGTGCGCCACCAAAGTCGGTTGCTCCGAGATGAACGTCGGAGATGGTGGCGAACTTGGTGGTGGCTCCCAAGAGAGCGGGCCGCGTCGTGAACGAAAGCTGTGCAGCGCGGTCGCCTCGACCGGTTTCGAGCGATGCCACATAGGTCGTATTTGGGTGCAAATCACCGATCGACACGACGGCAACACCGTCTTGGGTTCTCGCCGCTACCCGCTGACCAGCAACGGCCACCACGACCTCGTCTGAGCTCGATCGAACACATAGCTGGACGTCTTCGGCTTCGACGGCAAAGACCTCGTGCTCGTCGAGTGATGAAAATGGTGGCCGGAGCCTTCGGGCGGGAGTGCTCAACGCTGAAGTGCTGCCTGTAGGTTCTGTTGCACGCGAGTCTGAAATGCAGCGTTGACATCGAGGCGTTCGAGGTGCTGATCGAGCTGCTTTTGACCCTGTGGGATCTCGCGGTCGGTAAAGAAGTCTCGTACCAATGTACGGGTGTCTTCGTTGGTCAGCCAGCGGATGCCGGTCAGCATGCGCACGATCGTATTTGACGGGAACTGTTCGTTGACATCGTCCCAGCTGCGACTGATCCGGTCCCACGTGGCCGCACCGTGGTCGCGGCTCATCAATGCTTGAGCGAGAACGAACGGCGCGTTCTGTGTGCGGATCGACCCGTCGAGCGCCATCGATACAACCGTGTCGATATGGGTCGAACTGGGGAAGGCGGGCAACGCGTAGAGGTTACGGATCTCATCTTGGGGAGTAGAAGCGGTTTCGAATCCAGAGCGGAATGTCGCAAAGTCGTCGTCGGTGCCGTTGGCCGCCACGATCTTCACCGCAGCGCTTCGCAGCTCGGCATCGGGGGCGTCGGCCGCAAGGATCTCGCGGGCAAACGCGATCGCCGTATTTCGAGTGTCTGAACCGTCGGCGGTGAGCGTGCCTGCCGCAGCGAACAGCGAACCGCGCAACTGCCCGTCTCGAGGTGACTCACCTGCCGGCGGCTCAGTACCGAGTTTGTCTCGCGTCGGAGCGATGAGTGCATTGATCATGGTGCCCAGCGCGGCCCGGTCCGAGTCCGATGCGACGTGATCGATGAAGCTCAACGAACCGATCGCACGCTGCCACACCGATACATCGGTCTCGGTCGAATATCCACCGATGAGCGCGAGGTAGTCGGCGAGGTCGACTTCGCCGGCGAGGGTCAACGTCCACGAATCGTCGAGCAGTCCGAAACGTTCGACGGGGGCGAGGCCCTCAACGCCGCTTGCGCCGTAGGCCTTCAGCTGTTCGCGTGGGACCTTTACTCGGAAGAAGCCGTTGCCCGAGTGGTTGTATGTCGCGACACTCGATTCGGGCACCGGAAGCTCGGCGGTGTCTTCGTGGACTTCCACGGTGTGGACATCTCCCGACGTCGTCCGCAATTGCACTGGAACCGACCACGTCTGCGCTTCGCCCTTTCCGGTGTAGGTAAATCGACGCTGGTGTAGCTCACCCGCGGTCACCTCGATGACCGGGTACCCGCCTTGGAAGATCCACGTCTCCATTGCAGCGGTGACCGGCCGACCCGAGATATGCTCGAGTGCATCCCACAGGTGATGGGTCTCGGTGTTCCCGTAGGCGTGGGTTGCGAGGTAGTGGCGGATGCCCTCTCGGAACGTTTCTTCGCCAAGCCATTGTTCGAGCATACGAACAACCGCCGCCCCCTTTTCGTAGGTGAGCAGGTCGAACATGCCTTCGGCGTCTTCGGGTGATACGACCGGGAACTCGATAGGGCGGGTGGCTTCGAGACTGTCGATGTCGAACGCTGCAGAACGGCTGATTCCAAAGCTCGTCCAACGCATCCATTCAGGACGGTGATCGTCGGTCGCCTTCATCTCCATGAAGGTTGCGAACGCCTCGTTCAGCCAGATGCCATTCCACCATCCCATCGTGACCAGATCGCCAAACCACATGTGTGCGAGCTCATGGTTGATCACATCGGCGACGTTCTGAAGTTCGGGTTGGGTCGCAGCGTCGGGATCGACGAGGAGCAGGATCTCTCGGTAGGTGACACACCCCAAGTTCTCCATTGCGCCCATCGCGAAGTCGGGCAGCGCGATCATGTCGAGCTTGTCCGCGGGGTAGGGGATCCCGTAGTAGTCCTCGAAGTAGGCAAGGGCATGAACTGCGACCTCGAGCGCGAACCCGGTCAGGTGGCCTTGACCTGGACGATGCACGATGCGGATCGGCACATCGCGGTGGAAGGCGGGCTCTGAGATCTCGAGCGGGCCGACGACGAAGGCGACGAGATACGTCGACATCTTCATCGTTTCGGCAAAGCCGATCGCGACGAGTCCGTCATCGCGGTCTTCCCGCGAGACTTCGGCCCCGTTGCTTACCGCAGTGAATCGTGGGTCGACGACGAGCGTAATTTCGAAGGTTGCCTTCATGTCCGGCTCGTCCCAACACGGGAAGGCTCGGCGAGCGTCGGTTGACTGAAACTGTGTTGTCGCAATCGTGTGCTCGACGTCGTCATCGTCGGTAAAGGTCGAGCGATAGAACCCCTTCAGAGCGTCGTTGAGTTCTCCCTCGAATGATGCAGCGAACGTCAGTGGTCCCAGCGCTCGTTCCGCTCCCAAGTCGATCACAAGTTGTTCGGATTCGTCATCGATCGTGAAGGAGACCGCTTTGCCATCGATGGTCACATCACTCAATGTGAGGTCGGCAACGTTGCAGCGCAGCTCGTTCGTTGCCTCGACGACCTCGCACGTCGCCGTGACAGCTCCACGAAAGGAATGGCTGACGAGGTCGGGTTGGATCTCGACGTTGTACGAAACGGGAAGGATCGTGCGGGGCAAGCGATGAGCCATTGATTTCCTTATTGAGCGGTCCGGATCGACAGACGATGTACCCGGGAGCGAATGGTGGAGGTCGGAGGTCAGAATGGTACCTTCGGAGGCCGTGCCAAGGCGTCGAGGAGACGAGTAAATGAGTACTGCAGATGTGGTTGGCGTCGGTAACGCCATCGTCGACGTGATCGGTCAGGTACCCAACAGCTTCATTGCGGACCATGACCTCAACCGTGGATCGATGACGCTCATCGATGAACCACGTGCCGAAACGCTCACCGCTCTCATGCCCGATGGGCTGAAGGAATCCGGCGGCTCCGCAGCCAACACGATGGTCGGAGTCGCGTCGTTCGGGATCGGCGCTGCCTATGTCGGCAAGATTCGAGACGACGAACTCGGCGATGCGTTCGTCCAAGGAATTCGCGATACCGGGGTCCAGTTCGATGTCGCCCCGGCGAACGCTGGGCCAGCAACGGCGCGCTGTTTGATTCAGGTCACCCCCGATGGTGAGCGCACGATGAACACGTTCCTGGGGGCAAGCTCGAGGTTGACGAAAAGCGATATCGATGAGGGCCTCGTCGCTGGGTCGAAGATCCTCTACTGCGAGGGATACTTGTGGGACCTCGAAGAGGCCAAGCAAGCAATCCGACATGCGATGGATATCGCAAAGGACAACGGGGTTACCGCATCGCTCACGCTTTCTGATCCTTTCGCGGTCGACCGTCATCGAGACGAGTGGCTTTCGCTCATTGCTGACCGTGTCACGTTGCTCTTCGGCAACCAGGACGAAGTGGTTTCGCTGCTCGGTACCGAAGATCACGATGCGCTCATCGCTGGCGTTCGGGACCTCACCGAAACCGCGTGCATCACCCAAGGCCGCGATGGTTCGATCATCGTGACCAAAGATGACGTGATTCGTGTTCCGGTGGTCGAGGTTGAAAAGCGCGTCGATACCACCGGTGCTGGTGACCTCTATGCCGCTGGTGTTCTCGCCGGGTTAGCGAGCGGAGCGCCGCTCGATGTTGCTGGTCAGATGGGCAGCTGCGCAGCCGCTGAAATCATCACCCACATCGGTGCGCGCCCGCTCCAGTCACTCAAGGACTTCTGCGCCGAGTAATCTCCCGACATGGGAAACATGTGTTTTGAGGTAACCGAGTCCGATTCTATTGCGCACATCGTGCTGAATCGACCCGATGAACTCAACTCGATGATCCCCGAGTTCTGGAGCGAACTGCCTCAACTCGTCGATGAGATCAGTAATCGGGGTGCGGCACGCGCCATCGTCATCTCGTCGACCGGCAGACACTTCACCGCTGGGATGGATCTCAGCGTGTTCACCGGAGGGGCACTCGACGACGACGGTGACGTCGAGGTCGGCCGAGCTCGTTCGGTCTTCCGGTACAACGTGCTGCACCTACAAGAGACATTTAACGCGCTGGAGCGGGCTCGGATGCCCGTTCTCGTGGCGACTCAAGGGGGCGTCGTCGGCGCTGGGGTCGACATGATCACGGCGTGCGATATGCGTTATGCGACCGAGGACTCGTGGTTCTGCATCCATGAGATCAACATCGGCATGACCGCCGATGTCGGAACCTTGCAGCGGCTGCCAAAGATCATCCCCGAAGGCATCGCCCGAGAGATGGCCTTCACCGGCGATCGGATGCCAGCGGCACGAGCGAAGGAAGTGGGCCTGGTCAACGAGGTGTACGCCGATCAGGAGACCATGGTCAACGCCGTGATGGACATCGCAGCACGGATAGCGTCGAAGTCGCCGCTCGCAATTCATGGAACGAAAGAGACGATCAACTACACCCGTGACCACACCGTTGCCGACTCGCTCCACTACATCGCAACCTGGCAGACGGGTATGTTCCAGCCCGCGGACATGATGGAATCGTTCGGTGCGAAGGCCGAAGGGCGAGACGCTGTCTTTGACGACCTCCCGGAGATTCACACCGGTCTATAGATCTGACGTTTCTTGAGCGTGAGGTCATGAGATGCATCTTGCGGTAATCCCGGGAAATCGGGGGAGCCTGCATCGGTTTGAACTGATGGACCTTCACCCATCAGACGATGTGACGATCGTGCCCATCACACTCCCCGGTTTTGGTGGCACGCCATTGCCAAACGCCACCCTGTCGGTAGACGACTTCGCTGCGGCGTTGATCGAGCAGGTCAACGCGCTGCCGCGCCCTCGGGTGGTGATGGGCCACGGGATCGGAGGTTCGATTCTGCTCAGCGCTGCACAAGCCACTGGCTGGGCCGACGGCTACATTTTTTCACTCGCTCGTCGGTCCGGCTCTCGACACGAGGCTGATCCCTAGGATCATGAGACCCGAACCGGTTCGGGCGATTGCGAAGGCACTGATCTCGAGTCCGTTGGCAAAGACTGTCGGCCGCCGCCGCTTCACAGACGTTCCCTCGGACACCGTCGACCGTTTCTTTGATGCCTACGTCGAGTGCGACGCGTTCAGCGTGATGTTCGATCTGTTGACCCCGACATGGTGGAATTCGCTCGGGCCGATCGAGGAGCCGTCCGTGTTGCTCTGGGGGAGTGGTGATGGCGTCTTGAGTGCCGAACACACGAGCCAGTTCGCCCAGGTGCCGTCGATAACCAACACTCGTGGGCTCACGAAGAGTGTCGCAACCGGGGACCCAGTCGTGCTTGACGCGACCTCTGGGCGACTGAATTCCTAACGCTCTAGACCGAATCGGAAAGCAGTACCAGGGTGCTGGAAATCCAGCCTCCCGCGGCTTGGAACATCTCGTCGAGCAAGTTGCCGTCGGCAAGCACATCCGCGTGGAGCTCAAAAACACCTGAGTAGCTGATCTCGATCGCGTACTCGGCACGGGTGAGGTCGTGGCCGTAGATCGTCTCGACCGTTGCACCTTCTGCGCGTTCGAGGATGTTGTTGCCGATGAGCGGAGATACTTCCGGGACGATGTCGAGGACGATGGACGGGTCTGGTGGCTCAGGGAGCCGCTGCGCTCGCGCCACCACTTCTGCTTCGATCGCTGGGATGTCACTTAGCTCTCCGCTGAGATACCAGCTGCGATACGCCGTTTGTGACCAGGTTGGCCAGAGCAGGGTCATGTCGGCTTGTACCCGAGGAGGCGTGCCTTCGCCCGGGATGCTGTACGAGGTTTCCCAGCGGGTATCGCCAAGCAAGGCGTCGGTGGTGAAACGTTCCTCGACGGCTTGGCGTTCGAGCAGTGCAAGCTCGAGGGCCGACCGGAGTGCGCCGATGGCATCGGCGAAGACGTGATCGAGCATCAGGAGAGACCGAATTGACGGTCGCCCGCATCGCCTAGGCCAGGTCGGATGAATCCAACCTCGTTCAAGGCAATGTCGATGGAACTCGTGTAGATGTCGATATCGGGATACTCAGAAGCCATACGCTCAATTCCTTCCGGACACGTCAGCACACAGGCGACAGTGATGGTTCCAGCGTTGGACTCGCGCAGCAACTCACAGGTGTGAACAAGCGAGCCACCGGTTGCGAGCATCGGGTCGAGGACGAGCGTCGAGCGGCCTTGAAGGTCTCCGGGAACGGTATTCGCATACGC
The DNA here is from genome assembly GCA_964451305.1 of uncultured Acidimicrobiales bacterium. Lineage (GTDB taxonomy): Bacteria > Actinomycetota > Acidimicrobiia > Acidimicrobiales > SHLQ01 > SHLQ01. Next base: position 31,769 of record CAYVHV010000012.1, on the reverse strand, counting down.
GTGGGGGAGCAGGGTGTCCTCATCGCGTTTGAGGCCGATGAATCCCACGCGTGATTCGGGCAGCAGCGTCAGGGCAGCATCGAGCATTCCGAGACCAGCGCGCATGACCGGCACGAGGATCGGGGACGCGGTCACCTTTACCCCCGTTGTGGGTTCAAGCGGTGTATCGATATCGATCGGTGTGACCGCGAGGTCGCGCATTGCCTCGTAGATGACAAACCCGGAGAGTTCGGTGAGCACACGGCGGAACTCCGGTCGAGGGGTTGCTCTCATTCGAAGTTGAGTGAGTCGTTCGGAGATGAGCGGATGCTCGACCACGTGCGTTGCCATGGTCTGAATGTAGCGGTCTCTGACCATTCAATACGAGAGGAAGAGATCGCGTACGAGCAACTACACTGGATTGATGATCGGGGTTTATATCTTCTGTGCGATTGTCGGAATCCCCCTGCAACTTCTGTTTGCATTCGGCGGGGGAGACGTTGAAGGCGAAGTTGGGTTTGATGCCGACCTCGATGCGGGCGTGGACATCTCTGGTGGCGGCGGTGATATCGACGTGTCCGGAGCGGACGCTGGGGTCGGTGACGTCTCGGCGTTCCGTCGAATTCCAATTAGTTCGTACACGGCGTTCCTTGCGTTCTTCGGAGGCGTCGGGGTCGTCTCGTCACTCGTGGGCGTGGCGGCAATTACGACGCTGATCCTCGCGATCGTGCTCGGCGTGTTCGCCGCTGGAGTCAACACGGCGCTATTTAGCTTCCTGCGCAAGGGAGACTCGGATAGTTCCATCAGTGATCGCCAGCTCGAAGGTCGGCTGGCAACGGTCAGCGTCCCGATCGAGGCGGGAAAGCGTGGCCGGGTGACACTCGATACCGGTGGCGAACGGTTGCAGCTCACCGCAGGTGCTCTCGAAACGATGCCCGATATGGACTTCGCTCGCGGTGACGAGGTCGTCATTGTCAAGGTCGATGGTGGCGTTGCTCAGGTGGTTGCGGTCGACCCCGATCTCTAGCGCTGGGAATACTTGGGCACCGACCGATGCTCTACTCTGGAAATAACGACGGGAAGGTCACATAATTTTATGATTCTTGCAATTGTTGGCATTGCGGTTCTACTCGCGATCCTCACGGCGATCTTTGTCGTCAAGAGTTTGATCATTATCTGTCCGCCCAACCGTGTTGCGGTGATTTCTGGCGGCAAGGGGCAGGTAGCCCCAGATGGGCGCAAGCTCGGATATCGAACGCTCAAGGGCGGTCGTACCATCCGTATTCCGCTGCTCGAGCAAGTCTCATGGATGGATCTAAACAACATCCCCCTCGAAGTTTCGGTTCTGAACGCATACTCAAAGGGCGCCATCCCGCTCAACGTGCAGGGCATTGCGAACGTCAAGGTGTCGAGCGTGGACTCACTGCTCGGCAACTCTGTCGAGCGCTTTTTGAACGTTCCTCACCAGTCGATCGCTCAGATCGCTAAGGAAACGCTCGAGGCAAACCTTCGTGGTGTTCTCGCAACCCTCACCCCTGAAGAGGTCAACGAGGATCGTCTCAAGTTCTCCCAATTCCTCATCGAAGAGGCCGACGACGACATCAAGACGCTCGGTCTCGAGCTCGACGTCCTGAAGATCCAAAATGTCACCGACGAGGTTGGCTACCTCGAGGCCGTTGGTCGTCGTCGTACCGCTGATGTGCTCAAGGATGCTCGCGTCACCGAAGCTCAGAAGCAGGCTGAAGCCGAGCAGGCCGAGGCCGATTCTCAGCAGCGTGCCCAGATCGCACAGGCTCAGGCGGAGCGAAAGATCGTCGAAGAGCAGAACCTCTTGCGTGTTCGAAGCGCAGAGCTCGACGGCATTGCCCGAGCATCTGAAGAAGAGGCCCGCGTTGCGGGCGAGAAGGCAAAGACCATCGCCGAGCAGGAGCTCGAACTCGAGCGAATCGAGTTGGAAAAGCGCCGTCTTCAGGCCGACGTTGTCCTTCCGGCCCAAGCGGACCTCGAGGCTCGTCAGCTGCAGGCTCGCGCAGACGCAGCGCACATTGTCGAGGAAGGCGCAGCCCAGGTCGAGGTCTTCCAGCGCCTGACCGATCAATACAAGGCGGCCGGAGACGACGCTCACGACATCTTCGTGCTCAACATGCTTCCAGAGCTCATCGAGCAGATCGTGTCCACGGTCAACGGAATCGACATCGACAAGATGACGGTCATCGATGCTGGTGGCGACGGTCAAGCGCTTCCTGGAATCGCAAAGCAGCTACCGGCTTCGGTCATTGCGATCGCAGAACAGATCGAGACCGCAACCGGCGTCGACATCATGGGTCCTCTCCGGGACAAGATGGCCGGCAGTCTCAACGCTGGTGGCGCATCGAAGAACGTCTCGCCTCCCGCTGCGGGTAGCGGTGTGCACGCTCTGACCGAGACCTCGGAGTCTGAGGCACCGCAGATCGAAATGCCTGATGGCGTCGAACAGGTCGTTACGCCAGAACCTCCCGCCTAGCTCCTAGGCTTGACCCTGCAGCGATCTTCTCGCTGCAGGGTTCGCACAAAAAGGGAAAGTTCAGTGGCGCTCGTTCTTGGTATTGATATCGGTGGTTCTGGAGTAAAGGCAGCGACGGTCGACACCGAGAAGGGGGAGATGGTCTCGGAGCGACACCGCATCGTGACTCCAGCACCGTCAACTCCAGATGCCGTTGCAGATGTTGCACGACAACTCGCTGAACACCACGAATGGACGGGCCCGGTCGGGATTGGTTTCCCGGGTGTCGTCCAAAGTGGCGTGATCCGTACCGCCGCAAACCTCGACAAGTCGTGGATCGGGGTCGATGGCGACGCGACCTTTACCGACGTTGTCGGCTGCGACGTCACCATGATCAACGACGCTGACGCTGCAGGTTTGGCCGAAGTTCGCTTCGGCGCTGGTGCTGGGGCGAAGGGCACCGTCATTTTGCTCACGCTCGGTACGGGGATTGGCTCTGCAGTATTTACTGACGGAGCGCTCGTCGCGAACACCGAGTTCGGTCACCTCGAGATGGACGGAAAAATAGCGGAGGCCCGAGCGTCATCGCGAGTCAAAGATGAGAAGGACTTGTCCTTCAAGAAGTGGGGCGGCCACCTCGAGGATGTCCTCCGAGAAATCGAGAAGCTGTTCTGGCCCGAGCTGTTCATCCTCGGCGGCGGGATCAGCAAAGAGTTCGAGGACTTCAGCGAGTACATCGACAAGGTGCGCACCCCGGTGGTTCCGGCGCAGATGTTGAACAAGGCGGGCATTGTTGGTGCTGCGCTCGCCTGCTCGCACGGCTAAGTGCGGAAAGAGCTCTAGACGTAGTCGAGGGGGAGTGCAGTCGTGTGCTTCATCTCCTCCATCACGAAGGTGCTGCGTACGTCGTAGAGATCGATGTGTTCGATAAGGCGTAAATAGAACTGATCGAAGGCGTCCATGTTTGGGACGATGACTTTGAGCAGATAGTCGAGTTCGCCGCTCGTCCGGTATGCCTCCACAACTTCGTCGAAGTGTTCGACCGTGTTGAGGAATCGCTCGGTCCAGTCTGCATTGTGTTCATTCGTGCGGACGAGCACCAGTGCGGTCAGCGACAAGTTGAGCCGTTGTGGGTCGACGAGCGCGACGCGTTTAGTGATGACCCCGCTCGTCTCCAATGCTTGGATTCGTCGCCAGCACGGCGTCGACGTCAGCCCGACCTGGTCGGCGATTTCTCGCACGGAGATCGATGCATCTACCTGAAGTAGTTGCACGATTTTCTTGTCGATCTCATCCATAGAGCAAGTTTAATCTATTGATTCGAAGATTTGCAGGGGATTACTGCACCATGACTCGAAATATCCGCGAAATGTTGCGACCACATGCTCCGAGAAAATCACTACGGTGATGTCATGAAGTTGCCGCAGAAGTTCACCGAACATCCAGAGAGCGTCGACGAGACCTACTTTGAGCACATGGCGTTCGCCGCCGGCATGTCGGCGAAGCTCATGAAGGCCGCATGGTGTTGTGCCATCCACGCCGTTATGCCCTGGCGCCATTGCACGACCGGCAGTACCGCGATCAAGGAGATGTACGAGATCGTGACCGCAGGCGCTCGGGCCGATGCCGACACCGACGTCGCTGCCTAAAGATGACCTGAGGGGTCTGACCCCAAAAGTTACGTTTAAAGATGACCTTTGGGGTCTGACCCCAAGTGTGACGTTTAGCTGTTGATCAGTTTCGCGTAGCTGGGCTTGATCACGTCATTGATGAGGGAGAGGCGCTCGTCGAACGGCAGGAACGCACTCTTCATCCCGTTGACGGTGAGCCACTGCATATCGAGCAGGTCCCAACCAAAAACGTTGACCATGTTCTCCATCTCTCCAGTCATAGAGATGTTGCTCATCAGACGGTTGTCGGTGTTGAGCGTCACACGGAACTTGAGTTCTTTGAACAAGCGAATTGGATGATCGGCAAGATCGTCGACAACACCGGTATGCAAGTTCGAAGACGGGCAGACCTCAAGTGGGATACGTCGATCGCGGATCGAGTCCGCAAGACGGCCGAGTTGAGCCTCGCCGTCGTCGTCGATCACGATGTCATCGACGATGCGAACACCGTGGCCGAGGCGTTCAGCCCCGCACCATTGCAGCGCCTTCCAAATCGACTTCGGTCCGTAGGCCTCGCCAGCGTGGATGGTGAAATGAAAGTTCTCCCGCTGGGCGAACTGAAATGCGAGGATGTGGTCATCGGGCGGGAACCCCTTCTCAGGTCCCGCGATGTCGAAGCCGACGACCCCTCGATCCCGCCAGCGCACCGCCAGCTGAACAACCTCGAGACTGCGATTGTTTTGCCGCATGGCCGAACAGATCGTTCGAATCGTGAGCGGTGTATCCGCGCTGGCTTCGGCGAAGCCCCCAGTGACGGCCTCGAGGACATCATCCATGGAGAGCCCATTTTCGGTATGGAGCTCTGGAGCGAAGCGAACTTCGGCGTAAACGACCCCATCGGCGGCGAGGTCCTCGGCTGCTTCACGAGCAACCCGGTGCAGCGCGTCTGCGGTCTGCATCACCCCGGTGGTGTGGGCAAACGTGTCGAGGTACAACACGAGGTCCTTGCGGTCTGCGCCTCTGGTCATCCATTGGGCGAGCTCGTCAGGATCGGAGGTCGGAAGCCCCGTGTATCCGCTCGAGTCGGCGAGCTCGATCACCGTCATCGGCCGCAACCCACCATCGAGGTGATCGTGAAGCAGCACTTTCGGTGCTTGCAGCAGGGTCTCGTGTGTCGGGGTGGAAGTAGACATGTCCAAGTATGGCCGCTCTGGGCCGAAACTGTCTCGGGTCCTTATCCCTTATCGGTCAGACGTGCGTCGAGCGCCCTTTGTGCGTGGAGCATCGAGTACCTGAGGGAGGTCGGCGACGGAGTCGATGAGATGGGTGTGAGGCGCCGCCTCGAGCTTCCCAGCTGGTGCGCCTCCGGTGCGAACACCGACGATGAGGCCCGCTCCGGCTCGATTGCCAGCTTCGAGATCGGCTGCGCTATCACCGACGATCGCCACCTGGGCGACGCTATCGACCCCGAGGTTGAGAATTGCCTCGAGGAGCAGGTCTGGCGCGGGGTGTCCACGTTTGCTCCCCCTCGCCGACAGTTGCTCTGCAAACGTCGCGTCCCATCCGCACTTGTTCAGCACGGCCTTGCGTACCTCGGGGGTAAAGCTCGTGGTCACGGCACTGAGGATGCCCTCGTCAGCAAGGCGCTGAAGAACCTCAGGAGCGCCGTCGATCGGTTCCATGTCCGCAACCGAAGAGAGGATGCTGTCGTCGAAGGCCCACGTTGCTTCTTCTGCGGTCACCGGGTCGCCCAGTACTTCGCTCAGGACCACAAGTGTTGGCCGGCCACGCAACTCTGCAATCTGACGCCACGAGGAGTCGAAGAGAGGATTGTCTTGGTCGATACCCGCTTGTCGCAACGCAGCCTGATATGCGCGTTCGACGACACCGTCATCGCAGATGAGCGTGCCCATCAGATCGAAGATGACGAGCTGAATATCAGCGCCGGGGAGTGGTCGTGCCGCCATCTATGCGGCCGTTCTACGCAGCAGCGCGTGTGCGACGGAGCACTGGATCGGCAGTCTTGAGGGTCTTGTCGGTGAGCCGGAAGATCCGACCCGCCGCACCGGGAGTTTGGCCATCCACGAGATTACCCATGACCTGGAGGGTTATCTTCGCTATGGCGTCAGTTCCGACCGCCATCTTCAGGCCGCTGTTGAGAATCCATGGGTGGCCGATGAGAAAGCTGAAACGGCGACCCGTGCTTAGGAACCCGTCGAACATCTCTTCGACGGCCAGGTCATAGCGTGCTGGTGCAGTGACGGGATTATCGAGGAAGAGGTCGGCGGCGAGGATGCCGCTCTCGAGCCCGTAGTCGATGCCCTCACCATTCATCGGGTTGATGAGACCTGCGGCGTCACCGATCGCAACCCAGCCTGTACCGTGCCGGCGCTGAGCGCTCATCGGGAGACGCCACGCTCGTGGTCGTTCGACGTATTCGCCAAGTCCCCAGCTCTGCTGGACCATGTCTCGATATGAATCGAGGAGCTTGTTCAGGTTGAGCTTCTTAAAGCCCTTCATCGTGCTGAGGGCACCGGCACCGATGTTCACGGTGCCGTCGCCTGCCGGGAACATCCAGCCATATCCGGGAACCGGTGTGCCGTGTTCGTCCTTGAGCGTCAGGCAAGCCTCGAGATGTTGGTCATCGTGTCTCGATGATGGGACATAGGCTCGAATGGCGAGCCCGAATGGTTCGTCTTCGACGCGGTCGGTGCCGAGCATCTTTGCGACTTTCCCAGGTGCTCCCGCTGCGATGACGGTCATCGGGGCTTTCCATTCGATCCCACCTGCGGTGACACCGACGACCCGTTCGCCTTCGATGATCGGGAGCGCTTCGGTTTCCCAAATGACCTCGGCACCCGCCTCGGTGGCAGCATCGATAAGCGATGCATCGAGACGGCGACGCGGCCACACGGCCCCGTGGTTCGGGAACCGCCCGCCCGACGGCCAGTCGAGCTCGCGAACGGTGGAGTTCGCGATCATGCGGAGTCCAACGATGTGGTGGGCGTCGCTGAAGTCGATGTTGAGTTCGTTCAACGCAGCGATCGCTCGTGGGGTGAGGCCATCGCCGCAGACCTTGTCGCGGCCGTAGGGCGCTTTGTCGAACACGACGACTTTGGCTCCACCGCGTGCGCCACGGATCGCCGCAGCCGCTCCGGCGGGTCCTGCGCCGATGACGAGCAGATCAGCTGTTGACGATGTCATATACCCAGCTTGCCAGCGAACTGAGCACTCACCCCGACCCATTGGGCATTCTTCACGTGACGCTGGTCAACCGCACCCCTTCGATTTGGGGTCAGACCCCAAATCGAAGGGGTGCGTGAACGCGGTAACGTTTCGGGGTGGTTGGAGACCTACGTGTGGGCTGTGCGATGTGGACCAATAGCCATTGGCCTGGGCGTTCCATCCCAAAGTCGACGCCGCCCGGAGGTGAACTCGCTGCGTACTCGGCGCTGGTCGAAGCCGTCGAAGGAAACACCACGTTTTACGCCCTTCCGACGGTCGAGGTTGCTCAACGCTGGGCCGACAGCACCTCTGACGACTTCCGCTTCATGTTCAAGTTCAGCAAGGAAATCACGCACGAACGCAAGCTTCGCAACTGTGCAGACCAGGTCGGAGCATTCTTTCGTGCACTGGAACCATGTCTTGAAAAGATGGACCCGATCGCGATCCAGCTCCCTGCCTCGTTTGGCCCTGAGTCGGTCGATGTGCTCGACGGTTTCATGTCCTCGCTCCCGCAAACCAACAGGTACGCCGTCGAGGTCCGACACCTCGGTTTCTTCGATGGCGGTTCGAATGAGCGAGCACTCAACGACCTCCTCGCCGCGCGTGGAGCGGACCGCATCATATTTGACTCGCGTGCGGTGTTCGCCGGTCCACGAGTAACCCCAGCCGAGCACGAGGCGTTCGAGAACAAACCTCGGCTCCCGGTTCGAGCGGTCGCGACGAGTGCGACCCCGATCGTCAGGTTCATTGGCCAGACGGCAGCCGAAACGAACCCCGAGTTCTGGGCGCCATGGATTACGACGGTCGCGCGCTGGCTGCGCGACGGTCGTTCGCCGATCGTGTTCATTCACACGCCGGACAATGCGGTGGCGCTCGATCTCGCACGCGAGTTCTACGACGAGGTTCGTGAGGTCATCCCCGAACTCGCTGCACAGCCCGAGGCGCCAGCAGTCGATGAACCGACGCTGTTCAGCGACTAGCTGCTACTCGCTAGTCCGTCGTGAGCTGTTCCATGAGGTACGTGTACTCCAGCGCGGTTCGTTTCGCTGCTTCGGTCTGGTTCGCAGCAGCGGAGTGTCCGCCATCGATGTTCTCGTAGTACCAGAACGAAAGTCCGGCATCCTCGAACTTTTTCGCCAGCTTTCTCGCGTGACCCGGGTGGACCCGATCGTCCTTTGTCGAGGTAACGAACAGCGGGGTCGGGTACGAGAGTGCGTCATCGAAGTTCTGATACGGCGAGATCGTCTCGAGGAACGCCCGCTCTTCAGGGACATCTGGAGATCCGTACTCGTCGACCCATGAGGCGCCAGCGAGCAATAGGTGATAGCGGAGCATGTCGAGCAGGGGAACCTGAATGACGACGGCGTTCCAAAGGTCGGGCCGTTGATTCAACATGACGCCCATCAGGAGGCCACCGTTCGATCCGCCCATAATGCCGAGGTGATCGGGTGAGGTAAGGCCCGATGTCACCAACGACTCCGCAACAGAAATGAAGTCGTCGTAGACGCGTTGGCGATGGGTCTTGAGTCCAGCTTGATGCCACGCCGGACCAAACTCGCCACCACCACGAATGTTGGCCATAACAAATGCGCCGCCCTGTTCAAGCCAGTTGCGGCCAATCGTCCCGCTATACGACGGGTTGAGTGGCACCTGGAAACCGCCATATCCGTACAACAGCGTCGGTGTTGATCCGTCGAACGCTACGTCTTGTCGCCGAACAATGAAGTGCGGAATCTTCGTGCCGTCGGTCGAGGTGGCCATGAGCTGCTCAACCACGAGTCCGTCGGCATCGAAGCGAGGCGGGACGCTCTTGAGCGAATCGATCTCATTTGTGGTCGAATTCAGCGCGAGCAACGATGTCGGCGTGAGGAAATCCTCATAGTTGATCAGCACGAGATCTTCGTCTCGATCAGCAAATGTAATTCCCACATCTCCGGATCCAGGAAGGTCGATTGGTGTCGTCTTCCATCCCGAGTCATCGGGCTCGAGGCGGAGCACTTGGCCGACGACGTTCTCGGTGATTGCGAGCAGCGTTCCACCCGCGGCGACAGCGATACCGTTGACCGCCTGTGTGACTGTTGGTCGAAAGACGAGCTCGACCGGCCCTAACTCGTGCGTATCGAGAAAGGGTTGGATCTCGAAGGCGACGAGGTCACCGGTTTCAAAGGCGACGTCACCTGGCTGCCAGTCCTGTTCGAGCGAAAGTAATAGTCGGCCGTGGGAGATGCCGTTCGGTGTTGACTTCGGCGGAATTGGAAACTGCACCGGACCTGAGTCTGTGAACAGCCAATAGGTCGTGGTGAAGAATGTGTCGGCTTGCTGAGCTCCCGAGATCAGGGTGCGGTCTTCGAGTTCGATCGTGAACGGGAAGACTCCAACGTCACTCGGCGTGCCCCGCAAAACTTCGACCGCTTCTGCGAGCGGTGTTCCCCGCTCCCACCGTTTGACGACGAAGGGGTAGCCGGAGTCGGTCACGGTTGGGGCATCTTCGTCAGCCCAATCGGTGGCGATGAGTAACGTGTCGTCATCGAGCCAGTCGGCTCCCTGCTTTGCCTCAGGAGTGATGAAGCCGTCGTCGACGAAGGTTCGCTCCTTCATGTCGAACTCTCGTTGGGTGATCGCGTCCTTGCCGCCATCGGACAGTGAGATCATGCACTTGTAGTTGTCAGCGCCCGGACGCCGAAACACATTGGCGCCCTTGAATACATGATTCGACTGCTCTGCCTCTGCCAGAGCATCGACGTCGAGCAGTACATCCCAATCGGGGTCATCGGTGCGGAAGCTCTCGAGCGGAGTGCGTCGCCACAGGCCGCGGACGTGCTCATCGTCCTGCCAGAAGTTGTAGAGCCAACCGTCGCGGATCGTGCCGTAGGGGATGCGATCGTCGGAGGTCAGCACCTCGAGGGCGGCGGCCTCGAAACCTGCATATCGTGGGTTCGCTTGGAGCTCGGCGAGGGTTCGCTCGTTTTGTTCTCGAACCCAGGCGAGGGCATCATCGCCTTCGACTTCTTCGAGCCAGAGATGTGGGTCGGGTTCGTTGGGCGTGTCGTGGGAGGAGTCCGAGTGAGTCACGCTCCTACGCTAGGAGTTGCGGTCTCAGAATCCAGCGAGGGGAAGCTCCGCGCGTTGTAGCCAGTTGTTCGCTGGGTACGCAGCATCGGCCTCAATGCAGTGCAACGTGAACGCGAGTCGGGGCTTTTGTGAGAGGTTCGGAGCGCTGTAGTGGGGAAGCGTGCCGTGTAGCGCGATGAGCGTGCCTGCCTCGACCTCGAGCGGCACCCAACCATCTTCGGGGTACGGCTGCTCATCGAACATCACCATCTCGGTCTGATCCCCTGCGGTAGTTCGCTGGAAACGTGACTTGACCGGCAGCGTGTGGCCTCCTGGAAGCGCCCACAAGCATCCGTTTTCTTGCGTGGCGTCATCGATGGCGACCCAAAACCCGATGGCACTTTGCGGCTCGGTCCACAGGAATGTGTGATCGGTATGAATGCTGACCTCGCCACCGACCTCGGGGTTTTTGAAAATGATCATCGACTGAAGCAACCGCGGGTGACTCATTCCGACTGCGCTGGCGGCGCTCGCGAATCCATTCGAACGAGAGAACGCTGAGATATCTGGATCGATGTCATGCATGGCATGACCGATCTTGTTGAGCGCTTGACGTTTCTCGAGTACGAATTCGCCGTTGGAGTCGATCGCTCCGTCCTCGAGGAAGTAACGGATTTTGTCACCCGATGTCAGGAAGTAGTCGCTACGAGCGTGGCTCTGGTCATCGGTCGAGAACACGGTGCGGACACCGTCGGGGTCGAAATCGTCGACCAGCCTGTCGACCGCAGCTCGAAAACTGTCGAGCTGTTGAGGCGAGAAAGCATCGGGGAAGATGGCGACGCCGTTCTCGGCGAACGCGGCCGGTTCGTACATCTACGTCGATCCCCTAAAGTACGGCGCCCCGAGTTTCTCCGGTGCACGAAGTCGTTGCGAGAAGAAGACCAAGACCAACAAGACGAGTACGAACGGTAGGACGTCGCTCCACCAACTCGGGACCGTGTCGGCGGATAACCACCAGGTCAACGACAGTCCGCCGAGGATGACGGCCATGATGGCGTCGGTGGTTCGTTGACCCTTCACCGCCCATGCAGCAACACCGGCCAGAGCGATCGTGTTGACGAGCAGCATGGCGTGTGATGCTGTTCCGTCGAGGTCACGGAGATCAAGACCGAAGACGTACCCGAACAAGAGGGCTCCAATGAGCACTCCGCCTGGACGCCAGTTGCCAAAGATCAGCGCTGCAAGGCCAATGAAGCCTCGGCCTGCGCTGTTTCCACCTTGGAACAAGCCTGACAACTCGGTCGAGATGAACGCTCCACCGAGTCCGGCCAGCACGCCGGAGATGATCACGGCGACATACTTGTATCGAATGATGTTGATGCCTTGAGCTGCGCCCGCCTGCGGGTTCTCACCAGCGATACGGAGCCGAAGGCCGAATCGAGTGCGCCAGATCAACCATGTCGTGAAAGGCACGAGCACAATCACTAAGTACGACACCCAGTGGGTTCCCCGCAAAAGCCCACGGGCGAGTTGCGCCGAGTCGTGAAGAAACCAAATCTCGGTCTGGCTAATCGTCAAGAGCCAGTCTGGCGATTCCCATCCAAAGATGGTTCCGCCAGCGAGAAACGGAACGTCCCATGTGCCCACGCTTTGGGTCTGCGGAGAGGTCGTTGGAGAGGCCCAGACCTCGTCGGAGAGGAACCGTGTAAACGCCGGTGCGAGGATGTTGATGGCGACACCGGAGATGATGTGATCGACGCCGAAGCCAACGGTTGCTATCGCGTGAAGGAGTCCACCGATCCCTCCGCCGATCATGCCGATGACAAGACCCCACCAAGGTCCAAATTCGATGGAGCCCCACGCGCCGAACCACATGCCGAGGATCAGCATGCCTTCGAGTCCGATGTTGACGACTCCAGAGCGTTCGCTGAAGAGTCCGCCGAGTCCGGCGAGGAAGATCGGTACAGCGAAGCGCAGCATTTGTCTCGCCGTGGCAACCTGCGTGAGGCGTTCGGTGTCTGAGATCGTTTGAACGAGCGTCAGCAGAAAGATGCCTGCGAATGCATAGAGGGGCCAGCGAATCCAGGCGGGAAGGTCACTGAGGAATTTCATACCGCAGCTCCCGAGGGTGTGTTTTCATCCTGGCGAAGCAGCGCCTCAGCGGTTGCTCGGGCCTCTTCGCGGGTTTGAATGCGCTTGGTAACGCCATAAGCGATCACCGCAGCGAGCAAGACGATGCCTTGCATGATGTTGACGATCTCTTTGGTTGCGGTTTGGGTGCTCTGCAAGATGCCAGCCGATACATCGAGGAAGGCGAAGAGTAATGCGGAGAATGCCATCGCACCTGGGTTGTTGCGACCGAGGAGGGCGACCGCGATTCCGGCGAAACCGAGTCCTTGGATCGGGTCTGCGGGAAAGCGGCCGACGTCGGCGAGTTCGACCATGCCGATCAAGCCGGCAACAGCACCGGAGAGGAACATCGCCAGCACGATCATCTGTTTCGGCGGCACACCGCCAGCGCGTGCGGCGAATGGGTTGAGACCACTCGCCCGTAGGTCAAAGCCGAACCGCATTTTGTTGAGGAGCACGTAGTAGGAGACCCCAGCGGCGACTGCTACGAAGATCATTCCGGTCAGTTCGACCCCCTGGCCGATTTCGCGGGTGAAGATCTCGACGACCCCATTGACGTGGGGCAACAAGCCGCTCTCGTCGACCGGAGCCGTACCGAGCGTGGTCGACGAGAAGTTCTCTTGTTCGGGCTGCCAGCGCGCCTGCAGCGCAGCGATGAGCCCGGCGACGGCGATCGAGTTGAGCATGATCGTCGAAATAACCTCGTTGACTCCACGAGTGACTTTCAGCAGTCCTGCGATACCTGCGAAGAGGCCTCCGACGAGCATCGAAGTGATCAAGATCAGCGGGATGTGAAGAATCGATGGGAGTGCCAAGAGCGAGCCGACCTGGGCGGCGACGATAAAGGCGAAGAGGTACTGGCCCTCCACACCGATGTTGAACAGGTTCATGCGGAAACCAATCGCCGCTGCGACCGCCGAAAGATAGAGCGGCGTTGCTCGGTTGAGGATCTCCACCTGTGTTTCGAGTTCGGAAGCATGGCCAAGCATGTCGGAGAACGCTGCGATCGGATTTGATCCGAAAGCGACGAGTGCGAGCGATGAGATGACGAGCGTCAGAGCGAAAGCGCTCAGTGGGCCCGCAAGACTAAAGGCAAGCTTTCTCATGGGCTCACAGCTCCATCATCTTGTGTTGCGGCACCGGTCATGTACGCCCCGAGGTCGCGTGGCGTCACCGTGTCCGGGTCGACCGTGGCGACGAGTTTGCCGCGGAACATCACCACGATCCGGTCGGATAGGCCTATCAACTCGTCGAGGTCGGCAGAGATCAATAACGTCGCCAAGCCATCGGCGCGAGCTTCGCGAATCTGCTCCCAAATCGCTGCCTGCGCGCCGACATCAACCCCGCGCGTCGGATGTGCTGCGACGAGTAACGTCGGGTTGGCGGTGAGCTCGCGGCCGATGATCAACTTCTGTTGGTTGCCACCGGAGAGCGCGTGAGCTGAGACATCAATGTTCGGTGTCCGGACGTCGAACGCTTCTTTGATGACCTCGGTCTGGTTCCGGGCACCGCTCCGGTCGATGAACCAACGCGAGCCATACGGGGATTGCGTTTGATGCCCAAGCGCAGCGTTCTCCCACAGCGGGGCGTTGAGGAGTAGCCCCTCGTGATGGCGGTCTTCGGGAACGTATCCAATCCCGCCTTCACGACGCCGTCGAACCGACAACTTCGTGATGTCTTGCCCGAGGAGGTTGATGGAGCCGGCCGAAACCGATGCGGTTCCGATCAGGGCGTCGACGAGTTCACCTTGGCCATTGCCCTCGACTCCGGCAATGCCGAGGATCTCACCCTTGTGAATCGTGAGGTTGACGTTCTCGATTGCGGGCCGTCCGTCGGCGTCGGCCACGGTGATGTTCTCGACCGCCAGCGCAACCTCGCCGGTAACCGTCGATTCCGCAGTCTCCGGGGTAGGGAGCTCACTACCCACCATCAGTTCGGCTAGGTCATGGGCAGTAACGCCCTCGTTGGGCATGCTCGCGACGGTCTTACCATGGCGAAGCACCGTGATGCTGTCCGAGATCTCGAGGACTTCTTCGAGCTTGTGATCGATGAACAGAATCGTTGCACCAGCGGCTTTGAGGTCGCGCATGTTTTCGAACAATGCTTCGACCTCTTGGGGCACCAACACTGCCGTGGGCTCATCGAGGATCAAGATGTCAGCGCCGCGGTAGAGGACCTTGATGATCTCGACGCGTTGGCGTGCCCCGACCTCGAGCGTCTCGATGAAGTCGTTTGGGTCGATCGTCAGGCCGTAGTCGGCGGCCACCTTTGACAGGTGGGCCTCTGCTTCTTTGAACTTGATGATGCCGCCAGCGCCGGCGGGTTCGGCGCCGAGGATGATGTTCTCAAGCACCGTCAATTGGTCTGCGAGCATGAAGTGCTGATGGACCATGCCGATACCGCGATCGATCGCATCGTTTGGTGTCGAGAAGCTGACCTCTTCGCCGTTGACTTTCATCGATCCTTCGTCGGGCGGTTGGAGCCCGTAGAGGATCTTCATGAGCGTCGATTTGCCCGCGCCATTTTCGCCGCAGATCGCGTGGATTTCGCCCTTCTCCACAGTGAGGTTCACGTCATCGTTTGCAATGACGCCTGGGAACCTTTTAGTGATGCCCGACAGCTCAATCGCGGCAGTCATGTTCTGGTCATATCGCTTTCAAACCCTCCGCGTAAAACGACCGAGACCGGACCCTACCCGATCGCTCCCGAAGGAGAGAAATGGGAGAGCCCGGTCTCGAAAATCAGCGTGTGGCAATATCGCATGCCACACGTGAGGCCGGTTGTTTAGCCGAGGTCGGCTGGATCGGTTGGAACCACGACGTCGCCCGCAATGATGGCCTCGCGGGCCTCTTCGATCTGAGGAACGATGTCGTCGATGAAGCCTCCAGTGGTGGAGTATCCAACGCCGTCGACCGAGAGGTCGTACACGGTGTTTCCTGCGACGAACTCGCCATTGGCTTGCGCCTGAAGGACTTCGAAGACCGCAACATCGACACGCTTGAGCATCGAGGTGAGAACGAACTCTTGAAGTTCAGGGCTGACTGCGCCGATGGTTTCGAACTGGTCGGAGTCAACGCCGATGCCCCAGACCTTCGAGCCGTTGTCGTCGGTGAAGTCTGCTGCTGCTTGGAACATGCCGTTTCCAGCACCGCCGGCAGCGTGGTAGATGACGTCTGCGCCGTCTTCGAACATGGTGGTTGCGATGACCTGGGCTCGGTCGGGCTGGTTGAAGCCATCGAAGTCAGGGGCGGCGGTGATGTACTCGACGATCACTTCGATGTCTGGGTTGACCGACTGTGCGCCGGCTCGGAAGCCAGCTTCGAATCGCTCGATGAGGCCAATGCCGCTGACGCCACCGACAAAGCCGAGGGTGTCGGTCTCGCTGGTGAGTGCAGCGGCGACGCCGACCAAGTACGAACCTTCGTGCTCGGCGAAGGTGAGGCCTGCAATATTCGGTCCGAACGGAGCAGGAGGGCTCTGGTCGAAGTCGAGAACGGCGGAGTCGATGACAGCAAAGTTGGTGTCTGGGTTCTCTGCTGCTGTCGCAATAGCGTCTCCCTCGAACAAGAAGCCGACGCCGATCACGATCGGGTTGTCGTCTGCGGCGAGCTGAAGGAGGTCGCCGCGGTTCGATCCATCGTCGTTTGGCGACAGGTCGGTGAAGCCAATGCCGAGATCGGCCTCTGCGCGATCGAGACCAGCTGCTGCCGAGTCGTTGAAGGAGAGGTCGCCACGGCCACCAATGTCGTACACGAGGCCGACACTGACGTCGGATGCTTCGACAGCCTCGTCTTCTCCCTCGTCTCCTCCGGTCGCTTCATCGACAGCGTCGGTCGTTTCTTCCACCACGTCGCTTGCAGCATCGGTGACGGCGTCAGTCGTGCTGCCACATGCAACCGCCAACAGGCTGAGCACTGAGATCAGCGCGAGGATGAGTTTGGAATTTCTGCGCATGAGTTGCCCCTCCGGCTTGTCGCGCAGGCGGCCCGTGTTGGCCGCCTCTCTAACGGGCAACAAACTACCCAATACGCTGGCGAGGGAGTATTCGGGGAGTGAAATTCGCGAAAACTCTTTTGAAGTGGGTCGTTCAATGTTGCTCGAGGCTGCTCCGGGACCCCGCGACGAGCGCGTTTGCTGCAGACCCGTTAGGTCTGGTCATCCTCGGATTGTCTCATGGCGCGCTTTTCGAGGAAGCGGCCGATCGGGATGATCGCGAGCACGACGAGAGAGAAAATGGCGATGGCGAGAACGATAACCATGAGGCCGATGGCGAAAACGCCGACTATGGACATGGCATGGATCCGAAAACTACGCGCTCGAATGTTGGCGCGGCGAGCATAAACGAATGCTCGGTCCTACGACTGAACAGCAAATTAGCTGTTGCGGCCCATGTTTGGCTTGCGACCGTGGTTGGCCTTCGAGCGGCGAGCCTTCAACTTCTTCTTCTGAGTGCGCTTCGACATTCGAATAAATATAGCCAGTATCTGTCGACTTCCGGCCGAGAATCGCGAATTCGAAGGGCGGAGCAGTGCGCTTGACGGCTGACGAAAAAACGTAAACGCTGCAGGTGGCGGGTTACCTGCAGCGCTTACAGATGTAGTGACGGATCAGGGACGAAAGAAGTCGCGAGATTTCGGAGATGGATTTTTCGCGGGTGATCGATGACCCTGATCAGAGCGTCCTAGACGTTGAATCTGAACTCCATAACATCGCCATCTTGGACGATGTAGTCCTTGCCTTCGGAGCGGACCAAGCCCTTGTCTCGGGCAGCTGCCCAGGATCCAGCGGTGACGAGCTCGTCCCAGTTGATGGTTTCCGCTCGGATAAAGCCTCGTTCGAAGTCGGTGTGAATGACCCCGGCGGCTTGTGGTGCGGTCGATCCGGCACGGAAGGTCCAAGCCCGGGTCTCTTTCTCGCCGGTGGTGAGGTAAGTGCGAAGTCCCATGAGCTCGTACGCAGCTCGAATAAACCGTGGCATGGCGCCTTCGCCTAGGCCGAGCCCCTCGAGCATCTCGGCTCGCTCGTCGTCTTCGAGAAGCGCAGCTTCGGCTTCGAGCTGCACGCACGTTGCAACCACTTCGGCGCCGCCCAATGCTTCACTGACCGGCGCGGCGAGGGCGTCGCCCTCTTCGAGTTGGTCTTCGCCAATGTTGACGACGGCGAGAACCGGCTTGTTCGTCAGGAAGAAGAATGGCTTCAATTCCTCGCGTTCATCGTCGGTCAGGCTGCTCTTGTAGAGCGGAGTTCCGTCGCTAAGCAGCTCGACGACTTTCTCGAGAAGGGCCGTCTCGCCTTCCTTCGACTTGTCGACTCGGGCCGCTCGGCCAACTTTCTCGAGCTGCTTCTCTGCGGTATCGAGGTCTGCGAGCGCGAGTTCTGTTTCGACAACACCGAGGTGTTCTAAGGGATCCGTCGGACCAGGGACATCGTCGTCGGGAAACGCTCGCAGTACGAACACGATGGCGTCGACTTCGCGGATGCCTGCGAGGAACTTGTTGCCGAGACCCTCACCCTGGCTCGCTCCCTCTACGAGCCCGCCGATGTCATTGAATTGGACACTCGCGTGAATGACTTTCTTCGAATTGGACATCTCGGAAAGTGCGTCGAGCCGAGAGTCGAAGACCTTGGCTACTCCAACGTTCGGGTCGGTGGTCGCAAACGCGTAAGGGGCGGCGAGAGCGCCGCCACCTGCGAGTGCGTTGAAGAGAGAGGACTTTCCCGCATTCGGGAGTCCAACGAATCCAAATCGTTCCATACGGTTCACGAGCTTACCGGCGGGTGCTGCATTCGTTCCCTGGTGCTCACAAGTCCTAAGCTCTCGCCCATGGCATGGCTTCTCCATGAGGGCACGGTTTTGGCATCGGTCGAACGGGCCGACTCGGTGCGCTCGCGAACACTGGGCTTGCTCGGGCGCAACGAAATCGATGGAGCGTTGTTGCTCGACAAGACCAAAAGCGTTCACACGATCGGCATGAAGTTCCCTATCGATGTTGCATTCTGCGACGACGAGATGAAGGTGCTGCGAATCGTCACGATGCCCAAACACCGTGTTTCTAAGGTGGAGTTCGGCGCCGCATGCGCGATCGAAACGACGGCGGGCCGCTTCAACCATTGGAATGTTGAACCGGGAGCACAACTCGAAATCCGTGACGAGCCTGGCTCGATCTCACCTACGTGAGCGATATAGGAGAGCAACGCCAGCCGTCACTCGTGTTGGTCTCGACCCCCATTGGCAATCTTGGAGATTTGTCGCCGCGGTCGATCGAAGCGTTGACGAACGCGGATTCTGTTGCCTGTGAAGATACGAGACGGACCGGTTCGCTCTTTGCTCACTTTGGGATTGCTCACGATCCGTTCATCGTGTGCAACGAGCACACCGAAGCTTCGGCGAGCGCCGAGGTTGTCGCTCGAATCGGCAGGGGTGAGACGGTCGTGCTGGTATCCGACGCTGGAACTCCGGCCGTGTCGGATCCGGGACAACGCGTCGTCCAGGCCGTGATAGACGCGGGGCAGCGTGTCGAGGCCATCCCCGGTGCGAGCGCGGTGCTCGTCGGGCTTGTGGTGAGCGGTCTTGCTACCGACCGATTCTGCTTCGACGGTTTCCTTCCCCGGAAAGGAGCCGAGCGATCTCAGCGAATTGGCGAACTCACAAACGAATCTCGGACGGTCGTGTTGTTCGAGGCTCCACATCGACTGGTTCGAACGTTGACGGACTTGGCCGCAGCGCTCGGTGGTGGACGGCAAATCGTGTTTGCCCGCGAACTAACAAAGAGGTTTGAAGAGGTATGGCGGGGATCCCTCGATGAGGCGATTGCTCACTTCGAGGATCGCGAGCCGCGGGGTGAGTTCGTGCTCATTCTGTCCGGAGCGACTCCAGTCGATGCTTCGCCAGAAGCGCTTCTCCGGGCACTTGAGCGAGAGGCCGATGGTGGGGCGACTCGGCGCGATGCGGTGGAGACGGTCGTGGCGATGACAAACGCGAAGAAGCGCCAGGTCTACGACCTGGCGCTTCAACTCGATTTCTCGGTACCGGACTAGCTCTTTGCTTGGATCGCTGCCTGTGCAGCGCGGTTGGCCTTACGACGTTCACGACGAATCTTGCGTCGGTCGTCTTCGGTGAGGCCTCCCCAAATTCCGGCGTCCTGGTTTGTCATCAACGCGTATTCGAGGCATTCGACTCGCACAACGCACGTTTGACAAACGGACTTTGCGTTCTCGATGTGTTCGATCGCCGGGCCGGTTTGGCCGACAGGGAAGAACAGATCGGGATCGGTATCCCGGCATGCGGCGTCGCTACGCCACACCTTGGGTTCGATGGATTCCCGAGTTGGGAATACCGCTGGGTCTTCAATTGAGATTGACACGTTTCCTCCACGCATCGAATCCGTTCCATGCCCATGCCGCCCAGCATGCCCAGAACGTGACTCGCTACGCAGAATGTATATGCGGGCACTCTCGGTAGCAAGCATTTCCTCGCTCTTTGTGGGTGAAGGATCACTTTCTGTGTTACATCGGTGTAATTTGTGGGTGGTAGATCGTTGAAAAACGGTTGGCTTGCTCGCGAGTTGGGCAACTTGCCTCAGTCGCTCGGGTTTGGGTTTCGCTACGCTCGGACCCATGACTCTGATCATTGGGCACAGGGGCGCATCGGCGGCGTTCACCGAAAACACCATCGAAGCATTTGTGGGCGCTCGCGAGCTTGGAGCGGATTGGGTCGAGCTCGATGTTCAGCAAACCGCCGATGGGCAGCTCGCGGTATTCCACGATGAGGAGTTGGAGAGTGGGGAGTTGCTGGCCACGTTGGCCTTTGCTGATCTTCCAGATTTCATTCCATCTCTGGCCGATGCAATTTCTGCGTGCGGTGATATGGGCGTCAATATCGAGATTAAGAACGATCCAGCGAAGGAGAGCTTCGATCCGGAGCACACAATGGTGCCTGGTGTTCTTGACGCAGCTCGTGAGCTGCTCAGCGCCGACAAGTGTCTGATCAGTTCATTCGATATGGGAGCGGTCAATGCGGTTCGTGACCGGGACTCACGGGTTCCCACGGCGTTGATCACGATGGATGATGTTGGTCCTGAGGTGTCGATCGGTCGTGTCACGGCTCATTCACATGGTGCGATCAATCCGTGGGACACGCTGGTTTCGTCTCGTTGGATTGCTGCTGCTCACGAGGCGGACTTGTCGGTGAACGTGTGGACGGTCGATGACCCTGACCGCATGGTGGAGCTTGCGAAGATGGGCGTGGCTGGGATCATTACGAACGTGCCCGATGTCGCCGTTCGGGCACTGCGTTAGCGGCGGGGTTCTGCGTTAGCGGCGGGGTTCTGCGCTAGAGGATGTCGTCAGGGCGTGGTACGTGGCGTCCGTCGGGTACGACGAGGCGGATGGCATCGGGTCGCCATCGAAGGTCGATCGAGGTGACATCACCGAGATAGTCCCCGTCGAGTTGGTAGGGAAATGCGGTGTCGCTCGTGATTCGAGCGGAGGTGACGTCGTTGCGGACATGGACACCGCGGCCGGTTGTGACCCCGTCGGGGTTGGACAGGCTCTTCATCATGAGTTTCGTCAGATTGAAGGCGCTGAGGGACCGGAGGGTGACGAGGCTGAGTGGGGTATCGAGCGTTGCGCCGGGGACGACGGTGAACGGTCGAGTGCCGAGGTAGGTGTACGGGTCGGTGTTTAGGCAGATGGCAAAGTAGCCGTCGTCGATAACCGCGCCGTTGTCGTATTCGACGGTGAAGTGTGGGTTCTTTCGGTCGAAGTGTCGGACCCAGGTGTCGAATCCGGCCCAAGCGAAGAACGCATGGCCGGCATATCGCTTCAGGTGTCCGCGTTTCTCCACCTGTTCCACAACCGCCGCGTCGAACCCGACGCCGATGTGGAAGAGGAAGTAGCGCTCGTTTGCTGATCCGAGCCCGATGGAGCGAATCGATTGTGAATCGATTGCCTCGAGGGTTAACGCGGTTGCGTGAACGGGGTCTTCTGGGAGACCGAGTGTTCGTGCGAAGACGTTCGTCGATCCTCCTGGGATGGGGGCGAGCGCGGTGTTTGTGCCAACGATGCCGTTGGCGGCCTCATTTAGCGTGCCGTCACCGCCGAGGACCGCAACGATGTCCACGCCTTCGGCGGCAGCGCCTTTAGCAATTCGTGTTGCGTGACCACGGCGGGCGGTTTCTCGAAGTTCGACGTCGTGGTCAGCCGAGAGCGCTTTTTGGATCACGACCCGCGTTCGTGCGGTGACAGATGAGGCCGAAGCATTGGCGATAAGGACGATCTTCATGCTGATGTCGTCGAACTCATCGGTCGGTGCTGTGTGTGACCTCTCAACATTTGCTCCAATGTTCTCGTCTAAGTTACCGGCCGGTAAGGTTGGGTAAAATGTAGGAAGTCCAACTATCTTGATCAATACGACCGGGGCCAGATCGTTCCGGCATGCCAACGGCGGAGGCGAGAATGCCAACGCCAGAGCATGTGGTCGTACAAGTCAACAGAACAAGGGGCATATTAGGCCAATGAACGTTGTCGTATGTGTGAAACAGATTCCCGATCCGGCCGAGACCGGATCGCTCAATGCTGACACCAAAACCCTGAACCGTGATTCGAAGCCGATCCTTGACGAATCAGATTCCTACGGAGTCGAGATGGCGTTGCAGCTTGTCGAGGCAGCTGGCGGAGGCAAGGTCACGCTCGTGTCCATGGCTCCCAACCAAGAACAGGCCGGCCTTCGGACGGCGCTTGCAATGGGTGCAGACGATGCCATTTTGGTGAGCGATGATGCGCTCGCTGGCTCCGACGCGCTCTCCACATCGAAGGTGCTCGCTGCTGCGATCTCACGAGCTGAACCCGATCTCGTCCTCGCAGCAACCGAGTCGAGCGACGGATACACCGGCACCGTCCCCGAACAAATCGCCGCAGTCATGGGTCTTCCATCGGTGACCTTTGCCAAGTCGATCGAGGTGGGAGACGGCTCTGTTGCGGTGAAGCGTCAGACCGAATCCGGATTCGATTCGGTCACCTGTCCAACACCGTGCCTCGTGTCGGTAACCGCAGGTGTGGTCGAACCCCGCTACCCATCGTTCAAGGGAATCATGGCGGCGAAATCCAAGCCAGTCGACGAGGTAACGCTCGCCGATTTGTCGATCGATCCAGCATCGGTCGGAATGGCCGGATCTGGACAAGAGATCATCGAGGTCGAAGAGGCCGAGGCCCGCGAAGCTGGCGAGAAGATTGTTGATGAGGGCGATGCCCACGAACGCATCATTGCGTTCCTTGAAGAACTGAAGGTGCTCTAATCATGGGAATTTCAACTATTTGGGTATACGGAGAAGTCGTCGACGGTGAGCTTTCGACCCTCTCCACAGAAATGCTGGCCAAGGCGCGCACGCTGAGCGACTCGGTCGATGTTGTCATCGGTGGCGAAGCGAGCGATGCCGTTCTCACCGCTGCTGGCGCTCATGGGGCTGGCACCGTCCACGCGACAGGGGACCTCGGAGCAGGTCTGCAGGGCGTCCACGTCGCCGCGGCGATCGCTGGAGCGATCGAGGGCGGCACCGGTCCAGATGCCGTGCTCGCAGGAACGACCTATGACGGCCGCGATGTGGCCGCTCGTCTGTCGGTCGCTCTCGACGCACCGGTGATCAGCAACTTGGTCGACCTCGACGTCGACGGAGATGCCCTCGTCGGCACATCCCCGGTCTTCGGTGGCACGACCAACGTCAAGACCAAGTTCACCGGCGAGGTCGCCCAAATCGCGTTGATCCGGCCAAAGAGTTTCGTTGCAGAGGAAACCGGTGGCGGCGCAGCGAGCGCGGCAGTACTCGACACCGTCGACTCTGGCGCCGCTGGTGCTGCTGAGGTCATCGATCGTTTCGTCGAAGAGAGCGATGGTCCAAAGCTCGATGAGGCAGCCTTTGTCGTGTCCGGTGGACGCGGGCTTGGTGACGCCGAGAAATTCTCGCTCGTCGAAGAGATGGCACAACTCGTCGGCGGTGCCGCCGGTGCGTCCCGAGCCATCGTCGATGCCGGCTGGGTGCCGTACAGCTCCCAAGTTGGGCAGACCGGCAAGGTCGTGAAGCCAGATGTCTACCTCGCTCTTGGAATCTCGGGTGCAACGCAGCATCTCGTTGGGATGAAGGGCTCGAAGCACATCATCGCCATCAACAAAGATGAGGAAGCACCAATCTTTGGTGTTGCAGACCTCGGCATCGTCGGCGATGTGCATAGCGTCATGCCGAAGCTCATCGACGCACTCAAAGCACGCGGCTAGAACGACTCGACCGATCCTCCTCCAGGGTATGTAGATCTCTGGGCTACACCATTGGCCAGGGATACCTACGACCGGTGGGATCGGTCGGGTAAACGCCCGCGTGTAGCATCGACCGCGCTCGCGTCACCGCTGCATCGCGCTCAAATGGCGTGAGTAGTTCGGCGAGTTCCTCTCCGAGTCCGTCGTCGAGAAGGCGGGTTAGCCCGTTCGTGACGTCTTGGCTTAAATCGTCGCCAGCGAAATCCCAAATCACCGTTCGAAGCTTGAACTCTTGGTGGAAGCTCAGGCCATTGTCAATCGCCCAAAGCTCGCCGTCTTCGCCTAGCAAGATGTGGCCCCCTTTGCGATCTGTGTTGTTCGCAACAAAGTCAAAGGCGCAGATTTCCTTAAAGCCCGGGTGGTACTGCTCATCGTCGAGGAGCGTGAAGTAATGCTCATCGAACTGTGCCGGTATGAATAGTTGCAACGAGCCGATACCAGCGGGTCCGTCTGCGACGATCGTCGGTGGCACATGGCCCCAGCCGAGCTGTTCGGACAACAAAAAAGCCCCGACCTCACGCCGGTATAACGAACCAGGAAAGTCCCAGAGTGGTTGCTCGCCAGCTTCGGGCTTGTAGATCGCTTGCGCAGGAATGGCGCCATCTACCTCGAGGTCGACGAGGAAGGTTGCGTTCGAGCTGTACGGCATTCGCCCGAGCACCTCGATTTCGGCGGCGTTCAAAATTGAAAGCGCGTCCTCGGTCGATAACGGGTCCCGTTGGCGGAATGGGCTCTCGGAATCGTCGCTCGGGGAATCAGCCAAAGGTGTGCTCGTTGCCAGATTGCGTCTCGGTTAGTTCCAGCACGGGCAGAAGCCGTCTTCTCCGTAGTTCAGCGGACGAGCGCACCATTGGCAGGGCGGTCGGCCAGCCTCGACGACCTCGCGTGCACGTTCGATGAACGCAAGTGTCTGCGCTCGCCCGAGGAGGAAGGTTGCCGTCGCAGCGCTCTCGAGGTCGGGATCCTCGACGACTTCCTCGGCCATTACGACGATGTTGTCCGAGCCGTTGTCGTACATTGCGCCCATTGCGCCGACAGCCCACATTGGTTCGACCGGTTCGACGAGAGTGGGAGCGCTCGTCCAATCCTGTGCGCCGATCTCGGGAAGGTCGGCGAGAAGGTTCGCCAAGTGGTCGGCCATCGCGAGGACCTGCTGCTTTTCAAGCTTGAGTGACACGGCGCGGCCGTCCGCGATCGCTTGAAGGAAAAAGGTTCGCTGGCCTTTCGGCCCAACGGTTCCTGCGGTGAACGAATCCACCTGGCCAATCTCGAAGTCCATACGATCAACGCCTCATGGGGTGAGCAAGCGAGTGTAGCGGTGGGGCATCGTTTTCATTCTGGCGGTTCTCGTTCTGACTCCGCATCAGCTCGGGACGAGCGATGAAAGGTCGTCACCGGTCGAGTTGATCGCAAGGACGATAGGGCCCGACGCCGTGTACATGACCGCGCTGACCGAACACGGGGAAATGACGATGCGCTGAAACAAGTCGAGCGGTGTGCCAGCCGCATCAGCGACGGCCGCCTTGATCGTGTCGGCATGAGAAACTGCAACGATTGTTTCACCCGGGTGCTTGCCGACGAGTTCGGTAATCGCACCGGTCATCCTCGTCTGCATCTCCGGAAACGATTCACCCCGGGGGAAACGAAAACCGCTCGGATAGTTCTGCACGGTGGTCCACTCCGGAAGCTTGCGCAGCGAAGACAGGTTTTTGCCCGTCCACGTTCCGAAGTCGGCCTCGATCAATCCTTTGTGGGTCCGCACACGAAGCTTGCACGCCTTGGCGATGGGGGCTGCGGTCTCTTGAGTCCGCTCCATGGGCGAGGCGTAGATAGCCTTCACCTTGTCGAGCGCTGCGATTCGAGCGCCGGCCGCCTCGGCCTGCTTCACACCCTTTTCGGCGAGATGGAGTCCAGGAGCGCGGCCGGGAAGTTTGGTTCCCGTCGTAGGGGTCTGTCCATGACGAACAAACAGGACGACGGTTGGCTTGGGCGAAGTCTTCTTTGACATTGCTTTTCACGCTACCGCCACTACGTTGCGAGCAATGGACCTTGTGAAGGTGAACTCAAATATTGAGAAGTGCCGCCAATGCCCACGGCTCATTACCTGGTGCGAGACCGTCGCTCGAGAAAAGCGGGCGGCCTACATCGACCAGGAGTACTGGGGAGGGCCAGTTCCAGGGTTCGGTGACCCAAATGCTGCCATCGTCGTCGTCGGGTTAGCCCCCGCTGCCCATGGAGCAAACCGGACGGGCCGCATGTTCACCGGCGACCGTTCCGGGGACTGGCTCTACGGTGGTCTGTACCGGGCGGGCCTTGCGAATCAGCCCGAATCGACCGGGCGCGACGACGGCCTGAAACTGTCGAATGTCTGGGTCACGAACGCGCTCAAGTGCGCGCCACCAGAAAACAAACCGACCGCTGCCGAACAAAACACATGTCGGCCGTTTTTGACCCAAGAGCTAGCGGCGTTACCAAACCTGTCGGTGATACTGACGCTCGGCGGGATCGCTACGACCGCTGTTGCGCGTCACTTCGACATACGCCCACGGCCGAAGTTCGGTCACGGTGTCGAGGTGCAAATCTCCGACCAACTCACGATGTTGTGCAGCTACCACGTGAGCCAACAGAACACCTTTACCGGTCGTTTGACCGAACCGATGCTCGACGACATCTTTACCCGGGCTAGAGAGCTGTCCAGCCTCGCCTAGCCGTCGATGAACTTCTTACCGATCGACCCCGGTAACTCTCCACAGAATGGCGCTAGCATTTCGTGCATGTCTCGACGACTTCGACTGATCATCATCGCCACCGGTCTGTTTCTTGCAGCGTGCACTAGTGAGGGCACCCCAGGCTCGTTCCCTGACCAGGATGGACGTGTGGAGAGCCAATTCGTGTCCGCCTGCGAATCAGCTCAAGACGGCGAAGACGCCACCGAGTACTGCCAATGCGCCTTCTACTCAGCCGCGGTTGAGTTTGGCTTCGACGGCTTCCTCGAGCTCGACGAAATGCTGCGCGAAGATCCCGATGGTTTGACCTTTGATCAGCGGCAGTTCTTTGAGAGCGTCTCGCTGCCATGTGAGTTCAGCGCAGCTGACGTTCCTTCATAACCCCGAGGACGAAGCCCGCTTCGTTCGGGCCAATAGCGCCTAGGCGCCGCCCTCAAGGGCATCGAGGTCAGGAGTGTTCTCGCTTAGGGCTCCGAGTGTCTCGGGGCCAAGTGCCGAGATGATTTGGCGAGCTTGCTCGCGATGGCGACCAACGAGCGACCACATTTCCGCAATGCGGGCGCGTTCTTCGTTCAGCGACCGCTCTTCGGCAGCGAGGCGGTTCCTGACGTCCTCGAGGTGAATGCGCTCTGCATCGAGACGGCGCTTCTCTTCACGGTTGTCGGCTCGGACCGACTCGAGGCGGCCGCTTTCAGCAGCGACTTCGGTCTGCTTACGATCGAACTCGAGCTGCTGATTGTTGAGGGTTTCCCGACGGTCGTTCACAATCGCCGCAAGCTTTCGGAGCTCGGCCTCTTCGCCCTTAATGCCCTCGCGGCGCAAATTGATATCCGCTCGAAATTCGTTGAGCTGGGCTGATTCTGCTTCAGCGCGACTCTCCGCGTCTTCGAAGTCGGTTTGCTGAGTCGCAAGCGACTCGAGTTTGTCGTCGAGCACCGTGCGATCACGCTCGTATTGCTTTGCTCGCTCATCGAGGATCGTGCCCTCTTCGTCGAGCTGGCGTCGTCGTTCGATCAGCTGGTTCTGTTGGCGCGAGATGAACTCGCTTTGCTCGTTTATCTGGCGACGCTGATCTGCAAGCGCATGCCGCTGTTCATCGAGGAGGAGCTTCTCCGCGTCGAGGTGCTCGCGTTGCTCACCAACCATGGCTCGCTGGTCATCGAGCTGGGTCGATACGCCGGCAAGCTGAGAACGTTCATGGTCGATCTGTGCTCGTTGACGGGAGAGCACCGCGGCATCCAGATCGAGTTGCTCCCGCTCGGCATCGAGGTTCGATGCGCGCTCTCGAAGAGAGTCGAGGTCGGCTTGATCCTCCGACATCTTGGAACGTTGCTTCTCGACCAAGTCGGCCTCCGAGGCCAACGCTGCCTTGCGTTTCTCGAGTGCTCGTTCTTCCGCAGCGACCGCTGCTTCGCCCGCTTCGAGCTTCGCGTTCCGCGCCTTTAGTGCAGCTGCGAGCCCAGCGAGACTACTGGTGTCGTTGCCGGTGGGCTCTCCGTCGGTGCCGTCATCGAGTAGCGCCCGTTGGCGTGCGTTGACATCGTTCTCTGCCTCGGTCAGTCTCGCCCGGAACTCATCGACCTCCGACCGTCGCTTTTCAACATCGGACGCCAGGTCGTTCAGCTCTAGTCGTGCCTCTTCAATACGTGCCAGCTCTGCGCGTTGCTCACTTTGTGTCCGATCGATCTGTTCACGAAGGTTGTCGAGCTGCGTTCGACGAGCCCTAAGGCGCTCCTCCTCAGCGTCGAGCGATGCAGCGGAACGTTCAAGGCGTAGCCCACGAAGGTCACCGGCAGGATCGATGCGCTCGCGGGCAGCGTCCTTTGGAAGTGTGATCTCTTCCTCGCTTTTGTTGATCTCGTCAGACATCAAACTCTCTCGTTCGTTGAGCGCACAGGGTCGAACCCTGCAGGTAGTGGTCTTGCATTACGGGGTATCGGTCGGTACATCGGGGCGCACTGGTGGCCCGGTTAGATCAATGAGCGTAGGAGGCGGAGGCATATCGTCACCAGAGGCGATCGGGCCATTCGTTAGGTCGACCGCTTCAGGGTCGGAATCCTCTCCGGCAGGTGCCAAAGAGTCCACCAACTGGGCAGATGTCTGGCGATGCTGCTCCATCAGCTCCCACATCTGCTCAATCCGCGTCCGTTCAGAAGCCAACGCTCGTCTCCGCACCTCGATTTGGCGACGTTCGTCGTTGAGCTCATGTTGTTCGTCTTGGAGGCGACTCGCTATCTCCGCCTGTTCGATCTCGCGAATCTCAAGCTCTGCGGCGACGTCGTCCAGGGACGCTTCGGTCGAGGACAGGCTCTTTGTACGCACCTCGATCTTGGCCGACTGCTGGCGCAGCGCCTCGGCACGCGATTGGACCTGAGACAGGAGTTGGCGTTGCGCATCGCGCTGGCGTTGGCTCTCGACTTGGCCTTCGACAACCGCTTGGAAATCTGATTCGAGAATTTCTTGATCGGCTTCGACGGCCACGCGTCGAGCGTCGAGTTGCAGCGAAGCGTCATCGAGGCCCCGGCGTTCCTCCGCGAGGAGCCGTCTCCTGTCCGAGAGCCGAGCAATGTCGGCGTCGAGGATCTCGTGTTCGGCGTCGAGGTCGGTCTCTCGCGCACGCAAGGCAGCGGTCGCGTCGACGAGGCGGCTGCGTTGGTCAGCAACCGCCTCACGCTGCACCGCAACATCGTGGCGTTCTCCAGCGAGCTGGATCCGTTCCATCTCGAGCTGTTCGGCGGTGATTTTCAGCTCTTCTTCATTGCCGGCAAGGCGAGCCTTCTCTATCGACAACTCTTCTCGCCGGCTCTGGAGTGCGAGGAGCTCGTCATCGACCTGAACCCGCTCATTCTCGAGACGAGAGATCAAACGCTCCGCTTCTTCGAGTTGGGCTCGATCGGTCTCAACTTGAGCCATGCGGTCGATCATCGACTGGCGCTGCTCGTTGTATTCGCGTTCCCGCTCGCTGATCTGTTCTTCTCGAATCTGCAGTTCGGCGACCCGATCGTTGAGCTCCTCGGCATTCGCGAGGATCTCGGCGTCGAGCTCTTCGAGCTCGCGCTCGGCAGCATCTTGAGCTTCTCGGCGCGCCCGGAGAGCATCGTCACGCGAATCCAGCCGCAACATCTGTTGTTCGAGTTCGGCGGTGCGGACTTCGATCTCGCGATGAAGCTCTTCCAGTTCAGCAACGCGGTTGCTCAGTACCGTCTGCTGCTCATCGAGAACGCCGTTGAGGCGAAGCAGCTCACGTTCGCGCTCATCGACTGCAGCTTGTCGATCGTTGACCCGTGACTCACGATCCTCAAGTTCGAGCTGCGTTGTCTTGACGACCGTGGCTCGAGCATCGAGGCTCTCCTTCTCAGACTCCAACCAGCTGCGCTCAAGATCTATCTCCGAGCGCCACTGCCGGTGCGCCTCTGCCGCATCGGAAAGTTCGCGCTGCTCGGCGTCGAGCGATCGGCGCCGCTCATCGAGTTCGCTTTGCTTCTCGTCGAGCTCTCGCTCTCGAGCATGTTGTATCTGAAGGCCAGCCTCGATCTCGGCAACCTCCGCACGCCGAAGAGCCAGCGCGTCTTCCTCAGCATCGAGCTCCATACTCTGGGCAGCGAGGTCCGCCTGACGGGAGGTGATGATATCGATTGACATTCGTCGCTCGTCGAGCGAATCCTCGAGCTGGTCGATCTCTTCGGACTGGGCGGCGAGCACGATTCGCTCGGCTTCGATGTCGTCGCGTTCAATATCGAGTTCCGCTCGGGCGCCAGCCAATTGGTCAGCCTCGGCTCCGAGCCCGAGACGCCGACGGTCAAGTTCCTCCGCCGCAGCATCGAGCTCGAGCTGTTGTTCTTCGATCGCTCGCTTGCGTAGCGCAGCGAGTTCTTCGGCTGCCGCAAGTTCCTCGGCGCTCGCCGTACGCAGGCGCTCCGCTTCAGCTTCATGACCAGCGAGCTCCTCGGCGAGCGACGAGCGCTGCTCTTCCAAGGAGAGCTTCAGCGCATCGAGCTCATCCTCGGCCGCCGAGAGCTCCGAACGTTGCTGCTCGAGCGCAGACTCTTGAGAACGGATTGCCCTGCGCTGCTGCTCAACCTCGGCCTCTTGAAGTCGCAGATCGGTATCGGACAGTTCAAGCTCAGCGTTTCGTCGAGCATGATCGACCTCAGAATCGGTGAGTTCGTCGCTGGCCTTTTGCAGTGACGCTCGTTGTTCGGCAATCTGCGCCGAACGTTTCGCAATCTCGGAGGTTCGAGCAGCGAGGGTGGCCTCCTCTTCGGCGAGGTCGGCGTTGAGATGTTCGAGCTCTTGGCTTTTCTCTCGCAACGTCTCAAGACGTCGCTCGAGTTCGAGCTCCTCACGGCTCGCTGAGCCCTGTTGGAACGCAAGGTCATCGAGTTGCTTCTTCAAGCGCTCCTGAGCATCGACGAGAGCCTCTTGGTCTTTCCGCAGGTCATCGCGGGCGTTCTCGATGCGGCCGCGCTCACGTTCGAGCGACTCGAGCTCAGAGGCTGCTGCAGCATTGGACCGCATCGTGTCGCGCATCCGTTGTTCGAGCGAGTTGACCTCATTGGTCAGAGAATCGGTGAGACCGGTGAGTTCGGCTTCGTTCGCCTCGAGCGATGACAACTCCATATCGAGCGTTACTCGACGCCGACTCTGCTCCCTTGCCGTTGCGTCGAGCTCATCACGCTGCCGCTCGAGTTCAAGGCGAAATGCACGAAGCTCGCCCGCGAATTCGACAAGAGATTCGCGTTCCCGAATGAGTTGAGCGCTCTGGTCCTCGACGACGGGCGTGCGCCAACGGTCAGAGGCAAGGCGATGTGTGCGCCCGCGCAAATCTTCTGAGGTTTCCCGAACTTGTTGATCGTCTTCAGGAGACTGATCGTTACTGGACATCCCTACTCCGGAAATCAATGATGCAGTCGCATCAGTTCCCGAGGTTACAAATGACTGGGCCCGAACACCAAAACGCCGAAAACTCTGGGGAAATCGGCGCTGATCCGAATACGAGCACCCACCAGATATGACCAAATGTCAAACTCGACCCACCAATGTCGGAGGTTGACACAGCGAATGCCTCAACCAGCGAGGCGAACGGGTAGTATCACTCGGCAAGCCCTCGTAGCTCAGGGGATAGAGCATCGGCCTCCGGAGCCGTGAGCGCAGGTTCGAATCCTGCCGAGGGCGCGATATTGTCCGTGCTGGTCGGTTTGTTTGGGCCGGTTGTGGTGGTGTGTGCGGGTTCGCCGGTTTTGTCCGCGCTGGTCGGT
>CAYVHV010000011.1:43138-88685 GCA_964451305.1 uncultured Acidimicrobiales bacterium | reverse complement strand
GCGCGCTCGACGAGTTGACCGTTTGTCGCCAGAACCCCGCGAGACAGGTAGATGTTGTCTTCGAGTCCCACGCGCACATTGCCGCCAGCCATCGCGGCGAGCGACACGTACTTCAGCTGGTTACGGCCAATGCTGAACGCCGAGAAGGTCCAGTCGTCGGGGATGTTGTTTCGCATTGCCATGAAGGTGTTGAGATCGTCGGGCGCTCCCCATGGGATACCCATGCACAGCTGCAGCATGACGGGATCGGGGATGATGCCTCGGCGAACGAGATCTTTCGCGTGCGCGAGATGTCCAGTGTCGAAGGCTTCGATCTCGATGCGCGCTCCGATCTCTGTCATCTGCTTCGCCATCTCTTCAAGTGCACTCGTGGTGTTGGTCATCACGTAGTCGCCCTCGCCGAAGTTCATCGTCCCGCAGTCGAGCGTGCAAATCTCGGGCTTGAGCTGACGGACGTGCTCGACACGCTCGGAAGCTCCGGCCATGTCGGTGCCAACATCTGACGGAGGCAGCGGGTTCTCGACATCGCCGAGGACGAGGTCTCCGCCCATGCCCGCAGTGAGGTTGATCACCACGTCGGTCTCACTTGCCCGTACCCGCTCGACGACCTCGGCGTACTTCTCGACCGAACGCGACGCCATGCCGTCGTCCTCACGCACGTGGATGTGGGCAACCGCCGCGCCAGCCTGCGCGGCCTCAATGCACGCATCGGCAATCTGTTCAGGCGTGATCGGAACCTTGTCCGATTTGTCGGTCGTCAGCCCACCGCCGGTCACCGCGCAGGTGATGAAGACGCCATCATGAATATTTGCCATTTGCTTTGGTTTCTTTCGCTAGAAGTACGGGCGACTCGAAATTACGGACGGTTTGCGAGGCGGCGGCTGATGACCCGGGCGGTCGATCGCACTTCGTCTTGATCGATATATATGCCGCGCAGATGTCGACGTCCTCCGGACTCGAACGAGTCGCGCCCGTGGAGAATACGTCGATTGTCGAAGCCGATGAGATCTCCGGGCTGGAATGGATAGTCGATCTGGAATCGATCGCTCGCTGCCATCTGGCTGAATCGCGTCATCGCTGCATACGCACGGGGCTGATCCGCAGGTGCCATGTCAGGGAATGCCCGAACTGGGTAGAACGCCCGAAGCGTGAGTGGTGCCCCATCGACACCGAGGTCGATGAACGGTCCTGACCAACGGTGGTCGATGTTCGGACCGCGGTTGAAGAAGATCCACTTGAGTGTGGTCAGCGCGTCATAGTCGTCGGGATGTTCGGACCGCAACGCTTCGACGACAGCGGCACCATCAGCCATGGTTGAGTTGCCGCCATCGGCTTCGTTGAGCACGCAGTGCAGGAACTGGAAACCTGGCGGTGTTTCGCGCGTCGGCAGGTCGGTATGAGGGCCGAGGCGAAGGTTGGTGTTGGCTGTCGAATTCGTGTCGTCGCTCCCGGCCAGCGTGATGTCGGCCATCACATCCCAAATCGGACCGAAGTTAGTGTCTCGGATTGCGCCGATCCGTTCGGCGAGATGCTCATGAAAGTCGAGATCGAGGGGGCAGCCGCGTAGACGGGAGATCCCAAAACGAATGAGGTCGTCGAGCCACATGCCGAATACCGAATCATCGGTAAGGACGTTGGTGCCGTCGTGGGTTGGTGGTTCGGTGAAGGTCTCGGGGGTCCACGGCACCGGGGTTGGGATCCAACTCGCTGGTCGATGGTTGCCGTCGGCGACATGACGTAGCCATCCCGGGTGGTAATGCGCGACGGTAGCCGTGGGAGCGAAGGTGACTTCGAGCGCACCGTCGCTGGTTCGCGCAGCCGTGGTGACCGCGATGTCGTTCGTGAGCTCTGCCGGGTCGATCAGCGCTTCCCTCGTTGCGAGGTCGACACCGCCTTCACCAACCGCGTTCTCGCGCAGCCACAGATCGAAGGCCGCCAGTGTTACGCCGTCGTCCCACGTGATCTCGACGAACCGACCATCGGTTGCGACCGAGGCGATCGGCGTCCACGGGTAGGTGTAGAAGTCCGGCGTCGGGAGCGCTTTCATGATCGAACTGTACGATCGTTCAGTTTTACATTCAACTCGTCCCGCTCTACCGACGGTGCAAGAATTACCACATGCCAAGAATGATCGTCCTACTCCGTGGCATCAACGTCAGCGGGAAGAACAAGGTCCCGATGGCCGAGCTGCGAGACGCGCTCAGCGCGTCCGGCTTCGACGGTGTCGCCACCTACATCCAAAGCGGGAACATCGCTGTCGACACCGACCTCGATGACGAGCAACTCCTCGATCAGACGGAACGAATACTCATCGACGCCTTCGACGTGCACGCTCCGGCGGTCTGCATTGCTCAAGACGAGATCGAGTCGCTCCTAGCCGCTGCGCCATTTCCCGACGACGCCGACCCATCTATCAACCTGGTGTACTTCCCGAGAGGCGAGGTCGACGTCGCGGGAATCGCATCGCTCGACCCGGCCAAACATCCAGGCGACACGGTGACCGCCACAGCCAACGCGGTGTACGTCGCCTATGGCCAAGGCCAGAGCAAGTCGAAGCTGTCGGTCGATCAATTGGAGAGGGCAGCAGGCACAACCCTCACCGGAAGAAACCTCCGGTCGACAGCCAAGCTCCAAACGCTGTAGTCAAGAGAATTCAGCGTTGTTCGTGACTCGAAAAATAGGTAAACCCTGCAGGTGGCGGGATACCTGCAGGGCTTACAGATACAAGGACGGCTCAGCGATGCAAAAGGTCGCGACATTTCGAAAATAATTTCGCGACGTTGCCCGTGGACGCAGATCTCGACGTAAGCCGTCACGCTCACCCGAAAAATACGTAAGCGCTGCAGGTGGCGGGATACCTGCAGCGCTTACCTTTATTATGACGGCACATCGACCAAGAAAGTTGCGTATTTTCTTGGATATACCCAAATTTGGTATCTAACGATGCAACCGACCTGTGGATAGGTTTGTTGACAAATGTCACACCTCTGGGGAAAAGCGACGTTTCCTTTGGATAACCCTGAGGATTTCGCGTTTCTAGTTGACGGGGTCAACTCGCGCGGTGCAATGTGTCGTCACGCCAAACGAAACGACCGGAAGCGAAAGCTGAAGGAACGCCGATTGGAAGAGGTTAGAGAGTTCATCTCGCCCACTGGATCTGCTCTCCGGAGCGCTCTGAGGGGTTGGTGTCGCTCCCAACGAATATCGACAGCACCGCTCTCCGGGGTGGGAAACTCGGTAGGACGTGGAGGCGTGACCAGGCTGATCGGGTCAAACCGAGACGCACGGGATAAACGGCACTGCCCGCCTCCCCAGCTCGCTGGGAAAGACGGGCAGTGAAAGCACTTATTGACCGGGACGGTACTCCCGAAACGATCGATAGGGGTGGACACTCCAACTGTTTCCAGCACCCTCGTGGTGGCAAGGCTTCGGCCCAGCCGCCCGAGGGTGTTGACCTTTTTACTGCTCACGCCGTTCGCGAACAATGGCGACGCGGAACGAATTAGTAACCAGCCGAACGATCGACGACGGGGAACGGTTCCTCACCACGGCGAATTCGTTCGATGTTCGCAGCGATCAGCTTCGCTGCGGTCGATCGCTGTGTCATCCCTGAGATGTGAGGCGTGACCCGAATCGTCGAATGGTGTAGCAACGGAGCGTCAACGGCGGGAGGTTCCGTCTTCAGCACGTCGAGGACCACCCCGCCGAGACGGCCTTCATCGACCGCTGCGATGAGCTCAGACTCATCGGCGATCACCGTCCCTCTGCCAATGTTGATGAACGTCGCCCCTCGATTGAATTGCGCGAAACGTTCAGCGGTGAGCAAACCCTGCGTCGCCGCGGTGTTGGGGAGGATATTGATCACGGCATCGCAGTCTCCGAGGAACACTTCGAGCTGATCAGTTCCCGAATACGAGGTAACCCAGTCCTCAACAACACCCGAGCGGGTCCACGATCGCACCTGATAACCAAGGTCATTAAAGGCCGAACCGATCCGTTGGCCGATCTGGCCGAAGCCAAGCAGGCCGACCCGGTATGCACCGGAGGTTGGAGCCGAGTTCATTCCCCAAGCGTTGGTCCCGGCAGGCTCATAACGTGAGTCGAACCCTCGTTGGTAGTGCGTCACCCAATGGACCGCGTACGCCGCCATCTCGTTGGACATTGCAGGGTCGGCGAGACGCACGAGCTGAACATTGGGCGAACCATCACGGAGCCATTGATCGACACCCGCTCCCATCGAAAAGATCGTGCGCAGGTTCGTAAACGTCGCAAGATCGTCGCGCTTCATCCGCCACGCGATGAGCATCTCCACATCTGTTGGATCGATGCCGTCTTGCCACAAAATGATCTCTTCGTCCGGAAGCAAGCTGGATAGGGTCTCGTGCCAGTTCTCGGGATCAGCCCAGGGGTTCAGCAGAATGGTCATGTCCGTAGCATTCCACGGCGAGGACCTTCGATGAGCGTTTGGGACACCTAGGCTTTCACTATGAGATGGGTCCGAGGTATCGATGACTGCCGTTGATGCCGTAGTTGTAGGTTCTGGCCCCAATGGGTTGGCGGCTGCCATCACTCTGGCCAAAGCTGGCAAGTCCGTCGTGGTGCTCGAAGCAAACGACACGATCGGCGGGGCGGCCCGTTCAGCTGAACTCACCGAACCCGGATTTATACACGACCTTGGTTCAGCAATTCATCCAATGGTCAAAGCATCACCGTTCTTCATCAGCATCGCCGATGAACTCGTCGAGCATGGCCTCGAATGGATAGAGCCGCCCGCTGGTGCTGCCCACCCACTCGACGACGGTCGCGCTGGCATTGCCTGGCACGATTTCGAGCGCACGATCGATGACCTCGGCACCGACGGCTCTGCCTACCGTCGGTACTACTCGCCATTCATCGAAAACGTTGATGCGCTCACCGAACTCGCCCTGCGTCCGCTCATTCGTGTTCCGAAACACCCGTTGTTCAGCGCCCGGTTCGGAATTGCTGGCGCTCCCCCGGCAGCCACGACAGCTCGCAAGGTGTGGAAAGGCGACGAAGCCCAAGGCCTGTTTATCGGGCACGCGGCGCACTCGATACTGCCGCTCACGGCGCCCTTCACGTCAACGTTTGGGCTCCTCCTCGGATCGTTCATCCACTCGGTTGGTTGGGGCTTTCCCCGAGGTGGCGCACAATCGATCATCGACGCGATGGTCGGAGTGTTCGAACGTCTTGGTGGCGAAGTCCGTACAGACCATCTTGTGCGATCGATGAGTGACATCCCCACCGCTCGAGCGACGATCTTCTCTACGACTCCGAGCCAACTCGAATCGATCGTGGGTGACCGCTTTCCCGGGAAGTATCGAGCCAAGCTCAATTCATGGAAACACGGGCCGGGTGCATTCAAGATCGACTACGCGCTCGACGGCCCGATCCCGTGGGCGAACGCCGACGTTTCCCAGGCTGGAACCGTGCACCTCGGCGGCACAGTCGACGAGATCGTTCGAGCCGAGGCAGAGGTCGCAGCTGGGGACCATAGCGCTGCGCCGTTCGTGCTCGTGGCCCAGCACACAAACTTCGATCCGAGCCGGGCGCCGGCAGGCAAGCACACCGCGTGGGCCTACTGTCATGTTCCAAACGGATCGACGCTCGATCAGACACAGGCGATCGAAGATCAGATCGAACGCTTCGCCCCTGGCTTCCGAGATGTGGTGCGCACAAGACACCGAACGTTCGCTCCATCGCTCGAGGCGACAAATATGAACCTCGTCGGTGGAGATATCGGTGGCGGCAGCCACCAGGGAATGCAGCTCGTAGCCCGACCCATGGTCCAAGCCAACCCGTTCGACACTGCAGACGATGCCATCTTCCTCGCAAGCGCGAGCACGACACCCGGAGCTGGGGTTCATGGCATGGCTGGTTCAGGAGCCGCTGAGCGCGCACTAGAAAAGGTCTTCTCATGAAGGGTCGCTCTCGATGAATCAGGCCGAACGCACTGCAGCGATCGGTATCGGAATCACTGCGCTCCTCGGCGTGGTCTTCGCGTTTGCTGGGGCAGATGGTGGTGAATCACTCGGTGGGTTGAAGTCCTTTACCGTGCTCACGCTCATCGCGTTCGGCATAAACATCGCGGTGTTCATTCCGTCATATCTCTCGCGAACTGACCATTACTACGACGTCACCGGCTCGATCACGTACCTCACGGTCACCGCGATTGCCCTGATCACCGCCGAGGTGCGCGATGCTCGAACGATCATCGCCGCAGTGTTGATCTTCATCTGGGCCGGCCGTCTCGGAACCTTTCTGTTCCGGCGGGTCAAGAAATCGAACGGTGATCGACGTTTCGACCAGATCAAACAGAGTTGGATACGGTTTCTGATGGCATGGATGCTGCAAGGACTCTGGGTGACCCTCACCGCAGGTGCTGCACTCGCAGCAATAACCTCGGGATCAAAGACGAGCTTCGGAGCCTTGGGCCTGATCGGCCTGGTCATCTGGATGATCGGCTTTGGCATTGAAGCAGTGTCTGACTCCCAGAAGACGACGTTCAAGAACGACCCGGCGAACACCGGCGCGTTCATCAACGTTGGCTTATGGCGATGGTCGCGTCACCCGAACTACTTCGGCGAGATCATGCTGTGGACCGGCATGGCAATAATGGTGCTCCCCGCGCTTCGCGGCTGGCAGTACGCAACGCTCATCTCGCCGGCGTTCGTCTTTGTTCTCCTCACAAGGGTGAGCGGGCTTCCGATGTTGGAGCGCAGGTCAGACAAGAAATGGGGTGGACAGCCCGACTATGAGGCATACAAGGCAGCCACACCCGTTCTCATGCTGCGGCCACCCAACCGCTAGCGCGGCGACCGTGTTACACACGACTCCGAGTTAGCCGTTTCCGCAGCTCGTGATCACTCGCCACTGATCGAGGCCCCCCGAGGACATCTCGAGCGACACGACAGATCCAGTGGGTTCGATGAAATCCGAACTACCCACGCCACCAGCGGCATAGTTCACGCCATCGATCGCGAGCACATTGGTTGGTTCGGTACCGCCAACTTCGGTGGCAAAGCCGAGGATCGTGGCGTTGAAGTCGATCATCGGCATCACCGTTGTCGAGCTTCCTTCAACTGGCTCGAGACGGACGAGCCACGAACACACAACCGTCCCCGCTGAAATTGTGGCTGGCGATCCTTGATCGGCACGTGCCTCGACACCATCGGCGAACCTCACCACGGGGAGCGTTGCCGCAAGGCGCACCGACTGTTTTTCTTCAATCACATAGGTGATCGTGTTCGAGGTGAGCGTGTTGTCAGAGAGATCGTTCGGCACGTCGTCTCCGGCGAGTACCACGATGCCCGAACCGGTCGGAAGTGCCGGTCGTGGCGCCGCAGTAGTCGTCGTCGTGGTCGTTGACGTCGTGGTCGTGGTGGTTGACGTGGTCGATGTGGTTGGCGCGGTGATGGACTTGCTCGGGGCTGTCGGTGCGAAGACCGTGGTCGTCGTCGACGTTGAAGAGTTGGTCGGAGCAGCGGTAGACGATGTTGTTGGAACGCTCACTCGGTCAATCGTTCCGACCGTAGCGTTGGAAGTTTCTGATTCCCGATTCGGCTGCACTTCATCGAGGCTGGCGGAACCAGTACTCGGAGGCGAGCCGACATCGCCAGCAGCAGAATCTGTTGCTGCACCGAGGGTGTCCGTCGTCGTGCTCAGCACCGTGTCCGGACCTTGACCGCTGGCGTCGGAACCCGTAGCGGCACCGAGGGCGTCCGTCGTCGTACTCGGCGTTACATCCGAGGTTGGATCACCGACTGCGAGGTCAGTAACGGGGCTCGACGGTGCCTCATCGGCGGCCGGTCCTGGCGCAGAGGCGAACGGAG
Source organism: uncultured Acidimicrobiales bacterium (assembly GCA_964451305.1). Classification (GTDB taxonomy): domain Bacteria; phylum Actinomycetota; class Acidimicrobiia; order Acidimicrobiales; family SHLQ01; genus SHLQ01. Next base: position 80,835 of record CAYVHV010000011.1, on the reverse strand, counting down.
CCTCGGCGGCCGCTGTTTCTTCCTCCAGGTTTTCGATAATCTCCTCAAACTCTGATTGGGAAAATGCGAGCGCCACAGGAGCATCGCTCGTTTCGATAGGTCCGCTCAGAGACGCTGCCGTCACAATCGTGGCGGTCGCAGCAGCGGCGACCACCGCCGGAACAGCAGCCGCGAAACGTGCCACCGATGGAAGCTCCAGAACCCAACCAGCCAAGCCAGCGCGATTGGTTTCCCGTAGGCCAACCTCTAGTGCAGCCCGAACGACCGCAGGGTCGAATTGACCACCGGAACAACGGACGAGTTCCTTGCGGGCGGCCTCGTCCGACATGGCTTCTTTGTAGGACCGCTTCGACGTGATGACGTCGTACGCGTCCGCAACCGCCGTGATTCGGCCCGCTGCTGAGATCTCGGTGCCAGCCAAGCCGGCTGGATACCCGTCACCATCCCAGCGCTCGTGATGTTGACCCGCGGCGTCCACCCAATCGCCCAACCACCCTCGTAGCGGCTCGACGATGCGCGCACCCTCAGCTGGATGCTCTCGCAGAATGGCCCACTCTTCACTGGTCAGCTTTGCTTCCTTGGACAAAATATCGGCGGGAACCTTGAGCTTGCCGATGTCGTGGAGCAAAACTCCCCAACGCAACTTCTGGAGCTCATCGTCGCTCAGTCCCATCTCCGCGCCGATCAACTCAGCTCGTGCGCGGACTCGCTCGGTGTGGCCCCGAGTTAACCGTTCGTGTTTGCCGAGCCGAGCGATCAGGGCAACCGCATGTTCCGCAGCGACCTGGTCCGACTTGCCGGATAGGTCAGTTGTTGCCGCCAGCTTCTTCACCGTTCCGGCCCGCAAGGCAACCCCAAGCCGCGACGGCGCATGATCTGGAAACACCAATGTCATCTGGAACATTGTCGACAATGGCGCCAACCGGCGAGCCCAGTTCACGGCCACATACGATGTCGCCCCAGCGACGATCATGGCCTGCACAACCCAAATCACAACGCCGATCGTGCCCACAGGCTGCCAGAACGAGTCCTTCGCGACGCGCACAGCGAACCAACCGACGATCATCGGCGTGAGAAACAGCAAGATTCGAATCGCACGCGCAACGCCCGGTCGACTTACCCAACCATTCTGGTTCTGATCAACCGCACCACGCGTAGGTACAGAATTCATACATAGGGATACGACATTTTGAGATCAATTCTTAAGAGGACCATTCAGCCCCCGTCGCCTGCCCTAGGGCTGCGACTCAGGGGATATCTCCGTCGAGCAGCCAGCTAGAGTTCACGTGGACGAGAGGTGCGAAATGGCAAAGATGTTTGACAGCGGATTCGACGATTGGACTCCAGATCGACTTCCCGATCTCGTAGGCAAGACATTCTTCATTACGGGAGCGAATGCCGGGATTGGTTTTGAAGCAGCGAAACACCTCCGAACAAAGAATGCCGACGTTCTCGTCGGGGCACGTAACGCGGGTCGAGGTCGTGGCGCGGTGTCACGACTGGAAAGCGTCCCAGGAGCTGGTCGTGTCGAGTTCATCCAGATCGATCTGGCCGACACTGCGTCGATTCGCGCAGCAGTAGATGCAGTCCGCGCAACGACAGATCGGCTCGACGCAATCATCAACAACGCTGGCATTATGCAGACGCCCCAACAGCAGACCGCTGATGGTTTCGAGATGCAGTTTGGGACGAACCACCTCGGCCATTTCCTTATGAACTCGGAGCTGTTCGACATGGTCGAGGCGACGGACGGGCGTATCGTGCCGGTCTCGAGCATCGCCCACAAACCACCCGCCAAAATTCACTTCGATGACATCATGCTTTCGGAGAACTACTCCCCTACCGCTGCGTACCAACAGTCGAAGCTGGCCAACATCGTCTACAGCATGGAGTTGCAGCGCCGCCTCCAGGCAGCGGGCAGTGGCGTTTCTTCGATCGCATGTCACCCCGGCTACTCCGCGACGAACCTGCAGAGCACCGGCCCGACCGGTATCTGGCCCAAGATCTACAAGGTGAGCAACAAACTGTTGGCCCAATCAGCCGAACGCGGCTCACAACCACTCGTGCTGGCAGCAGCCGGTACCGAGGCTCGGGGCGGCGGATACTACGGACCGACTGGACCAGGAGACGCGCGTGGAAAGATCAGCGACTCCGACGTCGCTGGCAACTTTGCGACCGACCCGGTCGTTGGCGAAGAACTTTGGAAGCTGAGCGAAGAGCTGCTCGATATTCGGTGGGCCCTCAGCTAGCCGCCACTCGCTGACCAACCGCACAACCCTAGGATCACCGACATCTAGTATCTGGTGGTGCCCGTTCTCCCCACTCCGGAAAGACGAACCTACGGAGATGACCCGTCGCAATTTGTCGACCTGTTTCGGCCAGCGGACGAATCCCAACTACGAGGGACGGTCGTCTCGATCCATGGTGGGTACTGGCGAGAAAAATACGCGCTCGACATAAACGAACCTCTCTCAAGACACCTCGCTGACCGAGGTTGGACGGTCGCCAATGTGGAGTACCGACGCGTCGTTGCTGGAGGCCACGGCATCTGGCATGAGATGTCGAGCGACGTCCTCGATGCGATCGCGCTCGTCGAACAAAACCCCGGGCCGATGGTCGCGTTGGGTCACAGCGCTGGTGGCCAGCTTGCGTTGTGGGCCGCAGCTCAGCCAGTCGTTTCTCTCGACGCGGTCATCGCGCTCGCCCCGGTATCGGATCTCTTCCTCGCAGACGGTCTCGAACTGAGCAATCACGCCACCGCTGAACTCTTCGGTCACACCGCGGCCGAACGACCCGATCTGTACGCTCTCGCATCGCCTCTTCACCTCATACCCGTCGGCGTGCCACAGCTCGTGGTTCATGGCCGAGGCGACGAGGACGTACCATTCGATATGGCCTCTGAGTACGTACAAGCCGCCGAACTGTCCGGCGATGACGTTACGCTCTTCGATCCAAAAAAGGTCGACCATTTCGACATTATCGATCCCACGCACGTCATCTGGCGCGAGATTGACTCGTGGCTCGATGGGCTTACAAACTAATGCTCGAACCGCTCGCCTCGGACCTTCCCGACGACTGGGATGACGATCTCGACCCGGACAAGCTTCATGTGTGCAGCTATTGGCGGTGCGACCTGATGTTCGAAGCCAGGACGGCCAATCATCAGTTCTGCCGGAAAGCGTGCCGCAGCAGACAACGCAAGTGGGAGCGCTCGGTCGAGCGCAAAGAACGCAAGCGAGCAGCGAAGGCAAACCGGCAGTTATAGCTGAGCAGACTTGCGCCACGCAGAGAACGACCGAAGGCTGCGAGCGTTTCGCCATCGACCGTTCGAGGTCACGACTTCTTCTGGTTCTTCTGTTTCTGTTGGTTCTGCTGACGCTTCTGAATATTTGCCCACTCGTCCTTTAGCCCAACCGTGCGATGGAACACCTTGGCGTCGTCGAGGTCGGCAGCGAAGTAACCAAGGCGCTCAAACTGAACTACCTGGCCGGCACCGACATCGGCCAATGCTGGCTCGAGCTTGGCCTGAACGGTCTCGCGAGAGTTCGGGTTCAGGCTGTCCATGATGTCGCTATCGCCGCTACCGGGATGTGGGTCGGTAAAGAGGCGCTCGTACAAGTTGACGGTCGCATCGACAGCGGTGTCGGCGGAGACCCAATGGATCGTGGCCTTGACCTTGCGACCATCGGGAGCTTGGCCGCCCGCGGTCTCCGGGTCGTAGGTGCAGTGCACCTCGACGACCTCGCCGGCATCGTTCGTGACAACATCGTTCGCCGTAATGAAATAGCCAGCGCGCAGACGCACCTCCCGGCCGAGCGTGAGACGGAAGTACTTCGGCGGAGGATCGAGCTTGAAATCATCTTGTTCGATCCAGAGCTCGCCACTGAACGGCACCTGTCGAGTGCCGGCGTCTGGGTCCTCCGGATTGTTGATGGCCTCGCGCATGTCGACCTGACCGACAGGCCAGTTCGTGATCACGACTTTGAGAGGGCGAAGAACGGCCATTCGCCGAAGCGCGGTTGCGTTCAGCTCGGTACGAACAAACGATTCGAGGAGTTCAACGTCGTGGGTGCTGTTCGCCTTCGACACGCCGATGTGGTCCATGAATGCCCGAATCGATGACGCGGGGTAACCGCGGCGACGCAGTCCTCGGATCGTCGGCATTCGGGGATCATCCCAACCGTCCACAATGCCATCGTCGACGAGCATCTTCAGCTTGCGCTTTGAGGTGACGGTGTGGGTCAAGTTGAGGCGAGCAAACTCGGTCTGCTCCGGCTTCTCCCGTGGTAGGTCGAGCTGTTCGAGACACCAGTCATAGAGCGGGCGGTGGCTATCGAACTCGAGCGTGCACAGGCTGTGCGTGACACCCTCGATCGCGTCGCTCTGACCATGAGCCCAGTCATAGGTCGGAAAAATGATCCAGTCGGTACCTGTGCGTACATGATGCTCCCGACGAATCCGGTACATCACTGGATCGCGCATCTGCATGTTCTCGTGGTTCATATCGATCTTGGCACGCAAGACCTTCTCTCCGTCGGCGAACTCGCCATTTCGCATGCCAGCGAACAGCGCCGCGTTTTCCTCGGGAGAGCGATCTCGAAACGGACTGTTGACCCCGGGCGTTGTGAAACCACCGCGCTGATCTGAAATCGTCTCGGCGTCTTGATCATCGACATAGGCAAGCCCGCGTTCGATCAACGACATCGCCCATTCGTAGAGCTGCTCAAAATAATCGGATGCATAAATGATGTCTTTGGGTTCGAACCCTAGCCATCGGACATCCTCGATGATTCCGTCAACAAAATCCTGATCTTCGGTTTCGGGATTCGTGTCATCGAACCGAAGTTTGCACAAACCGTCGAAGTCCTCGGCGACGCCAAAGTTCAGACAGATCGACTTTGCGTGACCGATATGGAGATATCCGTTGGGTTCGGGAGGGAACCGCGTCTGCACGCGTTGGCCATACTTGCCCGAGTCGTTGTCGGCCCGGACCTTCTCGCGGACAAAGTCTGTTGATACTGCATCGTCGCTCACCCGTTCAGACTACGGACCTCAATGGGCAGACGAACGGAAATTCTTCAGCGATACGACCTCGAAGCAACTACAGCGTGCGAGCAGTGTCCGAAAGCGGAACGTCGGACTTGGAAGCCGGCAGCGTGCCGAGCGCCTTATCGCCCGTGCGTGAGGTGACGCCGAGCCAGTGGTGCTCATTGCGGTAGTGGTGCAACCGGTGGTGGGTGACGAGACGTCGGTAATAGCCGAGCTTTGGCTGGTAACGGGTATGGACGAGCAGGTGCGTCCATTCGTAGTGAGCCAACATAAAATACGACGCAGCGACAGCGGTCAGATATGTACTGAGCAAGGACGCGCCGAGCGCCCATGCGAGTAGCAACGGCCACGTGGCGTTCCAGACCAGGAGCATCACGAGGAAGACCGCAGCATCGGGTGGGCCCAACATCAGCCAGCCGATGTTGTCCGGATCGAGGTGGTGCTCGCGATGGCCTGCTCCGGTTTTGAATTTCGTCATTCGTCGCGAATCGGCCGGAGCGTGCAAGAGGAACAGGTGAATGAACCACTCGACCGTTCCCACCATCGCCACGGTGACCGCCAACACGACGAGGTCTGCAACACCGAACGTTCCAACGAGCAGCCGAACCAATATCGCGATAACGAGACCCGTCAGAATGACATGCGGCGACCGATGCCCAAAGTAGGTCCGTGCGACCTGGCCGAGCGTGCGAAGGTCGGTGGCCTTCTCTTCACTACGGCGGTCATACTGGACAAAGGCCATACGTCAGTTGTAGCGCAGTGCAACGAATTCGAACAGGGCCGATCGCCACTGTTTATGCAACGGCTACTTCAGCATCTTCGCGCTGAACACGGTGAAGCGAACCATACGTCACTGTTCCGCGGTCGATTCCAGAGCGGTCGTGGGCTAGGCGCATGAGATCTGTCCAAAGCTCAGCCTCGGCAGATCCTGCCGATTCAGGAATGTCGAACACAAATGCCACCTCTCCACGGCGGAAGATGTGAGACGACTGGGTGAAGGCGACGGCAATGTCGACAATGCATCCCGGAACAGCGCGTCCATCGACCAGGAGACCGGGGTCGGTTTCGTTCCAGCCACGCACTCGAACAACCGCCGGAGCACCATCGAATCCTCTGGAGTTCAACGAGTCGTGAAGCGCGAGATATTCATCGAGCCGTCCATCCCACGAGTCGCTCACCCGACGCATGTCCGCAATGACCTCGCCGAAGTCTTGTACTGGTGGAGCCTCGAGAGCGTTGCTCGATGAGGTCAGCGAAATGACGTCGCCATCGACGGCTCGGTCGAGAAGCATCTTTCGACGCTTATCCCAGAAACGCCGGTGAAGTGCAGCGATGAGTTTGCGTGTCCTTGGATCAAACAGCACCTCGAGCACTTCTTCATTGCCAGGGAGGACAATGTCGGTGTTCGGTGCGAGGAGCATTCCAGGGTGTCGTGATGCCATTGTGAAGATCTTTCTGTTCAAACCCGCAAGCGTCCGGCGCTCGTTGATGTCCGCCGTCGAACACATCCATCGTGATGACTTCGATAGATGTCCAGAGATCATAATCGGGGAAACTTTTGCACTTCACTAGGGTGTGCGCGCGCTAAAACTCGCAAAAATCCAGATCATGAGATAAAAATGATCAAAGTTGCACGCCATCGGAGGTCTTGTCATGGCTAGCGAACTCGATCTCAGTGTTCTTGGACACCGCATTCGCCACTTTCGAAAAATCAACAAGCTGACACTCTCCGAGCTCAGCGCGTCGGTCGACAAACCAGTCCCGTACCTCTCGCAGCTCGAGAACGGCAGGATCGAACCAAAGATCGGTTTACTGCGAACGATCGGTGAGATCCTCGACGTCTCGGTGGCCGATCTCGTCGACCCCGAGCCGCCCAACCGTCGGGCCGAACTCGAACTTAAACTCGAACGAGCCCAGGATGATCCTCGTTACAAAGAGTTCGAGCTTCCGTATCTCAAGCCGAGCGCCAAGCTAAACGATGATGTGCTCGAACACCTCGTTGCCCTATGGGAAGCAGTCCCCTCGAACGGCACCGGAGATCGAGCGCTCCGTACCGAAGACAAAGCACGCCTCGCAAACGCGGAACTTCGACGAGAGATGCGCGAACGCAACAACTACTTCCAACGCATCGAGACCACCGTGTCCGATGCGCTCGAGGCGATCAACTACCCGGGAATGGGTCCACTCTCAGAGCGTCACATTACGGATCTGGCCAAGTACTTCGGCTTCCGAGTTGAACGCGCGCGAGGAATGCCGAGCTCGGCTCGCTCGGTCACCGACCAGAAAAACCGCATCATCTACATCCACCTCCGCGAGGAGGTCGATCTCCGATCATCGCGTTCGGTCGTGCTCCAGACCCTTGGGCACTACGCACTTGACCATTCCGACACCCGCGACTTCGCCGACTACTTGCGTCAACGAGTCGAATCGAACTACTTCGCTGCCTCTGCGCTCATCCCAGAAAAACCAGCGGTCGATCTTCTTCGCCGCAGTTACGACGAAAAGCAGCTTTCGATCGAAGATCTCAAGGAGACCTTCTACGTCTCCTACGAAATGGCTGCTCATCGATTTACAAACCTCGCCACCGAACATCTCGACATGCCCGTTCACTTCCTGCGTTGCAACCCAGAAGGCGTTGTCTCCAAGTCATACGAGAACGACGGCATCGACTATCCAAGCGATGCAGATGGCACCGTCGAAGGCATGCGGGTCTCGCGCCACTGGGGCGTGCGCCAAGCCTGGCAGGCGTCGAAGAATTTCATGATGCACTATCAGCACACCGTCACCGACAAGGGCGATTGGTGGTGCGCAACGTACATCGAGGATGCATCGACCAACCCCTATGCCGTGAGCGTCGGCACCACCTCGGAACTCTCCACCTACTTCCGAGGCGGCGACACCATTCGCAAACTCGACGCCCGATCGTCGAGAGTGGCTCCGGACCCAGAACTCATCGACCGTTGGGAACACGTGGCATGGCCGTCGGCTGCACAACGAAGCCATGTGCTGACCGCCCTACCAGCGTCGAGCCGCGAGTTCACACCCTTCCCGGGCGTCGACCTCGTGGACGTGTATCGATTTCTCGACCGACAACGCCCGTCTTCATAGGCCGAAGCGGCATCCGCGCGAACGCACGGGGCCATACTCTAGGTATCTATGGCTTCTGACCAACTCACCCCGATCGAAGGCATCCGTCGAGAGCTGCAACGCACGGTCTCGGAGTATGTAACCGGTACCCGCGACGCAGGCAACGGTCGTCGCGCCGCGGATGACAGCTGGTTCGGCCCAGACAGCATTACGTGGCTCGTCCAATCCGATTGGTCGACCATGATCGGTGGTGTCACGTCACTTCTCGTTCAGACCCTTCACCCGCCGACCATGGCTGGCGTTGCTGACCACTCCAACTACGCCGAAGACCCCTACGGGCGACTGCACCGCACGGCGAACTTCATCGGCACGACGACATTCGGTAGCGCCGCGGAAGCAGAACGCATGGTGAAGGTGATCACCAAGGTTCACGATCGAGTTACCGGCGTAACACCTGCGGGTGTTCCGTATGAAGCAAACGATCCCCACAACCTCGCGTGGGTGCACTGCACCGAGGTGGATGGATTCCTGCGCGGCTACCGGCGCTACGGCAACGTTCCGATCAGCGATTCCGAGGCCGACCAGTACGTCGCCGAAATGGCTCGGGTTGGTGAAGCGCTCGGCGTCATCGATGCACCACGTACGGTTGCAGAACTCGACGAGCGGCTTCGCAGCTACCTCCCCGAACTCGAGTACGGCAAACAAGCGCGCGACGCGATTCGCTGGCTGATGTTCCCGCCGAACAAGGTTGGGGCCATCGCCCCATATGGCATCATTTTGACGTCGGCGATCAACCTCTTGCCGTCGTGGGCAAGACGCAAACTTTGGATCCCGCCCCGAGTTCCGCTTATCAGTGACGCAATGGTCGCACCTGCTGCGAAGGCGCTGATGGGTGCTATGGGCTGGATCATGACGCCACCGCCCGAGATTGTGGCGATCCGTCAGGCGAGGGCGAGTTAGCAACCGAGCGTCAGGGAGGGTTCTCTCGATAACGAGCCATAGCATCGTCGAGGCTGAGGTCGAGTTGATTGGCGAGCGACGCAAGCCACGCCAACACATCCCCTAGCTCGTGCAGCTGCTGCTCTTTGGTGCCCTTGCGCGCCGCCTGAGCGAGCTCACCCAACTCCTCGCATAGCCACGCCACCGTCGCTGGCATACCTCGCGCTCGATCAGCTTCGCCGTACAGATCTTCCATCAGCACTTGGACATCATCGAGGTTCATGAACCAACACTACTCCGACGCCCTCGGGGCCGATCGGTCGCTTATCCGCGGCTTCCGCGGCGTAGGATTCACTCCATGGAAGACACCAACGAAAAGCCCGTCATCACCGTCCCCGGAGGCGAACCTCCGACCGACTTGGTCATTGAAGACCTCATCGAAGGTGACGGCCAAGAAGCCACATCTGGAGTGCAGGTGTCGGTCGACTACGCAGGAATCAGCTGGTCCAACGGACGAGAATTCGACGCATCGTGGAACCGCGGTCAACACTTCAGCTTCGGCCTCGGCGGCGGGCAAGTCATCCCAGGTTGGGATCAGGGCGTTCAGGGAATGAAGGTCGGCGGCCGCCGTCGTCTGACTATCCCTCCAGCAATGGCGTACGGCTCCTCGGGTGCCGGTGGAGTCATCGCCCCAAACGAGACGCTCATCTTCGTCGTCGACTTGCGTTCGATCGGCTAACGACGAACTCAGGACATAACGACAAGAGCCCCGAGCACGCGCTGGTGCTCGGGGCTCTTTCGTTTTGCTGCGGGTCGTCGTTAGCCGACGATGCCCTTCTCGACGAGCGCCTCGGCGATCTGGATCGTGTTGAGGGCTGCACCCTTACGAAGGTTGTCGCCGCTAATGAACATCGACAGACCGTTGTCCATTGTCTCGTCTGGGCGAATTCGTCCGACGATCGATGGATCGATGCCCGCCGACTTCAGAGGAGTCGGCAGATCGTCGAGGATCACACCTTCGGCGGTCGAGAGAAGCTCACGAGCGCGGTCAGGAGTGATCGGCGAATCGAAACCGGCCGTGATGGCGAGCGAGTGACCGGTGAAGACCGGAACTCGGACGCAGATACCTGCGACGAGCAAGTTCTCGATCTCGAGGATCTTGCGACTCTCGTTGCGTAGCTTCTGCTCTTCATCGGTTTCATCGCGGCCGTCGTCGACGATCGATCCGCACATCGGTACCGCATTGAATGCGATTGTCGTCGCGAACGAGGACGACTCGCCGAAGTCGACAGCATCGCCGTCGTAGGTCAACGCCGGCAACTCTTCGACGCCCTTGCGAACCTGCTGATCGAGCTCATCTACACCAGCAATGCCAGCACCCGATACCGCTTGGTACGTACTGACCACCATGCGTTGTAGGCCGGCCTCATCGTGCAGCGGCTTGAGGACGGGCATAGCCGCCATCGTCGTGCAGTTTGGGTTCGCGATGATTCCCTTCGGGATGTCATCGAGCGCGTGAGCGTTGACTTCAGGGACGACCAACGGTACGTCGGGGTCCATGCGGAAGGCGGAGGAGTTGTCGATGACGATGGCACCAGCTGCGGCGACCTTGTCAGCGAGGGCTCGAGATGTATCTCCGCCAGCGGAGAAGATCGCAATGTCGAGGCCACTGTAGTCAGCAGTAGTTGCATCCTCGACGGTGATGGTTCGATCACCGAATTCGATATCGCGTCCGGCGCTGCGAGCGGACGCAAAGAAGCGCAAAGTCTCGATTGGAAAGTCTCGTTCCAAAAGCAGCGTGCGCATGACACCACCGACCTGGCCGGTGGCTCCAACTATTCCTACGTTTACCATCCTTAAATGGTACGGCAGCGACAGAGAATCGCGCTGAGTCAGTGACCGATTCGAAGTGAACCTTCGCGGAACGCTCCACGCGCCGACATGGCGCAAATTATGAATTCGTCATGATTCCGACATGAATCGTGTGAAGCAGCCAGTAGATATGGCAACATTGAACTAATTGCCCAGAGATGTGAGGTTGGATATTCCGCTCCGGGCCCGGCTGAGAGAATAAAAAACAATGAGTGAGACAAAGCGCCCCCGCGGCCGCCCACCCAAGTATCCCCCGAACGAGGTGAAGGAACGACTCATCGAGGCTGCTGTTTCGACCCTCCTCGATGAAGGCGTCGATAGCGGACTTGACGCGATCGGACTCGACGCTGCGATCGCCACAGCTGGTGTGCCTCGCGGAATGTCGTACCGAATCTGGCAAGACTCGGACCGAACTCCTCAGGACGCATTGCGTCATGGCGTCGTGCTCAGCCTTCTTCAGCTACCGGCAGGAGAAGGGTTGAACAATACCGAGCAACGGTTGAAAGAAGAGCTGGCCGATGCTTCACGTCTGCTCGAGTCAGATGATCCGGAAAATCGTCGCCATGTGGTATCCGAGCTCACGCGGGTCGTTGGATTGTTCAACCACGATCTCCTCGACTCCAGTCCGGAATGGCGTCTCTATAACGCGGTTCGAGCTGCTGCGATCACCCGCTCAGACATCGACCCAGAGGTCGAGGAACTGCTCAAGCGCGGCGAAGACCTGCTTATCGAACGGTACGCATCGCTCTACCAGTGGGTCGCCGAAACACTCGACGTCTCGATTCGCGACGGTTTCACAATCGAACAGTTCGCCGCGGCGGCGTATGCGCTGAACGAAGGCCTCTCCGGCCGGTTGAGCACCAGCTACCAGCGAACGGGAATTCCTCGGACCAACGAGTCTGGCGAAACCCAAGACTGGGCGCTGTTCTCGATCGGGCTTGAAGCCCTTATCTTCCACTTCTTCGATATCTAGGAGTCGCTCGCCCTCGCTGGCCTATGGCCTCTGGGGCGAGGATCTTTGTGCGCGCTACGGGCGAACGTCCGGTGGAAGGTTTGCGTTCAGCCAGGTCCGGAAATCTCCAGTGCTCGATGCGGCAACATTTCCAGGAAGCGTGACCCAAAGGCCGGCCTGCCAGTCCGGCGTCAGTCGTTGATACTTCGCAATGCCCGGACCAGGAACTTGAGTACCTTGGCCGCCACGGGTGTTGTAGTAGTCGATACCGCATTGGAACAGTACGCGCACTCGGCTGAGGTCAACCGTCTGCCCGTCGGGCTGCTGTAGACGCATCTGCGAGGTAAGGAACTCAGCGGTCTGACCCGACGCAGGACTCTGTCGTTCGCCAGCCCAGAAATGCATCATCAACGCTGCTGCATTCCACGGCGCAGAGTAGCTACCGTCGGCTTCCTGTCTCCAGTCGATTGAACCTCGACCGGATGCAAACGGATCGTTGTTCACCTGGCCTGCAGTGCCGAGGTAGGCACCGTGCGACGGCGAATCCAAGGCGACGTCAAAGGCCTTCGACCACGAGCCTCCAGCGAATTGGTAATAGGCACCTTCGGTAAAATTCACCCGGAAATCAACCGGTGGAACGTGACCGTTCTCAGGGATGACCGCACAACGGAACTCGGCGAACTGATTGCTTGCGAGATTTCCCCATTGACTATTTCGGGTCGTGCCCTGCGCCCAGTTCCACCCTTGCGGGAGGTACAGCGGGGCATCGTGACGACCCATCGGCGACTCTTCGTTAGGGTTCGAGCCATCACCGGCGCCGATCGTGCCATCGATCACCTGAGCAACGCTGTAGCTTCCAACGATTGGCGCAGGCGCTCGGGTCGTCGAAGTCGTTGACGTCGACGTTGTTGTGCTGGTCGTCGACGTTGTTGTGCTGGTCGTCGACGTCGTAGTGGTCGATGTTGATGACGAGGTCGACGGTGCAGTTGTGACTTGAGTAGATGTGGATGGCGGAGCTACCGACGAGACGCTCGGAACCTGCGTCGTCGTCGCCGCAGTTGGTCGGGAATCAGGAGCTTGCGGGATCGTCGTTTGAACGGTGACTTCGCGGTTCGCCAATGCATTCTCGTTCGTACCCAATACCTCAGCGTCGACTACGGCCGTGTCATCCGCAACCTCCTCGCTCGCCTCGGCACTCGCGGCACTATCGGCTTCCTCAACCGGCCGGCCAGGATCTTGTTCGGTCACGACGCCAGCGGCAATATCGGCTGCTGACGCACCTTCGATCAAGGCTGCGAGATCGGGCGTTTCGGGCGAGTCGGCCAGGGCAGGTGAAACACCCTGCCGGGCAGCCCGAGGTGTTGCCGAACCACCGTCGACAAGTTCCGCTTCGGTCACGACCGCAGATGCAGCAGTACCCATGGAACCATCGGCGTTGCTGTTCAAGATGATCAGGATCGCCGTGAGAGCCAGTGACACGCTCAGGGAAAAAATTGTTGGCTTAACGTCAAAGGGACGTTGTGGCTTTGGCACCCGTCCTCCACGACTGTCGCCTACCTCTCAATCATTGACACAAATCGCATTTGATTACCATGCAGAAATCACCGTAAGTGAGTGATTTTCGACATAGTTCATCGAAAACGTGGCGCATTATGAGTCGATCGGCTCAAGCAGTGCCCAAACCGGGTCATGATCGCTCGCATCGTGATCTCGGCTGTACCCAGAATCGACGATGGTGAAGCCCGAAGCAAAGAGATGATCGAGTTCGAAAAAGCGACCGAACCTGCGAAACGTTTTTTGGCCAGCTGGTAGAACTCGGGCCATCCCAGCTCGTTCCATGCTTGATACAAGCCCACGGATCGATCTCTTCGATGCCGTGTTGAAGTCGCCACCGACGATCGACCTCGGGTGACCCGATGCCGCTACCGTTTCGGCGACCTCGCGGTACTGCGCGACTTGCAAGCGGTGTGGAAGCGTTGGGATCTCGGCGTGAACGCTCCACACCATCAGGTCGTGCGGGCCGTCGCCGTCCAATGGTTCGACGGTCACGGCGGACTGGACCGCAACTCGTGAGCGAAGTCCGAGAAACCGTCCCGGGTACGGCAGACCGACAGCCTGAGCTTCGCCGACGTTGCCTCGCGCAAGGATCGCGTTCCCAAAGGGCCTATCCGTGCCTTTGACCATGCACCCCGCCTCGTAGGCGGATTGGAGGCCGAGTGCCTCAGCGATCTCAATCGGACCGTCATCGTCCATCTCTTGCAGCAGGATGAGATCAGCGCCCACCAGATCGGGGTTCGTCGTGAGCGCGTGGATGGCGCGATCGACCTTCAGCCCGAGCCGAATGTTCCATGAGACAACCCGCATGGGGGGTCTACGACTCGCTCAGGCTGACGCAAGATCGAAGGCGTCGTGCAACGCCTGGGTTGCCTTGTCAACGTCTTCGCCTCGGACGACACAGCTGATGCGGATCGCCGACGTAGAGATCATCTCGATGTTGATGTCGTTGGACGCAAGCGTTTCGAACATCGTGGCGGCAACTCCTGGGTTGCTCTTCATGCCCGCTCCGACCACCGACACTCGACCAATATTTGAGTCTGCGTGCACGACGCTGCTCCCACCGGTCGAACTGGCTTCGCAGATCTCCACGGCTCGGGCAACGTCGTCGGTCGGTGTCGTGAACGAGATGTCCGTTTCGCCATCCTCGCTCACGTTCTGGACGATCATGTCGACGTTCACACCAGCATCGGCGAGGGCACGAAACATGCCAGCAGCGATGCCGGGCTCGTCGGGGACGCCGCAAACGGTGACCTTGGCCTCTGAAGTATCGGGTACGACGGCCTTGATGATTGCTAGTTCCATTTCAGGATCCTCCTCGATGACCCAGGTGCCAGGCTCCCAGGTGAATGCAGAACGAACGTGCAGTGGCACGCGAAAACGTTGGGCGACCTCGACGGATCGCATGACGGGCTTTGGACAACCGACCGCGGTCATCTCCAGCATCTCGTCGAAACTGATGGTGGGCATCTTCCGGGCATCGGATACGACACGAGGATCGGTGGTGAACACTCCGGAGACATCGGTGTAGAGCTCGCATGAGTCGGCTTCGAGTGCATGAGCGAGGGCGACGGCGGTGGTGTCGGACCCGCCGCGGCCGAGGAAGGTGACATCCTTATCCGATGAAACACCTTGGGATCCAGCAACGACCGGAACCATTCCTGCCTCGATTGCCTCGCGAATGCGGGTCGGTTCTATCTCGAGGATCTTTGCATTGCGATGGTTCGTGTCGGTATAAAAGCCAGCCTGACTTCCTGTAAACGACGCGCTTGGAACGCCCACGTCGTTCAATGCCATGGCGACGAGCGCGCCAGCTTTTCGTTCGCCAGCGGTGATCAGCAGGTCCATCTCTCGACCGGGTTGTGTCTTCGAGACTTCATCGGCCAGACGGAGAAGCTGGTCGGTTTCTTTGCCCATTGCAGAGACGACAAGGACGACCTGATCACCCCTCCGACGGCAGCGGGCGACATGATCAGCCACTTCACGAATACGATCGGCATCCGCTACAGAAGTGCCACCAAATTTTTGAACGACAAGAGCCACGAACAAATACGGTAACGTTTAACTGTGTCTCCACAAACCAAGAAGAATGTCACCCTCGTCATCGCGATCTTTTTGGTCATTGGCCTGATCGCTCCACTGGCAGCTATCGCGTTTGGGTCGTAGATCCACAATCGGCCTATGACGGGCAACTCCTGGGTCTTCCCACCAGCCGAAAGCGCTGACGAATACGGCGTCGTCGGGGTCGGTGCTGACCTCGAACCCGAGACGATACTCGCGGGCTACAGCCAAGGTCTCTTTCCAATGCCATTGGAACCAGATGGGCCGATCGCATGGTGGTCTCCGGACCCTCGCGCCGTCATGCCGCTCGATATGCACGTGTCGCGTTCGCTCAAGAAGTCCATGCGGAAGTTCACCTTTACTGTCAACACAGCGTTCGTCGAGGTGATGGAAGCGTGCGCTGACCCGCGCCGACCCCATGGTTGGATCGACTCGCAGATCATCTCGGCCTACACACGTCTGCATGAACTCGGTTGGGCACACTCGGTGGAGACACGCAATGACGCTGGCGACCTGGTCGGTGGCGTCTACGGAATTGGCGTCGGTCGAATGTTCGCTGGTGAGTCGATGTTCCACACCGAGACCGATGCCTCCAAAGCAGCACTCGTCCATCTGACGAAGACGCTGCGAGACAATGGCATCGTGCTCTTCGATGTGCAATGGATGACGCCGCATCTTTCGTCTCTTGGCGCCATCGATCTATCGAGAAGTGAGTACCTACGTCGATTGAGTAGTGCGGTCGAGTCAGATGCTTGAACGGGGTGACACGTCCCGCCTAGAGTCTCGAACCGGCCGTTCGCTACGAACAACGCTGACGTGCGGTAGCCAAAGAACGCACGCCGATACCATCACTGCCACGCCCGGTCGGGCTAGCGTCCACCGTGACCGAAAGCTCGAATGTTTTCCTTGAGTACCCGCCTCAAATCGCCGAAACAAGAAGCGTGATGGATAGTCGCGCCTTCGTGGCAATTTCGGTTGGGGTGACAGGCTTTGTGCTCGGCGTTCTCGCACTGATCGAAGGTGCGACCCTCGGAGTCTTTGCTGGTGCGGCATCTCTCGGTGCTGGAGTTGCGGGTTGGTTCATCGCAAAGGATCTCAAGAACGCCGAAGCCGAACTGACCGAAGAGCGTTCCAAGGCCGCGGAACTTGAGAACGCCGTGACATCTCAGGTGCAAGCTCGAATCACCGCAGAAGAAGCGGTCAGCTCGCTCGGTACAGAACTCGCCGCGACGCAAGCGAGTGAAGCAGCCCGAACCGAACGCATCGAACAAGACATCAAGCGTGAGGTTCAACCGTCGGGAGCGACGGCGCGAAGCGTAATCACCGATCCCGATACCGGGCTCTACACCGAGGCGTATTTCCGCGCCACGGTCGAAGCACGTGTCGCAGCGGCTCGGCGCCACCTTCGTCCCGTTGCCGTCGTGCTCATGGAGATCACCGTGAACTCCGACGATGAACGGACCCAAGCCGACCCCGAACGTGTTGCTGACTACGTTCTCGATACGCTCCGCGAATCCGATACGGCATGTCGTACGAGCAACGGCCTCTACGCCCTCGTCCTCGAAGATACTCCGGAGAATGGAGCGGTCTGGACTGTTGAGCGCATCCGCCGGGAGATCACCGAAGACACGACGGACATGACGGTGTGGGCGGGCATCGCGTGTTACCCAGCACACGCATTCGAGGTCCGAGACCTCGTCGGCAAAGCCAGCGAAGCGCTCGAAGCTGCCACCGAATGGCACCAAGACCGCATCGAAGTCGCCATCGCCGACCTCTAAAGATGACCTCCGGGGTCAGACCCTCCAGGTCATTTCTACGCCACAGCCGCAGCTAAAGATGACGCTTGGGGTCTGACCCCGGAGGTCATTTTTGGCGGGAGAGTTGTTGATCGATCGAGCCGTCGACCAAAGAGCCGAGCAGGCCCGGCTGCTTGCGACTGGCTGCTCGAGCCGCCCACGCAGCCGCGACGACTGCAAAAAGCACGGCCTCGGGCCATGCCGGACCACGGTGCAAAAAGTTCGGTCCGTTCAAGTTGCCGGCCAACACGATGATTCCCGTCGTGGCGATGACTAGAGCTGCTGCCCCGAAGCCGCCAGTTCGAGCATCGGCCATCGTTGCTCGACCACGACTGCGCAGACTCAACGGCCACAGGGCAGCCGCAACGAGTGGCGCGAAGTGATAATGCAACTCGGGTCGACGTGCAGCGAGGAAGAACCAGACCACGCAAACCGCTCCCGTGAGTAGAGCTCCTCGGAGGTGTGTTGGTTGCTTCCACATACCTATTCCTTACCACGTCATCGACTCAAAGACCCCTCACGAAACCGAACCACGCCGTCGTAGACCTGCTGCCACATACATCGAATCGATCGCCGCCATGTTGTTGATCGAGTCCTCACCTTGTGTCGAAAACGGCGTCCCGTGAGTGACGTGATCGGAGAAGGCTCGCACCATGTGCTCGTAGGTATCACCTGCGACGATCTCACCTGCGGTGACCCCGATATCGGTGCGAATCGTGAGCATATTGCCCGACTGCGGCGAGAGCGGATTGATCGCTGTGATCGACCCCTTCGAACCCGCTACCTCAAGGCGGATGTCTGGCTCACCATCGTTGATCATCGAACTCTCGACCCGCCCCGTTGCACCGCCCGGAAACGACAGCTCGGCGGCCATGTCGCCATCGATCTGATCGGGCCCAACGGTCGCAGATGCGTCCGTGACGTTCGGTTCTTCTCCTACGACGTGGCGGACCCACATCGTTGAGTAGCAGCCGAGGTCCATCAACGATCCACCCGACGTTGCGTAATCCCAGCGAATATCCGGCTGCGGAATCGAGATGTTGAAGTAGCCCTCTGCACGGATTACATCACCGATTGCACCGGATGAGATCACGTCGATGATCCGCTGGAACATTGGGTGATACCGATGATGGAACGCTTCACCCAGCACCCGACCTTCCTGCTGGGCAACGGCCACCATCTCCGCTGCTTCATCAGCATTCGACGCAAAAGGCTTCTCGCACAAGACGTCCTTGCCCGCTCGAAGCGCCTTGATCGTCCACTCGTGATGCAGGTTCATCGGCAGCGGGTTGTACACGACGTCGACGTCGTCGGCCTCGATCAGTTCGGTATACGACGCTGCAAAGCCTTCTACGCCGTGTTCAGCGGCGAACGCTTCGGCGCGAGCAACATCTCGCGCTGCGACCCGAGTGACCGTCGCCGACTCGATCTTGCGCACCGGGTTCACCAGTGCTTTCGGGGCGATACGGGCCGCTCCAAGCACTCCGTATCGAAGGGGCTGAGTCGGGTTGTTCGCGATCATCGCGTCAACCTAGCCGCTACGCGAGTTTCGTGCGTCGGCAAATGGGCCAGCAGCCAACCGCCACGACTGGACACGCACCGAAGCTACGAGTGAGTTCCCCAGGTTCGCCGAGGAACAGCACGATCCTGCCAACGGCGTTGACCGAAGCGCCACGATGTATCCGGTGCTTCTGCCGGGGACGGCGCGGTCGTCGACTTTGGCCATGCTTCCAACAAGGCGATCGTTACCGCAGCAACAACATCAGCATCGGCAAGAGGCGAGATGCCAGACACCCGTAACGAGGGTGCGTTGGATGGGGAATCTGTCGTGTCCACTAGAGCGGGACGTTCCCGTGCTTGCGCTCAGGAATTCGTTCCTGCTTGGTCTCGAGCATACGGAACGCCTCGATGACGACCTTCCGGGTCTCGGCCGGGTCGATCACATCGTCGATGTATCCGCGCTCAGCTGCGATGTACGGGTTCGCCGTACGCTCGGTGTAATCCGCAACGAGCTCGGCTCGCTTGGCATCTGGGTCTGCAGATTGCTGCAGCTCGCGACGATGGATCACTTCGACGGCGCCCTGAGGCCCCATCACCGCCATCTCCGCACTCGGCCACGCAAAGCTCATGTCGGAGCCCACCGCTTTGGAGTCCATCACGAGAAAGGCGCCGCCGTACGCCTTGCGAGTAATCACTTGCACACGAGGCACCGTTGCTTCGCAGTACGCGTACAGCAGCTTGGCACCATGTCGAATAATGCCGCCGTGCTCCTGATCAACGCCGGGAAGGAACCCTGGAACGTCGCAGAACGTGAGCAGCGGAATGTTGAAGGCATCGCAGGTGCGGACGAACCGGCCGGCCTTCTCCGCCGAGTTGATATCGAGGACGCCAGCGAAGACCTTCGGCTGGTTCCCGACAACGCCGACGGCGCGGCCGTCAATGCGAGCAAAGCCACACACGATGTTCTGTGCCCAGTTCTCGAAGTACTCGAAGAAGTCACCGTCGTCGACGACCGTCCGGATGACGTCGAGCATGTCGTATGGCTGGTTAGAGCTCTCGGGAAGAATGGTCTGGAGCTCTGGGCAGAGACGATCAGGGTCGTCCTCCGACTCGACCACAGGCGAAACATCGAGGTTGTTCGACGGAAGGAATGTAAGCAATAGCTTCACCTGATCGAGCACGTCTTCTTCGCTCTCGCCGGTGTAGGTAGCAACGCCTGACTTCGACGAGTGCGAGGTTGCGCCACCGAGTTCTTCGAGTGTGACCTCTTCGCCGGTCACGGTCTTGACGACATCTGGACCGGTGATGAACATGTGCGACTTCTCGCGCACCATGAAGATGAAGTCCGTCATGGCCGGGCTGTACACCGCGCCACCGGCGCACGGCCCCAAGATCACCGAGATCTGTGGGATAACCCCTGATGCCTGCACGTTGCGATAAAAGATGCCGCCATATGCATCGAGGCTGACGACACCTTCCTGAATGCGGGCACCCGCTCCGTCGTTGAGCCCAATGAGTGGAGCACCGACGCTGTTGGCAAGGTCCATGACCTTGTGGATCTTCTCAGCGAATACTTCACCGAGGGCTCCGCCGAACACGGTGAAGTCCTGAGCGAAGACGAAGACCTTGCGACCATCGACTGTTCCCCAGCCGGTGATTACCCCGTCGGTGTACGGCCGTTCTTCAATCCCAGAATCGAGCGCTCTATGACGGGCGAGCATGTCGAGTTCGTGAAACGAGCCGGGATCGAGAAAGTAGTCGATCCGCTCGCGAGCGAGCATTTTGCCCTTGGAACGCTGTCGTTCTACCGAACGCTCAGATCCGGCGTGTAGGGCTTCTTCTCGACGACGCTCAAGGTCGGCGATTCGGTCACTCATGGACTGCTGCGACATATGCCGAGAGGCTAGCCCGGGCACTCCAACGTTGGCATATTGGCAACGGCCTGAAACAGCGTTGAAACACCACGAGAAAACCTGAAGAGCCAGCCCAAACAAGGAATGGGCTGGCTCTCAGGTGTGTGGAGTTCGAACCTCGGTTCGAACTATGGGTGAAGAATCTCGAGTTGACGACGGCGGAACAAGATCGCTGCTCCCAACGCCATCAACATCAGAGCAACGGTGACGATGCGCCCGGCGGTCGAGCCCGTGAAGGCAAGTGCCGCTGGAACTGCATCAGTTGTCGATGCTGGCGGTGCAAGCACCTGTCCGAGTACTTCAACGTCGATCGACTCATCGAAGGAAACCGACAGTGTCTGACCGCTCGGGTTGACCATCGGAACTCCGGAGCCGTCCATCAGGACTGCGTCTTCGAGCATTGCCGACATGTCGACAGTGCCTTCATCCGAAACGAACACCGCAAGGGTTTGCGCCACGAAGGCACCCGGAGCGAGTGCATCATCGATGCCCATGAGCGCCTCCCCGCTATCGACGACGGGGATCGTTGTCGAGTCGAAGGACGCATTCTCTGAGAGCACCAGGACGAGATCCCCGGTCAGTGCAGCTGTGCCCGTGTTGGTCAGCTTCAACTCGAATTCGACAGTGTCTCCAACCGTTGGTGTACCGGTGGAAATCTGCTCGAGATCGAGCTCTACATCAAGCTCTGGGAACCAGAAGCCAAAGTCGACCGTGAGGTTGCTGTTCGCATCAACCGTGACAGGGTCGTTGACCAAGCCAGACTCTTCTGTCGGCTCGGCGCCTGCCAAGGAGACCGGACCTGACAGCACGTAGCCGTCGGGGCAGACACACGGTTCGCCGTTGTCGTCTCCATCGAGATCGCTGTTTGGATCTGCGACGGTGACGACACTCGACACGCTGTTGAACAAGATGCCGTCGTCTGCGAAGTTCGTCGGCGCAATACCGACGACGTAGTCGCCAACTGGCAAGTCGCTGAACAGGTATTCACCTTCGGCTCCGGTAACGGTCGTGCTCAACGCATCTGCGCTATCGAGCGTTCCGTTTCCATCGATGTCATCGGCGATCCCGTTCGAGTCACCGTCGACGAACAGATGAACATCCACGGTTGGGATTGGCAACTCATCGGCGTCGAAGACACCATCGTCGTTCGTATCCTCCCAGACCTGGTTGCCCAGGCTGAACAGCGGCGGTTCAACGATGGCGATGTCGTGGTCGTCCTCGTCTCCGTCGGCGTTGTCGGTGACGTTGTCCACGAGGACGTCGTCGTCGATGACGTCAGCGGTTGAATCGAAGTCCGTGACTGGAGACCCATCAGGATTCACGACGACCTCGCCACCGGTGGTAGCTGTCGCCGCTGCAATCTCCGATGTGTTGGAGAGTTCCGAAAGGTCGGCTCCTTCTGCCACGGTCAACACGACCGGGATGGTGATTGAATCACCAGGTGCCAACTCTGCGACGAGGGTCGCTCGTGCGTCGGTGCCGTCGGCGGCCCAGACGTAATCATCCGATGCCGGGTTCAAGGCACTATCGAACGGAGCCCACATCTCTGGATCGACGTAGTCGATCACTTCGATGTTCGACGCAGCGACACTTCCCTGATTGATGACTTCAATCTGGAATGTAATGTCCTGGCCTGGCTGGACTGGTTGGGTCACTGCCGGGTCGAGCACCTCACGAAGCGCAAGATCCAAGATCGCTACTTCGAGTGAATCGTGATCGTCTTCGCTCTCCGGGTCGGTGTTCTCCGTATCGGGTGTCGAGTCGACATCGATTGGAGCCTCGTCAGCATCGTCGAGGTCGTCATCGAAGGATGCGATCTCGACGGTGTTAACGAGCTCGCCCAGCGAGGTCACGTAGTCATCGAGGATGCTGAGCGTGACCGGAATGGTGAGCGTTTCGCCAAGGCCGAGCGAGCCTTCGATGGCAACGACGGGCGCCGTGTCATCGGCTGTCCATGCATATGGAAGCGCAACATCGCCGCCGGTGGTGCCCTCGGGGTTCAGCGATGCATCGAATGCCTCCCAGACAGCGACATCGACGTAGTCGACGATCGAGATTTGCTCGATTGCGCTTCCTTGGTTGGTCACGACGATCTCGAAGGTGACGTCCGAACCTGGTTCCAATGGGTAGGTCGCGGCCTCGGGTGCGAATTGGATTTCAACAGCTTGGTCGAATCCAACGACCACCTCTTCTTGACCATGGTCGTCATCGTCGAGCGGCGTTGAGATAGGCGCACCAGTCTCAGTCCGGTCGTTGTCGATGTCATCGTGTGAGTTGATCTCGATCGGATCGCCTTCCGATACGACGCTCTCGACAACATCGTTGCCGAAGGCCGCATCGACAGCGCTGTCGATATCGGAGATCGCAGTGCCATTGAGATCGAACGCCGCAGAGATCTCGGCGCTGCTCAAGTAGGAACCGATCGTTGGGTCCACGACCGTGAGAGCCACCGCAATGTCGACGGTGTCTCCAGGCTGGAGCGCTTCGCTCAGTTGGAACGTCTGGCCGACTCGGGCGAGACCGGCAACCTCAGCGTTGGCTTCGTCGGTCTTCGCCTCGTCCAGCACCGTTCCCTCAGGGAGGTGCTGGGTGACGTCAACATCGATCACCGGGTGGTTGCCCTGGTTCTTGACCGTGATGATGAAGTCGGCTTCGAGAACCTCAGCCGTTGGATCGATGGCGTAGTCCTGGGTAGCTGCGAGATCGTTGATCAACGAGAGGTCATAGATCGGAAGGCCAGCCACGTCGTGGTCGTCTTCGTCTCCGCCCTCGTTGTCGATCACATCATCTCCGGCTTCTCCATAGCCTGATGGTTGAGCATCGTTCGTTTGTTCGGCGTCTGGGGTTGAGTCCTTGTCGAACAGTCGCGTTCCGGTGCCTGCGTTGTTCGAGTCGCCGTTCTCTGACGTTTCGTCATCATCGAACATCGAGATCTCAGCCCAACCGTCGAGGTCGGATCCGTCCCAGTCGGCTGCCACGGCAAGCGTGATCGGAATGGTGAGTGTTTCACCAGTGCCCAGCTTGTCGCCTGCTGTCGTCGGTGTCACGAGAACTCGAGGTGTTGCAGTTCCCGCTCCTTCCCACGCAAATCCGAATTCGCTTCTGGCGTCTCCGGTAGCGGTCCCGGTCGCATTCATCTCCTTGTCAATGGTCAAGACGTCAAACTTGGTCGTGTCGATGTAGTCGGTGATCGCAATTCGTTCGACCGGCTCACCTTGGTTCGTGACCGAAAGGTCGAAGGTAACCGTGCCGTCTGGAACGAGACGATCCGATGTGGAGTTGATGGTCTTGACCAGAGCGAGGTCGTAGTCGAAGCCCAATTGGGCAACGTCGTGGTCGTCCTCGTCTGGAGTATCGGTGCCGGTGTCGATCGCGAGATCGGCGACGTCAGTGATGTCGACCAAGTTGTCGGACTCTGGACCCGTAATGATCGCGTCGGGTGTCGAGTCGGTGTCGTCTCCGCTATCGGCGGAGATCTCCGACGTGTTCAGAACACCATTTGCCTCTGGATCGGTGATTCGCACCGTCAGTGTGAGGTCGAGGGTCTCTCCCGACTCGAGGCTGTCCGCTTCGGGAATTTGCCACTCGACAATTCCCGGGCTGACCTCTGAGCCCTCATCTGATGCGGAGACGAACTCGGTTCCTGGATCGAGCTCGCTCGTTACCTCAAAGGCATCCGATGCCAACTCGCCTTGGTTCGCGACCGTGATCGTAAATTCGACCAACCGTCCCTCAGGGCTCGGCGAGATGTCGGATATGACCTCGGCGAGTGCAAGGTCGTAGGTGGGTTCACCGACATATCCGGTGTAATCGAAATCAGTCACGGAGATTTCAGCTCCGAGCGAGTCGAGCACGGCAACAAGAGCAGCCGTTTCGGTATCGAGTTCTGCAGCGTTGCCGGTCACCGACGCAACGTTTTTGTACGGGCCACTTCCGGCGACACCAGTTGCTGAACATGTCAGCGTCTCGTTCGCAGCGAGTTCTCCCTCACCGGTCGTTGGATCTGATGACGAGGCGTAGTCACAAAAGAGCTCGGTTGGCGAAGGTTGATCATTCGATACGTCCACCGTTTCTTGGATGACGATGTCGACGACCGGAATGTCACCGTTCGTTACGAGGTAACTCCATTCGATTCCATCGCCGATGGCGACAGGGTTCTCCGACGGGTCGTCGTCTGCCTGTACTTCGTTTGTGGTTGCTTCGATATCGATCGCCGGGCTTACACCAACGTGATGTGTAGGGTCGGAATCGAGTACCGGAATTGTCGGCAATCCAACATCAATACCGTCGCCGGTGACAGTTCCCGTCGTGGCGTACTCGCCATCGACGACCGTGCCTTCCAACGAACAGGTCATGGATTCGCCAACCGCCAGAGTCGTCTCCGGGCAGATTGCGACGCCCAGGTTGCTATCGGTCACAACAATGTTCTCGACCAATCCAGACGACACTGCCGTGACTTCGTACTCCCACGTAACTGCTTGACCAGTGACGAGGGTTTCACCTGGCGCGAGGTCGGAGTCGACGCCAAGCGTCGTAGTTTCGATCTCGAGGTCGGGGACTGGTGGCGAGCTGAACGCCATCAAACCGGTACCGCCGAGGCCAGGGGTGCAACCCAAACCAGCGTTCTTTGGGTTGTTTGGCTGGCTCAGGCTTGGGAATCGGTCGAGGAGCTCGGTGAGATCAAAGGCGCCTCCTGATGCATCGACCATGGACACTGCAATCCACTTGAATGAAACACTCGAATCAGCGTTCGCTGCGCCGACCAGTGATGCCCACTCGGCAAAGCTGAAGGTCGCCGATCCAACGGTGACTGGCGATGGGTAGATGCCGTTAAGTCCTGGGTTGCCAGCGTTGACAGCCCAGTCGAGGTCGCTAAGACCAGGTGCGGCGATTGTCGACTCGGCCGAGGTTGCTCCGGCGTTATTGCCACTGTTGGTCGTGTCACCACCAACTTCGGCGAACCAGATGCCGCCACCGCCGCCGGTAGCACCGGCTGAACCGGTGTGACGGAGAAAGGATGTCGAACCCGTGTCTTCCACGGCGTCGCCGCCAATACCGCCAACAGCGCTGACGTTGAGTGAGGAAACGGTGGGAGCCATAACCGCGATCTGACCACCCGCTCCGCCGCCGGAACCGCTCGAACCGAGCTGCGCTCCGCCTGAGAAGTTCGGCGGAGTAGCGCCGTCGCCACCGTTGCTGACGATCGATCCACCCGATCCAACGACCGAGTCGAAGTCGAGAACGACGATGCCGCCGCCACGGCCGCCGTTCTGTGGAGAGGAGCCATCGCCGATGAAGCTGGCGCCACCGGCGCCACCCATCATGAGGCGAGGGTCGTCGTGGTTGAGGAAGTGCGCAGTGTCGGGGATTTCCGCAGCAACTGCACTGTTACCTGCAACGCCGTTCTCCTCGGGGTTAACGCCCGCTGCGCCGGTGTTTGTGCCACCGGCACCACCAGCACCACCGCCGGTGTACGAACCGCCGCCGCCACCGCCGGCCGCGTAGGCTGCACTGCTTCGCGCACTACAACCAGCACCGCCGCCACCGTAGGATCCGCCGCCACCGCCGCCTGCGCCTGTGGACCAGAAGCCGGTAAAGAACGAACCTTGGTCGAGCGAACCGCCGTTGCCAACGCAACCAGCGTCACCACCGTCAGGTGCTACGCCGTGCTCTTGAACCGGTGCGCCACCAGCGTCGCTGCCTTCGGCGAATCCTTCGCCGTGCTCACCGCCTGCGCCGCCTGTCGTAGAGGTTCCGCCTCCGCCGGGCGAACCGTCGAAGGTGCTGTCGGTCGCGAAGTCCGTGTTGCCAATATGGCCGGACGCGCCACCGCCGCCGCCGATCACGCCACCGCCACCGCCACCGGCGCTCCACATGGAGCTATCGGCTTGTGGTTGGCCGCTGCCGCCGTCGCATCCTGCGCCGACGCTGTCGAACGATGAGAATCCTGCTGCGCTTGCGTTGATGTCGGCAGCCAGGTTGAGCGTGGATCCGCCGAGGAAGATCACGCCGCCGGTACGCGAAGATCCGTCCCAGGTTTGTGCTGGGACGAGTTCGGAGGTGACGTCGAGTTCTTGGTCACAACCGCCGGGAAGGACGACGTATTGGACGGCCTCTGTGTCGGAGTAGGTCCGTTCCGGCGCCGCCGTGGCCGGATCGAGAATCTCGTAGGTCCCGAGGCCATCGGCGACGGAACCAGTCATCTGAATGAGAAGAGCGCAGTCTTCGTCACTCAATGGAGTTGCCGGAGTGGGAACTCCTCCGGTGACTTGCGCTGCGATGTACTCATTGGCCGGTGCTTCTGCCGCGCTCAGTACGGTGGGAAGCACTGCGACTTCGGCGCCGAGCAGGGCCAGCGTTGCTCCAACGCAGGTTAACCATCGCGAAGACGTGGTTGGACGTCGTCGATTCATATGTCAGATACCTCTTTGTTACAGGCATCGATGGCCCCCACCGAGCTCGTCGACACCGCCGTTGGCAGTTAACATCGACTACTTTCAGATAAAATTAAGGAATATGAAGAAACAAAATTCTTTTATTCGAAGAATTGTTGATATTCCAACGATCCCTCGAGCACCGGAGCGATCTTCATTTCCCTCACCTGTTCTCGCTGCACTCGGGATCTTCGGCCTTGTGCTCATCGGATGCGGCGCTGAGGACGCAGCGCTCCCTACCGCTGAAACGCTGGTGCAATTCGACGCGAGCGGCGATCCTGTGACCGGAGCGCGCGTCACTCCGCTGATCGCGAGTGCTGTCGACGATGACATTCAGTCAGCCTTTGCTCGTGACCCAAACAACGACGCAACAACGACGGACAGCAACGGCGCGTTCAGCATCGACTATCGGGTCCCGCCAGCAGCCGCCGGTATCGAGATCTCGATCGATGTCCCCGGGCCCGACGGGACCGCTACTGGGGTGTTCGGCTTTCGAACCGAGGTCGATCCGGACATGGACGGATCGACAATATCGATACCTCGCCCAGCGTTGTGCGAGTCGACGGACCCATGCGGCGAAGAGCTGCTCCCCGACCTCACGCCGATCGTCTCAAGGTCCGCGCTCGGCCCGATCGCGGCCGAGCGGACCGCGCTTCCAACAGCGAGGCCGCGCAGCGCCGATCTGTTTCCCGAAGATACGTGGTTCATCGATGAGGACACGCCCAATCGCCGTCTACTCCGCTTCCCAACCGTGGCAGCAAACATCGGGACCGGACCGCTCGATGTCATCGCAGAAGGCATTGACAATGACGGCGTGACAGCGACCTTCCAACGAATCTGGACCGACACGTGGCACTTTCGCGACATTGCATCAGGTGAGTTCGTGTTTCACCCAACTCACGATCACATTCACTTCGACGCCTTCGAGCGTTACGAACTTGTCGATGGATCTGGGACCATTGCAGCAACGGCTGAAAAGGTATCCTTCTGCCTTCGTGATTCGCTCCACGTTGCAGAGCAACCCGCAGAGCCGACGGGCGTTGTGTTCACCGCTCCCGCAGACTGCGGGGGGACACAACAGATCATCAACCCTGGTTTCGGCGATCACTATCACTCACTGCTCGATGACCAATGGATCGACATCAGTGACGTTGCTCCGGGTGAGTACACCGTGCGGGTCATTGTGGACCCGCTCGACCTCATCGTCGAAGCGGACGAGAGCAACAACGTTGCATCCTTTGCTGTAACCATCGATTGAGACGACGGAGACTCTCGCACGTTGTATGCCGGAGATGTCCGGCCAGCTCGGGGAGGTGCTCTATCGAGCGGAGGCTGCGACGAGGCGGGCCTCGTCAAGTTCTTGGCGTGAGTTCAAAAGCTGCTCGAAGGACGCACCTGACTGGCGGAGCTCTTCGTGGCGGCGCCACCCGGAGAGAAGTTGTTCGAATGCTGCGTTCTGTGCGTTGCTCATGATGTTTCCTTTCAGACGACGTTGTCTGCTGTATTTCGAGGGGGGATTTCGTCAGAACCGTGGTGGCTCGTTCGATATGTACATCGTGAAGGAAAAGTCACGGGTTGTGTCACTGTCTTCAAAGCTAAAAGTGACCTGATACAGTGATCATCACTGTGATTGATGATATTGACAGAGAAATACTCCGTGCACTGGGCACGCAGGGTCGTTTGACCCAGCGCGAGTTAGGCAAGATCGTTGGACTCAGCCCAAATGCAGCAGGAGCGCGCATGCAGAGGCTGATAGACCAAAAGGTCATCACCGGCTTCGGAGCACGAATCGACCACAGCGCGCTCGGACGCCCGATCGAAGCGTCGATAGATGCGTGGGTCGACGACATGTCCGACCCGGAGACCTTCAAGCAGTTCGTTATCGACGATGAGCGATGCGTCGAGTGCTTCCACTTGACCGGCCGTCTCGACTATCGGCTTCGAGTTCGGGTCGCATCGAGTGACGATCTGAACTCACTGTTAGATGACCTGCGATCGCACGCAGGAGTTCGCCAGACCGACAGCAGACTCGTGCTCCATCACCTACCGACGAGCTGAGCATCCGCTGACGTCCCGGTGAGGCCTCGCGAATTTCGTCGGCGAAGACACAACGTCCGCATCTTCTGCAACGCTGCGGAATGGACTACATGAGCTTGTAGTTTCTCCTCTATGTCACAGAACTCTGATCTCCCAAACGGTCTTATCGAAACACTTGGCACCGGCACGACCGCCGAGGCTGTCGATCGCCTCGTCGCAGCGATCGAAGCACACGAAAAGCTAGGGCTCGTCGCCCGCGTCGACCACACCGCTGGCGCTGAACGAGTGGGGCTCGAGCTCACTCCTACCGTCGAGATCTTCGTCGGGAACCCAGCGGTCGGAACTCCGCTCATGCACATCTCGCCAACGGTCGCTATCGATCTGCCCCAGAAGTTGCTGATCATTCAGACCGACGACGGAGTCCGTGTCCTTCACAACGATCCGGCCTACCTCGCCGACCGTCACGGGATTCCCGCAGAAACCCCTCAGCTCGCAACCGCTGCCGGAGCGCTTCAGATGCTCGCGAACGTCGCCGCTGGCGCGTAGCTCACTTGCGCCCCTACTCGGCGAACGTTTCGTAAGTGGACTCCATCACGTTCACCGAGTGCACAACGATCTCTTCGAGAACGGTGAGATCCACGTCTGCCAGTTTGTTGATGTAGAGACAGCTCTTGCCGATCTTGTGCTTTCCGAGGCGCCCGAGCATCTCGGTCAGGTCTTCGTAGCCGGGCATCAAGTAGATGACTTGGTTGGCTTTGCGGGGAGAGAAGCCAACCACCATCGAATCGCCTTCGGTACCACTCGCATAGACGTAGTGGTAGCGCCCGAAGCCAATAATGCTCGGGCCCCACATCTTTGGTCGATACCCCGAGATCCGTCCGAGCATCTCGAGCAGGACCGTTGCATCAGCGCGCCGCGTGTCGTGTTCGAGCTCGGCGATAAAATCGACTGGCTTGACCATGGTTTGAGCCGTTTTTCTCTTCTCGTCCTTTCCAGCCATGACGCCGACCATACACGCGGCCGGTGACGTCGTGCGTTGGCTACCAGTGTGGTGGCGGTGTAGCCCGCCGGTGCCTTAGGACTTGTACGGGCAGTGGCGGCAATCGTTGTCGCAGCACGTCTCGCGCGACAAGTGGTACGCCGCTGTCATAACGAAGTAGCCGGAAACTGGATCGATGTAGCCGTCCTGGCCTTGTTCGATGGCGTCGGCGTGACACTGGAGGATCTGCTCGCGGCGAGGGGCATCCAGCGCAAGCCCGGGAGCCGTAGCAGCGAGGTCGCTTCGATTCGTCACAATTACGACGGTAGCGGCATTGCCCGACAAGCGTTGCTCGTCAACGCAGGCCGAATGCGAGGACGCTGATGAGTGCCGCAAGGGTTACGGCATCGAAGGCGAGGTGCAGGGAGAGAAGTCGGGCGACCGGCCGTCCCACGTTGCGGCGGAGCACTTCGACATAGACCCCGAGGTGCGGTCGCAACCAGAGCAGTTGTAGCCACAACGCAACCCATGCCAATAGTGGCCATGGCCAAATGCTGGTCTCGAGTTCCGAGCCGAAGAACCCAGCGAAGAGGAACCCCGCGGCAAGCACCGACGCGATGTTCTGCCATCTCGAAACACGGGCGAGAGCGGCGAGTATGCCTTCGAGGTGTTCCGCGCCATCACTGTCCGGAAGGCTCAGCACCCCTCGCATGACGGTCACAAAGGTGAATAGCGTCAAGAGCGCCCACAGGCCCACCGAAGCAAAAATCAGCATCGAGCACAGGCTAACCGTCCCGGCGCTCGTCTTCCCGGAAGTTTCTGGACGGAGGGTAAATGAGGGCTGAAGTAGTGTCGGGGTATGCCAAAGCTCGACAGTGTCTGTGTGTTCCTCGGTTCGTCGACCGGAACCAACCCAGCGAACGCGTCCGCGACCGTATCGATGGGCGAGGCGCTCCTCGAGCGAGGGCTTCGGCTCGTGTATGGCGGAGGCAATGCCGGCCTGATGGGGTTGCTTGCCAATACGGTGCTCGATGGGGGTGGTGAAGTGCTCGGTGTAATTCCGAGGAATCTCTTCAGCAAGGAAGTTGCCCATCGAGGTCTTACCGAGTTGATCGAGACGGACTCGATGCACGAACGCAAAGCGCTCATGTACGAACACTCGGACGCGTTTGCTGCACTGCCCGGTGGCTTAGGAACGCTCGACGAGATCGCCGAGATTGCGACGTGGCGCCAGATCCAACTACATGACAAGCCTGTCGGCGTTGTGAACACCGACGGCTACTACGACCACTTGCTCGGGTGGCTCGACCGTGTGACCGCCGATGGTTTGATGAGTGCCAACAATCGGTTGCACATTCACGAAGGCTCGTCACCCGAAGAGCTGCTCGACCTGTTCGCCGGCGAACAACCCATCGCCGAAGCAAAGTGGGATAGCTAACCGCGAGTTTGTTACTGTGAGGTAACTCGCAGCCACTCCAACAGATCGAAGTCGAAAATGGATCCCACATACTCCGCCGATGCTCAGGAGTTTCGCACTCGAATTACAACGTTCCTTCAGGAGAACCTTCCCGAAGATTGGAAGGGCATCGGCCAGTTCGATACCGAGCAAGGGTCGGCGTTTATCGCCGACTGGCGCCAGAAGCTCGCGGCGAACAGCCTCCTCGCTCCGGCGTGGCCATCGGAGTACGGCGGCGGAGGCCTCAGCGAACTCGAACAGGTCATCGTGGCCGAGGAGTTCCGAAAGGCCGGCGCCCCGGTCGGCGGCGAGAACGATGTCTTTGGTATTCAGATGGTGGGCAACACCATCCTTCACTGGGGAACGCCGGAGCAAAAAGAGCACTTCCTGCCCCGCATTATCTCGGGCGAGCATGTGTGGTGCCAGGGATACAGTGAGCCAAACGCTGGCAGCGACCTCGCGAACTTGGGATGCAAGGCAATGCTCGATGGCGATGAATGGGTCATCAACGGCCAGAAGATCTGGACATCGGCCGGACAGCACGCCAACTGGATCTTCGTGCTCTGCCGCACGGACCCAGACGCGGCAAAGCACCGTGGCATCAGCTTCCTCCTCTGCCCGATGGACCAGGAGGGCGTCGAGGTTCGCCCGATCGAGATGTTGAGCGGCGACTCCGACTTCAACGAGACCTTCTTCACCGACGCACGCACTGCTAAAGAGAACGTGATCGGCGAGGTGAACGGTGGTTGGGGTGTTGCGATGACCCTCCTCGGATATGAACGTGGCGAAGCAGCAGCGACCACCCCGATTGCGTTCCGAGGCGAGTTCGACAAGCTCGTCGAACTTGCAAAGGAGCACGGCAAAGACACCGATCCAGTCATCCGGGATCGCCTCGCAGCCATGTACTGCAAGGTCGAGGTCATGCGACTCATGGGTATGCAAACGCTCACGAAGTTTCTCAGCGGCGGCCACCCTGGCCCGGGCGAGTCGGCCTTCAAGCTCTACTGGAGCGAGTACCACAAAGAGGTCACTGAGCTGGCCCTCGACATCTTGGGCCCTGCGGCGATGACGCCGGAGGGAATCGCAAAGACCGCATTCGCTACGGACCTTCCCGGCGCGCCGAATGATCCGGGTTCGTGGGTGGGTGCCTTCTACAACGCACGAGCAGGAACGATCTACGCTGGCACCTCAGAAGTGCAGCGCAATATCATCGGTGAAATGGTCCTGGGTCTTCCGAAGGAACCAAAGCCACAAACCGCTGCCAAGTAGCGGCTGAGAGGCTTCCCCGAGGCACAGAGCAACAGCCGACCGCTAGTAGGTTGGCAGCTGTCTCAGCCGGTCAGGCGCGGGCGGTCGTATTGGTCTGACCGGCTGAAACAACTATTGCCGGGTCACATCACCGCTGTTTTGAAGAGTGGACTTCGAACAGCTGCGAATGCGACGTTGAGCCAAACATTACAATTGTTACGAAATGATGTCAAGGTCACATTTTCGCAATATGGGCGCCTAGAGCCCCTAGTGCTCCAACGGCGCGTTTGAACCCGCCGGTTTTGCCCCGAGCTGTTGGCGGGCCTCGAGAGCCCGGCCGAGCGTGAGCTCATCTGCGTACTCGAGGTCGCCACCGACGGGAAGACCCGAAGCGATCTTGCTGACGGTGATACCGAGCGGCTCGAGCAGTCGGGCGAGGTACATCGCTGTTGCCTCGCCTTCAATATTGGGGTTTGTCGCGAGGATGACCTCGTCGATTCCTTCGGTGGTGATCCGCCCCAATAGTTCGCTGATTCGAAGCTGTTCCGGACCGATTCCCTCGATTGGGCTAATCGCCCCCTGGAGAACGTGATAGCGGCCCTTGAACTCTTGGGTTCGTTCCACTGCCACAATGTCTCGCGACTCTTCGACGACGCACACCATCGAACCATCACGACCCGGATCGAGGCACAACGCGCACTCAGCTCCTTCTGCAATATTGAAACATCGGTCGCAGAACGAAATCCGTTCCTTCACCTCGATGATCGCGGTCGACAGGCGCGTTGCGTCCACCGGTGAGATCTTCAGTATGTGATACGCAATGCGTTGCGCCGACTTCGGACCAACGCCGGGCAGGCGCCCAAGCTCGTCGATCAGATCCTGTACGGGTCCAGCGAAGAGTGCCAAGGCTCAGGCGCCGCCGAGCATGCCGCCGAGGCCATCGAGGTCCATGCCACCCATAGCGTCGGTTTGGCCCTCTTGGATCTGCGTTGCAGCATCGCGCAGCGCTGCGAGGACGAGATCGTTCAACATTTCGACGTCGTCAGGGTTCACGACCGACGGATCGATCGAGATCGAATGAAAGTTCATTCCTCCATCCACCTCGACTCTGACCATGCCCCCGCCGCTCGTTCCTTCCACGACCTCAGCCGCTGCCTCTTGGGCTCCAGCGAGCATTGCCTGGGCCTGCTCCATCAATCCACCGAGATCCATACCGCCGGCTCCTCCACCCAAAAGGGCGGAGAGGTCCATCCCTGCTTCTGGCTCGTTCTCTTCACTCATGTTGCTCAGCTTTCTTGATCGAGGACTTCGGCGCCTGGAAACACATCGGCGATTCGGTCGACAACGGTTGCGTTTATTACATCGGCATCGGTCAGGTCATGCACGTCAATCTCTGACTCGTGTTGGACTTCGGCTGCCGCTGCTGGAGCAGAGGTTGCTGGAGCGGCCTGATCGCCGGCGCGCAGAACGATTTGCATCGGTACCCCAAAGGTTTGACCGACAGCCTTCTCTACTTCGACTCTGTACGACTCGCACCGCTTCACCTGACTTTCGGTCGGAAGCACAAAGTCGATGACGTCGCCGCTCACACCGGCCACGTGTCCAGCGAGGAAACGCGCGCGTGCGGGAGTGGACTGCCCGTCGAGCATCGCGGTCCAACCATCACGGAGCTTCTCAAAGGTCACGGAGCCGACCGGTGCAGCTGCCGGGGCTTCAGCCGCCGGAACGACTTCGAGCTCTTGGGGCTCCTGCGGGGGAGGCTCAGACGATGGTGGGACCGGTGTTGCAGCATCGGGGACGGTGTCAGCAACCGGTTCAGGCGTAGCGCTTTGCGGTTCTGACACATCGGGTGTCGGAGCTGCCGGTGTCTCTTCGCTATCACGCATTGACGGCGGCGTCGGTGGTGGTGGCGTACCACCAGATCGACGGGACGGAGGCGCTGGCCGAGACGTCGGCGAGGCGGGTGCGGCCGGACGGGCATCACCCTTCTGCGAACGAAGCACCGCACGAGCCGCGTCTGCGGGGCGACGGGCACCTTCGCCTCCGCCACCCGAATCGGTAGTCTGAGGCGCTGAAGCGGGAACGCTCGGCGTCGGAGCCGCCTCGGCTGCGGACGGCTCCTCAGCAGGAGCTGTCGGCGCCGCGCTGGCGGCTGCTTGAGGCGCAACTGTTAGAGGCGCTGCTGCTTGCGGTGTGTGCGATGCCGGAACACCGTCTGCGATTCGGGCCTCAAGTTGTTCGATCCGTGCGAGTAGTCCGTCCACGCTTCCGTCATTTCCAGGCGAACAGGACCGGACAAACGCAACTTCGAGATCGATTCGAGGATCGGGGGCTTGACGCATCTCGACCAACGAATTACCGACGAGTTCAAGCACCCGAGTGATCGTTCCCGCCGTCAATCGCGGTGCGAACGTATCCGACATTTCACGGTCAGGTGCAGAGAGTCGCGCCGGCGGTGCACCCATCTTCATCAGGAACACCGAACGGAGCGCATCGATGAACGACTCCCCCACCCGACGAGGATCCATCCCTCGAGAGGTTGCGTCTTCGATTGCACCGAGCGCGAGCGCAGCGTCCTGCGAGGCAACCGCCTCGAGCAGATCAGGTGTCGACGTATCGATGTCAGCAACACCGCCAGCGGCGACGACCTGATCGAGAGCCGACAAGGTGTCGCGAGCGGAACCACCGCCGACCTTGACCACGTGGTCGACGATCTCATCTGTGACCTCGATCTCGGCATCAGCGGCGATCTCTCGGATTCGCGTCGCCATCTGATCGGCGGGGATGAGCGTTAGTTCGAACTGTTGGGTTCGGCTCCTGATCGTAGTGACGACCTTGTGCGGTTCGGTCGTCGCAAGCACGAACACGACGTGGTCAGGAGGCTCTTCGAGCGTCTTGAGGAGTGCGTTCTCTGCTCCGGGCGTGAGCATGTGGACCTCATCGAGCAGGTACACCTTGCGTCGTCCGGGAGTTCCTAATGCGACCTTCTCGAGCAAGTCGCGAATGTGCTCCACTCGGTTGTTCGAGGCAGCGTCGAGTTCATGGAGGTCGAAGCTGGTGCCGGTTTCGATCGCGACGCACGATGCACACACGCCATCGGGTTCACCGTCGATCGGATTCTCACAGTTGAGAACCTTGGCGAGAACTCGAGCTGCCGTCGTCTTCCCGGTTCCTCGGGGGCCGCTCAACAGGTAGGCATGACCGACACGATCGTCGCGAACTGCGTTGCGCAGCGCGGTGATGACGTGCTCCTGCCCGACCATGTCACCAAAGGTCTGAGGACGGTAGCGGCGGTAGAGAGACTGATATGCCACGGGTCGACTCTACCCCTGAAGTTTGCAGGGTCTCGTGCCGATGGAGACAACGTGTATACCGGCTTGGGCACACGCCCAGAAAAGAGCGCTGGGAAGCGTTCAAAAACAGGCGCGTTGAACCGCACTGTCGTCGCGCTCGCCTTCACAAGTTTCTTCACCGACATCAGCTCCGAAATGGTCGCGGCCGTCGTTCCGCTCTTTCTTACCTCTCAGCTCGGATTCTCACCATTTCTCTTCGGTGCATTTCAGGGCGCATTCGAGATCGCGAACGCGCTGTTGCGCATCCTCGGCGGCACCATTGCGGACCGCACCAAAAAGCCCAAGCAGACCGCAGCGACCGGCTACGGCATTTCAACGGCGAGCCGAGTCGGCTTGCTCGCCGCGACCTTGGCCTCACTGCCCGTCGTACCATTCTTGCTGATCGACCGTCTCGGCAAGGGTCTTCGCACGGGTCCACGCGACGCCATGATTTCCCTGGCAACGCCGGAGAAATCCTGGGGTACGGCATTTGGCTTCCACCGCACGATGGACGCCACCGGCGCCATGATCGGGCCGCTGATTGCATTCGGCATCCTGTTGGCCCTTCCCGAACGGTTCAGCGCAGTATTCGCTTTCAGCGTGGCGTTCGGCTTCCTCGGCCTCGCCGTGATCATCACGTGGGCTCGCAACCCGAAGTACAAGGCCGCAGTTGCGAATACGACGACCGAGGGCGCACCCACCCGAGCGATCTTTCGGTCCCTGTTTGAGAACCGTGGCTTCCGTCGAATCACCGGGCTCGGCATGGCCTTCGGTAGCTTCATGATCGGTGACGCGTTCATCTACCTCGTGATATTCGAAGCGGCCCGCCAGTCGACGGAAATCGGCATCGGCGGCTTCGGCGCCCAGTGGTTTCCGCTTTTGTTCGTGGGCACCGCGGTCGGCTTCTTGATCACCGCAACACCCCTCGGCAAGCTCGCCGACCGGATCGGTAGGGCACGGGTGTGGGTCCTCGGCCAGGTCGCTCTTGCACTCGTGTTGCTGTCGCTTCTGTTCCAACCAACGTCGGTGCCGGCAATCATTGGAGTCCTGGTCCTACTCGGACTGTTCTACGGCGCGACCGATGGCGTCCTGCCAGCTCTGGCAGCCGGTGTCATCCCACGAGAACATCGCAGCGCCGGTTTGGCAACACTCAGCACGCTTGAAGCTTTCGCAAGAACTGTTTCAGCTTTTGTCTTTGGACTCATTTGGGACCGGGTATCGGTCGATAGTGCATTAACCGTCATGCTCGGAGGTTTGGTCCTCACCGTGGGCATCGTCGGCATCTTTGCAGTCCTTCGGGAAACTCCAACCGAAACAGAGTGATGAGTAACAGCTCCGACACTTCCGATAGTTCCGAAAATCTCGACCCCGCCGGAATCGCCGACGACGAGATGGTCGAGGAATCGATTGACGACGAGTCGATCGACGATGAAATGGTCGAGGAATCGAGCGACGACGAGTCGAACGATGATCTCTCGTTTGCCTTGC
>CAYVHV010000011.1:23342-43038 GCA_964451305.1 uncultured Acidimicrobiales bacterium | reverse complement strand
ATGGTCGAGGAATCGAGCGACGACGAGTCGAACGATGATCTCTCGTTTGCCTTGCTCGCGTTTGCGCTTCTCATCATGGTCGGCGCCTCGGTCTACTTTGTCGGCACGCTCCTAAGCAGTAGTGATGAAACCGCTGCCGCCGAAGATCGTGCTGCAGCGCAGATCGAAGCGTTCGACTCGACACCGATAGCGCCAGAATCAACGCCCGAAACCACTCCCGCAACGACGCCGTCAACCCTTCCGTTAGCCGACGAAGAACCTCGTATCGACAGCGACCCACTAGCCGACGGATCACCCGGTGTAGGACCCGACCCGGAGGCTTCGACCGAAGCAGAATTCGATGAAACTCAATCTGCCTTCCCGAACGTCAACCCCGCTGACATCGGCATTGCTTTCGTCAACCGGACACCCGGCGACGACTACGGCACGGTGGGATACATCGATCGGCAGGGCAACCGTCAATCCACAGCCCTCGAGTGCGTCCGCCTCGATCTCAACGAGAACGGCGGCATCTGCCTCGACGACACGAGTGGTCTGGGTGGATCTGGTCGTGGGCTCATCATCGGACCCGACCTCAACCCCAGCCTCCGCTTCGGTATCAACCTCCCCAGCCGAGCTGCGGCATCACCCGACGGCGAAATCGTCGCATGGACCGGCTTTGCCGTCGGACACAGCTACCTCGCCGTTGGCGAGTTCGCGACGACTACACAACTCATCGAGGTCGAGCGTGGCATCGGCGCAAACCTGGAAACGCAGTTCTCAACCTTTGGCATCGACAACCAACTTATTACCGACGAGACCCGCAACTTCTGGGGAGTCACCTTCGTCGACAACGAAACGTTCTATGCGACGATCGGCATTGGTGAAGAGACCTCGATCGTCCAAGGCTCGATCGAGAACGCACGACTTCAGGTCGTTCACGAGAACGCGACCTGCCCCGAGGTTTCACCCGATGGCTCGACACTGGTCGTCAAGGAGAGACGAGACGGAGACTTCTTCCAGCTCGTTGCGATCGACACCGCAACCGGTGCACGCCGAGACCTTCCGGAGGCTCGAACCGTAGAAGACCAGGTCGAGTTTCTCGACGACTCCACGATCATCTACGGCCTTCCAAACGAAGCCGAAGGAACAGAATCACAACCAGCCTGGGACATTTGGTCCCTCAACCTCAACGGTGGCTCGCCACAGTTGATCATCCCGTTCGCGGACTCGCCGGCAGCCATCTAAGACCACCGGCGAGATCCGATACTTCAGGTTTGCGGTCCCACACGACGCCCACAATGGGCTCATCGCCGTGGACGGCGAGCGTGTGAGAGTTGAAGACGCTTACGGCTTCTTGCGGGGGATGTCAGCGTTCTTCAGGACGGTTCCATCTGGGGTGATGATTCCGGCCTTGGATCCAATTGACAGGCTGTTCGCTGCGAAGAGATCTTCTCGGTTGATGATGACCCAGCGGTATCCTTCAACCTTCTTGATCCGCTTGAAGGCGTTCTTCATCTCACCAGCTTCGCCAGCGGCGATGATCGCACCCTTCTCGCTTACGAGATCGGCCTTGCCGCTCGGGTCGGGTTGTGCGGACATGTTTTCCGCCGCAGCAGCCAGTAGCTCTTCACGGTTCATTCGTGCCATTACAGTTCTTCCTCCGGGGTAGTCAGAATACGTTCGATCTCATCGGCGGCTGCCGTGTTTGCGGCAGCATCGTCGCCTTCGACCGTGATTTGGACGGTGTCGTTCGCCACGGCGCCAAGAGCGAGAACGCTCATGATGCTGTTTGCCTTAGCGGTCTTTTCGTCTTTTGTGATGACGATGGTTCCGTCGAATCCCTTCGCGTATTCGACGATGATGCTAGCGGGACGGGCGTGAAGGCCACCCTCACCAGAGATTGTCACCGAGCGGGCGATGGGTCCACCTGCGGCGTCGTCGTCATCGTCGTCGTCATCGTCGTCTGGGATGGTCGTCAACACGTTGTACAAGAACTCTTGGTCGCTCGTATCCCATAGCGCCTTAGCTTGTTCTTCGTCTTGAAGGATCTCGGCCATGTGGCTCAAGATCGCGACGTGATCGTCGCCTACTGCGCCGAGTCCGATCACGATGTGGGCAGTTCCCACACCCCAATCGACACCGTCGGGAAACTGCGCGACGACAATCCCGGAGCGGACGATGGCTTCTTTGGACTCGAACGTTCCGTGGGGCATCGCCACACCGTTGCCGAGGAAGGTCGAAACCTTTTCTTCGCGCTCGACCATGGCATCGACATAGCTCTGACCGACGTGGCCTCGCTCAACGAGCAAGTTTCCAACGAAACGAATCGCCTCTTCCTTTGAAACCGAAGGAAGTCCCGTCACGACGGCCTCGCGGGCCAACATGTCGGCAACCATTACAGCGCCGACTCTACGTCGTTACCAGCCTTGAGCGTCTCGACGAGACCCTTCACTGCTGGATCGCCAAAGAACATCATGAACGGGATAATCGCCGCGTTCGGGAAGTTGTTCTTGGCCTGGGTGGATAGTGACTTGTGGGTCACGATGACGTCGGCGTGCTCAGGCACCTGACCGACCGGCGAGTGGATGACCTCGATATCGAGCTTCGCCTTCTTGACCATCTTCTTCAGCTGGTTTGCGCCCATGAGGCTACTTCCCATGCCTGCTTCACAAGCGAAGACAATGAGCTTCACCTCGTCTGCCTTCTTTACAACCATGTCGCTCATCTGCATTCCTCCTGTGTTCGTCTTGTGAATTGCTTAGTCGATATTTGAGCCGAGGGAAAAAGGGACTCGGCGTAAGAGCGTTACCGCAAACGGATTTTCTCGTTCACGTATTCCCGCCGGGGTCTCGGTGACCCCAGAAACAACGATCGGGCCGGTGCGAGCAGCTGAGCTGCCCGCTACCGACCCGATCTGAAGTGCTTATTGCTTGACTAACAAATTAGGCGGTTGCGACGCCTGGGATATCTGGCATTGCATCGTTGACGCCGCCACCGACGAGGTCGGCTTCGTTGTCCGTCATATCCTTCACTGGGAAGAGCTTGAGGAGACCGGAGCCAACAACGAACGAGAGCACCGCACCAACAGCCACACCGGCAAAGACACCGAATACTGCGCCGCCCTCAGCTGGGAGGAGCGCAAGGTACGCAATGATCGAACCAGGACTTGGCGATGAGACGAGGCCTGCATCGGTTGCGACGAAGACGAGGTCGGCGCTGATGCCGCCTGCCCACATTGCACCGATCATGACTGGGTTCATGAGGATGTACGGGAAGTACACCTCGTGGATGCC
Organism: uncultured Acidimicrobiales bacterium; assembly: GCA_964451305.1. Lineage (GTDB taxonomy): Bacteria > Actinomycetota > Acidimicrobiia > Acidimicrobiales > SHLQ01 > SHLQ01. The sequence goes on along the minus strand of CAYVHV010000011.1, from coordinate 39,763 downwards.
ACCAATGAAGTGGATCACCATTGCGCCAGGAGCCGACAGCTTGGCGAGGCCGGTACCGGCGAACCAGTACGCACCGAGGAGGCCGAGGCCTGGTCCAGGGTTGGTCTCGAGGAGGAAGAAGATCGAGCGACCTTGTTCCGCAACGTCGGTTGCACCGAGCGGCGTGAGCACACCGTGGTTGATTGCGTTGTTCAAGAAGAGAACCTTTGCAACTTCGATCGGGATGTCAGCGAGAGGCAGGAGGCCTGCATCGGAGATACCCGTCACGAGATCACCAAAGATTCGTGCGATGAACGCTGAAACTGGACCGATGATCCAGAAGGACAGGAATACGAGGCCAACGCCACCGATACCTTGCGAGAAGTTATTGAAGAGCATCTCGAACCCAGCTGGTGTGCGTGGCTCGAGGAATTCGTCAATCTTCTTCATTGTCCAACCAGAAAGTGGACCGATGATCATTGCGCCGAGGAACTGTGGCACCTGCGTAGTGAGGACGGTGCCATCATCTGCGGTGAACGATCCTTCAGCACCGATTGCGCCCATGACCGCAATTGCGCCCATAACGCCACCACGGTGACCGTGGAGCATCTTGCCGCCTGTGTAGGCGATCAGCAATGGAAGCAGATACGTGATCATTGGGCCGACTAGGGCGCCGGTGACCTCGCCCCAGATCTCACCTTCGGTACCGCCTCCGAAACCGAGACGGGCAAGCCAGCCGGTTGGGATGACGAGTGCGGTGATCAAACCCCAGGCAATGAATGCCCCGATGTTTGGGATCACCATTGCGGCTAAGTAACCACCAAACCGCTGAAGTTTTTCTTGCATAGTGTGTCCCTCCTTTTGAGTAGAGGGCCATAGTAGACGCGTTTCGTGTGACGGTCGCCACTCGCATAAGGGCAATATCGTTATCCGACAAGTTGCAACGCCGTAGGGGTTGACGTGACCCCCGTTGACCGTCTAGGAACTTTTATGCCGCCTTTATGTCTCTTTATGCGGTCTTTATACGTTGAAAAATCAACGAAACTAGAGCACTGCGGCGAGCGCCTGAACGTCCGAAGAGGACAACAATGGGCTCACAACGACGACCGGAGTATCGATTTCAGGGAGCGAAATCGTAGATATGACAATATTGAAATCTGACGTATCTTGTTGCTCATATTCGGACGCGGAGAGCACTTGAACGAGTGCAAGTTCCGGAAATTCGGCCTGCAAACGTGACACCAATACCCATGCGGTCGCCATACCGCTCGGGCACACGACCATGGCCCGTCGACGGGGCCGCAAGTTGGCTCGTTCCATCGCACCCGACAAGTACATCGTCACGAATCCAAGTTCGTCATCGCTAATCGCAGCCCCGACCTGATCCTCGATCGTCGGGCGTACTTCATCAGCAACGGCTTGGACTTCGGGATACCGTACGGCCACCTCGTCGGCCAGTGGGTTGTGCACGGGAAGTCCGTAGTTCAAGCGGACGAGTAGCCGTGAGAAGTGCGAGGACAAACCACGGCGCAGTAAGTCGTCGCCAAGGAGGCTCTGGTGTAGCCGGTCGGTCGCCATTGCCAAGATCTCATCGACGAGCGTCTCGACACTGCTGCTGATCATTGGATCTTGATTGAGCGCATCGAATCCGAGCAGGTATTCGGTAAGGCCAGCAACCTCTTCATCGCTGAGCTTTGGCCGGCCCATGTCCGCAAGCGAATCAGCAAGCTTACGAACTGCTTGGAATGCAGGATGTTCAATGAGCGAGCGGTACTGCCCTGGATCGAGGTCGATCGCATGACCTTGAGAGACTCGCGCCTCGGTTACGGCGAGGTACAAGGTGTAGACAAGTTCACTGTTACCAGCCGCAAGTTGCTCGCGCAGCGGACGCGAACTCACCGCTTGAGCACACTCGTAGACCGACAGCGATGCAAAGCGATCTTGAAGCCCGACCGGGACTCGAACCCGGATGAGGCTCGCTTCTTTGAACGGCGTGTGGAGAAGCTCATCGAGTACATCGGCTGGTATGGCCTCGAGGAAAAGTTGGACGAGTGCTCGACGCACACGCTGTTCTGAGCCGATAAGCGCAATGCCCTTGCCGGACTTGCGGACGAGGGGCAGACCCATGCGTTCGAGCCACGGCTCGCACCGCCGGAGATCACGACGAGCCGAGGTTTTCGATACCTCGAGATCTTCGTTCAACCGGTCGAGTGCGGTCGTCGCTGGATGGTTCCAAAGGAGCGAATCGAGCAGCAGATGCTCGCGCTCATCGGGGGCGTAGACACGCGGCGTCGTCGAGCGCTCGCCAAGATCATCAAGAATTGCTTGACGCTCCTCGTCTGAGACCTCCACGAACAACCCGGTGCCTCGCTGGCGAACCAACGAAGCACCGAATGACTCCAAGTAGTTTTCTGCAGCGGACAACCGGTACCGGACCGCCCGCTCGGTGAGGACCAGATCGACAGCAAGGTCCGACGTACTACGAGGTTCGCTCTGGCTGATCAGCCAGCGAACGATTCGAGTAACTCTGCTGTCGAGCGGCGCACTCACGGATTGACCACGTGCGGCCCGAGTTGTTGGCGAACCTCCTGGGCTGACTCAGCACGGTCGATAACGTCGCGAACCTTCTCTGCAATCGATGGGTCCTGAGCTGCGAGTGTCGCCTTGATTAAGTTGACCGAGTTGGCCGAGACGGACAACTTGGTGATGCCGACCGAGGCAAAAATGATCGCTGCCAACGGATCTTCGGCGGCAAGACCGCAGACCGAGGTTTGGATGCCTTTCTCGTTGCCTGCTGTCGCGACCATCTCGCACAGCCGAACAACCGATGGGTGAAGCGGGTCGTGGAGACCAGCGAGTGAACCGAGCATGCGGTCAGCGGCCATCGTGTATTGCGTGAGATCGTTCGTGCCGATCGAGAAGAAATCGACGTGCTCGGCGAATCGGTGCGCGTTGAGCGCTACCGATGGAACCTCGACCATCACGCCGAGCTTGATATCGCCGGTCTCGATGTTCTCACTGTCGAGCTTTGCCCGTTGATCGATCACTCGTTGCTTCACGCTGAGGAATTCCTCGACGGTCGCAACCATGGGGATCATCAACGAGATGTCACCGAACGCCGATGCTCGAAGTGCCGCACGGATCTGACCGTCGATGAGCTCGGGGAACATGTCGTAGATGCGAACGCCGCGGATTCCGAGGAATGGGTTTTCCTCCTCGTCCATGTTCAGGTACTCCGCTGGCTTGTCACCACCGATGTCAAAGGTGCGGATGACGACCGGGTGATCCCACGATTCAGCCGCGAGCTTGTACTCCTCGAACTGCTGTTCCTCGGTTGGAGGCTTCGGAACGTCGAGGAACAAGAACTCGGTGCGGTAGAGCCCAACACCATCGGACTGTTCTTCGACCGCTTTTGGAATGTCCCCGCCTCCGGCGATATTTGCCGGCACGGAGATCGCCGTGTCACCGAATGTTGCGGCGATTCCACGCACTTCGTCGAGACGTAGTTGAAGTGATGCGCGCGCCGCTGCGGCTTCTTCGAAGACCGCCTTGACGTCATCGGACGGGTCGGCAGCAAATGCGCCAGTACCGCCGTCGAGACTCGCAAAGGTAGGTGCAGCTTCGAGCAGGTCCTTCACGCCGACGACCGCTGGCACGCCGAGCGATCGAGCGATGATGGCGACATGACTCGTGGCACCGCCGGTTTCGGTCGCAAAACCAAGAACGAGGTCGGCGTCGAGCCCGGCGGTTTCGGCTGCGGTGAGTTCATGAGCGATGAGGATGCTCGGCTCGGTGATCGTAAGGCCTTCGGAATCAACACCAGCGAGGTCGCGCTTAATTGCCTGCATGACCTCACCAATGTCGGCGGCACGGGCCGCCAGGTATGGGTCCGGCAGTGATGCGAGAAGTGCTGCGAGTCCGGTCGCTGCGGTCTCGAACGCTTCGGCCGGCGCAAGCCCAGCGTCGAGCTGTTCGGAGACCGAGTCGGGGATCATTGGATCCTCGGCCATCAGGCTCTGCGCCTGGAGCACGTCGGCTGCCTCGTCTCGGCCAGCTTCACGGGTTTGATCGGAGAGTTGTTTGAGCTTGGCACTCACCCGCGTCGCCGACGCTCCAATCGCGTCGATCGGGTTCTCGATATCGGTGAGTTCAACCGATTCGACGACCACGGAAACTACAGGGCCTATGGCAACGCCCGGAGACGCACCAACGCCCCCCATGAGCTGATCTTGCACTGCCTCGTAGGCATTATCCATCTAATTTCCCCTCCAAAGTTCGATATATCGCACCGCCGCTGACGAGCGTAATGCTCGCAGTTGCGGAAATTCCTAAGATTCCGAGCACGATCCCGATCACCGATGGCGACCCATCTTCGAGTCCCACTCCAGCGCCGGTGAGTCCAAAGATATTGAACACGAAGTACAGACCCCCAATCGCGAGCAACCCAAGGCGCTTTCCCTTGCCCAAGCGGACACTGATCCCAAGCGCTTTGAGCGCATTGATCTCTCGCCCATCGGCAATGACATAGCCATAGAACGCATAGAGCACGAGCACGACGATCGACGGAAGCGCCGGGATCAGCACCGAGTAACGAATGCCCACGGTGATTCCCGCCCAAAACCAGAACGTGGCAAAGGCGTGATTGGCCCACTTCTTCGCGTCGATGAGCGGCGCCATGATGTTGATTTCTTTACCATCGGCAGCATCGAGTGCATATCGAAACCACGGAGCGGAGACCACGCCTGCTGGGAAGGTTGCGACAAAGGCCAGAGCGATCCATCGCAGCTGTTCGAAGGCGGTCAAGCTCGCCTCGAGTGAACTGCCGATCTGTTCAGCGCGTTGTGCGTTGACCTGTTCGGTAAGTCGTGCATCGAAGTTCTGCCATGGAATCGACGACACCCAAAACACGACAAACACCGGAATCGCCGCAGCGATCAAGATCAGCGCGTTTCGGGGCTTGAAAAAGCCGCGGCTTCCGGCCATAAAGATCTCACCGAGACCAATGCCGAACCCGCCTTGGCTCGTGTTCGTTGCCCGCACCTTGTCCTGCGGCGGTTTGTTCTTTGTGGTCTTTTTCTTCGACGCAGTGTTTTTAGAACTCTTCGACGCAGTGTTCTTGGAGGACCTGTTCTTCGACGAGGACGAACCCTTCTTCGATGTTGGTTTCTTTGGCTTGCCCCCGCTTTTGCTCATTCGTGACCTACCGGGAGCGAACGGTCGATGTCTTCGGTGAGCGAAACAGCAGCCCGATCTTCATCTGTCGCTGGCGGGAACGAGGTCGATGCGGATTGGACCGCAGCCCGCCCCCAGGACAGACCCGACGCCAACGCATCCGGCCCGGCGCCGCCGCCTGCGAGGAAGCCAGCGAGAAACGCATCGCCAGCGCCGACGGTGTTCTTGACGATATTCGTGGGGGCTGTGCCGTGGACGACTCCGGATTGATCGACGAGTACCGCTCCCGAAGAGCCGAGGCTGACCACGACGCCACCGACCCCACCATCGCGAACTTCGATCGCAGCGTCGACGACATCGCCGAGCGTCTCGAGGTCACGACCGACAACGTCGGAGAGTTCGTCCCGGTTGGGTTTGATCAGTGCAGCATTTCCTTCGACGGCGGCACGCAGGGCTGCGCCGCTCGCGTCGATCGCCATCTTCACGCCGGCGTTACGGCCTTGTTCGGCGAGCAGGCGATAAAAGTCTGATGTGAGTCCAGGAGGCAGGCTTCCACAACCGGCGAGCCACTCGGCTCCCGCCGTTGCATCGGCGACCGACGCCAGCAGCTGTTCGAGCTCGGCATCTCCAAGGGTTGTGCCTGGTTCGTTCAGTTTCGTGGTGTGGCCGCCGCCGTCGATGACGGTGACGTTGGTACGTACCGGAGTCCCGGTGTCGACGGTGTGCCAGGTGAAACCTTCGATAGGTCCCAACAGTGAACGCATCTGATTGGCGTCATCGGGCCCCGCCGGAAATACCGAGGTGCTCGCAAATCCGCTTAACGCCAGCGCCCGGGAGACATTGATTCCCTTGCCTCCGGCTTCGACGGTTACATCGGTTGCTCGATGGACCATGCCAACCTCAAACGAATCGAGGTGCAGCGTCCGATCAAAGCTCGGATTAGGCGTGACGGTGACGATCATGGTCGGAACTGTATCTCTATCAACCCGCCCGGTCGAGATCCGTTCGAACCGTCGCGGCCGAGAGACGACCTGTTGTGCGAACGGCCGCTCAACGTACTGGGACGCAGCGGATCACCTCGCTGACTCGGCTACGCGTGATACTTCTCGAAGAGAAGCTGTTCCGCTTCGTTGGTCCACGTGTTGTTCGGACCAAGCTTTTCGCCGATGTCTGGATGCTTCTCAGCGAGTGCGTCGAGACCGGTGAGCTCGAGGCCAACGAGCTGAGGGAAGATCATGACCTTGCCGGCGTAGTCGCCGTCGATAAGCGCCTGAACTCCGTCGGCACCCGCTTCGATACCGCCAACTGCAGCGAGATTGTGGCTTGGGGTGAGTGAGCCTTCGACGGTCGAAGAGATCACCGATTCTTGGTCGGCGATCGAGGAACCGGAGGTGCCGGTGAACTGTGCGTTGTGCAGGTACACGTCGCTCAGGTTGAGCGGCGCCATGGTTCCGTTGAGCACGCCGGCGAACAGGACGAGCATGCCGTCGGGGCTCATCAGCTTGGATGACTCACCCATGAGTGGGCCCGAAGGTACCGAGACGATGACATCGTCGGCGCCCTTGCCATTCGAGTGCTCTGCAACGAGCGCGTCCACTGCTTCTTGGCCTTCGCCCGAGTTGAAGATGATCAGCTTGCGGCCTGCAGCTTCTGCCATCGGCGCGAGCATGGTGTTCGCGCGATCCATGCGCTCTTGGTCGAGGTCGAGGCCGATGATCGTGGCCGGACCGTTGTCCATCTCGATCGCACGCTGCATGTGCATCTGACCCATCGGGCCGCCAGCACCGACGACGATGGTGAGGCCGCCTGCAACGAGGTCAGCACGGTTGCGGGCTTCTCCCCAGGCTTCGCTGATGTCGTTCGAGGTGGTGCCGAGGTAGGCGGTGTAGTGGTAGTGGAGACGACCAACGTCGGTTTGTGGGTTGCCGTCGAGTGGTTCGGTACCGACCATGGTCATCGTTCCACGGAACGCGATGGTCTTTGCGACCTCTTCGATCAGCGCGGCGCTTGTCTGGCCGAGCACAAAGATGTCGTCGAATCCGGTCTCACCAGTGTGTTCGGCAGACTTTGCGGCCACGTTCTCTGCGTTGAGGCCGTCATCGACAATGACGGTCGAGCCTTCGCTGCGTGCGCCTTCGATCCAGTTGGCGACATGTTCGGACACGTCGGAGAGCACGATCGTCGACGGGTTACCAATGCCTTGGCTACTGGTGTATTCGGTGGCGTCGTCTGCCGAACCGATGACCCACATCGTGCCGCCGTCCATTGGCTGGAGGCGACGACGCTGCTGGTATGCACCAACAACGCATGCCCACGGTTCCGAGAGCGCAGCACCCGCGTAGCTGATCGAGTCGTCGACCGGGATCACGTAGGCACCGTCGTCAGCGTCGAGAACTTCAGACCCAATGGTGTGGTACTGAATGAGTCCGCCGGGAATGGTGTAGCCGTATGCGGTGCTCTTGCCGTCGACGTGAATGTCGGGCTGAATGGCGAGGCGCTGGCCTTCGACGTAGCGATCTTTCAGGTTCGCCCCGACCTTCATGACGGTGACCGACGGTTCATGTCCAAGGCGGGTTGGCTCTTTGCGAAGGTCACGTCCGTAAAGCTTCGCGTGGTCGGCTCCCTGGCGGATCAGCTTGACGTCGGAGAAGCACAGGCCGACCGCGTCGATGCGGATGAGCAGTTCGTCGTCAGTGGGTTCAGGGATCTCAATATCCTCTGGGGCACCATCTTTGCCCATGTTCTCGACACCTTTGCCGTAGGTGTTCCAGGCAAGGTTCGGCGACGGAAGGGGCGTTTCTCCCGCAACAAAGTCCTCGAAATTCCAGTCGGCGGTGTCGGTCACGATTGCTCCTGAGATGGTTGTTGTACTGGCGGTTGTAGATCGTTAACTCACGAACGACCCCACACGTTCCAAAACGTCGGAACTGAACGCACGATACCCCAAGATCTCAGCCGGGGGCTGATACACGCTTTACAGGGCTCGATGAAGAGCGATCTGCCGGTTCAACTCGTCGTGGACGCGCTGCGATTCGTCACCGTACCGGGGTGCGATCGTGACGATCACTCGATCGTCTTCGTGCCAACTACGGCGAACGTAGAGCGTTCGTCCGCCGCTGTCGAGCTTGCCACCAGCATCGCTGACGAAACCGCCGCCTTCGACCTCGCCAAACTCAACTTCGGCTTCCCATAGTGGAATGTGGTTCGTGGAGAAAAAGTTCCGGACTGTCACCCAGTCTTTGTTGACCGCAACCGTCAGCAAACTGACGCGAATAACAACGGGCATGCCCGTGAGGGCCCACGCAAAGTTGATGAGCGATGGGTCCATGGCAGCTCGAACGACCGTCGGGAGGAGCAAAAATGCGATGCCGAAGACAATGAACTTCGAGGGGCGAGCAACGACGACCATGGGTAAACCTTAGAAATTATCCGACGGCGGTGGCTGCCGGAATGGGACTCTTCACCGTTGTTCACATCGGCCCACACCGTTGATTGTTGAGGCGTGGGAGCAGCTCGTCGTGATGGCGGAGACCGTCGATGACGACGCGGTTGGAGATGACCAGTGGGGTGCCTGACTCGTCTTGTAATGTCTCTGCGTGCGGATCTTCGGTCCGCTCTGTTGCTCTGAACCTCCGCGTCTAATGGTCTTCACCTCTCCGATCTTTCTCACCGCATTCCTGCCGATCGTTATCGTTTCGACGATCCTCGTCCCGGCTCGACTCCGGAATCCGCTGCTTTTGATCGCCAGCCTCACCTTCTACTGGTGGGGTGCTGCGCAGTGGACGGTCCTGCTGCTGTGGGTCGTTGCCGTTTCGTACTTCGGCGCCAAGCGGCTCGATTCGAAGGTCTGGCTGTACGCCACGATCGCGGCGGTGATCGCACCACTTCTCTGGTTCAAATATGCCTCCTTCTTCTCCGAGGTCGCATTCGACTTTGCCGGAGTCGTCGGGATCGACGGCGCACCGATCGATTCTCAGGTACTGCCGATCGGTATTTCGTTCTTCACGTTCCAAGCCCTCTCGTATGTGATCGACATCAAGCGTGGCGATGCCGAACCGCTCAACAGCGCAGACAAGCACCTGCTCTACATCACGCTCTTTCCTCAGCTCATCGCCGGCCCGATCGTGCGCTATTCACAACTTCGCGACGAGCTCTACTCCCGAACGATGAGCGTCGACAAACTCGCGATCGGGGCGACCCGATTTGCTCACGGCTTGGCAAAGAAGGTCATCATCGCCGACGCGGTCGCACCGATCGCTGACGCTGCGTTCGCGACCGGCGACAGCCGGACTATGGCGGGGGCCTGGATTGGTCTCCTCGCCTACACCGTTCAGATCTACTTCGACTTCTCCGGCTACTCCGACATGGCGATCGGCCTCGGTACGATGCTCGGCTTCACGTTTCCGGAGAACTTCAACCGCCCATACTCGGCGCATTCGATCAGCGACTTCTGGCAACGTTGGCACATCACCTTGTCGAGTTGGTTCCGCGATTACGTCTACATCCCGTTGGGAGGGTCGCGCGAAGGCTCGTTCAAGACCTACAGAAACCTTGGGACCGTGTTCTTTTTGACCGCGTTATGGCACGGTGCCGCATGGACATTCCTCGTCTGGGGCGCCATCCACGGGGTGTGGCTCATCGTTGAGCGGGTCACCGGTCTAGGTGATACCACCCGGGTTCCAGCGGTTCGACGCGCGCTGACCCTGTTCATCGTGATGTCGTCATGGGTGTGGTTCCGTGCCCCATCGATCACCGATGGCAATCAGTACTTTCTCGATCTCTTCAGCTTCCAGGGAGGTCCGCTGCGTGGGGCGCTGACGACGGCGATGACCATTCCGAACATGTTGATCCTGACGATCGGCGTGCTGTCGTTCCTGCTGCCTCGCGATAAGACCGTCGGCCCGTGGCTCTCGACCGTCAACCCGCAGGGCATCGCCAAGATCAACTTCGCTCCACAAGCCGCACGTATGAGCTACATCGTCCTGACCATCCCGCTGAGCATGGTGCTAATCGCCGCCAATGACTTCAGCCCGTTCCTGTACTTCCAGTTCTGATGACGACCGACGAGCACGTGGAGAACGACCACGACGACGACCCAACGACGAGCGACGAGCGTTCGTTTGGACACAAGGCGACTCACGTCTTGACGATCGTGTTGTTCATTGGAGTGCTCACCTTTCCGTGGACGGCCAGCTTGTTCGGGGCAACATCAGCGTCGATCGAACGGCGTCCCGCCGTTACGCTGCCGATCCTCAACCGAGAGACAGTTCGTGACGCATCCACGTTCGATCAGCTCAATCGCTGGTTCCGCGATGCCACCCCGCTTCGAAACCAATCGACCGGCTGGTATCACCGAATCTGGTTGCAGCTCGATATCTCATCGGACACCGGAGTTGTTGAAGGACCCGGCGAGACGTTCTTCCTCGCAGAGGACTTCAGCAATGCGTGCCTCGATCTGTACGAGAGCCAAGAACTCGTCGACCGGTTCGCCGAGTTTTCCGAAGCCGCCGAAGCGGGTGGCAAAGAGTGGTTGTTCGTCGTTGCGCCCGACAAGGCAACGATCCTCGATTCGCAGCTCGAGGGACGCGCCGACTTCGCTGCCGAGTGCGGACGCCAAACACGACCTGAGTTCCGTGAGGCCCTCGCCTCCACGGGTGCGTCCATCGATTTTGTCGAACCGCTCATCCAGGCCGAAGCCGAAGAGCCCGGACGCTGGTACTACGAGCACGATTCCCATTGGACCTTCGACGCCGGAACACTCGCTGCCGAGGAGATCGTCAACCATTTCGAACCGGGCCTGTTCAACACCGAGGACGTGGAAGAGCTGGACAGGTCGTTGCCGATCAACGGCGACATCTTTGGGCGTCTCGGCATCCTGAAATCGCTCGATGTTCCGGATCCATTCCAGACATCGAACCGTCCTGGCATCGAGACCGTCTTCGAACAGACCCCGACCGGGGGAACGTCTCCTGTTCGCAGCCATGAGAGCAGCGGTTCAGGCGACTTGATCCCGGGCGAGACGCTCGTCCTTCGGGACTCGATGATGAACTTTGCCGAGAACCAACTGGCGTCGTACTTCGAAGAGGTTCATTTCATTCACTGGGATGATATTGGCCGGGTCAACTTCATGGAGCGAGTCGCTGAGGCCGACCGTGTCATCATGATGCGCGTCGAACGCACCGTGCACGAGACGATCGCAGAGAACCTTCTCGCCCCGGGATGGGGACGCAACTTCGCCCGAGCGCTGAGCAATCCCCGCACCCCCGATCCTGTCGTCCCAGAACCCGAGCTCAGCGAACTCGCCGATTCCTTCCGCGTCGGCGCAACGGCCGCTCGAAGTTTCACCGTCGACACCGCCGGATTCGCCACCTCGATCAACGATCTATTCACCGACCCCGGCGTCGACGGTTGGTCCGGCCCGTACCTCGACGATCCACGGTTTGCTAGTGGCAGCCACCCAGCATTTGGTGACTGGCTGCTCGTGCACGAGCCCGCCGCCGACCCTGCGAGCGTGACCGGCTGCAGCGAACTCCACGGTGGCGATTGCGCACCGTGGCTCGTCTTGGGTGGCGTTCCCGATGCCATAGCGAACGAGCTCGACGGGTTGCTCGATTCCGGCGACGGACTCGACGTCGGCCGCTTACGAGTCGACCCCGTCTCAGGCGACCTCTACTTCTACACCCGCCCCTAGGCGCCGAGCGGAAGGGAAAGGCGCAGTTGAGAAGGTCCGTCAGGACCGCCTCAGTACGGACGTGATGTCGAACGGGGCGAGCGTCGGAAATTGGTCGAGGGTCGCCGACTCCGGTTCACGGTCGGGACGCCATCGAACGAACCGCGTCGTTCCTCGGAAACGGCCATCGGTCGCGAGCACGTACTTCACCTCGACAACACGCTCAGGTCGCACGGCAATCCAAGAGTGGTCACGCCCGTTCGCTCCGCTCCACCGGTTGGGGGCTCCTGGCATGGCGCCATCGGAGCGGTGTGCGTCGGGGTCCATCCAGCTCGCCCACGGATGCATCGACGGATCGTCGAGAACGTACGGCGCCATCTCCTCGAGCAGTTCGACACGCTTCTTCGCTGCGAACGACGCAGACACGCCGACGTGGCGAAGACCACCGTTCGAGTCGTATAGGCCGAGGACGAGTGAACCAATGCCATCGCCACTCTTGTGAATGCGGTAGCCAGCGACGACGCAGTCGATGGTCCGGGTGTGTTTCAGCTTGAACTGCACGCGTTTGTTTTCGACATACGTTCCGTCGAGCGGCTTTGCGATCAGGCCGTCGAGACCTGCGCCCTCCATGGTGTCGAACCACTCCATGGCGAGTGCTCGGTTCGTCGTCATCGGCGCTAAGTAGATCGACGCTTCGAACCCGTTGGCTATGTGCTCAAGAACAGCACGCCGTTCACGGAAGGGTTGTTCGACTAGCGACTCATCTCCATTGGCGAGCACATCAAAGGCGACGAACGAGACGGGCGTCTTCTCCGCCAACATGTTCACCCGGCTCTCGGCGGGATGAATTCGCTGGCCGAGCGCATCGAAGTCGAGCGAGCCATCGATCTCGACGATCAGCTCACCGTCGAGGACACAGCGGTCCGGTAGCGACGCTCGTAGCGGCTCGAACAGTTCGGGAAAGTAACGGTTGAACGGCTTCTGGTTTCGGCTGCCCAACGTGATCTCATCGCCGTCTCGAAAGACGATGCAACGAAACCCGTCCCACTTGGGTTCGAGCGCAAGGTCACCCTCGGGAAGCGCATCGAGCGCCTTCGCGAGCATTGGTTTGATCGGCGGCATCACCGGAAGATCCATACCCCGGAACTTAGCGCGAGGGAACGTAGCGCGAGATGGGCCACCCTTAGTCGGGGCGAACCTCGTGGCGCAGCGTTGCCTTCATGAAATCGGCGAGGGAGGTATCTGGGCCAGCGACCTCGGTACGGTCACGTGAATCGGTGGTCGGGTCGACCGCCGCCTTCGCCATTCCGAGCGCTGGGCGGGTCCGGGCCACACCGACCGCTGCCACGCCCGCGGATGCCCGTTGGGTTTCGAGTCGTGAACGCAGCTCTCGCTCTTGTGCGAGTAGCTGGTCGAGGCGCGCCTGAGCCTCGCCGATGACAACACCGCTCCGTTCGCGAGCGCGCTCTTCCGACTGTTCGAGGAGCTGCTGAGCCTCGGCTTCCGCCTCGGCGATGATCTCCTCGGCACGCCGCTCACTCCGTGCGATGACATCGGTCGAATCGTTCCGTCCGTCGGTATCGATTTCTGCGTTGGAGGTGGCGCCTCGAGTGTTGTTGATGATCGTGTGGGTTTCCGCCTCGGCGGCGGCTTCGTCGTGACCGGTCTCGATGAGACGGTCACGCACCCGTTGCCGTTCGCGCATCTCACTTGCGATTTCGCGTAGAAAATCTCGAACCTGCACAATGTCGTATCCGCGCCGAGTCATCCGAAACGGTTGGCGATCGATCTGTTCGGGAGTCAAATGCATACGTAGTCGAGGATGGAACGCCCACGGAGAAATCGCAAAGTGGCGCCTGGTCAAATTATCTCACACCGAGTGACGCCACCGCTGTAGTCATTCATGGAATCTGGCTCGTCGAAGTGGTCGAATTGGGCCTTGTCCGCTGCATCGGACAAGATCAGCCCATGCGAGCCCACCTCATCGACGGTACCTATGAACTGTTCCGCTACTACTTTGCGGCGCCGTCGCACCTGACAGCGGACGGCCGGGAGGTCGGCGCCGTTCGCGGAGTTCTCGGCTCCATGGTGCAATTGCTCGAACAAGGAGCGACACACGTCGGTATCGCGACCGATCACGTCATCACGTCGTTCAGAAACGACCTGTGGAACGACTATAAGGACGGCTCCGAGATCGAAGAGGGCATTGCGAGCCAGTTTCACCTCCTCGAAGATGTTCTCCGTGCCGCCGGATTCGTCGTCTGGCCAATGATCGAGTTCGAAGCTGACGATGCCTTGGGCGCAGCAGCGCATCGTTATGCCGACGATCCACGTGTCGAAGAAGTCATGATCTGCACACCGGACAAGGACCTCGCGCAGTGCGTCTCCGATGAACGCGGCATCGTGCAATACGACCGGCGCAAAGAGATGCGATACGACGAAGCGGGCGTTCGCGACAAGTTTGGTGTTGGCCCAACATCGATCCCCGACTACCTCGCACTCGTCGGCGACGCAGCGGACGGCTTTCCCGGCCTGCCCGGGTGGGGCGCCAAATCGTCGAGCACGGTGCTCGATCGGTACGGGACGATCGATCAGATCCCACCAGCAGCTGGACAATGGGATATCACCATCCGAAGCGGCGCGAAGCTCGCCGCCACCCTCGACGAACAGCGCGAGCTCGCACTCCTCTTCCGACGCATCGCAACCATCGAACTCGACGCACCCGTCGACGAATCGGTCGACGCGCTCGAATGGACGGGACCAACAGCTGAATTCGCACAGATCGCTGAATCGATCGACGCGCAACGCATCGCAGCACGCATCGACAAACTGACGGGGTAGCAGCACCGCGGGCCAACTGACACAGAGGCGTAGGTCGCCCGACCTACGGGCGGGGCGTAATGGTCTATATGGGGTAGTCGTTGGGTCACCGATCATCTGTAGATGCGCAGTGCTGAAAATCTTACGGACGTACATACGTGGGGTTTGAGGTTTACCAACGCGGAGAGAATCGATCACGTCACCGACGCGATTCTTGAGGGCTATCGCGGGAGGCCCGGACAACTCCCCCTTGTCGTGACCCCAAACGTCGACATCCTCATCACCCTCGAAGACGCTTCGGATTATGTCCGTAGCTCGGTCGATCGAGCCGCCGTCGTTCTCGCCGATGGGCAACCATTGGTCAGCTTCAGCCATCTGGCTGGCGAGAAATTGACCACAAAGCTCGCTGGATCCGACCTGACCGAAAACATGTGGCCACAGCTCTTGTCGGAGGACCGATCGGTCTTCGCGATCGTGTCGTCCGCTCAAGTCGGCATCGAACTCGCTACCCAATATCTCAACTTCGGTTGGATCGAAGCACCGATGCTCCCGAGCGAAGAAGGCTCCCTCATCGACCGCTTCGCATGGGAATGCATCAACAAGATCGCGATGATGGACCACCCACCAGAGTTCCTCTTCGTCGGCATTGGTTTCCCCAAGGACGTCATCGTCGCCCGCTCGATCATCGATCAGTGGCCGGACTCCATGGGCGAACCACCACTCCTTCTCGCCGTCGGTGCCGCACTCGAGTTCACCAGTGGGCTCAAGAAACGGGCGCCACAAATCTTCCAAAAACTCGGCATCGAATTCGTGTACCGGATGGCGAGCGATCCGCGCCGACTCGTCAAGCGCTACCTCATTCGCGACAGCCGGTTCTTGCTCATCCTCGGCCGCCACATCTTCGGATAGGTTCCAATGCACAACGACATCTCGCCAGCAACGCCTGACGTCTCGATCGTCATGCCCGTCGGCCGAGTCGACGAGCCACTCCGCGGCGCTCTCATCAAGCTCGACGAACAAACCGCGACGTTCGACTGGGAACTCGTCATTGGCCTCAACACCGACAGTGCTGACGAAGCCAGCTTCCTCGATTCGCTCCTCGCCGTTCGTTCGTTCAACTCGCGCGTGATCGACGCCAGCGCCAAACGCAGCGCGTCCTATGCCCGCAACACCGCGGCCGCGGCCGCAGCTGGCTCCCGTCTCGTCTTCTGCGACGGTGACGACGAAGCCGAACCTGATTGGCTCGCGAACATCGTCGCCGCTCACGAACCAGGAACAGCGATCGGTGGCCATCTGGCAGAAGACCGACTCGTCGTTTCCGGACAAGAAGACTGGCGACCACCCGCCACTCCAGGCATGCTCCCATCGTTCCTCGGCGCCGCGTATCTCGTGTCCGCAAACATGGCGATTTGGGCTGAAGACTTCGCCGCTACCAACGGATTCGACGACAGCCTCATCCGCGGCGAAGACATCGACTTCGCATGGAAGCTCAGCGAACGCGGCGTCGAAC
Organism: uncultured Acidimicrobiales bacterium; assembly: GCA_964451305.1. GTDB lineage: Bacteria > Actinomycetota > Acidimicrobiia > Acidimicrobiales > SHLQ01 > SHLQ01. The sequence continues at coordinate 23,612 of CAYVHV010000011.1, read as the reverse complement.
TCCGTTACTGCGCCGACGCCATCATCCACTACCGCCACCGAGCCGGACTCAAGTCGCTCCTCCAACAGCACTACCTGTACGGACGAGGCATGGCACAAGTTCTCTCACGCCGACAGCCTCCTGGCACCGAGCACGATGGCGCATCTCGCATGCTCAAAGCCAACGGCCAAAAGGTAGAAAATCAGAGCAGCATCCACGTGCTACGCCGAGGCGCCATCGCCGCCGGCCGACTCCGCGGATTACTCGACGCGTAGTTCCTTGATGTCCCCT
>CAYVHV010000011.1:0-23242 GCA_964451305.1 uncultured Acidimicrobiales bacterium | reverse complement strand
GTCCCCTCCGGGGGCCGTTCAGTTGCCACGGAGGCTTTACGCCGGAGGCGCTGACTACGTCCGCGCGCCGCTAGGTCGTTAGTTAGGCCGCTAGTTCGTTTTGGGTTGTTGCTTGAGCGAAGAGTGCTACTAGCTTCTCGGCTTCGGTGTCGACGCTGTGCATCTCGTGCGTTCGCATCGCTCCAACAGCGCCCATGGCATCGAGCGTGGCCGTTGGAGCCTCGAGTGCTTCGATCATCGCTGCGGCGAGCAACGAGCTCTCCCCCGCTGGCACGAGCCAACCGCATTCGTTGGGTACGACAAGCTCGGGGATACCAGCGACATAGGTGCTAATCACCGGTCGACGCAACGCAAGCGCCTCCATGATGACCACCGGAAGGCCTTCGGCGAAGCTCGGAAGTACGAGCGCTCGGCTCTTGAGCAGCTCTGCACGAACCTCATCCTCACTCGCCCAACCAGTGATACGGACGTGTTGGTCCAAACCGGCACGCGCAATGTGACTCTCGATCTCGGGACGGAGCTCGCCGTCACCGACGAGCGTCAGCTGAAAATCGACCCCGGCGCGGCGCAATTCCTCTGCAGCGTCGAGCAAGATCCAATGGCCCTTCTGTTCAGAGAGTCGACCGACCGTGACGAGGTTGGGAGCATTGGTGATCGGTGGCGCATCTGCATCGAAGAACGCTCCTTGGAGTCCGCAATGCACGACGTGAATATCATCGCGGCGATCCGCTGGTGCGAGCCGCAAGAGTTGGCTTCGGCCGTACGAACTGATCGCGCAGGTAAACGCGGCGTGCTGCATCTTCTCGTGCAGCGAGAGCCCAACCTGGCGATCGAACTCCTCGGGGCCGTGAACCGTAAAGCTGTACGTCGGTCCACCGAGGAGATAGCAGAGCATCGCAACCGCGGCCGAATTCGTACCGAAGTGTGCGTGAATGTGATCGATCGAGCGTTCCGCTGTGAGCTGGCGAAGGCGAGCTGCCTCGGCAACATAGGCCGACCAGTAGGCCGCTGACTTCTCCGAGTTGCGAGAAAAGTTGACCGCAGCAGCAGTCGTCGAACGCAGCCGCTTCGGGTTGGTCATCGCCTCGGTCTTGAGCGCTCCAGCGAGATCGTTCGCTTCCCCGTAGAGCACGGTGGTGCGCTCGGCGTGTGCGAGATCGGTCGGGTCGGTGAGGTCAGCTGACCATGGACGGATCGAGAAGATATCGACATCGACGCCAAGACGCTCGACAGCGTCGATCTCTCGGCGCACAAAACTATGGCTCACCTTGGGGTATTCGTTGATGAGGTAGCCGATCTTCATCAGGCAGCCGCCCGTTCGGAGTTCATCGTCACGCCGTCGAGGACCTCGATGAGGGCTTCGGCAGCTGCCTCGTCGGTGCAGTGAGCGTTGCCGAAGGCGAGCGCGTTGGCGTCGAGCTTCTGGCGTAGTTCAGGATCGCTCCACATCGCTTCGATTCTCGTCGCCAAGCTGTCAGCGTTCCCGGGAAGGGCGAGCAGCGAGTTCGTGCCATCGAACAAGTAGTCCTCAACACCGGAGCGAGCGGTTGAAACAACGCCGCGTCCATGACGCAGGCATTCAACGATCGTCACGAGACCGGCGGTGAGCCCAACGGTTCGAAGTGGGATCACGTTGACCGCCGCGTGACGGACGTGACGACGAATCTGTTGCTTGGTCATGCCGTCGAGAATCGTGACGTTCGGAGGAGGTGTCAGGCCTGCGAGAACGCGCGGGCCAGCGAGGACCAGCGTTGGATAGCCAAGCTTTTCCATCGCCGTAAAGAAGGTCTCGTAGTCACGGTAGCCAGAGCCGGTCGCAAACACGTATGGCTCATCGATTGGCGGCCGCTCGGTTTCAATCTCCGCGCCGTATTGCAAGGGTACGAAATGGAAGCGCTCCTCGGGTAGGCCAAGCTGGCTTGCGTATTCTTCGACTTCGACCGTGGTGTGTACAACGAACCGGTCGATTCGAGAAAGCACCAAGCGGGCGCCGCGCTGGCGAAGCTCGGTGTCGAGTGTTGTGTTAAAGAACCACGCGACGATCGGACGAGGGTCGCGGCGGACCTGGCTCATCATCGACACCGAGGCTGCGAGCTGCGGGAAGACCGAGATGAGCCCATCGGACTCGCCGGAGACCGCATGGTGGGCCTGCTCGATGTAGGCCTTCCATTCGGTAAGTGAACTGTGCGCGGTACGGCGAGCGTGCCAATCACGGCCGCCTCCGACCGCCTGAACGCGTTCAAAACGGTAGACGTCCTTCGGAATCGTCGCGTCGATCCATCTCACCGTGTGCTCGGTGAAATAGGGCGAAGCTACGCGCCACAAAGTGCCTCGTTCACCGAGAGTTTCAAACATATCGAGTACCTATCGGCCGATGTAGGGCGTCGATGAAGCTCTTCCTGAAAGGTTCAATTGGCCCTACCCGGCCGACCACGCAATTACGTACCTTTGGCCCTTAAGGCGGTAAATGAAAAAGCCGAATCAGGCAACAGAGAGTGCGTCGACCCGCGCTTTTACAAAGGAACCAACCCGTGGAACTCAGATTCGTAACTCTGGCGCTCAAGCGCTTGTGGTGGATACCAGTCATTCTTGGTCTCGTAGGCCTTTTGGCCGGCGGGCGCCTCACCGCGTCCGACGGCACCGAGTTCGAAGCGACAGCGCTCGTACTCGTCCAACCGTCAGATGATTCGGTGAGCCCAGCGCAGACCACAGCACCCGACCGCTTCGTGGCAAGCCAGATCTCGCTGCTCGAAAGCGACCAGATCAGCGAGCTCGTCGCAACGCGTATCGGCGGCGACGAAACATCGCTCACCGTGTCCCGTTCGCTCGAGTTTGCTCAGCGTGACGAGTCCGACGTCGTGGAGATCATCGCAACGACGAGCAACGCTGAACGCTCCCAGGAAATCGCCCAGACCACCGCCGACATCTACCTCGAAGAACTCGAGCGTCGTGTCGAAGCGCTCTTCGCTGCTGAGCAGAACGAGCTGACCGAAGAACTGGTCGATATCGATGCGTCACTCATCGAAGTTAACAACCGTCTGGCTGTCGCCGCAGAACCGTTCCTCGACCAGCTCGGAGACGAATCACCAATCCCTGTTCCGAGCATCGAGGTTCTCGATCCAGCAGCAGCCACGGAGCGTTCGACCCTTCTCGCCGAACGAGCCACAGCCCGCACCCGTCTCGATACCCTCGAGCTCGCAACAGCAAACGCGGTCAACTCCGAACTCATTCAGCGAGCGGAACTTCCTGAGGAACCACTTGCGAACGGTCTCGCTCCGCTCCGCTACGCCATCGCCGTCGTGTTCGCTCTCCTAGGTGTCGCGATCGCCCTCATGGCAACTCGCTTCTCGAGCATCGTGATCGATGAGCGTGACATCGAAACCGAACTCCGTCGGCCAATCGAAGCTCGTCTCCCACGAAGCGATTCGCTTTCGGGAAGCCTCGGAAACGCACTCTCGTTGGATGGCGCCGAGCCTGAGCTCGTAGCCTCGCTCGACAAGCTCGCTTCTCGAATCGAGCTTGCGACCGACATTCGTGGTGCCCGCATCATCGGTGTTGGCGGATCACAAGCGCACAGTGGTTCGACCACCATCGCAACAGCACTGGCGGCCCGGTTCTCGCAGCGAGGCAACCGCACGGTTCTCGTAGACGCCGATGCCAGCGAGGCTCGCATCACTCAAGAACTCGGCGCACCGCCGATGCTTCACCGGACCGATTTCGAAAGCGCAACCGCTGCCGACTATGGCGAGACGATGCATCCAAACCTGATCACACTCGGTATCGACCAAGCCGACCGAACTCGTCGTGTTCGTGCATCTGCGCTCGGACGTGGTCTGCGATCTCGTACCGACATCATCGTGGTCGACCTCGGTCCAATGCTCTCGTCGACGAGTGCATCTCAGTTGATGGATGAGCTCGACCTCATCGTGATGGCGTTCCCGAAGAACCGTCAGCCGTCCTCCGGACTTGAGCAGGTTGCTCGAACCTACAGTGCGGTCTCCGATCGCATCCTTCCGGTGATCAGCGATGTGCCATCGTCACGCCGTTCCGCCCCTGTGCAGAACAGCGGTCCTCTTGCGAACCGTACGACGTCGGGTGCACAACCGCCCCGGTCGATCGACGCCGCATAACCAGCGAGCTACGACATGCACAACAACCACTCCGACACGGTCGGTGTTGTCGTCATTGGACGCAACGAAGGTGAACGACTCCGTCGCTGCCTCACCGCTCCTGGCATTTCAGGTTTGACGACCGTCTACGTCGACTCTGGTTCGACCGATGGCAGCGTCGAGCTCGCTCGCTCACTTGGCGTCGACGCCATCGAACTCAGTAGCGATCAGCCCTTTACCGCCGCACGCGGACGCAATGCCGGGATTGCTCATCTCGCAGAGCACCACCCGCACGTGAGGACGGTGCAACTCCTCGACGGTGACACCGAGATCGACGACGAGTTCATCGACGCTGCGATGATCGAATTGAATAGTGATCGGACGATCGGTGCCGTATCAGGTCGACTTCGCGAGCGCAGCCGAGAGACGTCGAAGTACAACCGTCTCTGCGACATGGAGTGGAATCACCAACCAGGTGAGGCCGAGGCCTTCAGTGGCAACGTCCTCATCCGCGTTGTGACCTGGCGCGACGCAGGAGGATACGACGAGACCCTCATCGCTGGAGAGGATCCAGAGCTGAGCTTGCGGGTACGTCGCAAGGGTTGGCGCATCCGTTCGATCGACGCCCCCATGGGCTTGCACGACGCCGACATGCACACCTTTTCGCAATGGTGGACGCGCACAACGCGTACAGGCCATGCCTTCGCTGAAGGAGCCGACATGCATAAGGTCGCCGGCCACTATCACAAGGAAGTCCGAAGCATTGCGGTCTGGGGTGGGGTCATCCCGGCGTTCATTGCGCTCTCCGGTCTACTCGGATTCCGTCAACGCATCGCGTGGCTCGGCCTCGGAACACTTTTGATCTATCCCTTCCAATGGTGGCGGATTCGTGGTCATCGTCTCGACGTCGACGACACGGTCGACGACGCACAGCTCTACGCAACGCACGTGATGATCGGCAAGTTTGCCGAGCTTCGAGGCGTCATTCAGTACCGCGTAAACAAGATCCGAGGCACCCGCCAAGGTCTTGTCGAGTATCGCTCGAACGGCAACGACGCCTCCGAAGATCCGACCGGGACGAAGGCCGCGTAGCCGAATGGAACTTGAACGGCTCGTCGCCGCATTGATCCGCCGCTGGTGGGTCGTTGCTGTAGTCGGTCTCTTCGGCGCGCTTCTCGGGCTGGTTGCCGAAGGCTCCCGCGAGGATGCCTTCACCGCAACGGCCTCGATCGAGATTGCGCCAAACCGAAACGTCTACGGATCTGAGACGGTTCTGAACCGTCTCGTCATCAACGAGATCGGTACGATCGGCAGCGTCCAGCTACGCGAAGAGGTCGTCGATGGATTAGGCCAGATCGGCGAGGGCATCGACCCCACATCCGACCTCGCTGTTCAGCAAGTTCCCGACACCGAACTCGTCAATGTCTCCGTGTCGGCTTCGAGCGAGGCCAGCGCGATCGCGGCGGCTAATCGCTGGGCAAGCTCGTATGTCGAGTTGGTTCGCGAACGTGAGCGTGGCGAATTGGAAGAACGAGTCGACAACGTCAACGCAGAACTCGAAGCAGCCCGCGCTGATCGCCTCGCCCTCGATGCCGCGCTGCGAGAGACCGTTATCGTGCGACGCAGCGGCACTGTCTCGACCTACAACGAGACCGTTCTTCGCGAACCGGACTTGTGGGATGGCATCGTCAAGGTCGACCAAGAGATCAGCCTGCTGGTCGCCGAACGGTCCGCCGCCGAGCTCGCACTCTCGAATGTTCTCGATAGCCGCGTTGCATCTACTGCGGTCGGCCCGATCGATCCGGCTCGAACCGGCAATGGCCTCGGCCCCGTGCAGGGCCTCCTCATTGGATTGGCCGCCGCCGTCGCTGGTGTCGCTGCTGCGACTCACGGACGCATGTCGCGTCGAGCCGCTGGCGAAATCACGAACTCGGTATGGCCAACGAGCTTGCGCCTCGCCCGTCATCGTTTCATGCTTCCGTGGCGAAAGCGCAAGATTCAACGCAACGTCAACGCTGTCGGCACGCAGATCCTGAACCGGCTTCCGGACAACCGCCTGCAGGTGGTTTCGTTTGCCGGTCTCGACCCGGAACGAACCCAGCATTTGAAGGCTGCACTCGCCGAAGATCTCCAAGGTCGGGGCTATTCGGTGTCGCTCATGGGCGACCACCGCGCGGCAATTAAGTCACGTACCGTTGAGGGGATGCTCGATCTGCTCCACGCGGAGGAAAGTGTCATCTTCGCGGACCTCGGCGAACTCCAGTCCAAGAACTTCTCAGGCCGGATCGTCACGGTCGTCGCGATCGACGAACACCGTGATCCTGAAGAGCTCGCAGCCCAGCAGATCGCAGAGTCGCTGGAGATCAGTGATTCGGTTCTGACGGTGGTCTCTCGATGACGGCTTCGCAACGTCGAGTGGGGCCGACGCGCTCTGCTCGAGCCGTTGCCATGTTCATCGTTCTCGCTCTCGTCGCAGCCGCGTGTTCTGGTCCGCAGGAAGCTGCCGGGCCGACCGAGGGCGGCGTGCTCAGCTCAGATTCAGTCGATGATGGTGTCGACCGATCTGGACCCTTCACCGTCACGGTATTTCACGAGCAATCCAATGATGCGGTGGACGTCGACCTCATCGCTCCAACGAACGCTGCAGAGGTTCAGGTCGCGTTCGAGCCAACGTTTGCGAACAGCCAATGGCAAACGATCGACGATCTAGAGATGCGAAGCCTCTCGACGGGAGTTCAAGAGTTCTTCGTCCGGTATCGGGCGAGCAACGGAGCACCGGTCGGAGAGCTCGACACGCTCGCCCTATCGATCCTCGCACCAATCACTCCACTGACCGGCGATGTGGCCAACGCCGAAGATGTTCGGGTGACGAAGGTCGCGGCCGATGTTTTGCAGATCGACCTGATCGTTGGAGAGGTCGTCTTCGAAGAAACTGGTCAAGCCTGGCTCGCTGGGCCCGACCTTCCCGTCGACCAGTGGTTCGCCGACAACACCGAAGTACAAATCGATGGTCGAACGGTCGGTGTCGAGGACATGGCACGACAGGCGTGGCCCGTTGGAAATATCGACGGCGATACATTCGCACTCCGCCACCGAGTACATATTCGTCTCGCCGAACCAATCACTGGTTCGAGCGCTTCGGTCGGCCTCACAGGATTCGAGACGGCACCCACCGGTTCGGTCGACGCCGATTCGTTCAGCCCCGCGATCCGCCTCGGTGAACTCGGATGGGGCGCCGCCGACGAGAAGCTCGGCTACGTGACGGTGTGGAGCGGACTCGGCGAACAGATCGCTGGCATTGCCAACACGACCGCTCGAATCGTGGACGCCGATACCGGCGCCGAGGCGCTGAGCGTGGTCGGCCGTTCATTTGAACAGCCGATTGCTGAGGGCGAACTTTGGCGGGGCGACCTCACCGGTGCGCCGACGACCATCTTCGACTTCTCCGATCTTCAAACGCCGGGCGACTACCGCATGTGTGTCGACGGCCTCGGATGCTCGACCTCGTTTCAGGTGAGCATCGATGGGCCCTGGCAATCCATGACCTCGACGGTTGCCCGAGCACTGTTTCATCAGCGCAGCGGCATCGAACTCGAACAACCCTTCACCGCATTTGCTCGTCCGCGCGGCTATCACCCAGATGATGGCCTGACCGTCGAAGCCTCTGGTCAAACGCTCGTGCAAGACCCCAACGGCCGCGGCGAAGGCGAACCGTTCGAGGCGCTCGTCGGCGCACGTACCGGAGACCCGGTCGACGGAGCGTGGGGTGGACACTTCGACGCTGGCGATTGGGATCGACGGGTGCAGCACCTCTGGCTCGCTCGCCGCCTGACCGACCTCGTCGAGTTGTTTCCCGACACCACCGGAGCGTTGGAGCTGAACATTCCCGAATCTGGCGATGACATTCCAGACCTCCTCGACGAAGCTCGCTGGACAATCGATCTGTTCACTCGACTCCAGGACGACAGTGGCGCGGTTCGCGGCGGTATCGAGGCCGAGAGCTACTCGCTCGACGGTGCGACCTCGTGGACCGAAAGCCTCGACGTGTTCGCATATGCACCCGATGCGTGGTCGACGAGCATCTACGCAGGTGTCGCAGCCGACATGGCGTTCGTTCTCGATCGGTATGACTCGGACGCTGCTGCTGACTATCTCGACTCGGCCATCCGGGCAATGCAATGGTCAGAGGCCAACCTCGGCACCGTGCCCGCTGGCGACGAAGACCTCGATGTGCAGCGCGCGATCGCCGCGGTCAGCCTCTATCGGGCGACCGGAGATGAGCAATGGCACGACCTGTTCTTGCAGCTGAGCCCGCTTTCATCGGGTGTCGATCGCACGCCGTGCGTCCTCGCCACCTCGTGTGAGAGCAACTGGCGCTATGCAACCTTGCCGGCCGAGCTTGGCCGCGACGATGTTCGTGCCCGTGCGACCGAGAGCATTGTCGGCATTGCCGATGAGCTCCTCTTCGTCGGCGAGTCGACCGCATTCGGCTGGACTCCAGAAGGCCCGAACATCCAGCTGATCTGGTCGAACGGCCCGAGCATTCCTCACTCGGTCGGGATCATGCGTGCGTTCTTGCTCACCGGCGATCAGCGGTACCGAGACCAGGCGGTACGCAATGCGAGCTTCGCGCTCGGCGGCAACCCGGCGGGCATCACGTACCTGACGGGCGTCGGTACCGAGAACCCTCGCCAGCCGCTCTTGGTCGATCAGCGCAACGCCGGTCTACCGATCTGGCCTGGCACCCCGATCTACGGTGTCTTCACCTCGTGGCAGCTCCCCGACTGGTATCTCAACTTCTTCCTTCGTGACGCTGGAGCCACCCCAGATCCTGCTGGTTGGCCAACGCTTCACAACTTTGTGGACCAAGGCGTGTTCGCCGGACACAGCGAGTTTACGGTCCAACAGTCTCATGGTGAGGCGATCTGGACCTTCGGTGCGCTAAACGGAACTGTCGGTTTTACTTCTGATGACGCTCTGGTGACCGAATAGATGAAGGTGGACTCTCTTCCCAATCTCGAACGTGCCGCTGAGCGCATTACCGATTCGATCGACGGCGTTCGTACCTCCGCGGGTCCACTCGCCATGGTCGCGTGCGCCGCGTTCATGATGTTCGGCGTTCTACTCCACTTCGAAGCGGTCCCCCATCCACCGTCTGCGGCGTACCTGACCGCCCTTATCCCCATCGGCGTTCTGTTCCTTCTGCGCAAAGACGTGCTCAAGACACTCACCGTGTCGATTCCGCCTTTGCTCTTGATGGTGTGGATCTTCCTCTCTTCCTCCTGGACCGAAGACGTGGAGCGCACCGCGTTTCTCGTTCGTCTGCAGCTGCCGTTGCTGTTGGGTTTCATGATCATGGGCGCTGTCCTGTCAGACCGTGACGTCATGTCGTGGCTGCTACGAGCCGGCCAGTTCGTGCTCGCGATCAGCGTCGCTGCAACCATCGCCATTCCGTCGACTCGTGAGGGTGCGTTGCTGAACGGCGAGGTGCTCGAAGGTTGGCACGCGCTCTTCCCGCACAAGAACGACCTCGGTCCCTTCCTCGCAATTTTCTTCGGAATCGTCATCGTGGCCGACAAGAACCGATGGACGCGTTGGCCCACGCTGCTCATAACTGGCCTCATGCTCCTCGGTAGTCAGTCGATCACCGGGTTGACGTCTGCAATGGTCGCCGTTGCGGCCTTTGCGTGGCTCCGTGCGAACGAACGTGCCGATGATCGCGTCCTATCCATCGCCGTTGTCGTCACGACCGTTATCGCCGTCGCCGGTGCACTCGGCGCCCGGGCGGGCCTGCCGATCTTCCTCGAAGCGACCGGCAAGGACCCGACCTTCAGTGGTCGAACCGATATCTGGGCTGCCGTCTGGGGAGCCGTCGTCGACCGTCCGGTTCTCGGATACGGACGTGGAGGCCTCTTCTTCACACCGGCCAACGACATTTCGATCGAGCTCTGGCGCCAGATTGGCTTCCGCGCACCACACGCCCACAACGGCGTACTCGACCTCACCTCTCAGCTCGGCGTCATTGGACTCGCACTGTTCGCAGCCTTGTTCCTCTCGACCTTCCGCGGAGCGATCCACTCGTATCGACGGGGCGAGCAGTTCGGCTCGTTTGCCTTGGTCTTCCTCGCCACACTTACGGTGGCGTCGCTCTCCGAGCCGGTCTTCCTCGGTCCATACATGAGCATCCTCGCCATGTTGCGAATCGTCTCGATCCGCCTCGACCGTGTCGCGACCCTGAACGAGCTCTCCGAGCAGGCAACGCCAAGTCACACCCCTGGCGATTCGCCTCAACCACAGTTGAGGGCCCAATGACGACCACACACGATTCGGACACCGGCTCCGCGAACGACGAAAACTCCGCCAACAACGAGGGCAAAGAGAAGCGTAAAGATCAGCTGTCGTTCGCGAACGATGTTGTCTGGTCGCTCGGTTTCGATGGCTTGACCGTCGTTGCAAACATCGTCGCGTTCCTACTGATCGGTCGAAACTTCGGCAACGAGGGTTACGGCTCCTATATCAGCCTCTTCGGCATCATTGGACCGCTTGGTGGTCTTGCCTGGGCCGGTGTTGGTCTGGCCGCGCTGCAACGCATCGTCCGTGATGAACAAGACCCGAGCGACGTCACTCGTTCCATGCTCGGCCAAGGCCTCCTGCTCGCGTCTGCGGGCTCGGTGCTGGCAACGGCGATCGCGCTACTCACCGTTCGGTCACTCAACCTCCTCGAGATCACATCCATCGTTTTTGCCGAGTTGATGGCGTTGACCGTAGTGATGATCTCCTCGTTCGTGCTCCAAGGCGTCAAGGGAGTTCCGGCGGCCAGCCGGCTCCGGATCACCGTCGTTCTCATCCGGCTTGGTGTTGTGGTCGGCCTGTTCCTTACCGGACAGCTCAGCGTTGCGGGTATCGGAATCTCGACCAGCATTCTCTTCACGCTGCTCACCATCTGGGTGCTCTTCCGATCACTCCCTGCAGCGGGCCTCAACGTGTTGCCCGGCCGCTTCGGCAAGGACGACCGGAACATGGCTCTCAGCTTCTCTGTTCCGCTGATTGGATCGAACCTGCAGCTCGATGGCGACAAAACGGTACTGACCGCCTACGGGATGGAAGAGGTCGCCGGCGTGTACGGCGCTGCGTTCCGCGTCATCAACATGGCGTTCACGCCAATTCGTGCACTGCAGAGCGCCATGCACAACCGCCTCCTTCCTCACGATGCAGACGATCACGGGCTTCACGTTCGGCGCGCAAAGACATTCGCCATGTTGAATATGGCCACGATCATCCCGATCGGCATCGTGTTGTTCTTCGGCGTCGAGTTGTTCGAACCGTTCTTCGGGTCGGACTTTGCCGAGAGCTCTCGGATTGCCCGCTGGTTGTTGATCTTCATGCCGATCAAGGCGTTGAGCAGTGTTCCGCTCGGCGGTTTGCTCGGACTTGGCCGTACGAGTACTCGTGCGTGGGTGATGGGCATTGCTGCGATCATCAGTCTCGCGCTCTACATCGCGCTGATCCCGATCTGGTCGTGGGTCGGTGCTGTTGTCGGCACGGTCATTGGCGAGCTGGTGTTGCTCGTGCTCGGAACCGAGCGGCTCCTCACATGGCAGCGACGCAGCGACGCCGAGAGCGTGCTGGCTTCCGAGCCTTCTGCTTAAGCTGCGATCTGTCCTTCGTCGAGGTGATCGGACCACCATTGGGCCAGAGGTGACGTCTCGAGGATTGCCTCGATACGTTCGGTGACGTCTGGGGCGAGTCTGTCGCGCCAACCGTCGATCTGTTCGTCGGCGTCCGTGCTGACCTTGCCGAAGACCGACGTTCCACGTTGTGCCTCGATACGGTCACGAACATCACTGGTCATCGGGAGACCGAGATGTGCGTACACCTGCTCGAGCGTGCTGCCCGGGTTCCTGACCATGTCTTCGTAGCGAACCCGCAGGTACTTCGGTGAGTGCGCTGCTCGCTGTTCGAACACTTCCATTTGGTAGATGCCAAACCAGGTTTCGGCTTCTTCGAGCGTGAGCTCGTCGACAGGGCCGATCCGCTCGGCGATGTCCTTCTCAGGTGCCAGGCGACGGAGTTGTGCGATCTTCAAACGACGGGTCTCTTCAGCATCGGATAGAGCAACGTATCGACGAAGGAAGCTCTCGTGTCGGCCACCCGGATGACGTACGACCTGAACCACGGGGATCTCAGGCCGGTTGTCGAGGACCCACGTTGCCCAGTTGTAGCCCTGGACCAGTTTGAAGATGGCGACGATGTCAGGAGCGTCGAGCGATCCGACCCAGCGAGGCATCTTCCACTCGCCGTCGGCCCACGACCACAGGACGCGTGAGGCCACGCGCCGGAGCTTTGGACGGGCGGACATCTGTGCGAGATGCAGCTTCTGAGACAGTGGGCGGACAAATGTTTTTGGATGGTTCAATCGGTGATCGCGTTCGCCCATGTGCGTGGCGGTCAGTTCGGCCGCGTCGTCCCACCATTGTGCGAGGCGAGCGCCATCAGCGCCGATGCGCCAGTGATTGGGCAGTGGATCCATGAACGATGGGATGCACTCGTTCGGCTCATTACGACAAAAAGTATAAGGGGACGCGTCGAGGCTGTCGATCAACCAATTAGTTCCTGACCGTCCCTGTCCAAGGATCAGTCCATAGCTCCTATCCATACGAGCTAGATCGGTAGAATGAACGCGATTTTTAATGATCGGCGCCGTAGCGTTCGGTAGTGACCTCGACCGACACCACAGCGTCAAAACGCCCTGATCTGCTCTCGGGCGATGGCGCACGCATCCTGATCTTTGCGGTGTTGGCCTCGGGGTTGACCGGCCCCGGCCAAACGATCGGCGTTTCGGTCTTCATCGATCCCTTCATCGACGAGCTCGGAATAACACGTTCAGAGGTTTCTAGCGCCTACCTCGTCGGCACGCTTATCGCTTCGTTGTTCTTGCCGTCGGTCGGGCGTTTCATCGACCGACATGGGGTTCGCCGCTCGCAGGCGGTCATCGGTGTGGTGTTCGCTGCCGCGTTGGTGAACATGTCGTTCGTGACGGGCCTCGTCACCTTGGCGATCGGGTTCATCGGCATTCGGCTACTCGGCCAAGGCTCACTCTCGCTCGTGAGCACGGTGACGGTGTCACTGCGTTTCGACGAGGATCGCGGGACCGCGCTCGGGCTCTTTTCGACCTTCTCTGCCGGGCTCCTCGCTCTCGCCCCCATCGGCTTGGGGCTCGCGATCTCGGCGTGGGGATGGCGCACCGCATGGCTCGCAGCAGCGGTGTTCATCCTGATCACCGTCGTGCCTATGGCGTGGTTCGGGCTGGCCTCGATGCCTCGAGGTTCACGCTCGTCAAAAGCCACTGCCGACGAGATCCACGACACCAGTGTGACCAACAGCGAAGCTGTGACTCGCAGCGAAGCTGTAACTCGCAGCCAAGCTGTCCGCACCCGCGGGTTCTGGATCCTCGTCGCAATCGGCGGGTCGACGAGCATGCTCTCCACCGCACTCAACTTCCATCAGATCGACCTGCTCACCACGGCCGGCCTGAGCACGACGGCGGCCGCCGCGCTCTTCTTACCTCAGGTGATTGGTTCGAGCCTCGCCGGGTTCGGGTTCGGCGTGCTTTGCGATCGATTGGAAGGCCCGTGGTTACCCGCTGCGGCAGCGGGTTTGCTCGGAGTTTCCCTCCTTCTCGCAGCGGTCGTGTCCCCAGGCGTCATCGTGTTCGTCTACGCGATCGTGCTCGGTGCTGCCGGCGGTGCCAGCCGCACGGTCACCTCAGCACTGCTGCCGAAATGGTTTGGTACCGAAGAAATCGGATCGATTCAGGGAACGCTCACCACGACCAACGTCGGCCTCTCGGCGATCGGCCCGGTCACGCTGGCCGTGCTCGAGTCGAGCACCGGTTCGTACGCAACATCGACGCTCATCCTCGCGTTAATCCCAGCTGGAGCCATCGTGTTCGCGTTTAGTGGTCCTCGTTAGCCGAAGCCGACGGAGGTGACGACCCCGTCGTCGAACTCAAAGTTGAGTCGCTCAGGGAGGAAGTCCTCGGTGACGATGAAGAACTCACCGTCGACTCGTACCGTTCGTGATACGAGCTGATTCTCTTCGACAAGTGCCAGAGCTTCGTCTTCGGTGAGTCCGAGGAAGTCGTCCGAGGTGAGATCTGGAGTGATCAGGACGGGTTCTTCGGAGGTTGGCCGGACGAACCCGAGCTGCTTACCTTCGGCACTCTCGGACAACGGCACATCAACCCGCAGGTTGAACTCTCCGGCCACGCAGCTGCGGGCGAGAGCGTCTTCGGTGATTCCGACGAGGAGCTCAACTTCGACGACGTCAGGGGTCTCGGTGAGTACCGTCACCGATGCAGCCGTGCAGTTTGGATCTGCACCGATGAAGCGAACCCAGAGTTCGCTGGCGTTATCAGGGTTGACCACAACTTCGCTGGGAGTGGTGACGCGAGGGTCGACGATCACATCGTTGGTGATGACGGTGTCCCCGTCAGCGAGGGGAAGAGGCTCTGCGGGGAGCTCGGCTTCTTCACCGCCTGGGATTTCTGCTGGCTCTCCACCATCGATGACATCTTCAGTCGACTGGCCGTCGCCGGGGGTGTCACTCGAGCCGGTCCCAACCTCGGAGGTTGAGCCGCAGGCGGCGAGGAGTAGTACGAACGCGAGGGGGGTGAGAATTCGTTTCATGGGTTTGATACGCCTCAATGTCATCGCTGGTTCCCGTCAATCGTAAATTTTTCTATTGTCGGCAGATTCGAGAGGGAAATACAGCGAAAACGACAATAGAAGGGGTTGCAATCAGTCCGTCAAAGGCGCTAGACGAGAGGGGATGTCAATCGGCCTTCTACTCACCGCGCTCGGACTTGGACTACGTCACGGCGTCGACTGGGACCACATCGCAGCCATTGCCGACCTGAGTGGCAACGCAGAAAATCGTCGACGAGGCTTCATGCTCTCGATGGCCTATGCGGTTGGCCATGGCGCCGTCGTGTTTCTCCTCGGAACGGCTGCGATTGCGTTTGGGCTTGCAATCCCCGACGGTCTCGACGAGTTAATGGGCCGAATCGTCGGTGTCACGCTCATCGTGTTGGGTCTCTGGATCATCGCCGAGCTCATCCGCAAAGGTCAGGACTTTCGCCTGCGGAGCCGTTGGATGCTGGTCATCGATGGCACGTTCGCGGGCCTTCGTAAAGTCCGCAACGGGTTGTCCGGCCGCAAGATCACTGTCGAGCACGAGCACGACCATGTTCACGACGTCGACCACGGCGATGCCGAGGTCATCGATCTACGAGACCCTGTCGCCCACGATCACGCCCACGTCAGTGCCGCTGCGGCCGCTCCGGTCGCTGTCCCTGTCGGTGCTGAATCCAATGGTGGTTGGCGCGACCTGCGCGATCGGATTCACGGCCATTCGCACAGCACAAATCACTCGCACAGTCACTCGCACGACCTCGCGCTTCCTGAACAGGCCGGTGGTTCGTACGGGCACAAGACCGCCACGGGTATTGGCATGCTCCACGGTGTCGGTATTGAAAGCCCGACCCAGATCGCCATCTTCGTTGCATCTTCAGCTGCCGCGGGCGTCAGCTTTGGCCTCGCATTGCTCGGCGCCTGGGTCCTTGGCCTGATCATCGCCAACGCCGTCCTGGCCGTCGTTGCGGGCGCTGGCCTTCTCAGCGCCGAGCGCAGCTTCCCGATTTACGCCACGATCGCCGTGATCGTCAGCGTGCTCAGCATCGCCCTCGGCGTGTTGTACATCGTTGGACTCGACATCCTTCCAGCGCTCTCATAGTCGGTTGTAGCTACAGGACGTCCAACGAAGCGCTACCGTTCGACCATGACCGAAAACGTTGACGGCGAAACACCGACCGAGACGATCGAGGAACTGCGCAAGTCGTTCTTCTACGGATCTCGCAAGAACCTCGATATGAAGTTCCTTGGCGAGCTTTCCGACGAGCAGTTCGGTGACTTCCTCTCCGAACTCCTGATGGCCGTTGGTGACGCGGTCGACCGCGGCGACTCGAAAGCCGTCGTCGATGCTGCCTACCGGTGGCAAGTGCAGGCATATCGAGGTGGGCCACAGGGCGAACCCGCTGGATTCCGTTACCGCTACGACGATTCGCCTTGGGCAACGTTGTCAAAGCCGCTGTCGGAGAGCCGGGTCGCTGTGATGACCTCGAGCGGTCACTTCGTCGAAGGCGACGATCCAATGCCATTCGGCATTGACTGTATGACTCAGGAAGAAGCGGAGGATCGGATCTTCGAGTCGATCAAGGAGCCACCAACCTTGTCGACGATCCCGTCGTCGACCGATTTTTCGAACTTGCGCGTGCGCCACGGTGGGTATCCGGTTCGTGGGGCGATTGCCGATCCGCAGGTGGTCTTGCCGTTGCGGTTGATGGAGGACCTGCAAGCCGATGGCGTGATCGGGGAGGTCGCGCCGAACGCGTTTTCGTTCGTTGGTGCGGCGGCCCAAGGAAAGCTCAAGAAAACTATCGGCCCCGAGTGGGCCGAGATGTTGCACGACGAGGACGTCGACGCGGTCGTACTGGTTCCTATTTGACCGATCTGCCACGTGTCCGTGGGACACGTTCAGCGAGCGATCGAAACCGCCGGCATTCCAACGACGAGTGTGTACGTCCATAGCTTTGGCCATGTTCCCGAGCTGATGAGCCTGCCTCGGACGGTCATCACCCAGCACCCGATGGGTCGACCGCTGGGAGCGCCTGGCGATAGTGAGCGTCAGCGGGCGGTGATCGAGCGTGCGCTCGGTCTTCTCTCGGCTGAGGCTCCAACGGTGGTCGAGTTCGGCGAACCGTATCGCACGATTACTCACGACTAACCGTCGAGGGTCTTTCAGCGGAGTGAACTCCGGAGCTCCACGACGGCACATCGAAACCAAACGAGTACGCTCCACCGGTGGCGATCTTCCTAGGGCTTATCACCGCTTTCTGTTTCGGATCCGGCGATTTCTTCGGCGGCCTCTCTACGAAGAAGACGTCGGTGCTGAACGTGGTGGCGTTCTCCCATTTCGTGGGGCTCTTCACCGTCGTGATCTTGGCGCCGTTCTTGGCCGACAGTTTCTCGTGGAGCGACGTTGGGCTCGGTGCCATCGCTGGCATCCTCGGTGGGCTTGGGGTCATTGGGTTGTACCGCGGTTTGGCGACAGGCCCGATGGCGGTTGTTGCGCCGCTCACCGCTGTTGCGTCGGCCGCGTTCCCGGCGATTTGGGGGACACTCTCGGGTGAGTCGCTCTCGGGTCTTGCATGGATCGGCATCCTCATCGCTCTGGTCGCGATCGCTCTGAGCTCTATGCCGAGCAACGTGAGTGCCGCGGGGGTCACGATCAACACGATCGTCGAATCGCTTGCAGCGGGCGTGGGGTTTGGCGCCATGTTTATTCTCTTCGACCTGACGTCGGCCGACAGCGCTCCGTGGCCTGTGGTCGGCGCACGTGCGACGACGAGCGCCGCGCTTTTGCTGTTCGTGTTGCTCATCCGCAAGGTCGACCTTGATGAGGTGCGTCCAGCGGCAGGGTTGATCATCATCACCGGCCTCTTCGACACGGGCTCGAACGTGATCTTCTTGTTCGCCACGGCACTTGGTGACTTGTCGGTAATTGCGGTGCTGAGCAGCCTCTACCCCATCTCGACGGTGATCTTGGCCCGGTTCGTACTCGACGAACGAATGTCAAAGTTGCAGCTGACCGGTCTGGCGCTCGCCCTGTTCGCAACCGTCCTGATCGCACTCGGTTAATACCGATTTCATTCCGCGTCACAAATATTTCGCGACCTTGCGCGCCTCTAGTCCGTCTGGACTAGTGGTGTTCAGCACCTCTGGGCGTGAGAGGGAGATGGTGAGCATCGAGGCGGGTGCGAAACTTGGCACCTACACGGAGTGAAAATGCAATACCTACAGAATGACCGGGCGGCTTCTGGACGACTCTCTGGCTACGGCTGGAAAGTCCTTGTTTTCGGGATCTTGGCGGCAGCGCTCAGCATCGTTGTTTCGATCGCAGTTGTGCAACTCCTCGAACCGTTCATCGTTTGAGGTATATCGGTTAACGGATTGCCCGCCTTCCCACCGCTGAACGTAGGCCTTTTGCCTTAACTGCGGTGCTCAGATGCCGAAGTTAACCGCATGGTTGACATTGCTGGAGCACAGTCACATACACCGATCTCAGGATCAGGTGCACCCGTCGACCGAATACACCGGGCGTTCACTCAGCGCGAAAACACCGACCGCCTAACCCAAGCGATCGGATCACAGATCTGGGTCACCGATTTGGATGGCCGTTTCGTACGAGCAAATGGCCCATGGTTGACCGCTCACGGTTTCGAAAGCATCAAAGATGTGTTGGGCAAGACCACGCACGATCTCCTCGAGCCCGCGCGTGCTGCGATGAGTGTTTCCGAGGACCTGCGAGTAACCGATTCCGGCGAGAACTCGGTTTCTGTCTTTACCGACGACGAAGGCCGTGCGTTTCAGAGCATTCGCATGCCGTTGTTTGATTCGGGAGAGATGATCGGCCTCGTTGGCGTGATCACTCCGCAGCAGGCCATCGCCGACCCCGCTGTCAACGTCGTCTCCCAAGACGACATCGACCAGCTCACCGGGGCGAGCAGTCTCGCTGCACTCCACACCTACTTAACCGAGGTGGTTGCCTCGCACGACCCGATGTCGGTCCTGCTCATCGACTTGGACGACTTCCGTGTCGTCAACAACTCGCTCGGCCGCGAAGTCGGCGATCGTCTTCTTCAGAAGGCAGCGAGCCGGCTGATCACCGTGTTTGGCTCTCGACTCTTCCGGGTGAGCGGCGATGCGTTCGTCGTCGTGCTGCCCACGACTGAACGAGCACAGCTCGACGTCGTCACCGAACAGATTCTTCAACGCTGGACGCGGCCTCTCATCGTGGACGGCACAGAAATTTACGGTGGTGTCAGCATTGGCATCGCTCCAATCAATGGTCAGGCAAGTTCGACGCAGGTTCTTCAAGACGCTGAGATGGCGCTTCGCAAGGCGAAGGACGGTGGGCGAAACCGTGCGATCGTTTTCGATCCGGTCCAACAGAGCCTGGCCGACGAAGAGTTGTGGCGTCAGATGCTCGTCCGCCGAGCGGTAGCCGATAAGGAGTTCAGTCTCTACTGGCAGCCGATCGTCGAGATTGAATCGGGGACCGTCGTTGGAGTGGAGGCACTGTTGCGTTGGCAACCTGCGGGTGGTGAAACGGCTCGCCCCGCAGCCGAGTTTGTCCCCTTCCTTGAGCACTCCGGACTTGTGATTCCGATTGGCCGTCAGGTGATTGACGACGCATGCCGTCAGCACATGAGTTGGCGAACCCAAAACAAGATCGGTCGGCCGATCTCCATTTTCGTGAACGTCTCTCGTCGTCAGTTCACAAGCGATGCTTTGGCCGACGACGTGTTGAGCACACTCCAGAACCATGGTGTTGATCCGAAGAACCTCACGCTTGAGGTCGCTGATCTTTCTGCTGGCACTGACATTGAGAAGGTCGTCAACGACATCGCTCGGTTGGGTAGGGCTGGCGTTCGTGTCGCGGTCGATGATTTTGGTGTTGCGAACTCGACGCTTGCGGATCTCGCGAACTTGCCCATTCAGATCGCGAAGGTTTCACGGTCGATCACCGGTCGGATCGAAGAGGGCAAGAACGACCCAATACTCGATTCGATCCAGCACATCACTCGTTCGGTCGGGGTCCAAACGATCGCCCAGGGTGTAGAGAACGACATGCAGCTCGAGTGGCTCCGCAGTAGAGGTTGGACCCATGTGCAGGGCTATCACATCTCCAAGCCGATGAGCCCCGAGGCAATGACCGACTACCTCGCCGAGCACTTTGCTCGTCCCGAGGGCCAACGCTGGGGCAACTAGCACCTCGGCCTTTTCGGCGGCGGTGAAGAGACTCGTAACAGGGTCTCCGCCTCGATCGACCCCGACCGGCCCGCGCTACCGTGGCCCCCGTGCGTCTGATCTCCTACATGTCTCCGGGTTTCCCGTATTCGTTGTTTACATCGCTCGCACGCATCGTCGACGCGGAGGTCGACTTCGATGAGACCGCGTCCGGACCTGCACCTGGTGTCGATCCGTTTCGTGGTGGCGAAGCCGACCTGGGATGGATCTGTTCGACATCGTTCGTCGAGCTCGGCACTCGTGGCGATGAGCCGACGATCGAACTAGCTGGGGTTGCATGGGTTCCTGACGATCCCGACTGCCATGGTCGCCCCGTGTATTTCGGCGATCTCGTGACACTTCCCGAGTCGGGTATCGAGACGTTCGAGGATCTTGCTGGTCGGACGATTGGTTGCAACGACGAAGTGAGCTTGAGCGGCAACTATTCGTTGACGTTTGCTCTTGAGGATCGAGATCTGCCGTACGACTTTGCCACGCGGGTGATGACCGGTGGCCACCACATGTCGCTCGACCGACTCCTCGCCGGTGAGATCGACGTCGCGCTCGTGGATTCGGTTGTGCGGATGGGCCGTGCCCGCGCCGACGAACGCATTGCGAATCTTCGGATTATCGAACGGCTCGGGCCGTGGCCGGTGCAACCGCTCGTCGCCAGATCGACCATGAGCGCGGACGATGTCGCAAGGGTTCGACGGTTACTTCTCGAAGCCACCGAGCGACCCGAGATTCAAGCCGAACTCGATGCTGCGTGTTTGACGACGCTGGTCGAGGTGGGAGCTGACCACTACGCGCCGGTGCGGGTTGCGATGGAGCGCTTGGAGAACGTTTCGAGGTAGCCCGTGAGTTAGGCGGAGAGCCGGTAGTTGTATCCGGCTTTGGTGCGGCCCGTCTCGTCGAAGAAGCCGAGCGCTCGAAAGCAGTACGCGATCTGGCGGGCGACGTCTCGATCAAAGGTGCCCGCCGCCGACATGTCGGCGGTGGTGAAGATTGGCGGGAGGTCGTCGGGCAGCAGGTGCAACAGGTCTTCGGCTGTTTCGAACCGGTGGGTGGACTTGACCTCGCGTAGGACTCGGTCGGTGGTTCGGTAGCCGCCACGGCCCCGTCGTGCCTTTGGGTCATGGACCTGCATCTTGGTGACCGAGACGAGCACGATGTCGAGGGTGAGGTTTGGGTGGTCGAGCAGTGTCGGGATACTGACGAGTTGGTCGAAGAGGCCGTAGATCGATGACTTCTTTGGCGACTTGCGAGGATTCTTGTCGGGCCGCTTCAGGTAGGTCTCGACCGCAATGGGGTGCACGAGCAGGATCTTGTGATCTGGCAGTAGATGATCGAGTTTCTTGCCCATCGCAGCAAACGAGCCCGTCTGGACTTCGATGAGTTGGCCGGGCCGATGGATGTCGATAACGAATCGGCCGAGGGGTACTTCGAATTCGTCTCCTGGCTCGGCGTATAGCTCTTTGAGCGCGGCGTGGAGCGAACCTTCGTTCAGCGTGCCGATGATCGGTTCGACGACGTTCGGTGATTCAACGGACGTGTCTGACGACGTTGTTGTTTCGGCTGCCATGGGCTTCCGACAGTACTGGCTTCTAGCCTGTGCGTGTGGTTGCACACATCGATACCGAGGCTCATCCGATCACTGATCCGGCATTCTCAGATAGGTGCAAGGCAATCCTCGATGAACGAGGTGCGCTCGTGTTGGAGGGCTTCTTCCGGCCGGCCGCCATCGAGCAGATCATCAGCGATGTGATGCTGCAGCGGGACGATGTCTTCTACGCAGCCTCGACGCACAACGTATATCTGACACCGCCGAGTGATCAGTTCGCTGACGACCATGCGTTCAATCGTCAGGTTGTGAGTAGCAAGGGGTTGATCGCCGACGATCAGATACCGCCAGATTCACCGCTGCGTGAGGTCTATGAGTCGCCTGAGTTCCGTGCATTCTTGTGCGCGGTGATCGGGGTCGATGCAATCTACCCGTATGCCGATTCGCTGTCGTCTATCAACGTGCACTTCGCCGATGCCGGACGAGAGCTCGGTTGGCACTTCGATAATTCGGCGTTTGCGGTGACGATGCTGCTGCAGAAGCCTGAAGGCGGAGGCCGGTTTGAGTATGTCGCCGACGTGCGTGATGCAGATGCTGGTGAGATGGGGTTCGAGCGGGTAGCGGCCGCGCTGGACGGCACAGCCGTCACTGCAACGCTCGATTTCGAACCTGGGGCACTCGTGCTGTTCCGTGGACGCAACGCGCTTCATCGTGTCACCCCGACCGTGGGTGATACGACGCGTTTGCTCACGGTGTTTGCATTCAACGAGAAGCCTGATGTCCAACTCTCGAACAGTGCGTTGCGCACGTTCTTTGGAAGGACGAGCTAACTCGCTGAGCGTTACTGCAGTGGGATGCCGCTGGTGTCGCCGTCTTCCCGAGGGCCGAACAAGCGCTTTTCGGATTCGTCGATCGCGACGTCGTTGATGGATGCCTCTCGGCGACGCATAAGACCCTGCTCGTCGAACTCCCAGTTCTCGTTGCCGTAGCTGCGCCACCATTGGCCGTTCTCATCGAGCGACTCGTACTGGAAGCGAACAGCGATGCGGTTGCCGTGATATGCCCATAGGTCTTTGCGGAGGGCGTATTCGGTTTCACGAGCCCACTTTTGTGCGAGGAAGTCTCGGATTTCGTCGCGTCCTTTGAGGAACGTGTCGCGGTTTCGCCATTCGCTGTCGAGCGAGTATGCGCCGGCGACCTTGTCAGGATCGCGAGTGTTCCACGCTGCTTCGGCGCCGAGCACCTTCTTCCATGCAGCAGCCTCGTCAAAGGGTGGAAACGGTGGCCGTTCTTCAGACATTGCAACTCCTCCAGAAGCTCGCAGCGGTGCGGCTCATGACTGTAGACAACCCCGCACGGAAACGAGTACTTCCGCAGGTTGGCTCCCATGAGGGCGGGAACTACCCTCATGGGCGGAAGGTTGCCAGAGCGGACGAATGGGGCGGCCTCGAAAGCCGTTGTAGCCTTCGGGTTACCGAGGGTTCGAATCCCTCACCTTCCGCTCGACACTGAGGGCCGCCGCAAGGCGGTCCTCAGACCGTTTTCACGTCGAAACGAGTCACCCCGTCAGGAATTCAGTTTCCTTTCGCTCTTCGCTGCGCACTGCTCTGCGCTCTGAGAAGCTCAGGTGTCGTCGCCTCAGCGCATCGATGTCAGTCGAGTTG
>CAYVHV010000010.1:84978-89699 GCA_964451305.1 uncultured Acidimicrobiales bacterium | reverse complement strand
CAGCACCTCGGTGTGTCTTCATCTTTGGCATGAGGACCTCTTTCGGTTGTCGTCTAGGTGGAGGGATTACTCTTCTTCAGAACCAGATGTCTCAGAGTCGTCGCTGCTGGCTTCAGCAAGCTCCGCTTCTGCAGCAGCTTCTTCTTCTTGTCGCTTCTTCAACGCCGCGATCTTCTTCTTGTCCGGTCCGAGCACCATGACCATGTTGCGGCCTTCGAGGTTCGGTCCGAATTCGACGTTTGCGATGTTGTCAACCACGTCAGCAATGTCATCGAGAATGCGGCGTCCAAGTTCTGGGTGCTGCATCTCACGGCCACGGAACATGATCGTGACCTTGACTTTGGAACCTTCGCCGAGGAACTTTTCAACCTTACGCGTCTTGGTGTCGAAGTCGCCTTGGCCGATCTTTGGCCGGTACTTCATCTCCTTGACGGTGACGTTGGTGCTCTTCTTTCGAGATTCCTTTTCTCGCTGGGATTGTTCGTACTTCCACTTGCCGTAATCCATGATCCTGCAAACCGGAGGGTTTGCTTTGCTGGCAACCTCGACGAGGTCGAGGTCCATGTCGCCCGCCATGCGGAGAGCTTCAGGAGTGGCGCGTACACCGAGTTTCTCGCCATTTGCGCCAACGAGAAGGACTTCGCGTGCACGAATTCGCTCGTTGACTCTGGCTTCGGCTTTATCAGCTATGACTGCTCACTGCGCAAGGGCAGTTCCTTTCATCGGGCTCTGATGCCGCTGCAGAGCTCACCGCGCCGGACAGGATCACACGAGTGGACGAACACGACAAAGGTCGTGGTCGTGTCGCTTGTGTTTCTGTGCGACCCAGTGCACCCTCGAGTGGCTGGGCGGGTCCGTCTGGCTTTGTTAGAAACCAGGGGTCCGCTTCAGAACAATTTGTCAGTAGAACAGCATAGGCTACGGACTGCGAAAAGCAGCGCTGCCAAACGAAAAGCAGGACTGCGACGCAAAGCAGCGAAGTTACGCGCAGCGCACCAGCGCTATTCCAAGATCGGATGAGTTGAATGAGTTTGTGGACACCAGGCGGCGAACACGAAGTTCCCCGAGATAAACCCAAGCAGCCCCCAGCCCAGTCGCAGCCTGTAGATGCAGCGAGCCAAGATCCAGCAGGATCAGGTGAAGTCGGCGGGGTGGAGATGGACGAAGCCGCACTCGCTGAGGCGCTCGGCATCCCTTCGCTCGATGAGCTGAGCGATGAAGAACGCGCCCAACTCGAACAAGCCGTTGTTCAGATGGCCGAACAGGAACGCCAGCTGGCCACCACTCCCCCAGAAGTTGTCATTGCGAACCACGTGATGGGCCTCTACGAGTTGGCCGCTATCCACCTTCGCCAGAACCCACCGAACCTGAACGAAGCGTCACTCGCCATCGACGCAATGGGCACCATGGTCGACGGCCTCGAAGGTCGACTCGGCGAGAACGAACAGACCCTGCGCAACGCCCGCGAGCAACTTCAGCAAGCGTTCGTTGGAGTGAGCAACGCCGTCGAGCAGAACTGATCATGTCCGAACAGACCCGCATTGCCATTCCGTCGAAGGGACGCCTGCGCGAATCGGTGCTCGAACTTCTCGCACACGCCGGATATTCGCGTCGTTCGTTCGACAGAATGAACGCTTCGGCTGTCGTCGAGAACATCGAGTTCATCGAGATGCGCCCACGTGACGCTGCTGCGTGGCTGGCCCAAGGCAAGCTCGATGCGGCCTTTATCTCCACCGACACCGCGCTCGAGAACGGCATCGAGGATTGGCCCAGCATCGACCTTGGATTCTCTGGTTCTGACCTGATCGTCGCGGTAAAGAACGATTCACCGTTTCAGACCCTGTCGGATCTTTCCGGTCAGACGGTCGCAACCCATCTTCCGTCCTGGACAAAACGTTGGCTGACAAACGAAGGCGTCGACGCGACGGTCGTCAACATGGGCGGCTCGCTCGAGGGCGTGTGCGCCGTCGGTCTCGCCGACGCCATCGTCGACCTTCGTGAAACAGGCGGCAGCCTCCAGCGCAACGGTCTCCGCGTTCTGGCCGAAGGCGAAACGTGCCAGGCCACGCTGAGCTGGGGCGACCCTGACTGTCCGGTCATCGCCGAGCTGAACCTGCGCATAAATGCCGCTATTCAGGCTCGTCAAACGCAGTACGTAATGCTTCACGTGCCGAAGGAGAAGCTCAGCGAATTGAGCAACGTCTTTCCGGGACTCGCTGCGCCGACGATCCTGCCGCTCGCTGGACGTGACGATCTTGTCGCCGCTCACATCGTGGTGAAGAAGAAGAATCTCTGGTCGAAACTCGGCGAGCTTCAAGCGATCGGCGCAACGGGCATCGTTGCACTCAACACCGACGCCATCGTCTAGTTCGGTCGATAGATAATCCGCAGATCGTCACCGAGTGGCGTGGCGCTTACAAACGACCCGCGTTGCACGTCGGCCATCGTCACTGCGGCATCGCCTGCGAACGTGGACGTTGCGTTGTTGCCACCCATGATCGCGGGAGCGATATATATCCAATACTCGTCGACGAGCCCCTCACGATGGAAGGAGCCTGCGAGGGTCGCTCCACCTTCGACCATGACCTGAACCGCTTCGCGCGCGCCGAGCTCGTCCAGCAGATCGGTGAGCGGACGCTTCCACGGTTCGAACGGTGCCGTGTTCGCGCCTTCGTGGAGATCGATCGCCCGAGTTCCGACAACGATTCGCCATGGATCGAGCCGCGGCATCTCGTCATCGGTCTGGGGCGGGGTGTAGTCGCGTACGGTCAACGATGGGTCGTCGGCTTCGACGGTTCCCGTGCCGACGATGATCGCATCGGATTCAGCGCGAAGACGGTGAACGTCTCGGCGAGATTCAGGGCCGGTAATCCACTTGCTCGTGCCGTCGGGTGCAGCGATAGCGCCATCGAGCGTCTGTGCGAGTTTGACGATCACGTACGGGCGGCCGGTGCGGCGGTGCTTGAGATACGGGGCGAGTTGTTCGGAGACCTCGTCTTCGAGCACCCCATGAATCACCTCGATGCCCGATGCTTCGAGTCGAGCAACCCCATCGCCTGAGACTTTTTCGTCGGGGTCGGTCACGCCGATCACGACCCGCGCAACTTCAGCATCGATCAGTGCCGCCGCACACGAACCCGTACGGCCAGAGTGGTTGCACGGTTCGAGCGTCGTAAAGACCGTGGACCCTCTCGCTGCATCACCGGCTGCCGACAGCGCTTCGCGTTCGGCGTGTTGATCGCCTGGTCGATGGGTTGCTCCGTCGTACACAGCGCCGTCCGTATCGACGAGAACCGCCCCCACCCACGGGTTGGGCCGGCATCGCAGACGCGCCGTCTCTGCGTTTGCCATGGCCCGTCGCATCATCGACTCGCGGTAGGCCGCGGAATCGCTTGGTCCTGTGCTCTCGGTTCGTCTATCCATCATCTACGACGCTGCTGGGTCAGATGGCTTTTCGGTGTGCGGGTGAGGATCTGAGTTGTCGACCATCAAACGAACAGCGTGCGGGATCACATCGGCAATGGCATCGAACGTCTCAACGCACCCCTTGGTCGAGCCCGGAGTGTTGATGACGAGCGCTTCGTCGATCGTGCCGCAAATGCCACGACTCAGCCGTCCGAGAGGGTTGACGAGCCGCATAGCCTCCGCGAGACCCGGAGCTTCGCGGTCTATGGCTGCTCGAGTGCCCTCGGGAGTGAGATCTCTTGGGCCAAAGCCGGTTCCGCCGGTCGTCACGATGACGCCGTTGAAACCGTCCGCAAGCCGCAACAACGTTGCCTTGACAGGCTCGGTGCCGTCCTCTGTCAACGCACGCTCGACCACGTCGTATCCGTTGGCGTTGAGGTGGGATTCAAGAGTCTCACCACTGCGATCTTCACGAGTTCCATAGAAGACTCCGTCGGAGACCGTCACGATCTTCGCAGGCGTGGGCGGGTGCGCATCTGGTTCGGGTGAATGTGCCATCAAGGCCAAGCTATCGCAGCGACCGCAGCTCTCCCGACTACGGGCTCTTCGGTCGACGAACAAGCCGCTACGATGCGTTTGTGGATAACGATCCCGTACTCGCAGAATGTCGCAACAGCATCGACAATATCGATGCTGCCTTGGTGCATCTCTTGGCCGAACGTTTCAAGATCACGAAGCGTGTTGGCGAGCACAAGGCCAAGGCAGGCTTTGCCCCAGCGGACCCCGATCGCGAGGCCGCCCAGGTCGCACGATTGCGTGCGTTGGCTCAAGAAGCTGGGCTCGATCCGGTCTTCAGCGAGAAATTTCTCCGCTTTATTGTCGCCGAGGTCATCCAGCATCACCGCCAAGCCGACTCCTAGACCACGTCCCAAGGTCGGGTCGACCTGAGTGTTATTGTCGACTAGTTGACGGTTTTGGTCAGCCCTGTTGGCATTGCATGCCTCAGTACGCGCATTGGAGGATGACGTGGACAGTTCCATATCTGCAAAGGCAGTTGGCGTAGTTCTTTTCCTCGGGTTGATAGCGGCCGGCATCATCGTGGCGCTCACGACGGGCGCCGACGACACCCAGATCGCCGCAGATGAGACTTCTGCAACCGAGGCTCCGGTCGATGCGGTCGTGGAATCTGATGCTTCCCAAGAGCCTGATGCCGACGTTGAGGTTGCTGGGTCTACCGAAGAGGCGACGACATCAACCTCCGATGCCCCGAGCACTACGACAGCGCCAACGACATCTCCAACAACGACCACTACAAC
>CAYVHV010000010.1:0-84878 GCA_964451305.1 uncultured Acidimicrobiales bacterium | reverse complement strand
ACAACTACCACGACGACAGACGCGCCAACCAACGCTGTCGCTCCAACCGCTAGCCCAGAGTCAACGACTGTGGCCGCCCCGGTCGCCCCACCAGATCCCGCTCCATCACCGCCGACCGTCGCTCCAACCCCTGCTCCAACCACTCCCCCCGTCCCCGACATCTCGACCGAAGGAGACAGCGCCCAGGACGCAGCGTCAGAGGCCGAGGCCGACGATG
The DNA here is from genome assembly GCA_964451305.1 of uncultured Acidimicrobiales bacterium. Lineage (GTDB taxonomy): Bacteria > Actinomycetota > Acidimicrobiia > Acidimicrobiales > SHLQ01 > SHLQ01. Next base: position 84,661 of record CAYVHV010000010.1, on the reverse strand, counting down.
ACGCGTCAGAAACTGAGGGCGCTTCGGAGAGTGACAGCGCGGCCGATGCCGAAGAGGAAGCAGCAGCCGACGAAGCCGCCACCTTCTCCGACCAGCCATTCCCAGGTCAGGTCGTCTTCTCTAACGGCGAGTTCGTCCGTGTTGATTCCACCGGCGACGGCTTCGAGCTCGCACGTTCCACGAACGGAGTGGATTGGGTGCTCGAACCCACCACAGGCCTTCCGTCCGAGGGGTTTGTTCAGACCCTCGTCTCCAGTGCGGACGGGCTCGTCGCGATCGTCGAGATCTTCCCCGATTTCATCGACCCGTTCCAGTTGGTCGTCGAGAGCGGCCTCCTCACCGATGAGCAGGTTCTCGATCTCTGCGATGTTCGGGCCGATGGCCCCGGAGAACCGATCGTTGTGACCGTGTGCGACTTCGAGGACTTCGATCGTGCCGTTAAGGACTTCGAAAGCGCACTCGACGATGCCGAGTCCGAACAAGAGCGTCTCGAGATCGAGGATGCATTCTTCGAATTCGAGACACAGTTCTTCGACGGCCAAGAAGCCCTCCGGCTTGAGCCAGGTGATGCGTTCTATGACGAGATCCTGAACGCGATTCTGGCTCAAGAGACGGTGTTTGAATCCGGACCTGAGCAGGTCATCGCAACCTCTGCGACCGGCGCGTCGTGGAGCACGGCTCAGTTGCCTGAGATACCCGTCGAAGATGGCGGCTTTACCTTCATCAACGGCGCCGCAGTTTCCGGAAATCAACTCGCTGTTCTGATCAGCGTCGAGCCGGCCTTCGTCGATCCCTTCGAGGCGCTGTTCGACTCTGGGTTGTTGACCGAGGATCAGGTTGAGAACATTTGCGGGATCGAAAGCGGAGACGACGGCGATCCAATCATCGTCACCAGCTGCGACTTCGGTGCGGCCGACGATGATTTTGAAGAAACCGAGATCCTCCGAATCGTTCCTGGTGACGAGCTCTACGACGAACTCTTGGCGGCCTTCTTCTCTGAACCAGAAGGCAGCCCGATCGTCCTCGCCGGCCCGATCGGCGGCAACCTCGACATCGTCGATCTCCCCGTTGAAGGGTTCCCGAACGTGATCGTCGGCACCGACGCAGGCTTTCTCACAACCGTCTTTAGCTTCGATGGCGGACCAACGGTGCTGCGCTCACCGGACGGACGCGATTGGGCTCCCGTGGAGCGGTTCGAGAGCGACGCTGACGGGGGAAGCTCCAGCGATGTGCAGGTGGCAGCCAACAGCGACCTCGCGCTCGCCATCGTCGTCGATTTCAATACAAGCCCAGACGACGACCCTGCACTGCTCGTACTCACCAGTGATGACCTCGGCACCTCGTGGAGGGAGAGCGAGATACCGACCGAGCTATTCGGGACGTTCCCTCAGCCGGTAGCTGGCCCCGGCGGTTTTGCAGCACTGCTCCAAGGAACCACCGAACCATTCGACTTCTTCGGCCCCGACCTGATCGAGATCGAACAAGACGGGTTCATCATGGAGATCCGCCTCAACGAGGACTCGGGCGGGCTCCGGTCGATCGACGGCACGGTCATTCACGAGTCGGTGTCCTTCGAAGAAGCCTTCGCCGAGGGAGAGATCCCAGGGGTCCTTCGCATCGAACAACCAAACGAGGATGCTGCATGGCTCGATCCGGAAACGGGTGACGTCTTGACGGTCTTCTCTTTCGAGGACATCACGAACGCGATCGATCAAGCCTTCGAACAGTTCGACGGTCCTGAATCTGAGCCGACCTTTGAGAGCGAACTCTGGTTCTCCCCAGATGGAGAGACATGGACTCTGCTCGCCACCTTCGTCGGCGAAACCCAAGATGAGTTCACGTCGATCGCAGCCGTCGGCGATGACGAAGTCGTCTTGCTGACCGAATCGTTCCCGGTTCCGCCGGACGAACTCTTCATCTTCGAAGAGGAAGGTCGCGAACCAACACTTGACGAACTCGCGGCGCTCGATGCGTTCTTCGCGGAGCAACCAGCATTCGAATGGTCGGCCGTACCGACCGGGTAGCCGCTCCAGCGTCTAGATCACGGGTATTCCTTGCCCACCTAACGATCGTTCGGTAGAGTCCGATGAATGGGGATGGATACCGCTACGCCACCAATGACAGAAACTGGACGCGATCGCATTCTTCGTGAAGCGGCTGAACTGTTCCTGACCCGCGGTTACGCCGAGACATCGCTTCGCACCATCGCGGACGCTGTCGACATGCGGCCAGCGTCGATCTACCACCACTTCGACTCCAAGGATGCGCTGCTCACCGAGATCCTCGAGATCGGCATGGAATCGGTGACGACGGCCTTCACCGAAGCAGCCGACAGCCTCACGAGCGATGCGAGCCACCACGATCGCCTTCGAGCCCACGTTGCGGGCCACCTTCACGCGCTATTCGCGAACCACGCATTCACCGCAGCCCACGTGACCGTGTTTCCGTTCGCTCCCGCCGACGTCCGAGCGGCATCGGTGGTCCAGCGAGATGCATATGAAGCCAACTGGACCGAGCTTCTCTCCGACATCGCCCCAAGCCTCGACGACGAAGCCATAAGCATTGCCCGCCTCGCGCTCTTTGGAGCCATGAACTCGACCGTGCAGTGGTTCGACCCCGCAAACGGGTCCACGAACGATCTCGCCGCTGCGATTGTCGACACGCTCTGGAATGGATTGGCCAATAGCTAATGAGACCAATACCGAACACCATCGACCGGCAAAGCGAACTATTCGCAACGAACACCGCTGCCTACCGCAGTGACCTCGCCACCCTCACCGAACGGCTGCAGTTCGCAATCGATGGCGGCCGAGGGCGCGCTCGATCGATCGAACGACACCACGGCCGCGGCAAGGTCATGGCCCGAGACCGCATCGACATGGTCACCGATGAGGGCGCCCCGTTCATGGAACTGTCGAGCCTCGCCGGATTCGGCCAGGTCGATGATGAGTTTCCTGGAGCTGGCATCATTACCGGAATCGGCCTAATTCACGGCGTGCCCTGGATGTTCATCGCGAACGACGCCACGGTCAAAGGTGGCTCGCTGTTCCCCGCTGGCATCAAGAAGCAGGTTCGAGCCCAAGACATTGCGCTAGAGAACGAACTCGGCTGCATCTACCTCGTCGACTCCGGCGGAGCATTCCTTCCAATGCAGGACGAGGTCTTCCCCGATAAGGACCATTTCGGCGGCACCTTCTACCGCCAGGCACGAATGTCGGCAGCCGGACTCCCCCAGCTGTCGGTCGTGCTCGGCGGTTGCACCGCAGGCGGTGCGTACGTACCCGCACTGTCTGACGAAGTGATCATGGTCGAAGGTATCGGCCGGATCTTCCTCGGCGGACCACCGATCGTCAAAGCCGCACTCGGCGAAGTCGTCGATCCCGACAATCTCGGAGGCGCAGCGCTGCACACCCGCGAGTCGGGAGTGTCGGACTACATGGTCCAAACCGAGGCCGAAGCCTACGGGCTTCTCCGCGAGCTATGCGAGAACACCAACCAGAAGCGCATCGACAATCGAAATGGCTGGTTGGACTGGGCTGAACCCCATCCACCAGAACTCCCTGCTGAAGACATCCTCGGCATCATCAACGCGGACACCCGAATTCCCTTCGATGCCCGCCAGATCATCAGCCGTCTGGTCGACAGCAGCGAGTTCGCAGACTTCAAGCCCGAATGGGGAACCTCGATCGCCGTCGGTTTTGCCCGCATCTGGGGGCATCAGGTCGGCATCATCTCGAACAACGGGATCATTTTTTCCGAGGACGCGTTGAAGGCCACGCACTTCATTGAGCTATGCAACCAACGATCGATTCCACTGCTGTTCTTGCAGAACACCACGGGCTACATGGTCGGGCGCGATTCTGAGATCGGCGGAATTGCGAAGAACGGCGCCAAGATGGTCGCCGCGGTCGCGAACTGTCGTGTTCCGAAGTTCACCGTCCTGATCGGCGGTTCATACGGAGCGGGCAACTACGGCATGTGCGGCCGCGGATTTAACCCTCGGTTCCTCTTTGCCTGGCCGAACAGCCGAATCGCCACGATGGCCGCCGACACCGCCGAGACGGTTCTCACCGACATCCGCCTCGGCGGGATGAAAGGTGCGCAGACCACCGACGAGGAGATTGCGGAGATCCGTTCAACGATTCGAGGGCAATACGAAGAGCAGTCCGACCCCTACTACGCCACGTCTCGTCTCTGGGACGACGGCCTGATCAGCCCGCTCGACACCCGTGATGCTCTCGGCATGTGTCTCGCACTGGCTGCCCGACAGGATGCGCCCGTCAGCGGCGATCGCATCGTCTACAGGATGTGATGGTTGTGCTCGAACCCATTCCGTGCCCGGACCCAGAGATGGTCGTACTCATTGCCAACCGCGGTGAGATTGCTCGACGAATTATTCGCACCTGCGACGCGTGGGGCGTCGACTCCGTAGCGGTCTATGCAGACCCTGACGCGAACGCCCCGCACGTGGCAGAGGCGACCCGTAGCGAGCGCATCGGGCCCGCAGCGCTCGACCAGAGCTATTTGTCGATCGACGCGCTCCTCGACGCGGCGACGCGATCTGGAGCGACCCACGTGCACCCGGGATACGGGTTCTTGTCGGAGCGGACCGAGTTCGCCGAGGCGGTTACCGCCGCTGGCTTGATCTGGGTCGGCCCCTCCCCCGCATCGGTTGCGTCGATGGGGTCAAAGATCGAAGCCCGGACCGTCGCAGAGAACGCCGGCGTGCCGATAATCCCGGGGTTCAACGAAAGCCAGGACCCTGCCGATCTCAAGGCCGCCGCCGACGAGATTGGCTATCCCGTACTCGTCAAAGCTTCGGCTGGAGGTGGGGGCAAGGGAATCCGTATCGCGCACAACCCCGAAGACTTCAACCAGGCGCTCGCCGACGCTCGCAGCGAATCGCTCCGTTCCTTCGGAAACGATGACGTGATCGTCGAGCGGTATATCACCCGGCCTCGCCACATCGAGGTCCAGGTCGCCGGCGACACGTTCGGGACCGTCATCGATGTCGGCACCCGGGAATGTTCGGTGCAGCGCCGCTATCAGAAGGTTCTCGAGGAAGCCCCGGCGGCAAACCTTCCCGACGAGGTTTCGACCGCTATGCGTCAGGCCGCGGTAACGCTCTCGAAGGAGATTGGATACGACTCGGTCGGCACGATCGAGTTCATCGTCGACGCAGCGTCGAACGAGTTCTTCTTTCTCGAGATGAACACTCGCATCCAAGTCGAACACACCGTCACCGAACAGGTCACTGGAATCGACCTAATCGCACTCCAGCTCGCAATTGCGAGCGGACAACAGATCGACCTGGCGCCACGCGTCTTCGACGATGCGCTCGCGTCAACGCCGAGCCATGCCTTCGAGGCGCGGATCACCGCCGAAGACGCGTGGGCGGGCCACCTTCCACAAACGGGGACGGTCACCGCACTCTCGATCCCCGATGCCGACCACATCCGTTGGGACGCGGCCATCGCCAGCGGGTCGGAGATCTCTCCCCACTACGACTCCATGATCGGCAAACTGATCATCACCGGCCCCGACCGAGTAACAGCCCTCGACCAACTCTCCGCGGCGCTCTCGGAGCTCACTGTTCGTGGGGTGACCACGAACGTCGACTTCCATCGCTGGCTCGCTGATCGTCCGGAGGTGCGAGCTGGGACCGTCACCACGCGGTTTCTCGACGAAACACCGGTGCCACGCTCCTCTCCGTACGGCGGCCACGTCCGCTCCCCGTGGGAGACCAAGACCGCCGAACGGCTCACACCACACTCCTCCGCCCTCGCATTCGATAGCCCCAGCCGCGACGACCGCTGGCATGGAGCCGGACGAGCGGGCGATGCCGGAACCGAAATAGCCGCGCCCTTCCCTGGGCTGATCACCGAGATCCTGGTCGCACCGGGCGATGCCGTCAGCAATGGCCAGACGGTGATGACCATCGAAGCCATGAAGATGCTCCATCCCATTACCGCAATGGGTGACGCCACGATCGACCGCATCGAGGTTTCCTCGGGCGACCAGGTCGAGGGCGGCGCCACACTCATCACATTCCTTCAAGACAGTGAGAAAGAGACACCATGACCCTGCGTAACGCGTACATGACCGATGAACTTGAAGCGATCTATGACCAGACCGTCGAGTTCGTCGAAAAGGAAGTGAAGCCTCACGGTGAAACGTGGGAAGAAGAGGGCAAGGTTCCTCGCGACATCCTCGAGAAGATGGGCTCGCTCGGCATGTTCTCCCTCCGTGTTCCAGAAGAACAAGGTGGCCTTGGCATGGGATATGTGGCAAGCGCCGTGTTCTCCGAAGCACTCGGTTCATCGACGTTCGCTGGATTCGACGTGACGTGTCTTGTCCACACCGACATGTCGTCGCCTCACCTCATCAACTCTGGCAACCAAGAGCAGTTCGACCGGTACCTGCCCGGCATCATGGCCGGCACCCACATCATGGCCGTCGGTGTCAGCGAACCCGATGCCGGTTCTGACGTTGCGGGCATTCGCTCGACGGCGGTCAAAGATGGCGACGGATGGCGCCTGAACGGGACGAAGCTCTACATCACCAACGGTGTCTATGGCGACACCGTGATCGTGGCGGCGCGTACCGACGATTCGAACAAGTACGGCATCTCCATGTTCCTCGTGGATCAAGGAACCGAAGGATTCTCCGTCGGCAAGAAGTTAAAGAAGCACGGCTGGCTATCGAGTGATACGGCCGAGCTCATCTTCGACGATGTCTGGGTGCCGCAAGAGAACCTGCTGGGCACCGAGCACCGCGGCTTCTACGAGACGATGAAGAACTTTCAGAACGAGCGCATGGTGCTCGTCGGCATGGGCGTCGGCGCAGCACAGGCTGCGATCGATCTCACCAACGAGTACACCCAAGAACGAAGCGCCTTTGGCGGCAAGCTGTTCGACCTTGGCGCAATCCGCCAGCGGATGGGCATGAACCAAGCAAAGATCGACGCCGCACGCGCAGCGATGTATCACGCGGCGTGGCTCGGCGATCAGGGCGAGGACAACGTCAAGGAGATGTCGGCCATCAAAGCCTGGGGTTGTGAAGCGGTCAACGAAGTGATGTACGACTGCGTTCAGTTCCACGGCGGCATGGGCTACATGAGCGAGTCGGCAATCGACCGTATGTCCCGCGACGCCCGCATCCTGCCGATCGGCGGCGGCGCGACGGAGGTCATGCTCGAAGAAGTCGCCAAGCGCAGCTACGTCTCGTGAGTTAGAGCTCGAAGACTGCGATATTCGAGTCGTGGAGCATGCCGATGTACAGCGTGTCGCCACGTGCCCGAACACCGGTCGTCACCGCCACCCTCCCAGTGTTGTCTTGGAGGTTGTGCCGCAACGTCCCGTCGGTGCCATACCCAAAGACCATGCCGTGACGGACCGGCTTAGGGCTGAGCGCGTCGGGCATCAGATGCGCGACCTTGCGCATCCACGTTCGCGAGGCCATTGCGTCAAGCGCCGCCTGGCGAGGCGATGCGAACGCAACCCAGAGGATGCCGTCAGCGAAGCTCAGGTTGTCCGGGAAGCCGGGGAGGTTGTCGAGAAAGACCTCTGTGGAGCCAGCCGTGTCGCCATTGAGCCAATGACGATGGATGCGATAACGACCGGTCTCGGCCACGAACACCGAGGACTCATCTGCATCGAGTGCCACTCCGTTGGCAAATTGCAGACCGTCAACCAGTACCTTGACACCGCCGGTTTCTTCCATCTGGAGAAGGCGACCGCTTGGTCGCCCCTCGACGAGGTCGCTCTCGTATTCGCCAAGTCGCCATCGACGCGACGACTCCGTGAAGTAGACCGTGCCGGTCGATGAAACGCTCGCGTTGTTGGTGAGCGTCAAACGTTCGCCATCTACCGAATCGAGCAATGTGTCGACTGCGCCCTGTTTAGAAACGCGCTGGAGACCAATGTCGGCATTGCACACGAGCAGATCGTCCTCACCATAGAGTTCGATGCCGAGCGGACGTCCCCCAACGTCGGCAACGAATCGAATGTTGCGACTGAGATCGAGCTCGAGAATCGCTCCGTTGTCGAGCCCGGTAAAGATGCGTTCCGATGCATCGATCGCCACGTCCTCGGGGCCACTTCCCGAGACGCCGAGCAACGTCGCGCGCGCGAGACGGTCGTTGGATTCGTATGCTCCGGTCAGCTTTGGCGCCGTCGGCGGGCTCCAGGCCTGAGGGTCAAAGGTCGTCATTGACGAACGGTAGCCCAGCAACAGGCAACTCGCGAAGCGATTAACACCCTCGCAATCCCAGTGACTAGCTTCATTTGCAACTACTTGTCGGAGCATTCATGTCAGCGGGACCGAGAATCACATCGAAGCTATGGATCATTGGACTACTCGCCACAGCGATGCTCGCCACAGTACTGTCCACCAACGCTGACGCCGGAGTGCAACAAGCCCGCTTCCTCGACAACTTCAATGGCGACTTTGGGACTCCGCCGTCGCTCGCGTTCAGTCCTGACGGCATACCGACAGTTGCCTACTACGACCCCGACGTTGCGGCGCTTCGGGTCGTGACCTGTGATGGACCGAACTGCTCAGGGACGGCTGCAAACAACATCATCGCCGGTATCGAAAACGGTGTCGCATGGCCCTCGATACGGTTCAACCCGAGCGGAAACCCAGTGATTGCGTACTGGGACGACTTCTCGATCGACCTCGCGCGCTGCGCTGACCCCGAGTGCAACTCGATAGCGTCGACTCGGTCCGTGGCCTCTGGACCTGAAGTATTTGGAATCCCGGCGATGGCCTTGACCGAAGGCGGGCTCGCAGTCATCGCGTTCCTCGACGCAGACTTCCGCCTCAATATTGTCCGCTGCGACAACCTCACCTGTTCTCAATCATCGACCACATGGGTCCCCCTGCCGGATGAAGTCGTTGGTTCAGTGCCTTCGATTGAAATCACCGATACTGGTCGGATCGTGGTGGCCTACGTCGCAAATCAATCAGATACAGCTCGCCCGCTTCGCATAGTGGAATGCAAGGACTTGGACTGCAGCTCTCCGTTCAATCACCTCATCGAAACAGCGTTCTTCTACGACGGTGGTGTCGCCGCCCACCCAACCGATCCGTCCTATCTTCTCGTTGGAGGTTCCAGCTTCACCTTCAACGATGCGACCAGCGCTCCTGCACAAGACGAGTTCTTCGTCCGACAGTTCGATGCATGCAGCGGTGACGCGGGTGGTTGTCGAACCTTGGACTTCGTGTCACGACCTTCGTTTCAGGGAGCCCACAGATTCGCCGCAGGCGCCGAACTCGCAGTCGACGAGATCGGCCGCCCAGTCATTGCCTACATCGACGTCGAATTGACTGGAGCGTTACACATTGCGAGCGTCCCCGCTGACGGAGGAGGACCTCGTGTGGCGTCGCCAAATGCCTCACTAACCACCGACATCTTTGCACCCGACATTCAAATTCAAGATGGTCGAGCGGCCATAGCGGTCGTCGCCCGTGACGGTTTGCATATCACGGTATGCAATGACAGTCGCTGCATTCCCTCCTGCGCCGGTCAAATGGCAACGGTCGACATGACGGTCGGCGGCGAGTTGGCCATCCCAGAAGCCGGCGACATCGTAAGCGGCACACCCGGTAATGACACGATCGACGCCGGCCACACCATCTGCGCCCGCGGCGGTAACGACGTGATTCGAGGAGTAGATCTTGGAGGCCAGGTCTTTGCGGGTCAAGGGAACGACATCATCCTTATGCAACAGCGCGGCTTCGTCAGCGCTGGGCCAGGAAACGACAGGGTCGTAGGTAGCCGAGGAAGCGACAGAATCCAGGGCGGCCCGGGCCGAGACGACCTTTTCGGCATGTCTGGGAATGACCGGATCTCCGGTGGATCTGGAAACGACACCATCTTCGGGAACAATGGTGACGACGAGCTCCTCGGCACGCTTGGACGAGACACACTCGACGGCGGCGCCGACAATGACATTCTCCGCGGTGGTGGGTGGATTGACTCACTCGACGGCGGCCAAGGCAACGACGACCGCTGCAGCACGATCGAGGGCGAAGTCCGCATCAACTGCGAGCGCGGAATCTTCGGTATTTAGCTAGTTGCGCACGCGATAGTTGAACGCTGCCATTCCATCGCCTTCGAACGTGTCGGGCAGAAGGCGTCCGCCGCGGCCATAGGGTTCCCATGGTTCGGGTAGCGGTTGTGGTTCGAGCTGTGGAAGCTCTGCGGCTACCCGTTCATCGATCGCTGTCGATTCGGCTGCGGTGAGCGTGCATACCGAGAACACGACCAGTCCCCCAGGAACGGCGAGCCTCGCCGCTTCAGAAATAAGTTCGAATTGCAGGCTGGCGAGGGTCTCGATATCAGTCGGTTTGATGCGCCAGCGGGCGTCGGGGCGACGGCGCAGCGAGCCAAGACCTGAGCAGGGCGCATCGATCAATACCGCCTTGGCGCTCGCCGATCGGTACGGACTCCTCGTCGCGTCGGCGACCAGCGCATGCACATCGGTCTTCGTGTCGTCGGCCGCTGTTCGCACCAAGCCCGCTCGATGTTCGTGGAGGTCCGAGCCGATCACGACCGTGCCAGCGTTGGCGCCCGAAATGAATGTCGCCTTGCCCCCGGGGGCGGCGCACAGGTCATAGATGACCGAACCGGGCGGTGCTTCGATGAGCGAAGCAACCTCTTGAGATGCGAGGTCTTGGCGGTATCCATCGGACCGGACGTGTGTGGTGGCCGCCTCGTTCATCGCTGCGAGCACGGCGTGCGACCGCTCACCGAGCTCGGCGTCGAGCCGCGTCACAAGCCAGTCCGGATAGCTGAGGCGAAGACCGTCGTTCGGCCAGGAGGTTTCTTCCGCCGACCCGGCCTTTGCAACCTTTCGCAGGACTGCATTGACGAACCCTCGGGCACGTTTCGGTGTCGCCGCCACCGTCGCATCAACCGCCGCGTGCGAGGGGGTCCGCAAATACGCCAGCTGATACGCGCCGACTCGCAGCGCTGCCCGCGCCCGCGAATCCACGTCATCGCGATCGATAAAACGATCGACCAGGTAATCGAGGGATCGCTTCATTCGAGTTGCGCCATAAACGATTTGAGTAACGAATGCCCGATCGCGCTCGTCGAGGTCAGATTCTTCTAGCAGTCTCGGCGCCAGCAGATTTGCGTACGCTCCGTCCACCTCGATTCGTTCGAGCGCTTCTATGGCGAGACGTCGAGCGATGACGCCGTTGGTCTTTGACGGTTCGGGAGTTTCGCTCATGACTTGGGTACTGGATCGAAGACCGATCCGTTTGGCTGCGCCCCATTCGCCCATGCCTCAGCGTCCATGCGCGGTTTCCCAGCGGGCTGGACGGTGACGAGCCGCAGTCCTCCCATACCGGTACCGACGACGAGGTCACGAATCTCGCCTGCTGCGAGGCTCGATGCCTCTTCGATGGTCGCCTCGTGAATCTTGAATCGCTGACCGTCGAGTTCGGTCCACGCGTTGCCTACGCGAATGATCCGATGCAATTCGACGGCTGAGCGGCTCCAGTCGAGGCGTAGGTCATCGGTGCGTATTTTCTTGGCGTAGACGGCTTCGCCAACTTGTTGTCTCGGGTCCGTGAACCCCGCCCGCATGGTATCGACGATGAGTTGTGCGCCTGCGTGCGCCATGTCGTGCCAGGTTCCGAGCAGGGTTGCATCCGTGCTCATCGGCCATGGCAGCTCAGCCCAGATGTCACCTTCGTCGAGGCCCTCGGCCACGGTGATCACGTCGATCGCCGATGTTTCGTCGCCTTCGAGGATCGCTCGTTCTACCGGTGCTGCGCCTCTCCATCTCGGCAGTGCGGAGAAATGCAGGTTGATCATCGGAATCTGTTCGAGCACATTCGTCCGGATGATCTGGCCGAATGCAACGACGACAGCGAGGTCGATCGGTTCCTGAGCATGTTCAATCAAGAGATCTTCGACGTCCGTCGAGACCGAAATGTCATGTTCGAGCGCAAGTGCCTTTACGGCGGTTGGCGATGTCTCCTTGCCGCGACCGCGACGCTTGTCTGCACCCGAAACAACGAGAGGAATCTCGTAGCCGGCATCGATGATCGCCTGGAACGTTGGCACGGCAATGCTGGGCGTGCCGAGAAACGCCACACGGCGAATGGACGTGGGGTCGACGGGTGGAAGAGGCAGGGCCACGGAGTTACGGCAGCGAGAGTCCGCCGGGCTTCGGCAGAGAGAGGCCGAGCTCAGCGCTCATGGCCTCGGCGGAGTTGTCGCCTTTCTCGGCGCGCTCGCGCAGGATCTTCTTCGCTTCCTTCTTTTGCTCGTCGTCGAGGTGTTCGACCAGCAAGACACCGTTGAGGTGATCGAGTTCGTGTTGAAAGAGGCGCGCTTCGAGCTCATCAGCTTCGATGTTGACCTCATTACCGTCGAGATCGTATCCACGAATATGGACCGTCTTTGGTCGAACGATATGCCAAGAGAGTCCAGGTACGGACAAGCAGCCTTCGTTGAACTCCCACTCGCCATCGGACTCGACGATCTCGGGGTTGATGAGCGCGTGCGGGTCGAAGCCTTCCTCGGCGAGGTCGTAGACGAACAGACGCTTGCGGATGCCTACCTGTGGTGCAGCCAGGCCAAGGCCAGGTTCGTCGTACATCGTCTCGAGCATGTCGTCGACGAGGCGAACGAGGGAACCATCGATGTCGGTGACGTCTTTGGCCACCTGTTTGAGGACTGGATCGCCATAGTGGCGAATGCGATAGGGAGCGCTCATCACCATCCACGATACCGTTGCGGGGTGCCTTCGACCGATGCGAACCAAAACTCTGATGAGGACGCACGTTCTGCAAGCGCGCAGTACTTCGATGCTGAGCCCACAGCAGCGTCGAATCCGCGGTCCATTGAGCTGGTGCTCCCCGATGTGTTTCTCACGCTGGGCACAGACAGCGGCGTGTTCTCCAACCAGAAGGTCGACGCTGGAACCCGCTATCTGCTCCAAACCCACCCTCCTATTCCGGAGAGCACCGGGCGCATCCTCGATCTCGGCTGCGGGTACGGCCCGATTGCGCTCACGGCTGCACGACGGGCGTCAGATGCTGAGGTTTGGGGAGTCGATGTAAATTCCCGAGCTCTCGATCTCGCTCGAGCAAACGCGAATGCCAACGACATCGCCAACGCTCGCTTCGGTACCGCCGATGAGGTGCCGGCAGACGTCCGCTTCGACCTGATCATCTCGAACCCGCCGATCCGCATTGGTAAGCAGGCTCTCCACGAACTGCTCGAGCACTGGCTTGATCGCCTGACGACGAACGGCAGAGCGTGGATGGTCGTTCAAAAGCACCTCGGCTCGGACTCACTCGCCACATGGCTGAGCAAGAATGGGTGGGCCACCACGAAGCTTGGAAGCCGTAAGGGTTACCGAATCGTCGAAACACACGCCAGGTCAGATACGAACTCATGAAAAACCTTGATCCCACAGGACTCAAACGGCTGCACCGAGAGTGGCGCCGGAACACCACCCAGCAAATCTCGCTAGTTCTCGACAGCGTGCAGACGCCGTACAACGTCGGAACCATCATTCGAACCAGCGCGGCCCTTGGTGTCGAGCAGATGTGGCTGGTGGGTGCGACCGAGTCACCGAACCACAACAAGACCAACAAGACCGCTCTAGGCACGCAACGCTACGTTCCCTGGACTGCGGTCGAGACTCCGACCGAGGCCATAAACGCAGCTAAGGACGCAGGTTACGCGGTCGTCGGAATCGAACTCGCGGACGACGCGCTCCCGCTTCATGAGCTCGACCTATCGGGCAAGGTTTGTCTGGTGGTGGGTCACGAAGATCGCGGCTTGAGCAAGGAAGCTCTCGCGCTCTGCGACCACGTTGGATATATCCCCCAGACCGGCAAGGTCGGATCACTCAACGTCGGTGTCGCCGCGTCGATCGCCATCTCCGAAGCTCGCCGCCAAGCCTGGACTGCCTAACCAACGGGGACAGGCCCCATGACATTTTCGTAATGGGGACAGGCCCCATGAACTGGGGAGCAACTTCAGGCTTGGCTGAGTTACTCGGCCTTTTCGACGTTTACGAGAGTGTCTCCGTAGATAGAGCCACCGCCGAACTCTGTCTCTGATGCGTTGGTCAGGTCGTTGATCGACCCAATATCGCTGCCATAGGACGAGTCGACATAGCCCCACGGCACGCTTACCACACCAGGGCGCAACCGATCGGACAGCGCAACCGGGAGCACGAGCGAGCCACGGTCATTGAAGATCCTGGCCGAATCACCTTCTTCAATCCCCCGTTCGGCCGCATCAGCTGGATCGAGCTCGATATGGGGCGTTGTCTCTCGACCCGCATGTTCGGCCAGGTGCGAATACGACGTGTTGAGAAAACGGGTCGCCTTCTTTGGCGTCTGGAGATACAAGCTGTAACCGTCGGAGCGTCGTGCCCCTTCGACCTCGTCTGGAGCAACCCACTTGGGTAGTCGACTGACACCTACGGCCCCCATCGACTCGGCAACGAGTTCAGCCTTACCAGACGCGTTCGGAAAACCGCCCTCGGCGTAAGGAAGATGGTCGACGGGATATTCGGTGACCCGAACGACGCCGTCTTTACGCATCGTGTCGATGTCGACGTGATCACCGACCATCAGCTCGATCTGTTCCATGTCGGAGAGCTGCAGCTGCGGATGGTCGAAGCCCAATGCCGTCGCAAGTCGACGAAACAGTTCGGTGTTCGAAACTGCTTCACCCAACGGTTCGGTCGCTGGTTCGTTCCACCCGAGCCACAGGTGCCCCCACGATGGCATGACGTCGAGCATCTCGGTCTCCATGCTCGCCGGAAAGATCACGTCGGCGTAGGACGCAGTGTCGGTGACGAACTGCTCGCTCACGACAGTGAACAGGTCATCGCGCATAAGCCCCCGCCGGATCGCTCCTGAGTTCGGGATCGACAACACCGGGTTACCGTTCCAGATGAAGAGTCCGTGGATCGGGTCGTCGACTTCGGTGAGCGTCACGCCAAGGTCGGGTTGACGGAAGCTGCGTTTCGCCCCCGCATCAGGCGCTACCTCGGCGGTGATCTTGGTCATCGCATCCATGTCGACGTCGGTAATCTCGGCCCACGACCCGACGCTCCGGGCGAAACCTCCGCCGAGAACCTTGTGCGAACCGGTAAGCACCGGAATGATTGACAGCAGGCGGAAGATCGTCGGGCCCGAGTAGTGATGCTCGGCGCCGATAAGGCCCCGCAACATCGTCTTTGGCACCGTGCCGATCGAGCGAGCCAACTCGGTAATGACGTCGGCGTCTAGGCCGCAGAGAGGCGCAGCCCACTCAGGAGTCTTGTCCGCAACGTGCTCGGCGAGCTCGCCATAACCGGTCGAATGTGCCTGGACATAGTCGTGATCGATCAGGTCGTCGGCGATGAGCACGTTGATAATGGCAAGCAGGAGCGCAACATCGGTGCCCGGCAGCGGCTGGATATGCGCATTGGCCTTGTCGGCGGTGATCGTTCGTATCGGGTCGATCACCGTGACTTTCGCCCCGCGAATTTGCGCGTCGGCAATCACCGGCCATAGGTGGCGGTTCGTGAGTCGAGTATTCGTGCCCCACAAGATGATGTGGTCCGAATACTCCGCCTGCATTGGATCTGTACCGAGGCCATCGCCGTACACCGACGCCATACCCAGGTTGGCAGCGACCCCGCACACGCTGCCGTGCTGTCGGCTCGCTCCGAGCAGTGCGAACAGCGGCTTGGCGGTTCCTTGGTTCTGGATCGCGCCTTGGGTACCTGCTGACCACCACGGAAGGATCGCTTCGCCACCGTGCTCGTCTCGGATTCGGTTGAACTCGGTCGCCACTCGTTCGAGAGCTTCACCCCAGGTGGCTCCGCGGAATTGGCCAGTGCCTTTGGGACCGGTGCGGATGAGTGGGTGGAGCACACGATCGTCGTGATTCACTCGGCCAACAAACTTCGACACCTTGGGGCAAAGCTCGCCGTTTGAGAACGGGTGGTTTGGATTGCCGCGCAGCTGTGTCAACACGCCGTCGACCGCCGTGGCAACCCAACCGCAGCTGTCCGGGCAGTCGTGATGACAGGTTCCGAGGACTTCAATCGTTGCCATCATCGAATACTAGGCGAACAAATAGCGGTCCCGGTTCCGTGCCTCTTATAGCCAGCTGAACAATGATGGTGCCGATGGGACACGGACACAGTCATGCACATGATCATGACGCCCACGGCGGATGGGATGAATGGCTGCAATCCACGCGGCTCCGGCTCGTGATCGGCCTTTTGGCGGGTTCGCTTCTCGCCGCACTCGTGGGCCTCGCCGTCCTGTGGCCGACGGGCCAAGGTACTGAGGATGCAATTGCTGCGGCTGAGGAAATCGGCCTTTCAACCCAGCGCATCGCAGCAAACGTCGTGACCTCGGAAACGGTGCTTTGCAGCTTCGCCACTGAAGAGTTCCCGGATATGTGTCGCTCGCTCGTCCTCGATCTGTTGGAGGGGCCCGATGCTGGAACGGTGCTGGCGCTCCCAGAGATCAACCTGCAGATCCAGCGCGGCGTCCCCGAGTTCGAACCGGGCGACGAGGTCGTGCTCGGATTCATACCAGGCACGAACACATACTTTTACGAGGACCAAGCCCGACAGACTCCGCTCGTCGCCCTCGCTGCGCTTTTTGCGGTCATCGTCATCGCGTTCGGCCGAGCGCGAGGCTTGTTGGCGCTGTTCGCAATGGCGGTCACCTTGGTCGTCCTCGTCGGCTTTGTTGCGCCCTCGGTCCTCGATGGCAATGACCCTGTCCTCGTCGCGCTCGTTGCAGCCACGCTCATCGCGTTCGTGAGTTTGTTCTTGACGCATGGGTTTTCTCCGACGACGGCTATCGCCCTCGCTGGAACGCTCTTCGCGCTCGGGCTGACGTTCGTGTTGTCGTGGGTGTTCTTCGAGCTTGCAGGCTTCACCGGCTTTGCCAGCAGCGAAGCGTTGGTCCTGCCAGTGCTCAATGAGGACATACGCCTGAGCTCGCTGCTTCTCGGCGGCGCCATCATCGGTGCGCTCGGAGCGCTCGACGATGTGACCGTCACCCAGGTATCGCTCGTGAGCGAGTTGCGCCGCGGAAATCCGGACATGCCTTCAAGCCGGCTGATCACGTCTGGCCTTTCCGTTGGCCGTGACCACATCGCCGCGACGGTCAACACTCTGCTGCTCGCCTACGCCGGAGCGAGCCTTCCGCTGCTGCTGCTCTTCGCTGCGTCCGAGCAGTCCCTTTCGCAGGTGGCGAATTCTGAAGTGATCGCGATCGAAATCGTGAGAACGCTCACCGGTTCGATCGGTTTGATCGGAGCTGTTCCGTTGACGACGGCGCTGGCAGCATCGATTCTGCCGCCAGCGTCGAAACCCGATGGCGACGACCTCGCTGAACACCCAAGCTGGAACGACTTCGCCCCCGACGACGCGGACTAGGACACCTCCGCTAGATATCCAGCGGGTCAATCTCGATGCGGATCCGCTCGGCGGGTCGATCGGTGTTGTTCAACACGTCGAGCAACGCCTCGTGGGTCGCGGCACTTACACGCCACCGATCGTCTTGACGCCGAAACTGGACGGCGCTGTCCGCGCCTGAGCGCGCCTGAGCATCCTCGATGAACTCCGACGCACCTGCGCCTGACACGACGGCCCATGCACCGTAGGGAGGCTGCTGGAAGACCTGACGCACATCTCGCTGGGCTGATGCCACGCTCCCCGGGTCGCCCTGGGCCGCTGCCTGCACGACGACATCGGTTGGTCGTCGAGTCTGGATGAAGATCCGGCCGCCATCAGCTCGTGGACCTACGAGCCGAGCCGCCAACGCCAGCAGCGCATACGCGTCCTCGGCAGCTCGATACCGGGGCATTGCCAGTTCCTGGTCGAAATCGAGAAAGACGACAGCTTGAGCACGTTCGAGGCGGTAGAGAATCGCTTCGGTCCCGATGAACAGGCCGTTCGAGGTCAGATCCGCTGGTGCGCTATCGGCCGAGACTTCGATGACTTCTCGTTTGGCGAGCACGGCAAGATCTTCTGCGAGTCGCGAAATGCCGGGACGTAGGTGTTTCAAATGCGTCCCGTTGCACTCGCTACAGACTTTAGGACGAGTGGTGTTGTCGCGGTGGCACACCAACCCGGCGCCGTCGTCGGTCTCGGCGAGAGAGCCCCCACACGCTTCACACGCAGCAAGGGCGCCACATCGGGCGCACGCCAGCATCCGTGAGCGCCCCTTTCGGTTGAGGATGACGGCGATCGGCCCCTCTCCTCGGATGACGTCGACGATCGATTCGGTGAGCAAACCTGGCGTCTCTTGGGTTCGTAGGTCGACGACGGTGACGTTCGGCCACGCCGCCCGAGAGGCCGACTTGCTCGGCACCAAGGTTCGATCACCTGCACGGAGACCTTCGAGCGATGGCGACGGCGATGCCAGTACGCACGGTGCAACGGCTCGCCGAGCTCGCTCGATCGCGACATCACGACCGTTCCAGCTCGGTGTGCGTTCGGACTTGTAGGCCCCGTCGTGCTCGTCGAGGACCAAGACCGCCTCGACATCCGGCATTGGAGCGAATGCCGCGATACGCGTGCCGATCGTTACCGCTCCCGACGCGGAGCGTTCCCATTGGTCGTCGTATTCGGCAACCCCGACGCCCGCGTCTCGCAGTTGACGGGCGAGGCGACGTCGCCATGAAATCGTCGGAACCAGAATCAGTGCTCGCCCCGTCGCCGCTGCCGCCAGTGCGAGCCCTAGTCCAGTGTCCGCAGGGTTTGTTCGAATGGTCGTGACGCCATCGACAAACGTCGACCGGTAGGCCTCATCAGCCTCGACGGCGCTCGTCGGAGGCCGGTGGCGAACCATCGGCACCATCTTCGGCGGTGATGCAGCTCGTAGAAAGTGTGGAAGACGACCAGCCCATCGCCATGCCGCCCACTCGGCCAGTTCGATGACCTCTTCGGGCGGACCAACGCCCGACCACTTCGACAGCGGTCGCACATCGACCGACGGATCGTGATCGACGTCGACGGCGGTAACCCACCCAGCGGTTCGTCGACCGCTGAAATCGATGCGGACCATCGAGCCGATGTCGACCTTGTCGGCCCGTCCGTCTTCTTCCCATGCCACCGGCACCTCATAGGTGAACGACTTGACGACCGACGTGATGTCGGGTTGCACGGACACAAGACGGCCCTCCGGACGCGGAACGACCCGCTGCACAGCAGCGGGTCGTTCGAATCCTGGAAGTGCCTCGTTCACACAGTGAATCTAGCGATCACCGCTGACAGTCGCCGCCTCAGGCGCCCAGCCTCCGTGGCGCTTGAACGGCCACCGGAGGTGAGGACATCTCTAATCGCGAAAGTGGCAAAATCACGACGGAGTCGTGGCCGCTTGAGGGATTAGAGGTTCAGCGCGCTCTTCAGGTCCGCAGCGCGGTCGGTGTTTTCCCACGTGAAGCCGTCGCCGCTACGACCAAAGTGGCCGTACGCAGCGGTTGGCGAGTACACGGGGCGACGAAGGTCGAGGTCGCGAAGGATTGCTCCAGGACGAAGGTCGAAGACTTCGTTCACCGCGTTAGCGATGGCTGCAGGGTCAACGGTTTCAGTGCCGAAGGTCTCGACGAGAACCGACATTGGGCGTGCCATGCCGATCGCATATGCGACCTGTACCTCGCAGCGCTTTGCAGCACCGCAGGCAACGACGTTCTTTGCGACCCAACGGGTGGCGTACGCAGCAGACCGGTCGACCTTCGATGGATCCTTGCCGGAGAAGGCACCGCCACCATGACGGCCCATGCCGCCGTAGGTGTCGACGATGATCTTGCGGCCGGTAAGGCCAGCATCGCCAACAGGGCCGCCGATGACGAAGCGA
This sequence comes from uncultured Acidimicrobiales bacterium, assembly GCA_964451305.1. Taxonomy (GTDB): domain Bacteria; phylum Actinomycetota; class Acidimicrobiia; order Acidimicrobiales; family SHLQ01; genus SHLQ01. Next base: position 64,804 of record CAYVHV010000010.1, on the reverse strand, counting down.
CCGGTCGGGTTGACGTGAACCTCGTAGTCGTCGTCCTGGAACTGCTCAGGAATGACGGGCTTGATGACGTTCTCAATGAGATCTGGACGGATCATCGAGTCGCGGTCGATGCCGTCGTTGTGCTGAGTCGATACCAACACCGTGCTGAGACGGACTGGAACGTTGTTCTCGTATTCGAAGGTGACCTGGGTCTTGCCGTCTGGCCGAAGGTACGGGACTTTGCCGGACTTACGGACGGCTGCGAGTTGTTCCGCCATGCGATGCGCGACGTGGATGGGCATCGGCATGAGCACATCGGTCTCGTCAGAGGCGTAACCGAACATCATGCCCTGATCGCCTGCGCCCTGCTTATCGAGGTCATCCTCTGCAGCACCGCCGCGAGTCTCTTCAGAGTCGTCGACGCCTTGGGCAATATCGACCGATTGTTCGTCGATTGCGACCATGACGCCGCAGGTGTTGCCGTCGAATCCAAAGGACTCGCGGTCGTACCCAATGCCGTTGATGGTCTTGCGAACAATCGACGGAATGTCGACATAGTCACCGCTGGTCGTGATCTCGCCAGCGACCATGGCAAGGCCAGTGGTTACGAGCGTCTCACAGGCGACACGAGCGAGCGGATCTTGTTCGAGGAATGCATCGAGGATGGCGTCGGAGATTTGATCCGACATCTTGTCGGGATGACCTTCGGTCACCGACTCGGACGTGAAGCTGAAGTTCTCTGGCACGAGTTACCTTTTCTGGCTAAGCGTTGCTGCGATGCGCGCCCTAATTCTAGGTGCACGCGCACATGTCTTGACTGGATTACGGGAGGGTTGTTTGAACCCGGACGACAGCATCGAAGATCGCGTCAGCGACCACCCGTTTCGAACTTAGTGGTATCTCAATTTGGCCACCATCGCCAAGCAGGATCGTCACTTTGTTCGTGTCGTGGGCAAAGCCCACGTCGGGGGCTGACACATCGTTTGCGACGATGAGGTCGAGTTTCTTTCGTTCGAGTTTGCTCTTGGCATTCGCCACGAGATCACCGGTCTCTGCTGCAAAGCCGACCAGCACTTGGCCGCCCGGTTTGTTCTCGCCCAGATCTACGAGGAAATCGTGAGTCTTTTCGAGTTCGATCTGCGGCACGTCTCCGCCAGTCTTCTTGATCTTGATGTCCGCAGGATTCTTCGGCCGGAAGTCGGCGACGGCCGCAGCCATCACGATCACATCGGCGCTGCTCACCGCCATAACGGCCTGCTGCATCTCGTCTGCGGTTTCGACCTTGACCACGGTGACTCCGACGGGTGCTTCACGATCGACCGTGCTGATCAGCGTGACCTCCGCGCCGCGAGCCCACGCGGCTTCGGCCAGCGCATACCCCTGCTTGCCGGTCGAGCGGTTGGAAATGACCCGAACGGCGTCGATTGGCTCCGAGGTTCCTCCGGCGGTGACGACGACGTGACGCCCGGAAAGATCTCCACTGGACAGGACGCGTTCGGCGTGAGCCACGATCGTGCGCGGCGCAGCAAGACGGCCGAATCCAATGTCGCCACCGGCGAGACGGCCAGGTTCGGCGGGAACGATGTTCACTCCACGTTGTCCGAGAACCTCGAGGTTCTCCTGAACCGCCGGGTGCTCCCACATCTCGGTGTGCATTGCGGGTGCCAACAGAACCGGTGCGGCGGTCGCGATCAAGGTCGTGGTGAGCAGGTCCGCGGAACGGCCGGTTCGGTAATCCGAAAGCAGACGTGCTGTCGCCGGCGCAACGATGATCAGGTCGGCGCTTTGCCCGAGCAGTGTGTGAGGGATTGGACTCGCTTCGTCCCAGAGGCTTGTCTGTACCTTTTCTGATGCGAGCGCGTCAAAGGTTGTCCGACCAACGAAGTGTTCGGCTCCCTCGGTCAAGATGGGCACGACGTGCGCGCCAGCATCGACGAGGCGGCGGCTAACTTCAACCGCCTTGTATGCGGCGATACCGCCCGTGACGCCAAGGACTACCCGGGCACCATCGAGAGCGGGCACGGGGTTACTTATCGTTCAGCTTGTCGAGCTCGGCAGCGAGTGCTTCGGCGTCTGCCTTCGCTTGTGCCTCAGCGAGTGCTTCGGCTTCGAAGTCACGATCGACACCCTCGATCTTGCCGACCGAGATCTCTTCGAACGCAATCGACAGTGGCTTGCGTGCAGTGGAAGTGACCTGTGGCGGAATGCTCGACCCGAGGCCTTCGCCGAGCTGGCCGAAGTATGCGTTGATCTGGCGTGCGCGACGCGCGCCGAGGGTCACGAGACGGAACTTTGATCCAGCCGAGTCGAGTAGACCTTCGACCTGTGGCTCGATCATCGATGCGTTGTCACTCATTTGCAGATCTCCAGAAAATTTCGAGGCGTTGCCGTGCCGGCAACGATGGCAATGTCGAGATGAACGTGCCAGCGCGTCAGGATACCAGTGTTCAAAGTAAACGTGAGGACCGGTAGTCCAGAATCAGGTCCATAATTTCAGTCGCAGCCCGATCGACATCGTCGTTAGCGACGTCGTGATACGGCAACTCTGCGGCGAGTTCACGTTCGATGGCTCCCCCGGCCATACGCTCTTCGACCTTCTCGGCAGGGTCGCCACGACCCGACAGGCGTTCGCGTTGGATCTCGAGCGATGGTGTGTCGATAAAGATGTAGAGCGCGTCATGGCCATTCACGTGGATCTGTCGAGCGCCGTTGACGTCGATTTCGAGGATGAGATCGCGATCGTCGTCCTCGGATGGAATCGGTGACCCGTAGTAGTTGCCAAAGTGGTGATCCCATTCGAGAAAGGCACTCTCGTCAATGGCCGCTTCAAACTCCTCGGTCGAGACGAACGTGTAGGCATCGTCGGCTTCACCGGGGCGCTGATCACGGGTGGTCCAAGAACGTGACAGAGCAAGGTCGGGGTGTCGTTCTAAGAGCTTGACAACGACGGTGCCTTTGCCCACTCCACCTGGGCCCGAAATTATGATGACGTTGCTCGCCATTAGAGCGCGTTTCTCACGATCGCGTCAGGTAGCGCATCGACCATCTCGGCCGATACGTCCGAGATAAGGGCAGCCTCGTCGATACCGAGCTCACCAAAGGCACGTCGGGTCGACACCTTGCCCGTTTCCGGGAGCGCTTCGATCGCTGGGAGAACCTTCATCGAGTGCAGCACTGGATCATCGGCTGCACGAGAGAAGACCTCAGCGAGCGACACCGAACCAGTCTGCAACTCTGCGATGAACGCCTCCCGATGCTCCAACACCTCTGAAATCGAGGCGAAGAGCGTTGCGTATTCGGCGCTATCGAACATTTCCCTAGCTTAGGGAAGAATTCACGATTGCTTCGGCCGCCGCAGCACGGTCTTCGGCAAGGGTCACTGCTCGCCCAATGACGAGCAGATCAGAACCGTTGTCGAGCGCGACCTTCGGGGTTGCGACACGAACCTGGTCGTGGTTGTCCGAGCCTTCGGGACGAATTCCTGGGGTAACGCCAAAGAGGCGCGGCGCGTACTGCTTGGCTTCCTTCACATCGTTCGGGCCGGTGACGAGACCACCCATTCCTGCCTCTACTGCGAGCTTTACGCGTGCGGGCATGATGTGCTCAGGAGCGTTCGCATCGGAGGTCAGAACGGTAATTGCGAGCGGAATCGGCTCGTCGAGCCCAGCATCGGACGCACCCTGGCGAAGACCATTGGCTCCGGCAGCAAGAACATCGACGCCACCCTGCGCATGGTAGGTGGCGTATTTGACGCCGAGCGCCCCGAGAACACGAGATGACTTCTCGACCGTGGTTGGAATGTCGTACATCTTGAGATCGATGAACACGTCGTACCCAAGGCCCATCAAGATGCCGATGGAGTCTGGACCGGCCGCAGTAAAGAGCTCGAGTCCGATCTTTGCAACACCGAACCATGGCGAAAGGTCACGAGCGATTCGGACGGCTTCGACCATGTCGTCGACGTCGAGTGCGACACATAGCTTGCTGCGAAGTTCGATGTCTACGGTGTCGATGGATTCCATGATGTTTCTTGATCCTGTTCAGAGTGTGGCTGTTGCGGGTTCTTCGGTTCGCAGACTCAGCGATCGTGGGCGGTACCGATCAGATCGGCGACACGAGGAATTCGCGCCTTGTTACACCATGTCTCGAGGTCTTTGGTGACTCGTGCGGTCGATCGGGGGTCAGCAAAGGTTGCTGTACCGACCTGGACCGCACTCGCTCCCGCTCGAAGGTACTGCACTGCATCTTCGGCGTCAGCGATACCCCCAACCCCAACGATTGGGAGCTCGGGGTGTGCAGCCGACACGTCGAAGACCGCCCGGAGGGCAACGGGACGCATAGCTGGGCCGGAGACTCCGCCTCCTCCCCCGCCGAGCACGGGCTGGCCAGTGGTTGGGTCGAGGACGAGACCGAGCAGTGTGTTGGTAAGGGTGACCGCCGCCGCGCCCGCATCGCCAGCGGCGCCTGCGATCTCGGCAATATCGGAGACGTTTGGGCTGAGCTTTGCCCAGCGAGGTACCTCGAGCGCCTCGGTGGCGTGGATCACCGTCGCTGCACTTTCGCAGCTGTGGGCGAACATCTTGCGTCGATCTTCAATGTTTGGACACGACACGTTGATCTCGACTGCGGTCAGGTCGTCTTGGACTGCCACGAGCGCTTCTGCGGCCTGACGATATTCGTCGACGGTACGCCCCCAGATGCTGGCCACGATCCGCGCACCCGACGCTCGCAGCGCAGGAAGCTCTTCGGAAATCCATCCAGCGACACCGGGGCCCTGAAGCCCAACACTGTTCATCATGGCTCCGGGGAGCTGCACGACACGCGGGCCTGGGTTGCCCTCCCATGGCATGATCGAAAGTGACTTGACCACGAGCGCCCCGAGCGAGTCGAGCGGTACGTAGCGTCCCAACTCGCCGCCGTGTCCAGCAGTTCCTGATGCGGTCATAACCGGTGTGGGCAGCACGGTGCTGCCCACCCGAGTCGACATGTCGACCATTAGTTGGCGGGCTCGCTCGTGGAATCGGCCGTCACGACATCTCGTGCTCCGTCGGGGTCATGGAAGTCTTGCAACGACTTGACGCTCAGGGGCGAGTCCAACCAGTCGGCCATACCTCGGGCGGCTGCACGAGCAGCCGAACCGGTGGTCAACAGCGGAATGCTGTGCGCCCCTGCCGCTGCCCGAATGTAGGCACCATCGGCGCGTGGCCCGCGCCCTGCTGGGCTGTTGACGACGAGGACGATCTCGCCAGCTTCGATGAGGTCGACTGCGGTCGGTCCATCGGCAGGTTCGGTTTCGCCGGTGTTGGTCAGCTTGCTCAGGCGTTGTCCGACGGGCACGCCAGCGGCTTCAAACACATCTGCTGTACCAGGCGTTGCAACGATGGTGAACCCAAGGTCGACGAACTGCTTCGCGGCCTCGGTGCCAACGGCCTTGTCACGATCGGCGAGCGAGAAGAAGACCGTCCCCGACTCAGGTAGCGTGCCACCGGCTGCCATCTGGCTCTTCGTGAAGGCCCGACCGGTCGTCGAATCGATACCCATGACCTCGCCGGTCGAACGCATCTCTGGGCCGAGAAGTGGATCTGCGTCCGGGAAGCGGTTGAACGGCAAGACCGCTTCTTTGACAGAAACATGACCGGTGACCGGCTCACGCACCAAACCTTCGGTCCGAAGTTCGTCGAGCGATGCCCCCAACATCACGCGTGCAGCGATCTTGGCGAGCGGAACACCGGTTGCTTTGGCAACGAACGGCACCGTTCGAGACGCGCGTGGGTTTGCCTCGATGACGTACGCCTGATCGTCCTTGACGGCGAACTGCACGTTGATCAAGCCAACCACTTCAAGTTCGTCGGCGATGGTGATCGCGTATTTCTCGAGCGTGGCGACGACCTCTGGCGAGAGCGTCGGTGGCGGAATGACGCAGGCGCTATCGCCCGAGTGCACACCGGCTTCCTCGACGTGTTCCATGACCGCGCCGATCATCGAGTTGCCGAAGCTATCTCGAATTGCGTCGACGTCGACTTCGATCGCGTCCTCGAGGAACCGGTCGATGAGCACGGGGCGCTCCGCGGCCAGGCCGCCTTCGCGTCCGAGCGAACCGAACGTGGCGAGCTGATCCATGGCTGCGATGAGACCTGCATCGTCGTAGACGATCTCCATGGCTCGACCACCGAGCACATAGGACGGACGAACGAGCGCCGGGTAACCAATGCCCGAGATGATGTTGAGCGCTTCTTCGGTCGACGTGGCCGTCCCTCCGGGAGGCTGCGGAATACCCATTCGCTCACACAGTGCATTCCACTGCTCACGGTCCTCGGCGAGGTCGATCGACGCTGGTGAGGTACCAACGATGAGCTCGGCCGGTAGATCGTTCGCCAACTTGAGTGGCGTCTGACCACCGAGCGAGACGACGATGCCCATCGGTTTTTCTGCTTCGATGATGTTGTGCACGTCTTCGAGTGTCAACGGTTCGAAGTAGAGGCGGTCGCTCGTGTCGTAGTCGGTCGAGACCGTCTCGGGGTTGCAGTTGACCATGATGGTCTCATACCCAGCATCGGCGAGGGCGAAGCTCGCATGCACACAGCAATAGTCGAACTCGATGCCCTGGCCAATGCGGTTGGGGCCGGAGCCGAGAATCATGACCTTCTCGCGGTCGGATGGACGAACTTCGGTCGTGTCTTCCCATGTCGAGTAGTGGTACGGCGTCTCCGCGTCGAATTCTGCACCGCACGTGTCGACCGTCTTGTACGTCGGTTCGATTCCCGCTGCCTTCCGAACTTCACGAACCTCGGTTTCAGGAACCGACCACAGGTACGCCAGCTGAGCATCGGAGAATCCGAACTGCTTCGCACGCTTCCATTGGCGAGGGGTCATTGCGTCGAGCGACGTGGCTTCCAACGCTTGACGCTCTTCGGTGATCCGCAGCATCTGGTCGAGGAACCACGGGTCGACCTTGGTCAGCTCGTGTACCTCATCGACGGTCTTGCCTCGGCGCAGCAGTGCTTCGAGCTTGAAGATCCGGTCGGGAGTGGGCGTATTTGCCTCAACCATGAGTTCATCCATGCTGAGGGCGTCGAGCGCCTTCTCGGCAACATCGCCATTGAGACCATCGCGACCGAGTTCGAGGCTGCGGAGTCCCTTTTGGAGCGACTCGGGGAACGTCCGACCGATCGCCATGGCCTCGCCCACCGATTGCATCTGAGTACCGAGGACCCCCGACGTACCGGGGAACTTCTCGAACGCCCACCGCGGAACCTTTGTCACGACATAGTCGATCGTTGGTTCGAAGCTCGCTGGGGTCTCTTTGGTGATGTCGTTCTCGATCTCGTCGAGGGTGTACCCAACGGCTAGTCGGGCCGCGATCTTTGCGATTGGGAAACCGGTCGCTTTCGATGCGAGCGCAGACGATCGAGAAACGCGTGGGTTCATCTCGATGACGACCTGGCGGCCGTTCGACGGATCGACGGCGAACTGAACGTTCGAGCCGCCGGTCTCGACACCCACGCGGCGCATCACGGCGAACGCATCATCGCGCATCTTCTGCAGCTCGACGTCGGTCAGTGTTTGTGCCGGTGCAACGGTGATCGAATCGCCCGTGTGCACACCCATTGGATCGACGTTCTCGATCGAGCAGACAACAACTTGGTTGTCCTTGTGATCACGCATGACCTCGAGCTCGTATTCCTTCCAACCTTTGATGGACTCCTCGATGAGGATCTCACCGATCGGGCTTGCGGTTATGCCCGATGACGCCACGTGTTCGAACTCTTCTGCGGTCTCGGCGATGCCGGTTCCCTTTCCACCGAGGATGTAGGCGGGACGGATGATCACGGGCAGACCCAGGTCGGTCATGATCTCACGGGCACGTTCCATGTCGTGAGCAATGCCCGACTTTGGAACATCGAGCCCGATCTCGATCATCGCTTTCTTGAACGAGTCTCGGTTCTCCGCGGTGTCGATTGCTTCGGCATCTGCGCCGATGAGTTCGACGTCATACTTTTCGAGGATCCCGGCCTGTTCGAGGTCCATCGCAAGGTTCAGCGCGGTCTGTCCGCCAAGGGTTGGCAGCAAAGCGTCGGGGCGTTCCTTTGCGATGATCTCTTCAAGGACCTGCACCTCGAGCGGCTCGACGTAGGTGGCGTCGGCGAAGTCTGGGTCGGTCATGATCGTGGCGGGGTTCGAGTTCGCCAAGATGATGCGGTAGCCCTCGTCTCGGAGGACTCGGCAGGCTTGGGTGCCCGAGTAGTCAAACTCGCAGGCTTGGCCGATGACGATCGGCCCGGAGCCGATCACCATGATCGAGGAGATATCTGTGCGTTTCGGCATTAGTTGGACTCCATCAGTGCTTCGAAATCGTCAAAGAGGTAGCGGCTGTCGTGCGGACCAGGGCCCGCCTCGGGGTGGTACTGGACGCTGAACGCGGGAACCTCGGTGCACGAGATCCCTTGGACCGTCTGGTCGTTCAGGTTGATGTGGGTAAGTTCGGCGTCGACGAGCGAGGATTCCTCGACGGCGTAGTTGTGGTTCTGCGATGTGATCTCGACCTTGCGGTCGCGCAGACGCATCACGGGATGGTTGCCCCCGTGGTGGCCGAACGGCAGCTTGTAGGTGCTTGCACCCAGCGTTGCGGCCAGCAGCTGGTGACCGAGGCAGATTCCGAACACTGGAACCTCGCCGAGCAGCTCCGAAATGTTGTCCCGGGCGTATCCGAGCGGCTCCGGGTCTCCCGGACCGTTCGAAAGAAACACACCGTCGGGGTTCATCGCCAGAATCTCCGACGCCGGGGTGCTTGCGGGAACGACCTCGATCGTGCCGAGGCGCTTCATCTGCTCGAGAATCGACGTCTTGATCCCAAAGTCCAAGGCGACGATTTTGCGAGGTCCGTCGCCGGTCACGGTGTACGGCTGATCGCAGGTCACGGTGGAAACGAGGTCGATCCCATCGGTTCCTGGCTCGGATTTGGCCGCGGCGAGCAACGTCTGCTCATCGGCGGTGCCGAATGCTCCGGGCATTGCACCCAGGTCACGAATGTGGCGAGTGAGGCGGCGGGTATCGAGCCCAGCGATGCCGGCGATGTTGTTCGCGACGAGGTATGCCTCGAATTCGTCCTCGCTTCGGTAGTTGCTGGCGCGCCGGGCTGGGTCGCGAACGATCACGCCGCGGCAGAACGATGCCCTCGACTCATGATCGACGCTATTGGTTCCGTAGTTGCCAATGTGCGGGTATGTGAAGGTGATGATTTGTCCGGCATAGCTCGGATCGGTCAGCACCTCTTGATAGCCGGTCATGACCGTGTTGAATACGACCTCGCCTGTGCTGACGCCGTCCGGAGCGATCGCACCGAACGCTTCACCTTCGAATACGGTGCCGTCAGCGAGGACGAGGTGTGCTTCTCTGATCTCACTCATCGTGTCGCTACTCCTTCATCCACAGTGATCTCGCCTTCAACGATCGTGTATTTCACTTTGCCCTGCAGCTCTCTTCCTTCGTAGGGGGTGTTCTGGCTTCTGCTCGCCATATCGGTGCCGCGCACCGTCCAAATTTCGTCGAGGTCGACGATGGCCAGGTTGGCCCGATTTCCCGACTCGATCGCGCGCCCGTGCCTGTCTGATATTCCAGCGATCTCGGCTGGACGCGTACTCATGAGTTCTGCGACTCGCTCGATCGGCAAGCCCAGTTCGTTGACGGCGAGTGCAAATGCCGTCTCGAAGCCCAGCATCCCGGCAGGTGCATGATCGAAGGAGAACTCCTTCGTGTGCGGCTCGTGTGGTGCATGATCGGTCGCAATGCAGTCGATGGTGCCATCGGCCAGGCCAGCGCGAATTGCCGCGACATCATCGTCTGTCCGAAGCGGCGGATGCACTTTAAAGACCGGGTCGTACCCAGCGCACGCTGCATCGGTGAGTGTGAAGTGGTGTGTTGTTGCCTCCGCTGTCACCGCAAGTCCGGACGCTTTGGCGTTGCGAACAATGTCGACTCCCGCAGCAGAGGTGACGCGTTGGAAGTGGATGCGAGCGCCGGTGAGTTCAGCGAGGGCAACATCGCGCTGCATCATGAGCGTTTCGGCAATGACGGGCTGGCCGGCCATTCCAAGACGCGTCGACCACTCCCCCTCGTGCATGTGTCCGTTCTCACTGAGTGCGGTAACGCTGCAGTGCTGAGCGAGCACGATTGGTTCGCCGTCGGTGATCGATTCGAGCCCGGTCGCATACTCCATGATCGATCGCATCATCGCTGGGTTCTGCACCCCTGATCCAGCGTCGCTGAAGATCCGAACGCCCATCGCTGCGAGTTCGCCCATCGGTGTGAGCAGATCGCCCTTTCGTCCAACGGTCATGGCCGCTGCTGGCAACACTTCACACGCTGCCCCCTCGGCGAGGGCGAGAACGTCTCGCACGACCGATGGTGAGTCGATCGTGGGCGTGGTGGTCGGCATGGCCACTACTGCGGTGAACCCGCCGAGGGCAGCGCCGCGCGCTCCGGTTCGAATCGTCTCAGCCTCTTCATTGCCCGGCTCGCGCAGATGCGCGTGGATGTCGACGAGACCGGGCAGCACGACCATGCCCGAAATATCGATGGTCCGCGCAGATTCTGGAACAGGCAGGTCGAGGCCGACCGCAACGATCGAGTTACCGGTGATCAGGACGTCGGCTCTTTCGACGCCGGCGGTGCCGACGATCGATCCGCCGCTGAGGAACGTACTCATACAACACCCCCGTTCGATCCGAGGACTAGGTAGAGCACGGCCATCCGAACGACCACGCCGTTCGCGACCTGATTGAGCACCCGCACTCGACCGTCGTCGATGACCTCAGGCGAAATTTCGATTCCTCGGTTCATCGGACCGGGGTGCATGATCAACGCACTCGATGGAAGCACCGTGGCCCGTTCAGGGGTGAGCCCGAAGGTTCGGTGATACTCGCCGAGAGATGGCACGAGCGCCTGGTCCATCCGTTCGTGCTGCATACGTAGGAGGTAGAGAACGTCGGTCTCGGCGAGCACCGCGTCGAGACTGTGCGACACCGTTGCTCCCAGCGCTTCGACGTGGGGAGGCAGCAGCGTCGGAGGTGCGACGAGCGTGACGTTTGCGCCCAGCATGGAGAACGCTTCGATGTTGCTCCGGGCGACGCGGCTGTGGGAGATGTCACCGACGATCGCGATGTTGAGTCCGTCAAAGCTTCGCCCTTCGGCTCGGATCGTGTAGGCGTCGAGGAGCGACTGTGTGGGATGTGCGTGCCAGCCGTCTCCGGCGTTGATTACCGACGCTTCAGCCCATTTGGACACCTGACGTGGCGCCCCCGATGACCGGTGACGGACAATGATCGCGTCCACACCCATCGCTTCGATCGTTTCGACCGTGTCACGGAGTGATTCGCCCTTGTTGACCGACGACGATGAAGCGCTGAAGTTGAGCACGTCGGCGGATAACCGCTTGGCCGCCGTCTCAAACGATGTCCGGGTGCGAGTGGAGTCCTCGAAGAACATCGACGCGACGGTCTTCCCGCGGAGTGCGGGGACTTTCGGGATAGGCCGAGAACTGACTTCGGCCATGCTGTCGGCGGTCAACATGATCTCGTTGATTCCGTCAGCGCCGAGATCGGCAATGGTGAGTAGATCCTTCACGAGTCGCCCTTTCGAGTCCCTTGCTCGATGAGCTCGGTCGTCCCAAGGTCGACGCCGTCGAGCGACACTCGCACGCTCTCGTCACGGGATGTCGGCAGGTTCTTGCCCACGAAATCAGGGCGGATTGGCAGCTCCCGGTGGCCGCGGTCGACCATGACCGCAAGCTGGATGCTCTTCGGCCGGCCAAAGTCGGTTACTGCGTCGAGCGCGGCGCGAACGGTTCGCCCGGTGAACAGCACGTCGTCGCACAACACCACGTGTTTGTCGGTAACCGAGTACGGCATGTTGGTGACCTCTGGCAGGAATCGAGGTCGTCGAAATATCGTCTCGGTAGAAGCTCACATCGATCGTGCCGAACTCGATCGGCTGGCTCTCGATGCTTTCGAGAGCATCGGCAATTGCCTGAGCGATCGGCACGCCGCCGCGCTCCATACCGATGATGATCACATCGTCGAGGCCACTGTTTGCCTCGATGATTTCGTGCGCCATGCGCTTCAACGCACGGGCGACATCGTCGGAGTTCAGAACGGTGGTCTGGGGAACGAACCTGCTCAACCCACTTCGCCCAAAGGCGACCGCTCGGGTTCGCCGAAGATCCGCGTCTGTCATCACTCCTCCATTCGTACGAGCCTCACGGGACCCGCTTCACGAACAAATTTCACCGTAGTGGTTTGGCGCGGCTGTCGCGCCACCGAAGCGCTGGAAATTTAACGCTGTGATCGATTTCTCATGAGATCACTCGATATGCAAAGGCTCGGCGGTCGCTCTTTGTCGGAAGTTCGGGCCAGCCCTTGGACTGACACAGTCCGATCGCGGCCGAATTATCCGGGTCGACGAGCGCGACAAGGCCCGCGAGTTCGAGAGCCTCAGCAAGGTCCTCGGCGAACGCGAGAAGCGTTGCGCCTACGCCCCGCCCCCTGAACGCAGCCGCCAGCCAGAATCCGACCTCGGCAATCCCCTGCGCTGGATCGACCTGTAGACCGATCTCCCCCGCAGGAGCGCTGGTCGCCTCGTCGACGATGACGACATCGATTCCGATGCTCGCCTCGTTCTGCGAAGCGGAGCCACGAATCCACGACGCTGCATACGCAACCGTTGGTTCGGGCGGAACTGGGTTCCATCGAGCGATCTCCGGATCGGCCCATGCCGCGGCCAACACCTCTGCCCAGCGCTCGCGCCATGGCGACAACACGAACCCGTCTCGAACTCCGAGTCCGTTCGTAACCTCGTCCAGCGTTCGCGGAGCCGGCACCGTCACGCCCTGCGTATGTGCGAGGTGGACGTCGTCACTCTGCTCGTTGGGTCGATGCGAGTTTGACCAGAATCCCGTTGATGAACGGCGCCGACTTTTCTGTCGAGTAATCCTCCGCGAGCGCGACAGCTTCGGAGACGACGGCGGTCGTTGGCACATCTGGGTTGTGGCTCAGCTCCCACACTCCCATACGCAAGATGCTGCGATCGATCCCACTCATTCGTGAAACCGTCCAGTCCTCGGCCACGCCGTCGATGAGCTCATCGATCGAGGCGAGGTGTTCGTTCACACCCGTCACGATCGACGTTCCGTAGTCGTCCTCATCGGCGTGGTTGCGGTCGAGGACATCAGAGATTGCGTCTCCGGTCATGTCCGCTTCGTACAACAGCGCCAAGCAGCTTTCGCGGTCTTCTCGCCGAGAGAGTTGAAGTGGATCCACCGTTAGGCCCGCGACAGGTAATCGCCGGAACGGGTGTCGACCTTGACCACGTCACCGATGTTGACGAATAGCGGCACCTGAATGCTCTTGCCCGTTTCGAGTACTGCTGGCTTGGTTCCGCCCGACGACCGGTCTCCTTGGAGGCCCGGTTCTGTTTCGGCAATGGTGAGTTCGACCGACGGAGGAAGGTCAGTTCCGACGATCTCCTCGCCGTACATCAACACATTCGCTGAGCGCCCTTCGATGATGTAGTCGGCTGAATCCCCGAGCGTCTCGGGAGCGACGTTTCGCTGGTCGTAGGTCTCGGTGTCCATGAATACGAAGTCTGCGCCCTCTTTGTAGAGGTACTGCATCTCGCGCTTGTCGATCATTGCGCGCTCCACCTTCTCGCCAGCGCGGAAGGTTCGATCGACGGTAGATCCGGTTCGCACGTTCTTGAGCGTGCTTCGAACAAACGCTCCGCCCTTACCTGGCTTGACGTGCTGGAACGCCATGACCTGCACGAGGTCACCATCGAGGTCGAGGTGCATTCCGTTCTTGAGATCGTTCGTGGTGATGGTCGGCATGAGAATCCTTCGGGCTGGTCGAACCGTTCCTACGACGCTGACGGTGCGTCGATCTTCGGCTGCTTGGGGTGTTTGGTCAGCGTCTCGACACCGACGGTGGTGACCACCACCGTGTCCTCCCAGCGCACTCCCCCAACGTTGGGGATGTAGACGCCGGGCTCGACGGTGATCACATGGCCAGGAGCGAGCGTAGCAGTGGAGGTTGAACTCACCGACGGTGCTTCGTGGATATCTAACCCAACGCCATGGCCAGTTCCGTGGATGAAGTACTTTTCGAGCTCGAAGTCGGCGAGAACCGATCGGCAGGCAGCGTCGATCTCAGAGGTCTGAACACCAGCGGCGACCACACCCACACCAGCGGCCTGGGCAGCTTCGACGGCTTCGAGCATCAGGCGTTGTTGTGGAGTTGGCGTGCCGAGCACGAACGTTCGGGTCATGTCGGAGCGATATCCGCCCACCTCTGCACCGAAGTCGATAATCACGAGGTCGCCTGCGGTGACTGCCCGTTGTCCTGCTTCGTGGTGCGGGCGGGAGCCGTTGGGACCGGATGCGACGATCGTGTCGAAACTCGCGCCATCGGCTCCGAGGTCAGTCGCCGTGTGGTCGAGTCGGCGCTGAATGTCGCGTTCGGTCAAGCCTTCGATGCCCGAATCGATCACGTGAGCAAGTGCGTCGTCAGCAATCGCCGCGGCACGGCCCATCAGGTTGATCTCTGCGGGAGATTTGCGCTCGCGTAGCTTCTCGACGATGCCGACCGTCGACTGAATTCGCTCCGCACCGAGACGATCGCTCAGCGCAGACGCGGCCGACCAGGAGAGATCGCTCGCTTCGAGCCCGATGGTTCGACAATCCGAAAGCCGTCGTTCGAGTTCTTCGTGGCCCGCTCCTGGGGCGAGGGCGATCTCGACGTCGACACCGGCATGAGGGTTGCCTACCTCGAGTTCGTCAGCGGCTCGCTCGCCGTATCGGTTGTCGGTGATCAGCGTTGCGGAGGTGGTGGTGATCACTACCGTGCCGTTGCTTCCCGAAAAGCCTGTGAGGTATCGGATGTTCGTCGCACTGGAGACGACCAGTGCGTCGAGATCATGAGATGTCAACGATTCTTGAAGCTGGGAGATCCGTCCGTTGGGAGCGGGTGTGTTCATGACACGTACCGCTCGTAGGTACGAGCGAGTACGTCGAGGTCGACGTTCTCGACGACTTCACAGCCGTCTGGACCGTCGAGGATGAAGGTAATTCCGTCGAGAGCTTTCTTGTCCCGAGCGAGCAGCGGTTCGATATCGGAGAAGGCCGGAGCGCCCGGTGGCGTCATTGCGAGGTCGTACCCGGCGAGGATCTCGCGGTGCTCGGCGGCGCGCTGCTCATCGATACGACCCATTTCGAGCGCGACCTCAGCGGCATAGGCAATACCGATCCCGACAGCCTCACCGTGGAGGAGCACGTGGTCCGAGAGGATTTCCAAGCAGTGGCCGAGCGTATGGCCATAGTTGAGCAACGCTCGGCGGCCGCCTTCTCGTTCGTCTGCACTGACGGCATCAGCTTTCATCTGGACCGACCAGGCGACACGATCGACGAGGTCGCTCGCGGTAAGACGCCCATCTTCGAGGATCGCTGGATCCCTCGTCGAGTCACCATCGAGGAAGTGGTATTTCGCGAGTTCGCCAAGCCCGGCGCGATAGTGGCGCGCCGGCAACGTCTCGAGAGTCTCGACGTCGGCGAGCACGGCGAGCGGCTGCCAATACGTCCCGACGAGGTTCTTTCCCTCGGGCAGGTTGACTCCGGTCTTGCCCCCAACGGCCGCGTCGATTTGACCGAGCAGTGTGGTCGAGACGTGAATGACTGGCAGTCCGCGGTGAAAGACCGACGCTGCAAAACCAGCAACATCGGTCACGATGCCGCCGCCGACACCGATGACGACGTCATTGCGGTTCAGCCCCCACCTCGCCCACTCCCGGGTCAGCGATTCGATCGTCGAGATCGTCTTAGCTTCTTCGCCTTGTCCGATCGTGAAGACCCTCATATCGGCGTCGCCACAATCGAGCTCGACGCCGATGCCGTCCTGGGTGACGACAGCGACTCGGCGAGCGCGTTCGGGGATGTAGTCGACGACGTTGTGACGGACACCAAATCCGATTTCTACCGGATAGCTACGGTCACCGAGGTCGACGTTGACGGTCGTAGGTTCCATCCCTAGAGCGTAGGGCGATACAGCTCAAGAGCCGATACAGCCAAAGAGGGTGTGGCCCCTAGAGGGACTGAGCCAGAATGCTCGCACCGGAGAGGAATCGTTCTGAAAAGAGAATCAGGATCAGTGCGGACAACGCAAGAGCGGGGCCAAAGGGCATCGCTGTCTTGAGCAACGGGGTGAAGGACCCATCCTCAGGAGGCGGAAAGTCCGGGTCGGGTAGGAAGCCATGTCCAAAGATCCGGCGGCCGATGCCAACGATAACCCCGGTGAATACACCAAAGATCATTCCGACGAGGAACGCCCAAACCACCAAGCGGGCTGCACCGATCGATGTCTCTGCGGTCCAACCGAGGAACAAGCCGAGTAACAACGCGAGCTTCACGTCTCCGAACGCCAAGCCTGCTGGCATGATGAGGTTCGGGATGAACAGCACGAAGCTGTACGCCAGCATGGCGACCAGACCACGAATGAAGTGATCGGTCGTGCCGGTCGCTACAGCGAATGCGCCAAGCATTGCGACGCCGATCCCCAGCGAGGGAAACAACAGCTTGTCGGGCAAGCGATACCTGGTGAGGTCGACGGCCGAAAGCGCGATGATCGCCGCAGACAAGAAGAGCACCGGGATGACTTGCCAGCGGGCGCCGATGACGTTGCCCACCGCAGCGAATATTGCACCGGTGGCGATGACGATCGGGAGCCGACCAGCAGAGATCTGATGGTCACAGTTATGACATCGCGACGCCGAGGTCCGAAATGGCAGGTACGACGCGAACGCTGAGACCTCAACCTGGCAGTTGCGACAATGCCGAGGTGATTGGCCGCCACCGGAGCGGTCGGGAACGAGTTCTGCAATGAATGCGAGCGCTGGGCCGACGAGCAACCCGATAGCGGCGCAGACGAGGGCAAACACCATTAATCGCGGCGAAGGAACTTCAGCACACTGCCGCGATCCTCCGACTTTGGCTCCTCGTCAACAACAAGGCCGCTCAGCGAACCGAACGGATCGGCATCGCCGACCGTTGGTGACGCCTGTGCTGGCATTGGCGCTGCCTGGATAGGAGGCGAGACTTGAGCCGGGATGCCTTCTGGAGCTGGCAGACCGAACGACTGGTCCATCTGTGGAGCAGGATCGGCTAGCTGCGAGTCGAGGTCGTGGTTAAGGAACTCGAGGTCGCTCATGACCTCACCTGCCATGGCGTTGCTGTCAACGGCTGCTGGCTCGGCGAATGGAGCGTCGAGGCCGTAGAGGCTGTTGGTATCTGCCTGAGCGACGGGTTCGACCGGTGCGTCGAATGGCTGAGCATCGAATGGTTGCGAATCAAATGCTGGCGCTGCGTCGAACGCTGGTGCGGCTTCGAGTGGCTGGGTCTCGAACGCTGGTGCGGCTTCGAGTGGCTGGGTCTCGAACGCAGGCGCTGCTTCAAGCGGCTGAGTCTCGAACGCAGGCGCTGCTTCAAAGGCTTGTGGAGCGGCTTCGACATTTGCGACCGGTTCGGTCATCATCTGTGGCTCGACGGCGGCAACGGTCTCGGTGACCGGCTGGTCGTAGAACTGGTTTGTCGACCATCCGTCGCTCTCAGGAGCTGGAGCGGCAGGCGCTGGGGCAGCGTTGAGGTTGTTCGTGAATCCGAGGCCACTTGTGCTCTCTTCGACTGCAGGTGCCTCGACAGGTTCATGCATCTCTGCAATGGGCTCATGCATCTCTGCGACCGGCTGGATCTCCTCCGGCGCAGGCATGACCTCGACCGCTGGTGCAGCTGCGACGTCTTCGACGGCGTCGTCGTATGCCATGAGCTCTGGTTCTGTTTCGATCATGATCGGTGGCGCAGGCGCATGCTCGATATCGGCTTCATCTGGGATCTGGTACTCGTTAGCGTCCGCGATCTCGGTTGGGACGCCCTCGGCGTATGGCGCTGACTCGAATGCTGGATCGTCAAGGGTTGGTTCGCTATCAGCGACCATCTCGTACGAGGCGTCAATCTCGAGCGGTTGTTCCATGGCGACATGCTCGTCGGCCATTTCAGTGAGTCCCCCGGCTGCTTGTTCTGCATCCGGAGTCGCGAGTGTGTCTTCGGCAACGAAGTCCTCGGCAGCTGCAGGTACAGGCGCTTCGACCACGTCGTCCGACACGACGAGGAGGCCAGCGTTGACCATCTCGAGTGCCTGCGTCGATGCGTCGAGGATGCCAAGATCGAGTAGTTCGGAGAGCTGAACGGTGCTCTGTCCCGCACCGAGAACCTCGAGGGTCTTCCACCACTCTGGCTTGATCGTTACCGACGAGTCGAGTTCGTTGTTGCGTACGAGGACGTGTGAGATCGATGGAATGACCTCTTCGACCTCATGCCAACGCTCGGCCACGACGGCGGTGTTGCCGAGAAGGGTGTCGACATCGTCGCCTTCATCTTCACCGGTGACGTCGTGCTCTTCATAGAAGAAGTGTCCATCCATCTCGGAGAGAACGTAGTAGGTACCTTCAGCGGCGTCGGTTCCAGAACCGCGTGTGAACTCGAATTCCGCAGCGGCGATGCTGCCGTTTACGAGCAGGTAGCTCGTGCTGCCTGAACCCGTCGTAACGTCGAGCTGACCGCTGGACGAACGACCAGCCAAAAATTCCAGTAGCTCGGTGATTCCAAGCGTGCTCAGGGTGCCTTGAAGTGACATTTCACGTCTCCGTACTTGTGCGTTCCTACCTACGTCGGCACAACACGTGAAGAGTTGAACGGTCTTAATACGGCCCGACGTGCTCGTAGCGACGCCGACTTACGGCGATTCGTTGAGTACGGCGTCAAACATTTCTGCAAGTGGAGCTTCGTGACCCGTCCAGGCCGTGAACTGTTCGGCTGCCTGACCGACGAGCATGGTGACCCCTTCCACGGTTGGCAGACCGCGCTCGCGCGCTGCAGCCAGCAGTGGGGTCTCGCGAGGGTTGTACACGATGTCGACGACCGTGGTGTTCTCAGCCAACGCTCCCACGTCGAACGCAACGACGCCCTCTCCATCTGTCTCTGCCATACCGAGCGGCGTTGCATTCACGACGATGTCGCATTCGGTGAAGGCATCGAGGTCTCCAAGGCGACCACGCTCGTGAGCGAGCCCGGCAGCAACGGCCCCTCGTTCTTCTGACCGCGCCACGACGATCACTTCGCGTGCACCATGCCGATAACACGCCTCGATGATCGCCCGCGCCGCTCCCCCGGAGCCGAGCACGCCGACGGTGCTTCCGTTCACTAACGAGTCGCCGCTGTGTTCAAGCCCCAAGACAAAACCATCACCATCGGTGTTATTGCCGAGGAGGTGTCCAGCCGTGTTCGTAATGTGATTCACCGCGCCGAGTGCGTGCGCTGATGTAGTGAGCTCGTCGAGCTCTGAGATGACGGCTTCCTTGTGTGGCATCGTCACCGAATAGCCCCGAATGCCGACCTCACGCATTCTCGCGATGGCGTTTCCGACATGGCCCACTTCGACAGGAATTGCGGTGTAGAGCAGGTCGATGCCTGCCGCTGCTGCGGCAGCGGTGTGGATCTTTGGTGAGAGGGAGTGCTCCACCGGCCAACCAATAACGCCGGCCAGGATCGGCGGACTATCCATGTTGGCTAGCAGCCGAGGTCTCGCTCACGACAGATCTGTACCGCTGCGGTGAACTCGCTTTCGGTGTTCGCAAAGGTGTGGGCACCGGTCGGTTCGGTGAGCACGTACCAGAGCCAGTCGCCTGGCTCGGGGTTTAGTGCGGCACGAATAGCAGCAGCACCAGGAGATGCGATCGGCGTTGGGGGCAGCCCGAAGTTACTCGTGTTACGGGTGTTCCACGGTGAGTCACTGTTGAGGTCTTCAACGGTGAGATCGGCGCAGGCTTTGTTGGCTGCGTAACACGCGGTCGCGTCGATACCGAGCGAGAAATTACCGGCTTGGAGACGGTTGTAGATCACGCGGGAGATACGGCCAAGGTCTTCTTCGACCCCATACTCCTCTTCGATCAGCGAAGCGACGATCAGGACCTCATAGTCGGTGAGTTCGAGTTCTTCAACGACCGGTGCTCGCCCGACCTGAGCTTCAGCGTTTGCAAACTCGATCTCCATTTGATCGGCCATTCGAGCCAGAATGGCTCGGCTGTTGGTCTGATCACGTTCGTCGATCTGGTATGTCGCGGGGAACAACAACCCTTCCCTGCCACTGCCCGTTGGATCGGGGCTTCCTTCGATCACCGTCTCTGGCACGCCTTCGAGGTTGACGTTAACGATCGTCGCCGAAAGGTCGGCTTCGAGCGTGGCGAGTTCGAACGATGGGTTCTCGGCGTTCAGAACGTCGAGGATCTCGGTGAGGCGCAATCCTTCGGGGATGGTGACCGAGAAGAACGTCGGTGGAATCGGGCCTTCGCCCACGAGGCAATCCCGCGCTTCTTCGAACGACATGTTCTCTTGCAGACAGTTGTATTGACCTGCCTGAAAGTCGCCATCGAGGTTGTCGCTAATCCAGTAGCGGAACAGCGTTGGGTTCGCGATGACGTCCTGTGCGAAGAGCTGCTGGGTAACTTCGTTCGCTGTTGCGCCCGACGCGATCTCGAATTCGACGAGGTCACCAGGATCCCCTTCGGGATCGAACTGGTTGGAGAGCCATCCTTCGACCTGGTTGTAGACCGTGCCGACTGCGAGGAGCCCAATAAATCCGACGACGAGGAAACGGAAGACCGGCCCGGTGCGGCGAGGCATACGAACCCAGTCGCGGCGATCAACGATTTCCATCGGTTGGACTTCTTGGACATCGGGAATGATCTGAATGTCGTCGGTCGACGAAAGCGTCCCAGCGAGATGCGCCGGTGGCGCGTCCGCAGAATTCCACGTGCCTGCACCTGCGGGCACCTCATCGAAGACCTCATCGGGGGCGTCGAAGAGCGGCGATGGCGGGTCGAGTGTGGTCGTGTTCGCAGCGTGAGCTGGCGCAGGGTTTGTCGGGTGTTGCCCTGCGGGATGAGCAACAGCGGTCGGGCGTTGCATTGCGCCACCGACCGGGCGAGGTCCAGGAGACACTCGCTTCTCGTTCTCTTGAACCGGACCAAACCTGCTCAATAGCTTGCCAACTCCCGAGACCTCCTCATTTGAGTCCGTCGGAGTCGGTCCGGGTTTCGCCTTGTTGCTCGAATCGTCAGTCATTGGCTTCTCTATCCATCCAGCTTTGAAGGATTATCTGTGCCGCCACCATGTCCACCATGTCCTTCCTCGATCGCCCGGGAACTCCTTGTTCGTCGAGCATCGAGTGCGCAGTCACGGTCGTCAAGCGCTCATCGTAGGTCACGATTGGTGGTCGTAGGGTGGCACGTAGGCGTGCAATTGCCTTTTTTGTCCGTTTCATCGCCGGACCTTCTGAACCGTCGAGTGATAGCGGCGCGCCAACCACCACGACGGCGACTTCCCACTCATTAGAAATCTCGACCAACCGGCGGTCGAGCGCAGCCCAGTCGCGACCGGGGACAACCTCGAGTGGCGTGGCAACCGTGCGTTCATCGTTGCTGATCGCGACACCGACCCGTTCAGTGCCGAGGTCGAGGCCAAGCGCCCGCCCGTCCTCGATGAGCAGTGCCTCGCTCGAGCTCACGAGTTGGCAGCCTCCGAGCTGAGCAACTCGAGGGCAGCGTCGATCTGTCCGGGATCACGGCCACCAGCGACGGAGAGATCAGGGGCCTTCTTTCCTCCACCACCGACGAGCTTTGCGGCGGGAGCGAGCCACTCACCTGCGTGAAGCGCAGAGTCGCTCGTGACGGCGCTGACGAGCGCGACACCACCGCCGTCGAGTGCAGATGCGAGCGCGACGCTGTGTACGCCTTTGTCGCGGATCGCAACGGCGAGATCGCGAAGCGAGTCGCGGTCGAGTCCGTCGATGCGGGTAACGAGCACACCGTTTTCGGCAGACTCGGCGAGCGCACCCGCCTGACCGACAGCATTCTGCTGCTTTGCCGCTGCGAGCTCTTTCTTCAACTCCGCGAGCTCGGCCATTCGACGCTCGACGCCGGCAACGACATCGTCGACGGGCACTCCGAGGGTCTCAGCGACGGTTGCGTTGGTCTGCTGTTCTTTGCGGAGGAGGCCGACGGTCGCGTCTCCGGTGACCGCCTCGACTCGGCGAATGTTCGAGCCGATTGAACTTTCCGAAACGATTTTGAGGAGTCCAATGTCGCCGAGCGCGTCGACGTGGGTTCCGCCGCACAACTCGATCGAGTTCGGACCGGCTTCGAGCACGCGAACAACATCGCCGTATTTGTCCCCGAAGAACGCGATCGCACCCTTTTCTTTGGCACTGTCCATCGACATCTCGACGTGGATGGTGCTCGGGTTGTCGAGCACATCGGCGTTTACTCGATCTTCGATCTCTTGGATCTGCTCTGGGGTTACCGACTCGAAATGACTGAAGTCGAAACGGAGCCGCTCGGGTCCGACCATCGAACCTTGTTGCTGAACGTGATCGCCGAGTACCGCTCGAAGCGCGCTGTGCAGCAGGTGTGTCCCCGTGTGGTTTCGTCGGATCGCAGCTCGCCGGTGTACATCGATCGTGGCGAGGACTTCATCGCCGACCGAGAACACAGCTGGGGCGCCCTCTGCATGGTGCAGACTTAGGCCGGGCACGGCATAGGTCGTGTCGCTGACCGTGATCGAACCACCGGTTCCGGTGATCGAACCGGTATCGCCAATCTGGCCACCGGACTCGGCGTAGAACGGCGTCGTGTCGAGGATCACGCCCTCATCGCCGACCCAGAGGACTTTCGCTGCCACGTCGACGAGATGATCTCGGCCGACGAAGTCGGTTTCACCAGCGGTATCACGCAGCTCGACAAAGGCTGAGACGTCCGCGGTGACGCTCTTCGACTTTTGATCGGCGCGAGCACGCTCGCGTTGTTCTTCCATAGAGGCAGCAAATCCGTCGTTGTCGACGCTGCCGCCGCGCTCTTCGACGATCTCTTGGGTCAGTTCGAGCGGAAAGCCAAACGTGTCGTGAAGCTTGAACGCAACGTCGCCGGGCAGTGGCTGGCCATCGTCGAGTCCTTCCATCTCGGTGTCGAGGATGTTTAGACCGGTCTCGATCGTTTGACGAAAGCTGATCTCTTCGCGTTCGACCATCGTCATAATCTTCGCTTCGTTCTCGCGAATCTCTGGGTAGTCATCACCCATGATCTCGACCACGGTAGAAACGAGCGACGCAAGAACAGGCTCGGTGACGCCGAGCAGGTATGCGTGGCGGATCGCACGACGCATGATTCGTCGCAGGACGTAGCCGCGATCCTCGTTCGACGGGAAGACCCCGTCGTTGATCATGAAGGTCGTCGACCGGGCGTGATCAGCCAGGATGCGCAGGGACACATCGGACTTCTCGTCGGCACCATCGGCCACGCCGCTCAGTGTGCTTGCCGCAGCGAGGAGCCGGACGAACTCGTCTGTCTCCCAAACCGAGCCGACACCTTGGAGCACCATGAGAATACGTTCGAGGCCCGCACCGGTATCGATCGAAGGCTTCGGCAGCGGAACTTGCGACCCGTCGGGCTGCTGATCGAACTGCATAAACACGAGGTTCCAGATCTCGACGAATCGAGCGTCGGCGTCGAGGTTCTCCGGACCGCCGTCGGGACCGTACTCAGGGCCAAGGTCGTAGAAGATCTCCGAGCTCGGCCCGTTCGGCCCGGTATCGGCCATTCGCCACCAGTTGTCTTCGTCGAGACGCTGAATGCGATCGCGAGGAACACCGACCTTGGTCGCCCAAATCTCTTCGGCTTCGTCGTCGGTCAGGTGCACCGTGACCCACAGTTTGTCGGGATCGAGGCCAAAGCCCGTTGTCAGCAGATCCCACGCAAACGGGATGGCGTCTTCTTTGAAGTAGTCACCGAAGCTGAAGTTGCCCATCATCTCAAAGAAGGTGAGGTGGCGGGCCGTGCGGCCAACCTCGTCGAGATCGTTGTGCTTGCCGCCGGCGCGCACACACTTTTGGATGGTGGTGGCGCGGTCGTATGGGGCCTTTTCGGTTCCTTGGAAGAACGGCTTAAAGGGCACCATTCCCGAGTTCGTAAAGAGCAGTGTGTCGTCGTGCGGGATGATGCTCGCCGACGGGACCGGCTCATGTGCGCGCTCGGTAAAGAAATCGGTGAAGGTACGTCGGACTTGCTTGGCATCCATGGCTGGAAGTCTACGGCCGAAGGTCCCTATTGGCGGGCCATCGCCGCCTGATTCGGCATGACTGCTCGAACCGGCGTTAGCCCTTCAGGCGGCGTGCACGCTCGCGCAACTTGGCGATTCCAACCATCTCTTCGGGTTCTTCCACCAAGCTGAGTTGTGGCGCCTGTCGCGCTTGCAGGCGGGCTTGGGCCTTATCGGTGAGATCGATATCTGGGCGCACTCGTTGCACCGCCCGATTGGCGGTCTGGGTCACCGGGTTGTTGATCGTCCGTTCGAGGGCCTTGTCGCCCACGGCGTTGACACGGCTCGTGACCTCGTTGCGTACCGCTTCGGGGAGCACCTTCTCCACCTCGCGCTTAACTTTGCGTTGTACAGCCCAGCTCGACGCAGCGCCCGCTGCGTAGCCGGTCGTCATCCAAAAGAGTCGCTTAGGCATGATTTTGCACCCTAGTCGTTTCCTGTCTCGCGTTTCGTCTTTTGCCCTACCCGATGCGCGCTCCACCGTTCCCAACGGGCAGGTTCCGCACCATGTTCTGAGGGAGTGTAATAGGTGTCCTCGGCAACTTCTGGCGGCCGATGTTCCGTGTCGATCCACCCGGACGGATCCTTGTGCGGCAGCCGATACCCGACCCCATGGCCAAGGTCGGTCGCACCTTTGTAGTGCGCGTCGCGCAGGTGCATCGGGACTTCGCCGGTTCCGGCACTTCTCGCTGCCGCTTTGGCCAACGCCCGAGCGGTCGTCAGCGAGTTGGATTTCGGTGCCGTCGCAAGGTGCACGACCGCCTGGGTCAGATTGAATTCGGCTTCGGGCAGTCCAACGAACTCGACTGCGGTCGCTGCCGCATTCGCAATGACGAGGCTCATCGGGTCGGCCATCCCGATGTCCTCCGACGCAAGAATCACCAAACGTCTCGCGATAAACCGGGCGGATTCGCCAGCGTCGAGCATGCGATAGAGCCAGTACAAGCCGGCGTCGGCGTCGCTACCTCTAATGCTCTTGATGAACGCGCTGATGACGTCGTAGTGGTCGTCGACTCCGTAGCGAATGGCTTTGGTCCCCAACGCGGCCTCGACATGTTCTTCGACGATCGTGGGCGTTCCCGAGCCCTCGTGGGTTTGTTTGGCCAAGGCGGCGGCCACACCGAGTGCGGTCAGAGTTTGCCTGCCATCGCCGGCGCTTCGGTCGACGAGCAGTTGAATTGCATCGTCGGTCGCTTCGACCGACTCGGCCTCGAGGCCGCGAACGGTCAGCTTCTTCAGTGCATCCTCGTCGAGCATGTTGAGCCGAAACAGGGTGGACCTGCTGCGGAGCGCTGCATTCACTTCGAAGTTCGGGTTTTCGGTCGTCGCTCCGATCAGGCTGATGAGCCCGCTCTCGACGCCCGGAAGCAACGCGTCTTGCTGGCTCTTGTTGAACCGATGCACCTCGTCGAGAAACAGGATCGTGGCTTGGCCGTGCTGCCCGAGCCGATCCTTGGCCCGACCGAGCACCTCGCGCACGTCTTTGACCGACGCGCTGACCGCCGAGAGGGATTCGAAACTGCGGCTCGTCGTGCGGGCGATGACCTTTGCGAGCGTTGTCTTGCCCGTACCCGGCGGGCCCCAAAAGATGACCGACCCCAAGGTATCGGCTTCGATGAGCCCACGGAGCGGACGGCCATTGCCGAGCAGGTGGTCTTGTCCCACGATGTCGTCGAGGCGGATAGGCCTCAGCCTGTCGGCCAACGGTGCACGCTTGGATTGATGTTCTTCTGCAGCAGCGGCGAACAAATCGGTCACGCCCGCACCCTAGCCCTGCGCCGTATCGAAATTTGAAGTGTGCTGGTCCCGAGAGGATCAACACTCTTCAAATTTCGGGATCGTTAGAACTGTTGGCCGATGACGAGGAGGATCGCCCAGGCTTCGGCGGCTCGTTCCCGAAGAAATCGTCGGGGCCGTCTGCTGAGCAGTTCGCGCGCCGGTGGCGTCGTGACGACGACGACGTCGAGGCCATACGCCTCACACAACACAGCAGTGCGGTTTCGATGGCGTGGTTGGGTCGTGATCGCCACCCGTTCGAATCCTGCATCGGCAGCGTTTTGACACGTGTTCGACGTTGCGAATCCTTCGGGATCTTCGATGACCTCGCGCCCTGCAAGGTTGTTGGCAATCACCCGAGGCTCATTCGCTGCACCAGAGGCAAAGACCAGTTCGGACTGGCCCGAATCCACGATGGCTTGAGCGAGAAGAATCCTGTCGAGAAGCGCGCCACTCGGGGCGCCGTTCGAAAGGACTCGCGCACCCGGAACAATGACCGCATCGACAGGCCCACCGGGGAGTTCGAGGACGTCGTTGGCGGACACGATGTCCTTCCCAGACGCGAGCACCACCATCGCGAGCATCGGGAACAACACAGCCGCAACGGCAAACGCGCTGAGCTTCGCGGCGAGCTTGAGAATGCCGCCCAGGCGATCCTTTTTCATCGACGCACCAATCTAGTGTTCCGATCATGTCTCGCACCCGGGGCGTCCCCCTAGAACGAGCCTCTGGAAACTCGAATGATGACCCGTTTGGGAACGTCTCACGCAATAGGCTCTCAATCATTACGGCGATCACTTTCCGCTGTTACCAGCAGACACCACGATCCCTATTCGATTGGTAAGAGATGTCAAGCAAAACGACCGAGCCAACTCCGAACGACCAGAGGTATTTCGCCGCAGAGGAGTACATGGCTGCCGGCGAGTTCCGACGTGCTGAAGCGCTGCTTACCGCTGGGATGGACCGCACTCCCCGAGCCGCTCAGAGCTGCTACCTCCTCGGCGTCAGCATGGCGGCGCAGGGCAAATTCGACGCTGCCGAGAAGGTCATCGCGCGGGCCTACGACCTCAAACCGTGGGTTCGCGAACCGAGCGACGAGATCGTCGATATGCGCGAAATCGCTAAGGCCGCGCTCGCTGCGAAGCCCGATTGGGAATGGGCCCAATACCAACTCCAACGCACGGCCTTCTCATCGGTCGGGCTCACCGTGAATTACCTCACGCGTTCCCAACTGTCGTCTGAACCAACATTTGTGGTGCAGGTCGGGGCAAACGATGGGCGCCGAGGCGACCCGATCGTCGACGCGATCGTCAACTACGACTGGTCGGGCATCCTCATCGAACCGCTGCAAACCCCGTATGAATCATTGCGCGAGTTCCATTCCGATCGCCCGAAGATCATCGTTGAGAACTGCGCTATTTCCGACACCGACGGCACGACCGAGATGTTCATGGAGGCTGGCGGTCGTTCGACGCTCGCCAGTATGAAACCCGAGCGAAACGTCCTTCGTAATCAGGAAGCAGATCTCGTGCCCGTTGAAGTACAGAGCTCGACCTTCGACACGCTCCTGACCAAGCACGACGTCGAAAAGATCGACTTTCTCCAAATCGATACCGAGGGGTTCGACTTTCAGATTCTCAAGATGTTCGACATTGGCAAGTGGCGACCGCTCGCCATCAACCTCGAGTTCTACTGCCTTCCTCTGGAGGAACGCCTTGAAATCTTCGAAATGCTGTCCTCCCACGGCTACATCTGGAAGTTCACCGGCATGGACCTGCTCGCCGTGGACGCGCAACGGATCTCGAAGCGATTCTGTGTGACGGAACGGGACTGATCGAACAATGAGCATCCTCATCTCCGGTCGCGGCAAGTCCGGCACGACCGGCATGTACAACACCGTCAAGGCCTCGCTCCCCGCGTCAGATCCTGACTGGGTGTGTGTCTTCGAGCCAGGCAGCCCCAAGCCCATGCGAGCCCTGCGACGCCTCGCCCCCGACACGCCGATCCTGACGAAGGTCATCTTCAACCGAGAGCCGCAGGCCGGGGTCGATCTCGACGACTTTGCTCACCGGGTCATGATGGTGCGCGATCCACGAGACGTGTTGATCAGCACCCTGTTGTTCCGCCCGCTCGTGGCCCGCTCGATTCGCCGCGTCAGCGACGAGAATAACGAGAAGTACATTTCCGCCATCGAAGAGAAAGAAGCCGATCCGACGAGTTGGTCGGTTCGGGCCCTATATGAATTGGGCGACGAACTCGGTTTGGTCGCAACGACGTGGGATTCGGCGCAAGCCGAGATGGTCGAGCTTGGACAGCGCATTCGTGAAGCCAACTACTTTCCAATGGCCTACGAGGACTTCGTCGACAAGAAATTCGATGCGCTATCGAACTACCTCGGTTTCGACATCGGGGAAGAGGATGAGTCCAAAGACGCCGACTGGCTCTCGCACATTTCTCGGTCGAAAGACTTCGGAGCGTGGAAGCATTGGTTCTTGCCGTCCGATGTTGAGTTCTTCGGACCGTTGTATCGAGAATTCTCAGCGCAACACGGATACGACGATGATTGGGAGCTCGCCGAATCGCCGGTGATCGACCCCGAAACATCATCGCTGCACGTTCGCAAGCGTCTCGCTGGCCGACGCGAACAGCTCGCTGCTGCCAGTGGTGAGGTCGAGACCTCCGAGTTTACTGCTGAACAGCTGTCGGTTTTGGAAGGACAGGCGAGCGACGGGATCTTGAGAGCGGTACGCATCTCCGCCGAGATTCGCCGCGACGGGCCAGAGGAACTCCGCGACGCCGAGAAGTCGTTTGCGTGGGCGCAGCTCGCTGCGTGGATGGGCGATGCCCGTGGCACCGAACTACTCGTCGATTCCTATCGAACTGGCCTCGGCACGACTCCCGATCGGGACGCAGCAGATCTGTGGGCGGGCCGTCTCGAGGCACTAAGGCCAGCGCAGAAGAAGCGTCGTGCCGCTGGGAAGCCAAAGAAACAGGCGGGTGCAAGAAACCGCAGAATCGCGACCCTCGAGGCCGAAATCGCGGCCTTGAATCGGGAGCTCGGGGCGACCAATGCTGCGCACGCCGCTGAGATCGACAAGATCATGTCGTCCAAGCGCTACCAGATAGGCGATGCCGTCGTGCGAGGGCTGACCGTGCCGAAGAGACTTCTCGGCCGAGACGACTAAGCTTCAGACCGCATGAGACTTTCGACTCCCGACCGTCAAACTCATAGTTTGTATAGTTTTTGACGTGGAGCTCACGACCACGCACGACAGCAGCGACCACGTTCACGGGGATGGCTGCGACCACCACGATCATGGCGACGCGCCCGAAATCCCGACGTCGGGACGGCGCGGTTACGGCCCTGCGGTTCTGCTCATCCCGATCGCGGTTGCCCTCATTGCGCGAAACCGGGTCGATGCATTCACTAACGAAGAGGTTCGGCTATGGTCGACGCTCTTTGTATCCGTCACGATTCAGGCGCTCCCCTTCCTCGTCCTCGGCGTGGTTATTAGCGGCCTGATCGCCGCCTTCGTCTCGCCCGAACTGGTCGAACGAATCGTTCCGAAACGCAAAGCGCTCGCCGTACCAGCAGCCGGTCTTGCGGGCCTTGCACTTCCCGGGTGTGAGTGCGGCTCGGTTCCTATCGCTGGCAGGCTCGTCGGCGCTGGGACTCCACCGGCAGCTGCGTTGACCTTCCTTCTCGCTGCACCGGCGATCAACCCCGTGGTGCTCGTCTCCACCGCCGTTGCCTTTCCCGGAAACTACTCCCTCGTTGGCGCACGCTTCATCGCATCGCTCGCCACCGCAATTCTTGTCGGGACATGGTGGGCGCGCAGAAATGACGAATCGCTGATGTCGTCACTCACCAGTGGCGGCAATGGCCATGACCACGCCAGCGCAGGCCAACGATTCTCGACCTTTGCCGATGTGGCATCGAAGGATCTTCTCCACGCCGGTGGGTACCTCGTCGTCGGTGCAATTGCCGCGGCGACGCTGCAGCTCGTGATTCCTCGCTCGATTATCAACACGGTGGCCGAGAACGAATGGCAGTCGATTCTTATCTTTGCTGCCCTTGCCGTGCTGCTCTCGATTTGTTCTGAAGCCGATGCGTTTGTCGCTGCGGGATTGCCTCAGTTCTCGTTGACTTCTCGGCTCGTGTTCCTCGTCGTTGGACCGGTGATCGACCTGAAGCTCATTGCGCTGCACGCCGGAGTCTTCGGACGCCGCTTCACGATGATCTTTGCGCCGGTGGTCTTGGTGGTCGCTGTCGTCTGCGCAGTCGTCGTCGGGAGGATCTTCTTATGAATCGACCAGGACGCGCCGTCGTCATGCTCTACGTCGCCATCATTATGGCCCGCCTGCTCTGGAGCGGAGCGTTTGGATTCTTCATCCAGCAACGCATGCAGATCCCTCTAGCGCTCGCCACGGTGACACTGTTTCTTCTCGGCACCTACGAGTTCGTCTCGGCTGTTCGCGAGGAGCGAGCAGATCCCAGCTCGATTCGTCGACTTTCGGCCCCGAAGGTGGGTTGGCTCATGGTTCTGCCGTTGGTCGTTCTCACCTCAGTGGCCCCAACCGGCTTGGGCGCCGCAGCAGCAGAACGCGTCGAACCGTTCACTCCGGTCGTGAGCGATGTCGTATTTGAGCCGCTGCAGACTTCTGATCAGCCACTTGAGATGCGGGTCTTCGACTTCGTCGACCGGGCCATCTGGGATCAGGAGAACAGTCTCGACGGGGTGACCGTACGCCTCGAAGGCCTCGTGGTCAACGACCCCGAGATCGAAGATGGCTTTCTGCTCACCCGCTTCTTGGTGAGCTGTTGTGCCGCCGACGGCGTGCCGCTCCAGGTGACGGTGCGAGGCCTTGACGCAACCTTTGAAGATGACACGTGGGTCATTGCCGATGTTCAGGTCCGAAACCCGAGCACGCCATTACTCGAGCTGCCGGCGTCTCAACGCCAGGTGCAGGCCGACGTCGTGTCGATCAGCATCGAACCTAATCCGCCAAGCGACGCCTACGAGTCTCCGTACTAAACGGCCCACAAACGCTCAGGCGAGGTTGCCCTTACGCCCAGCCGAGATTCGTGAAGAACGTCATCATTGCCTCGACGGTCTCGGTGAATGCTGGGTCGTCGTTGAAGAAGCCGTGGTCGCCTTCGTCGAATGCGACGAGTTCACATTGCGAGACGGCGTCACAGAACGCTTCAGCGTTTGAGAAGTCGACGAT
The DNA here is from genome assembly GCA_964451305.1 of uncultured Acidimicrobiales bacterium. GTDB lineage: Bacteria > Actinomycetota > Acidimicrobiia > Acidimicrobiales > SHLQ01 > SHLQ01. The sequence continues at coordinate 33,579 of CAYVHV010000010.1, read as the reverse complement.
CGTGTCTTCGCGACTATGAAACACGATTGTTGGAACGCTCCCGGCGAAGTCGGCAGAGCCAGAACTGACCGCTGGGTTGAACAGCACGAGTGCTCCTGCGGTTGGTGGTCCGACTCGGTCTACGGCGACGGTCGCCAACGCTCCCCCGGCCGACGCACCGGCCAGTGCTACCCGATCGGGGTCGATTCCGAAGTCTGCGGCGTTGGACATGACATAGTCCAGCGCGACCGCGCCATCGAAAACCGCATCGTCGCGGGTCGTCCCTTCAGCGGTGACTCGGTACTCGACGATGACACCGACCATCCCTGCATCGGCAACGAGTTGAGCTTGCCGTTCGAACTGTTCAACTCGGGTGGCCGCAAAGCCTCCACCATGGAAGAACAAAACGGCGGGACGGTCAGCATCTGCCGCAGCGGGTTCGAAGAGGTGCAGGTGGAGGTCGCGTTCGGGGGTTTCGTGGTACACGACGACGTCAACGCCGAGGTCGATGTCGGGAAAGCCAACGACGTCACCGCCACCGCCGACGAGCGAGCAGCCCGACGCAAAGACGGAGAGCAAGACGAAAACGAAAGCGAGACGGGACTGGATCTTCACAGCGTCCAGTTTTGCTCAAGTACAGTCGGCATTCATGGATCGTAGATGTCCACACTGCAACGGCACACTCAGCCCTGGTTACCTCGAAGATCAAGGTCAGTGGACGCGAAACCTTCGATGGATTCGCGGCCCTCTGGAAAAGGGACTTTTGGGCGGAGCGAGATCACTTGGGAAACATGGTTCTGATGTCCACGCGTACCGGTGTGATCGTTGCGGGCGCCTCGAACTGTTCGTGCTCCCGGTGCCCGAGCAGTCCCCTCAGGACATCGTTACCGACTAGTGAACCTCAGCGATGCGAGCTGGCTTTCCATTCTCGAAACCGGGCGACGAGCGGGAAGTCCTCGAAATTTGAAGCCTGCTGATCCCCAGAGGACCAGCACTCTTCAAATTTCGGTTCTGGGTGGACGCTAGCGCGGGCCGTACTCGGCGAGGTAGGAGCGCATCTTGTCGACCATCTCATCGGATAGGTCCGCGTGTTCGATGATCTCTTCGACTGTGACGATGGCGTGGGTTGCCATGTCGAACTCGTCGCCGACTTGTGCGAGAGCGGCCTTGTCTCCGGTGCCTCGTTCCATGCGATCGACGCTGACGATAAGACCCATCACCTCGACATCAGCAGCGGCCTTGAGAACCGGCACGGTCTCCCGGATCGAAGTTCCAGCGGTGGTCACATCTTCGATGATCAGCACGCGATCACTGGCCTGAGGGACATGACCCACCAGAACGCCACCTTCGCCGTGGTCCTTTGCTTCCTTGCGGTTGAACATGAAACCCACATCACGGCCACGGGCCGAAAGGGCACCGGCTGTTTCGACCGCGAGCGGGATGCCCTTGTAGGCCGGGCCGAAGAGCACGTTGAAATCACCGAAGTTAGCTTCGATCGCATCGGCATAGAACTCGCCGAGCCGACGGATCTGTGATCCGGTCCGGTACTTCCCTGTTTGCACGAAATACGGCGTGGCCCGACCGGACTTGGTCGTAAAGTCGCCAAACGTGAGGACTTCGGCCTCGATCATGAAGTCGATGAACTCTCGCTTGTACTGGAGCACGCTTACTGCTCCTGAGGGAGGACTCGAAGGCCGAGTTCTTCCATGTGCGCGGGGTCGGCTGGGCTCGGTGCGTTGGTGAGCGGATCGGTGCCCTTCTGGGTCTTCGGGAAGGCAATGACCTCTCGAATGTTCTCTTCGCCGACGAGCAGCGCTGTCAGACGATCGATACCGAAGGCGAAACCACCATGTGGTGGCGCACCGTACTTGAACGCGTTGAGCAAGAAGCCGAACTTGGCAAGCTGTTCTTCTTCGCCGATTCCCAAGATGTCGAAGATCTGAGCCTGCACGTCCTTTTGGAAGATTCGGATCGACCCCGAGCCGAGTTCCCAACCGTTGAGCGTGAGGTCGTATGCCTGGCTCCGAATGTCGAGCCACTCCTCGCCTTCGGCGGTGGTGAGCATGTCGACGTCGTCCTTATGCGGCATTGTGAACGGATGATGGGCTGGGATTGGGTGCCCATCGACGACGTCTTCGAACATTGGAAAGTCGGTGATCCACAGGAAGCTAAACTCCCCGCTGTTGATCGGTGGCTTGCCGAGTTCGAGGCGGAGTAGGCCAAGTACCTTGTTCGCCACGCGTTGGGTGTCGGCGATGAGGAATACCATGTCGCCGGCCTTCGCGTCGAGACGCTCGACGACACCAGCGAGTTCGGCTTCGCTCATGAACTTGGTGAGGCCACCTTCGAGACCTTCCTCCTTCATGCGGAACCAGGCAAGGCCCTTGGCGCCCCACTGCTTGGCCTTATCGGTGAGCTCGTCGATCTTGTTGCGGCCAAGTTCGTCGGCGCCGCCAGGCATGCAGATGCCCTTGATCGATGGGGTCTTAAACACGTTGGATTCGGTTTCTGCAAAGAGGTCGGTGAGTTCACCGAGTTCCATACCGAAGCGAACGTCGGGCTTATCCGAGCCGTAGCGGTTCATCGCGTCGGCATAGGTCATGCGTGGGAAGTCGGTCGGGCGCTCACCGGTGATGGCCTCGGTCGCGTCGGCGACGGCTTCGGAGATGAACGCGAAGACGTCTTCTTGGTCGACGAAGCTGGCCTCGGCGTCGAGCTGCATGAATTCGAATTGGCGATCGGCGCGGAGATCTTCGTCGCGAAGGCAGCGGGCGATCTGGTAGTAGCGGTCCAGCCCGCCGACCATCGAGAGCTGCTTAAACAACTGCGGGCTCTGCGGGAGGGCGTAGAAGTTGCCGGGGTGCAGGCGTGATGGCACGACGAAGTCGCGGGCACCCTCAGGCGTCGACGCGATGAGCATTGGTGTTTCGATCTCGCAGAAGCCTTGGCGCTCCATAGCACCGCGGATGGCACTGTTGACCTTGGCGCGAGCACGCAGATTGCGCTGCATGCGGTCCTGGCGCAGGTCGACGTATCGGTGCTCTAGGCGAACCAATTCGTCGACCTCTTGGCGGCCGTTGACTTGGAACGGTGGCGGTTCGGCTTCGTTCAGGATGACCACCTCGGTGTCCCGAATCTCGATTTCTCCGCTGGCGAGCTTGTCATTGACCATGTCGGCCGGACGAGCAGCGACGGTTCCGGTGACGGCAACCACGAATTCGCTTCGGACATCGACCTTCTGATCGACAACGACCTGCACGACGCCCGTGTGATCGCGCACGTCGACGAATGCGAGGTGTTCGGAATGGACGCGACGGGTATCAACCCAGCCAGCGACCGTGACGGTTTGGCCGACGTGATCGGCGTTAATTTCGCCGCAGTAGTTGGTGCGCAGTGACATGGTTTCTTTCGATGTTCGAGGGTGAGAAATGGTTGGTGTGGAGCGGTTTGGCTAGCGAGCTAGCCAAGTCGCTCCGAGAGCGCATTCGGGAGGTCTTCCCGGCTGATCAGAGTCTGCCCGCTATCGCCGTGCATGTCGCGGAGCGTGACATTTCCGTCCGCCTTTTCGGACTCGCCAATGATGATTGCCCAGGGGGCATTCGAGCGGTTAGCGACTTTCATTTGGGCTTTCATCGATCGGCCATCGAAGCCGCGGTCGGCTGCGATGCCGAGGCCGCGCAGCTGATCGGCGAGGACGGTTGCTTCGCCCCCGCCGACATCGTCGACGATGAAAACGTCCGGTGTGACGCCAGGGCTTTCGAAGACCTCTTCGGCATCGCAGGCGAGCAGGATTCGGTCGACCCCGAGTGCAAAGCCGATCCCCGGTGTCGGCTTGCCGCCGAGAGATTCGGCCAGACCGTCGTAACGGCCGCCGCCGCCAACGGCGTTCTGTGCGTTCTCGAGCGCTGTCGACGCGAACTCAAAGGTGGTTCGGGTGTAGTAGTCGAGGCCACGAACAAGCCGCGGTGAGATCTCATACGAGATGCCGAGCGCGTCGAGCCCGGCACGAACAGCAGCGAAGTGCTCGCCGGTCTCTTCGGTCAGGAAGTCGACCATCACCGGAGCACCGGCCACGATCTCTTGGTCCTGGCCGCGCTTACTGTCGAGCACTCGGAGCGGGTTCTTGTCGAGCGTCTCGACCGATTTCTCAGACAGGTTCGCGGCGTTGTCTCGTAGATACGATTCGAGCGCCTCGAAGTATGCGGGACGACATGTCTCGTCGCCGAGCGAGTTGAGCAACAACGAGACGTGGTTCATCCCGAGCGACTGATAGAAGCGCCAACCGAGGGTGATGACCTCGATGTCGACAGCGGGGTCGTCGCTGCCCAGGACTTCGAGACCGACCTGACTGAATTGGCGATACCGGCCGGCTTGGGGCTTCTCGTGGCGAAACTGCGGACCCTCGTACCAGACCTTCCACGGAAGGCTCGGTGGATTGTGTTGCACGAACGCTCGAACCACCGAGGCGGTGAGTTCTGGACGGAGCGCAATTCGCTTGCCGTCCTTGTCTTCGAAGTCGTACATCTCTTTGGTGACCACGTCGGTCGAGTCACCGACCCGCAAGAAGACGCCGAGGTCTTCAAAGATGGGCGACATGATGTGGCCGTAGCCCGCAAGACGGGCTTGATCTGCAAAGGCGTCGACGAGTGCACGATGTCGTTCGGAGTCCGGAGAAAGGATATCTCGCGTACCTTTGAGCGCTTGAAATTTTGCCACCACGCAAGGCTACTGCGACCGGTGCCATCGGCAACGACTTTGTCGCCTCGCCACGTTCGGTTTTAGGCGCCGCCGGGAAGCACGCGATAAGCGTCGAAGACGCTCTCGACCTGGCGAACCGAATTCAGCATCGCTTCGAGGTGGCTTGGATCGGCAAACTCGAAGCTGAAGCGCATGTGTGCAATGCGATCGGCGCCGGTCGTCGACTCGACATTGGTGACGTTGAGTTGGTGGCTCGACATCACCCCTGCAACATCGGAGAGCAGACGTGGACGGTCGAGTGCGTCCACTTCGATCGCAGCCTCGAGAAGACCCTGATGGCCATCATCCCAGTCGACCTCGATCAGGCGGTCCGATTGCTCGGTACCGAGTGATAGCGCATTCGAACAGTCCGACCGGTGCACCGAGACGCCGCGTCCGCGGGTAACGAAACCAACGATGTCGTCGCCGGGCACTGGGGTACAGCACGTTGCGAGGCGGACGAGCAGGTCGTCGAGGCCCTCGACGTGGACACCACCGGTGACAGTCGAACGCCTGCTACGAGTGCGGACACCTTCGAGGGTTTCGGGCAGCTGCTCGGTCGACTCCCCGGGGGCGTACTCGCGGCTGACACGGTTGACGATCGTCCGAGGAGACACATGGCCCTCACCGATCGACGCGAGCAACGCGTCGACATCGACATAGTTCATCTCTTCGGCGATTTCGACGAGGAACTCGCCCTTCATGGTTCGCTGCACCGGAATGTCGGCTCGGCGAAGCGCCGCCATCAAGTCGTCGCGTCCCAAGTCGATGTACTCGGTTCGGCGCTCACGGCTGAACCAATTGCGGATCTTGTTTGCCGCCTTTGGTGAAGCAACGAAGTTCAGCCAGTCTTTCGACGGCCCAGCGTCGGGGTTCTTCGAGGTAATGACCTCGACACGGTCACCGGATTGCAGGCGAGTTTCGAGAGGCACGAGCTTTCCGTTGACCCGTGCACCCGTACAGCGCTCGCCGACCTCGGTGTGAATGTGGAACGCAAAGTCGACCGGTGTTGCGCCCACGACGAGCTCGACGACTTGACCCTTCGGCGTGAAGACAAAGACCTCGTCTTGATCGAGGTCGGTCTTGAGCTGGTTCATGAACGTGGACGGATCGTCGGTCTCTTGCTCGTACTCGACGATTCGGTTCATCCACGCGACTTCTTGGTCTGTCGCTGTCTCCTTGTAGCCCCAGTGCGCTGCGACACCGTTTTCGGCCCGAGCGTGCATCTCATGGGTACGGATCTGCACCTCGACCTCTTTGCCCAGCGGCCCGATCACCGTCGTGTGCAACGACTGGTACAGGTTGAACTTGGGCATTGCGATGTAGTCCTTGAACCGACCCTGGACAGGCTTCCACGCCGCATGGATCGAACCGAGTGCTGCGTAACAATCGCGAACGCTGTCGACGACGACTCGAATACCCACCAGATCATGGATGTCATCGAAGGCCAGGTTCTTCATCACCATCTTGCCGTAGATGGAATACAGGTGTTTCTGTCGGCCGGTGACCTGTGCTCCGATATCGAGTTCAGCGAGGCGAGCGTCGATGTCTCCGAGGAGCTGGGTGATGTAGACGTCACGCTCGGGCGCACGGCACGCCACCATGGCATCGAGCTCGGCGTACTGCTTCGGCGAAGACGCCGCAAACGCAAGATCTTCCAGCCGCTGCTTGAGATCTTGCATACCGAGGCGGTGTGCGAGCGGTGCGTAGATGTCGAGCGTTTCTTTGGCGGTACGTTCTTGTTTCCACGCCGGCAACGCCGCGATGGTCTCCATGTTGTGAAGGCGATCGGACAATTTGATGATCAGTACCCGAGCATCTTGGGCGATCGCAATCATCATCTTGCGGACCGACGCAGCCTGTTGCGCTTCCTTGCTGTCGAAGTGCACTCGATCCAGCTTGGTCACCCCGTCGACCACGCGGGCGACGGACTCACCAAACTCTTCGATTAGCTGTTCGAGGGACACGGCGGTGTCTTCCACAGCGTCGTGGAGCAGTGCTGCCGAAATCGCCACATCGTCGAGTCCGAACTCGGCCACGACCTTGGCAACTGCGAGCGGATGCGAGATGTAGGACTCACCGGACTTGCGACGTTGATCGCCGTGAGCGGCGGCCGCAATGCGATACGCCCGTTGGATGCGGTCGATCGAGGCATCATCGCCGCGGGTGGATCGATAGGCGTCGACGATGGCCAGGAGTTCGGATTCGACGCGGACGGACTGTCGTCGCCACGGAAGAACTCGTGTCACTGTCGGCATCTCGGCATCACCTCAGTCGGTCTACTGATTGTGGCGGACATCGACCCTGACGGCAACATCCCCTGCACCGCCAATCCAACAGAATGTAGTCGCCTTCTGTAAGACTCTGCGGATGGCAGATCGAGATATTGAAAAGAACGTTCCAGTTGCGCAGTTCGTGGAGACGCTTCGCCGCCTCGCCGACGCAATGGAAGCTGGTGAGCCGTTCCGCATTCAGGTCGCAAACCAGCGCTTCACCGTGCCTGCCGATGCAGCGATCGTGATCGAACACGAAGTCGAAGACGGCGAAGAAGAACTCTCTTTCGAACTCCAGTGGACCGCCGCGGGATAACGCTTCCACGAACGGAGCAACAGCCTCGATCTCGGTCCTTGTGGGCCTCCTAGACTGAATTGATGGAAACGCCGAACCTCGCAGCTATCGACATCGGAACCAGCTCAGTCCACCTCGCTATTGCGCGCCCTGTCGAGGGCGGACGACCCGAGCGCGTTCTTCGAGAGAAGCTCCCAGTCCGTCTCGGTTCCGGAGCATCCGACATGAAGACGCTCGATCCGGCTGCGGTCGACCGGGCGCTCGAGGCGCTCCAAAGCTTTCGTTCACTCGCCGATGCGCACGATGCCGTCGTCGAGGCCGTCGCCACCAGCGCGGTTCGAGAAGCAGAAGATGCCAGTGACTTTCTCGATCGCGCCCGCGCCGAAGCCGATATCGATGTCGCGATCATCGCTGGTGTCGAAGAGGCCCGACTAATTCACCTCGGTGTCCTCGGGGCCGTTCCACTCGCGGACACAAACCACCTCGTGATCGACATCGGCGGCGGTTCGACAGAGTTCATTGTTGGCCATGGCGTAGAGCCGCAGCTTCTTCGAAGCTTGAAGGTCGGCCACGTCCGCACGTCAAACCGTTTCTTTCCAGACGGGATCATCGACGACGAGTCGATCGCCGAGTGCCGTGCATTTCTTCGGTCGTTCTTCGCTCGTGTCGCCGTCGATGCCACCAATGCTGGCTTCGATCGTGTGGTCGGCTGTTCTGGAACGTTCGAGACCGTTGCCGAGGTCGTGCGACGCAGACGAGACCATGGCCGATCGGACAAGACGGGAGCGATAACGCGAGCCGAAGTCGATGCTGCGGTCGATCTCATTCTTGCAGCGAGCACCCCGAGCGAACGGGCGGAGATCCCCGGCGTCGACCCCCACCGGGCCGACACGATGGCCGCTGCAGCGTTGATCGTCGAAGCATTGATGGATTCACTGAACTTTGACGAGTTCACCGTCTCTCCCGATGCGCTGCGCGAAGGGCTTGTCCTCGACCGGCTAAACGCCCGCTCCCCCGCAAACGACGGGCTGTTACACCTCAGCTCGATTCGGGCGAGCAGCGTTCGTTCGGTTGCCGAACGGTATGGCGAGAACATCGCACACGCCCGCCAGGCGACCGATGTGGCGCTCCGACTCTTCGATTCGACCGTCGAACAACACACGTTTGGGCAGTTTGAGCGTGACATTCTCGAAGCCGCAGCAATGCTGCACAACATTGGCCGCTTTGTTGGTCATGGCGGCCACCACCGCCATTCGCAGTACCTGATCCGCAACACCGAGCATCTCGCTGGGTTTCACGAGCACGAGACGAATCTGATCGCCATCGTTGCCCGCTATCACCGCAAGAGCGCGCCAAAGCCAAGCCATCGCGAGTTCGCAGCTTTGACCCTCCGAGATCAACAACTGGTTCGCGTGCTGGCGGGAATGTTGCGCATCGGAATCGCACTCGATCGCACGTATCGCACTGCCGCAAGCGACGTTTCGGTGGGCGTAACCGCCAACACGTTGGTCTTGTCGGTCAAGGGCGATGATCTCGACCTCGAAGTGTTCGCCGCAAACCAAACCAAGGCGCTCTTAGAACACGCGCTCGGCATCCCGATCGTCGTCACCTGTAGCCCTGCCTAGTCGGCGAGCGCCTATTTCTTCTTCTTGGTCTTGCGAGGCTTAGGTGGTGCGCCGCTCGCGACCGGCGTCGACCCGGTCTTGTTCGACTTTTTTGGTTTCGGTGGAGCGTTGCCCGTCGACTTCGATGACGTTGAACCGCCGGACTTCGCCGATGCCCCCGCTTTGGCTTTGGCCTTTGCTTTACGAGCTACCGAGTCGCCACCGACGATGTCGTCTGCATCGACCGAACGGGTCGCGCCGTCGGTGTCGACCCCCTTCTTCGCCACCTTGTTCGAAATCTGTTCGTACTCTGGCTCGCGTTCTTTGAGCTTGGTCACGACAAACGATGCGATGAACAGCGATGAGTATCCGCCGACGACAAGGCCGACGAGAAGAGCGATCGAGAACTCTTGGAGCGTGGTCGCACCGAGGATGAACGCTCCGATGATGAGCATCGATACCACGGGGATGATCGAGGTGATCGTCGTGTTGATCGAGCGTGCGAGCACCTGGTTGAGCGCCAGGTTCATCATCTCGGTGTAGGTGTATCGTCCGGTCGCTCCCACGCGTGCGGTGATATCGCGGACTTTGTCGTACACGACGATCGTGTCGTACAGCGAGTAACCCATGATGGTGAGGAAGGCAATGACGGTCGCCGGGGTGACTTCGAAACGGAAGATCGCATAGGCGCCGACGCTGATGACGATGTCGTGCGCGACCGCGACGAGCGCACCGATCGCCATCTTCCATTCAAGGCGGATCGAGATGTATGCAGCGATGCCGATGAAGAAGACGATCAACGCTCGGATGGCCTTCTCGGTAATCGCTGCGCCCCACGTCGGACCGACGGATTCAAAGGCCGTGACATCGCCAATTTCGTTCAGTGCCGCACGAAGCAAGTCGACCTCGGATGCAATCTCGACCGAGGTACGAACTCGAACGAGACGTGTTCCGTCTTCGGAAATGACCTCTTGGAGAATCGACTCGGAGCCAACAGATCCGGGGAGCATATTGCTCACGTCATCGAGCGAGAGTTCGGTCTCCACCTCGCCTGTGGTCCCGCCTTCGAAGTCGATACCGAGGTTCAACCCGCCGACGACGAGAGCGATAATGCTCGCTAGCACGATGACGCCAGAAAGCACGAGCGCTTTCTGCCAAAGTGCGGGAAAGTCGAAAGTACGTTTTGTTTCAGGAAGCTTGGTTGCGGTCACTATTCTTGGTCCGATCCTGATGCGTCGTCGGTTCCTATTCGATCGGGCGTGAGCCCTGGTATGCCAATGAGTGCGGGGTTACCGGCAATCTTGGGCACCCGCGATATCCATTGCACTGCTGGCCCCATAAAGAAGTAGGTGGCGATGAGGTCGAGGATGGTGGCAATGCCGAGGTAGAGCGCAAAGCCACGCACCGCGCCGACGGTGAGGGCATAGAGCACCGCTGCGCCGATCAACGACGCAACGTCAGCCTTGACGATGGTCGAGAAGGCCACGGGAAACGCTTTTTCGACCGAGGTCCGCAGGGTCCGACCGTTGGCGACGTCTTCTTTGAGGTGCTCGAAATAGACGATGTTCGAGTCGACGGAAACGCCGATGGACACAATGATGCCTGTGATACCGGCCAGCGTTAACGCGAGACCTTGGTTTGCCCCCAAGAACGAAATGATCGACCACAGCAGTGCCGCGGAGATCACGAGGCTGAGCATGGCGATGACGCCGAGCATTCGGTAGACGCCAATGATGAAGATCGAGACGAGGATGAGCCCGATAATGCCGGCGATGATTCCTGCGTCGAGCGCATCTTGACCAATCGTTGCCGACACGATCTGCTGGTTCTCTGGTTCGAGCTGAATCGGCAGTGCACCGAAGCGTAGCGACAGCCCAAGACCCGTTGCCGTCTCTTGGTCGAACGTGCCGGAGATGACGAACGAATCGCCGAGGTCGGCAGCGTTCACGTTTGGTGCGCTGATGACGGTGTTGTCGAGGTCGACGGCGATCTGGCCGGTTCCACCCGCATTTGCTGGGCAGTTGGCCGTGCCGATAAAGCACTCTGCGGTGAGGGCCCGGAACGCATCCGCGCCGAGCGGCCCACTCTCGAGGTCGACGGTGACGACCCATTGGATGCCGTCGAAGAAGCCTGCGGCATCGGAGAGTCCTTCGCCGGTCATTCCGGTCGGCCCGAGGACATATCGGGCGGGGACGGCGAGGTTCGGATCCGATGGGACGACGATGAACGAACTCTCGGTGATGTCATCTTCTGGCGTGAAGCCATCGGGTCCCAGCGGCAGGTCGTCCGGATAGAGCTCGGGGCGATCGGTGCCGCCCGGTGGAAGTTGCTGAATGACCGGACGGAACCGGAGTACCGCGGTGCCTCCAACGAGTTCGAGGGCACGGTCCTGGTCTTCAACACCTGGAAGCGACACCAAGATGCCGTCGCCTTCGGCCTGAATTTCCGGCTCGGCAACGCCGAGTCCATCCACGCGGTTACGGATGACCTCGACCGCTTCATCGATGCGCATCTGAAGCTCGGCCGGGTCGTCGAAGTCATCGGCATCAACAGCGCGATAGCGGACGCTGACACCACCTTGAAGGTCGAGTCCGAGTAGCGGGGTGTTCCCCGCAACGAAGGTAAATACGAGCAGTGCGATCGATACGACGGTGATGCCGATCAAAAACCCGCGCTGGCGGCTTTCCATCTAGGCGTCGACCTCGTCGGCATCTTCGTCGATCGCGTCTTGAATGTCCTCGTCGACATCCATTTCGTCGTCGTCCCACTCTTCGTCGTCATCTTCTTCTTCGCCGTCACCTGCGTCGAGTTCTTCGGTTGGGAACGCGTCGAGGATGTCTTGGATGAAGACTCGGGATACGAGAATCTCGATACCTTCAGCGAGTTCGACGTACGCCGCGTCACCGACGACCTCGGTGATGGTGCCGAAAATGCCCGAGTTGAGCATGATGCGGTCGCCGGGACCTGCCTTCTTTACGAGGGCTTGCTGTTCTTTCATCTTCCGTTGCTGCGGGCGAATGAGCACGAAGTAGAAGACGGCAAACAGCAGTAGGGGCAGAATCAGTGCTGACATGGTTGTTCCCTCGATCGAATGTCCGACATGAGACTACCCGTCACCGTGTTCTTTGGGGTCGCACACGCCCCACGGAATCAACCCCAGCGCTCGTAGACATCGGCGGCGAACGCCTCGAAACGTTCCTCGGCGATGGCGGTGCGCATGTCGTCGACGAAGCGAAGCAGCCACCACAGGTTGTGCATGGTGAGGATGCGTGCAGCGGTCGGTTCTTTTACCGCCAGGAGATGACGCAGGTAGCCGCGGCTCCAACGCGACGCTGGACCTTCGGGGTCGATTGGTTGATCGTCGGTGGCGAACTCGCGTCGCGTCAGGTTGACGCGGCCTTCGTTCGTCAGGAGTGTTCCGTGACGGGCAAGCCTGGTCGGCAACACGCAGTCGAACATGTCGATGCCTCGCGCCACCGCATCGACGATCCCCGCAGGATCACCGAGGCCCATGAAATACCGCGGCTGATCAACAGGTAGCGCTCCGGTGGCTGCGAGCAGTGGCTCGTGCCATTCGCTTCGATGTTCTCCAACGGAAAGGCCCCCAACCGCGTAGCCGTCGAAACCAATCTCAATGGTCCGCTCTGCGCTCTCTTTGCGCATCGCGAGATCGAGTCCGCCTTGGACAATTCCGAACTGGGCTTGCTTCTGTGACGCTGTCGGGTGCGCCAGGAAGTGCTCGCGGGCTCGCCCCGCCCACAGGACGGTGCGATCGAGCGCTTCACGGATGATCGCATCGGAGCTTGGAAGAGCCGCGCAGACGTCGAGGACCATCTGAATGTCGGCACCGATCGAGATCTGCGTGTCGACAGCACCCTCCGGGGTCATCATGATGCGGTCGCCGTCGTAGACGGATTTGAAGACCGCACCTTCGTCGGAGATCTTCGGTTCGAGGGAAAAGACTTGGTAACCGCCCGAGTCGGTCAGGGTATGACCGTGCCAGTCGGCCATCGCGTGGATACCGCCGAGTGACTCGACGATGTCTGCTCCTGGCCGAAGCATGAGGTGATAGTTGTTCGCCAGGATGACTTGCGCACCGAGATCTTCCATGTCGACCGATGACAGGTGCTTGACCGCTCCCCGGGTACCAACGGGCATGAAGGTTGGCGTCGTGAAGGTCCCGCGGGCCGTTGTGACCACGCCGGCACGGGCAAGGCCATCGCGGTGATCGAGACTGAAACTGGTGCGCATGAATTTGCCTTCATCCGTTCGCTGCGGGGACATCTGAGACTATCTGCCATAGCGAACGCTCCGCTGTCCCAGAGTCCCCCGAACGGGCTAGTTGGCGTGGTGGTCGAGGAGCATGGCGTCACCGAACGAGAGAAATCGATAGTCGCCCGACAGTGCCTCTTCATAGAGGTTCCGCCACCGACTCCCGATGAACGCGTCGATCATGACGAGCAGCGTGCTCTTGGGCATGTGGAAGTTGGTCAGCAATGCGTCGACGACCTGAAACTCGAACGGATCTCGGATGAAGAGGTTTGTGGCGCCGGTATTTCCAAAGCGTGCCCACGACTCGAGTGCTCGGACGGTGGTGGTCCCAATGGCGACCACCCGCGATGCGCCGGCCAGCTTCGCTGCGGTTTCTTCGGGCACCCGAAACTTCTCCGAATGCATGTGGTGGTCATCGAGATCGTCGACCATGACCGGACGAAACGTATCGAGGCCAACGACCAGGTCGACGGTGGCGGTCTCGATTCCGCGTTCGCCAAACCGTTCGAACAGTGATTCGGTGAGGTGCAGTCCTGCGGTCGGCGCTGCTGCGCTACCGGGCTGGTCGGCATAGACGGTCTGATAGCGGTCGGAGTCGTCGAGTGTTTCGGTGATGTAGGGCGGCAACGGCATCTCACCGGCTCGCAGCAACGCTCCTTCGAGATCACTGGATTCGATCGTGAGCGCACGACGCCCCTCGCCGAGGTCTTCACCAACGGTTATCGCCAGATCGTCTTCACCCTCGATCGTAAGCTCGGTTCCGGGCGCCACCTTCTTGCTCGGGCGGACGAGGCCAACCCACTGCGAGCTCGCCGCCGCCAGCGCCACCGCTGCGGGCCCATCGGGTTCGAGCAGCAAGACTTCGGTAACCCCACCGGTTGGACGTCGCGTGAACAAGCGAGCCGCCAATACTCGGGTGTCGTTGACGACGACGAGGTCGCCGGGTTGAAGGATCTGGTCGAGCTCAGAAACATGGCGATGCTCGCTACCGGCACTCCCCCGGTCGATGAGCAACTTCGACGCGGTCCGCTCGGTGAGCGGAACCTGGGCAATCCGCTCTGGCGGAAGCTCGTAATCAAACTCGGAGATCTGTGTCATTCGCTTCCCAGTTTCGCCCTTCGACGCATCATTTGCTCCCTCGCCATCAGCGAATGGGGCGGACACAGTGCGCACAAGCCGCACCGACGCCCGGCGCAGACAACGGCGATCGACCGGGTGACAGCAGCTCTAGTCGAAGAGGCCTTGGGGCAACCCGGTATCGGGAGACTCGGTCGGCGGCGTCAGACCGAGGTGTTGCCATGCTGCAGCGGTGGCGACACGACCCTTAGGAGTTCGCATCAGCAGACCCTGTTGAATCAGGTACGGCTCGTAGACATCCTCGACAGTTTCGACCGGCTCGCTGACGCTGATCGACAGGGTCTTCAAGCCAACGGGTCCGCCCTTGAACATGTTGCAGAGCGAGCTGAGTAGCGCCCGAGTTGCCTTATCCAGCCCTCGATTATCAACCCCAAAGAACTCGAGCCCGTCACGAGCAACGTCTTCGGTGACAGCGCCGTCGCGTTCGACTTCAGCGAAGTCTCGAACTTGGCGCAGCAGGCGATTCGCGATTCGCGGAGTACCCCGACTTCGGACCGCGATCTCCAAGGCACCCTTCTCGTCGACGGTCACGTCAAGAATTCCGGCGGCGCGAGTAACGATGGATTGCAGTTCTTCGGGTTCGTAGAAGTCCAACCGTGCCGGGTAATCGAATCGATCGCGCAATGGACCGGTGATCAGACCGGTTCGAGTTGTGGCACCAACGAGGGTGAATTTTGCGACCGGAAGGCGCATCGTGCGCGCCGCTGGACCTTTGCCCAGGACAAGGTCGAGCTGGAAGTCTTCCATTGCCGGGTACAGCACTTCTTCGACGGGGCGGGCAAGACGATGGATCTCATCGATGAACAACACATCGCCATCTTCGAGTTTGGTGAGGATCGCCGCGAGGTCACCGCCCTTTTCGAGGGCAGGGCCTGAGGTGATGTGGATGGTGGCGTCCATCTCGTTCGCGATGATCGCGGCGAGCGTCGTCTTGCCGAGACCCGGTGGCCCAGCGAACAAGAGGTGCCCCATTGGTTGGTCACGGCCACGAGCGGCCTGAAGCATGACCCGCAGGTGAGCCTTGAGCTGTTCTTGGCCAACGAAATCGTCGAGCGACGTCGGTCGCAACCCAAGTTCGTCTCGGTCTTCGGTGATGCGTTCGTCGTCGGTGCCGCTCGCCGACAGCAGCTCTTCGCGCATTAGACGCCCTCGGCCATCATGCGCAGCGCGTCTCGCGTGAGAATCGCAGGGTCACCCTCGGTCGGGAGCTTTGCGAGCACGGGACGGACGTCGTCGGAGCTGTATCCGAGCGATTCGAGGGCTTGACGGACCTCGACGTGCGCGGGCACATCTTCGACCGGCGCGGGACGTTCGATGGCGGTGAGATCGACATCGGGCAGGTCGAGCTTTGACTTCAACTCGATCAGGAGGCGGGTCGCGGTCTTTTTGCCGACCCCTGGAACGGCGCACAGTGCGTCGATATCTTCGGTGGCGAGAACGGACTTGAGCTCTGCTGGGCCGTGGATCGACAAAATGGCCATGCCGAGCGATGGGCCGACACCGTGAGCGGAGATGACGGCTTCGAAGACTCGACGTTCGTCGATGGTACTGAACCCGTAGAGGAGCTGAGCGTCTTCGCGTTGCTGGTGGTAGACGTGCACAAAGGCTTCGGAACCAATCGCCCCAGCGCGAGCTGATGCAGCGGGAGCAACGGCCACTCGATAGCCGACGCCTCCGACCTCGATGAGGAGTTCGCCACCATCTGGACTGCGATCGAGCAGCGTGCCTCGAAGTGATCCAATCACGCTGAGCAGCCTTCCTTCTTCATGAACATCATCTTTACGACCATCTGGTTCACCGCGAACTTCTTCACGAACAGATGTACGACACTACATCCATTCACCGCCGGTGGCGCGCAATTGGCGCTAGACGATCACCGAAGGTGTCGGGGCACCTTCGATCGCCGTGTGACAGAGCGCGACGGCGACGGCGTCGGCGGCATCGACGGGTTTGAGCTCAACGTCGAGTTTGAGCTGCGCTCGAACCATCCGCTCGACCTGTTGTTTGTCGGCGTTGCCATACCCGGCGACAGCGAGCTTGATCTCGTTGGGGCTGTATTGCACGACCTCACAACCAGCGACTGCACCCGCTGCCATCGCCACTCCCGACGCGTGACCGACCGCCATTGCGGTACTGACGTTGACCTGAAACAGCACGCGCTCGACCGCGACGACACCGGGGGCGAATTCTCGAATGAGTTCGGTGATCTCGACGTGGAGCGTCGCCAGCCTTTTTGGGAGTTCTTCGGTGTGTCCGGTACGGATAACCCCCGCCGAAATGGCCGTGACCTTGTTTGGGCCACGCCAA
Source organism: uncultured Acidimicrobiales bacterium (assembly GCA_964451305.1). Classification (GTDB taxonomy): domain Bacteria; phylum Actinomycetota; class Acidimicrobiia; order Acidimicrobiales; family SHLQ01; genus SHLQ01. The sequence goes on along the minus strand of CAYVHV010000010.1, from coordinate 16,975 downwards.
TCGACGACGCCGTACCCGCAGCGGGTCAGGCCGGGATCAATTCCGAGAACGAACATTCGTACGATCATATCGAAACACTCTGATACGGTGGCCGATCCCACGCTCGAAACTCCCCGAAGATGCGATACCGTGGGTTCTAGTGAGCGATACCTCGATACGACCCGGTACGGGCGAAGAAGAAGTAGACGAACCAGAAGCCGAACGGGTTTTCTCAAAGTCCGTCGTCATCTCTGGGATCCGCTGCGTCCTCACGTACGTGATCTTCCCGTTCGTTGCGCCTCTGTTCGGTATCGCAGCGAGCACCGGCGCTGTCGTTGGCGTCATCATCGGCACGGTCGCGATCGTGTTCAACGTGTTGAGCATTCGCCGCTTCTTCAAAGCCGACCACCCATACAAATGGTGGGCGAGCGCACTCAACGTGGCGGTCATCGTGCTGTTGGTCGTGCTGTTCTTCCTCGATAGCCAAACAATCCTCGGATAGCGCCGTGCTCTTCGGCGACGCCACCGCACTGAGCGCCGGAGCAACCGCAAATACGTTCGAGGGGCAAATCCAGCCCGGTTGGGATGTCGTCGGTAACGCCAACGGCGGGTATTCGATGGCGATGATCGCCCGCGCTGCAATTCTGAGTAGCGGCCGCGACGACGTCATCTCGGTCTCAGCACATTTCCTCGCTCCCGGCACCGTCGGGCCGGTGACAGCAACCGTAGATCCGATCAAGGACGGAAAGCGGTTCACAACGACCCGGGTCGATCTAACGGGCGCCGGTCGAACGATGCTCTCGGGAACGGTGATCACGGGAAACCTCGACGACGGTGACGGACCTGAGCTGATCACCGGTAGTGCCCCCGACATCGCGCCTCCGGAGGCCTGCGTCCGCTCGGAGTCAGCCGAGTTCTTCCCTCCCCCGTTCGTCGATCGCATCCACCAGGTCATCGACCCGGCGATCGCATCGGGTTCGACGAATAGCCCGGAGGTTCGCGGATGGATGAAGCTCCTCAACGACGAACCGCTCGACACGCTCGCGCTCGTGTTGGCCTCCGACAGCATGCCGCCGACCGTGTTTTATACCGAGCTCGAACCCTCGTGGGTTCCGACCGTGCAGATGACGATCCACATCCGCAACCGGCCGACGACCGAGTGGATGCTGCTCGATAGCCGCACCCGCTTCATCACCGGCGGGATGTTTGAAGTCGACAACACCATCTTCGATGAGGACGGCATGGTCCTCGCGCACAGCCGCCAGCTACAACTCCTTGGTTTAGCCCATTAGATCGTGACTCCTCGGGGTATCCCCGGAGCTGGCGCCCTTCAGCCTGTGGGTCTTTGGCCGATAGTCCTCCATGGAGTCCACCTCGTCGCAGCCGCCAATGGTTCGACGCATTCGCTTTGACTGGTCGGAGACCGAAACCGATCTCTGGCATCACTCGATGCCCGAATTCGGTTCTGGCGCCAACGCGATCTCACTCTTGATGCCCCATGCCGAGCCGTACGTGATCGCCATGTTGCGCGCCGGCATCGACGAAGGTGACATCGACCAAAGGACTCTCGATGAAACCGAGATCCTGATCGCTCAGGAAGCTGCGCACTTCAACGCACACAAGGCGTTCAACAAATCGCTCACCTCGTCATCGAGGACGGCCCGGGTCCTCGACCGCCTCGGGGCACGCATCTTCGCCGGGCTTCGCTCTCGTTCGACTGCGTTCGGTATCGCTTTTGCGGCCGCGTTCGAGATTCTCGCGTTCTGTTCCGCTCGATGGGCTGAAGCGGGGCTTCGTTCGTATTTTGGCGGCGCAGACGAGCGTTCGGCGACCCTGTTTCTGTGGCATCTCGCCGAAGAGATCGAACACAAGGGCATTGCCCACGATGTGATGGACGCTCACCCGACCGCCAAAGCAAAATACCCGCTCGCCTTTGTCGTGGCCTTTGCGGTGCTCATCGGTTTCACCGTCGTTGGTGGCCTCAGCTTGTTTGCACGACGACCACATGTGCTCAACCCGTTGCGGTGGTTCAGGTTGATCAGCTGGGGCGTGAGCTTTGCGTTCGTTGTGCTGCCGGTGGCGTCGACATCGTTGTCTGCTGGCTTTCACCCCGACCAACTCGTCGATCCTCCGTGGATGGCGATGTGGCTAAATGAGTTCGATCCAGAATCGAACACGATCCCGCTCTGGACCGATGCGGGGCTCGGTTCGAGAGCTCCTACCGAAGTACTTCCGCACGCTGCGTAGCCGCGTCGCCCTCGTTGTGTCCCGATCGTGACGAACGAGTGAACAATGTGAATTCTGTGGGTCCTCGATGTGAATAGTCTCGTTCGATCCGACGGAAATTGCACGCTCCAATACCGTATGAAGACGGGGTTGGAAGGCCCCTCGTCGGGCAGACGTTCGGCAAGAACAGAAGGAAAAGTACAGCCATGCCAGCAGGAACCGTAAAGTTCTTCAACAACGAGAAGGGCTACGGGTTTATCTCTCGTGATGACGGCGACGATGTGTTCGTTCACTACAGCAACATTTCCGGCGAGGGTTACCGTTCGCTAGAAGAAGGCCAAGCCGTCGAATTCGAGGTTGGACCTGGACGCAAGGGCGACGAAGCACTCAACGTCGTTGCGGTCTAGAGACGCACGCGCGTCCCCGGCGAGCTGAGCTGAACAGGCTCGCCTCATAGACACAAAGGTCAGCTCGTAACGCAGCTGCCCTTAGTAGTCGGTCGCAACGCCGCCTTCATCGACTCGTCGTGCCACGAATTCGTTCAGCTCGGCTAAAACGTCGGGCGGGAGCTCGGGCTGGACATAGGCATCCAAAGCGTCTCGAACGAGCGTCGGTAACTTGTCGCTCGCGGTTGGAGATCCGGCTTCTTCCCAGCTCTCGTAGTTGCGCCAATCGGAGACCATGGGTTGGTAGAAGGCGCTGCGATACCGGTCTTGGGTGTGTTGCGTTCCAAAGAAATGACCGCCTGGACCTACTTCGGCAATCGCATCGAGTGCAAGGTCCGAGGATTCCACGCCGAGCGGCGCGAGGAACGTCTGCATCATCGATAGCAGGTCGGCGTCGAGCACGAGCTTCTCGAAACTTGCTCGAAGACCTCCTTCGAGCCAACCCGCTCCGTGGAACACGATGTTCGCCCCGCCCATCAGCGCTCCCCATAGCGAGAACGATGATTCATACCCCGCCTGTGCGTCGATGGCGTTCGCTGCGTTCACGTTGGACGAGCGGTACGGCAACCCGTAGCGACGGGCGAGCTGCCCACCGAGCATTGCGGCCTTCATGAACTCGGGCGTGCCGAATGCTGGTGAACCCGACTTCATGTCGACGTTGCTGGTGAAGCCGCCGTACACGACCGGCGCTCCGGGACGTACGAGTTGGGTCAAGGTCACGCCAGCGAGTGCCTCAGCGTTTTGTTGCGTTACCGCTCCAGCGATAGTCACCGGAGCCATCGCTCCGGCGAGAGTAAACGGGGTCATGATGATGACCTGTCCCCGCTTCGAGTATTCGAGGATTCCTTGACTCATTGGAATGTCGAGCCGTAGCGGCGACGACGAGTTGATCACCGTGTGAATCGACGGTTCATCATCGAGCTGTTCGTGCGACACCTGGCGGGCGATTCGAACCATCTCGAGACAGTCTCGGTTGCGCTGACGGCCGAGGCTGTAGGCATGTAGCGCTTTGTCTGAAAAGGTCAGTACGTCCTGTGTGGCGTGAAGGTGGCGAACCGATGGATGGATGTCGGCAGGCTCGACGGGATACCCGCCGTGCATATGGATGGCGTTGAAGTGATGTGAGAGCTTCACCAGGGTTTGGAAGTCTTCGCGGTTTCCGTTGCGCCGGCCGCCAGCAGTGTCGGAGACGAACGGCGCGCTTGCGACCGCGCCGAACACGACGTTGTCTCCGCCGATACGCACGTTCTTCCCGGGGTTTGGAGCGTGAAGCGTAAATTCGCTGGGAGCGCTCGCGATGACCTCGGTGACCATCTCGGGATCGAGACGAACCCGGTCGCCGTCGATGCTCGCACCGGCACGTTCAAAGAGGTCGCGGGCCTCGGGTTCGAGCACGTCGATTCCCACGTCTGACAGAACGGCGAGCGACGCGAGGTGAATGGCTTCGAGTTCGTCGTTCGATACGACCGCTGTCGGTTCGAAGTGTCGCCGGAGTTGTTGGAAGGGCACCTGCGGGTTTGTCGCCGTCTTCGGCCGATCCGAGCGCCGCCCTCGACGCCTCCGTGGGGCACCTTCATCTGACTCGACCGCGTCTTCCATTTCGGTATTCGATAGGGAATTCGCTCTTCGGTGCAAGTCCGGCCGCTGAGATGGTCCAGACTTTCCCGGTGGAAAGCGAGCAGCGTCTACATCTCGGGGACCGCGTACTCCTTTGCGCGACGTCGTGGGCGACCGGCAGCCCGGAGTTGCATCTTCGGATCAACGGAGAGGCGTCCACCCATCTGCCCGTGCGCGGTTTTCGACTCGGGTATTCTGCACAGCTTGCGACGCCTCGTTGTGTTGGCCACAAGCCGTTTCGCTCCGCGTCGGCGCGATGGGAGGATTGTGAGAGGGAGCCCCTCCATGACGGGCGCAAATGCGATCGATGCGCAGCCAACGATGCCACCTTTGCGTCGCAACTCCATCACGCACATACCCGTGGTGCGGGTGAGCTCGATGCATCGGTGCAAACCCATCTGCAGCAAGAGAACCATCTCTATCTCGCCGGGTTCCGCGATGGGTCGATCAAAGTCGGGACATCGACCTCGCATCGCCTACACACTCGCCTCAGCGAGCAGGGAGCCTGGCGTGCAGCCATCGTCGCGACGACAACAAATGGCATCGCGGTACGCGAGATTGAAGCCCAAATTACGAACGACCTCGGACTACCACAATCGGTGAGCGCTCGACGCAAGCTCTCCGGTCTCGCGAATCCGGTGTCGGATGACCGGCTCGTGACCGAGCTCGATCGTTGGAAGACGTCGGTACATCGTCTCATCGATTCGGTTGCGTCACGTGAGATCGCGGCGACGAACGATGCATGGGTCAGCCCCGTATCCACCGACGATGTGTGGAACCACGTGATCGAGTATCCGTTGAAGCTCCGCAACGGCGCTCACCAACTCGAACTGCTCGCGGCATCTGGACGACTCGTCGCCTTCCGTCGACCGGAAGTGGATGACGTGTTTGTTGCCGACCTTCGTCCGCTCTACGGCATGGAACTCACGCACTCGAACGTCGAACCGGACGAACTCGCAGTACAGGACAGCCTCTTCTAGCCAGCACAGCCTCCTAAGCTGAGCCGATGGAAGAGCCGCTGCCCGGTCTGCGAACCCACCCTCGACCGGCTCGGTATCCGTTCGGGCCGGTGTCGATCGCCGACATCTTGTCCCCCGGGCTCGACGCACACCCCGAGCGGCTTGCGCTCATCGACGATGAACGCAGCTGGACTTGGGCCGAGCTTGATTCTGCGGTGGCCGTCGTCGCTGCCGGGATCACACAACGGGAGGCGATCGCGTGGGATGTCGGCAATTGCGCAGCGGCGGTCATCGGTGCGCTTGCGACATTTCGAGCGGGCGGCATCTGGGTAGGTGCGAGCTCGCCCGCTGACCGCGCACGCATCGAGGCGTTCATCGGCCCTGTGCGAGTCATCTCCTCGCCCGACGAAATGCCATCGGGTACTCGCACTCCCCCAGTCTTCGAACAACGGGTCGACCCACACGAAATCGCTGCGGTCAACTTCACGTCCGGCACGAGCGGGCGACCGAAAGCCGTTGCTCATAGCCAACACAATCTGCTTTGGCCCGGCCTCGTCAGCATCGAGGTCGAGCCGCCTGCGACCGGAGAGCGAATCGGCACACCGCTGAGCTTGGGAATCGGCACGATCCTCGCCCTCGGGCCGTTCTCCTCGCTCGTGCGGGGCAGCACCTTCGTCGTGATGTCGCGCACCCACGCCAGCGGGTTCGCCGCCGACGTCGAGCGTCACGACGTGACCCGTGCATTCGTCGTTGCGACCATGCTCTACGACCTCGTGAAGAACACCGACGTCACCCCAGCTCAACTCGGCACGCTCGACCGGATCATCGTCGGCGGTTCCCCCGCTGCGCCGGAGCTGCTCACGAGTTTCCATGATCGGTTCTCGATTCGCCCGACACTCAGTTACGGAATGAGCGAAGCACCGAGCGGTGTCGTTCGCGAGGCTTTCGATGACCCGATCGGCAGCGGCCGCGGGTTTGCGCTCCCACATGTCGAGGTCACGATACGCAACCGCGAGATCTGCATCGCACCCGTAACGACTGGACGCTGGGCGAATACGTGGACCGGGACGCTCGGGTACCTCGGCGAGCCGGACCGAACCAACGCCTTGTTCGATGGCGGAGTGATGCACACCGGCGACCTCGGAACGATCGATGGTGACGGCGCTGTCTCGGTAACGGGCCGGATCAGCTCCCTGATCGTTCGAGGCGGCAAGAACATCGACCCGACAGCGGTCGTCGCTGCACTCCTCGATCACCCGAGCGTTGCTGACGCGCACGTCGTCGGCGTTCCCGACGGGCGCCTCGGCCAGATCGTTGGGGCGGTCGTGGTGGCAGCGCCCGGCGAGACCATCGACATCGATGCGCTCGGCACCGCTGCGGAAACCGACGTCATTCTCGTGTGGGATGACCTGCCCCGAACCTCGCTCGGCAAGGTGGCAGCGATCGACCCGACGGTCTTCGTCGAGCACGGAGCGACCGATCTCGCGTAGCGTGCCGTCATGAGCAACGAGACCGACACCCAGACACACCAGCGAACCTGCCCGCTTTGCGAGGCGTGCTGTGGCCTCGAGATCACCACGAGGGGCGAAGAAGTCGTGCGGATTCGCGGTGACATCAAGGACCCATACTCACAAGGGTTCATCTGCCCGAAAGGATCGACGCTCAAACAGCTGCACGAAGACCCCGACCGTCTCACGAGCCCACGAATTCGCACCGAGGACGGGTGGAAGGATGCCACGTGGGACGAAGCGTTTGCGGAAATCGAACGTCGGCTTCGCCCGATCATCGAGGCCCACGGTCGTCAAGCGCTTGGAACCGCACTTGGAAACCCGAACGTGCACAACCTCGGTGGCATGCTCTACGGCCGTGCGGTGATCAAGGCTGCTGGCAGCACCAATGTGTTCTCGGCGTCGACGGTGGACCAAATGCCAAAGCACGTGAGCGCAGGGCTCATGTGGGGCCAGCCCGACATGTTTCCGCTACCCGACCTCGACCGCACCGACTACTTGCTCATCCTGGGCGCCAACCCCTACGTGTCCAACGGCAGCCTCGTTACGATTCCCAACTTTCCCGGCCGCTTGGATGCACTTCGTGAGCGCGGCCGGTTCGTGGTCGTCGATCCCCGCCGGACCAAGACTGCTGAGCACGCGTCCGAACACCTCACGATCGTCCCAGGCACCGACTCGTACTGGCTCCTCGCACTCATCCACACGCTCTTCGACGAAGGCCTCGTCGACCTCGGTCACCTCGCCGACCACATCAGCGGCGTCGATGAGGTTCGCGAGATCGCATCGGGGTTCAGCCCTGAGGTCGTGGCGCCGCACTGCGGAATCGATGCAGTCACCACGCGCCGCATCGCCCGCGAACTGGCGTCTGCGCCCACCGCTGCGGTGTACGGCCGCATGGGCGCCCACACCGTCGAATTCGGAACGATGGCCAGTTGGGCGACCGATGTGCTCAACGCCCTCACCGGCAACCTCGATAGCCCTGGCGGCATCATGTTCAATTGCTCGCCGACCCAAAACTTGTCGCCATCGGAGCCCGGCGGCCGCGGGTTTCAGCTAGGACGATGGTCGGGCCGAGCATCGGGGCGACCCGAGGTTAAGGGCGAATTGCCATGCGCGACCCTCGCCGAAGAGATCACGACCCCCGGGGATGACGCCATCCGCGCAATGTTCGTGCTCGCATGCAACCCAGTGCGCTCGTTCCCGAACAGCGAGCGCATCGACGACGCGTTGCAGGAACTGGATCTACTCGTCGTTGTCGACCCCTACATCACCGCCACAGGACGCCACGCCCACGTCATCCTCCCGCCGACTTCGGCGCTGGAACGCAGCCACTACGACTTTGCCTTCGAGGGATCGATGATCCGTTCGTTCGCGAAGTACTCACCACCCGTGTTCGATACCGACTCGCCGAGCGAAGAGCAGATTCTGAGCCGACTCGCGCTCGTCATCAGTGGCCAGCCGTACGATGCCGATCCCACGATCATCCACACGACGATCATGGAGCAGATGATCGACCAAGAGATCGGGCGATCGCACTCGCCCATCCATGGGCGCGATCGCGCCGAGATCCTCACCGCATTGGACTCGTGGTCGTGGGCTGAGCAGATCATCGACTTCCGCTTGCGGGTTGGCCAGCACGGCGATGCCTTTGGGGACAGGCCCCAGGGCATCACCCTCCAAAAGTTGATCGACGACCACCCCCATGGCGCTGACTTTGGCCCGCTCGTTTCCCGTTTTCCCGACGCGATCAGAACCGTGTCCGGCACGGTCGAACTCGCTCCACAACCGATCCTGGACGACGTGGCTCGCCACCGGGCTGCCTTCGATGCAGGGCCAAACGAGCACGAGATGGTGTTGATTGGTCGCCGACAACTCAAGACGGTCAACTCGTGGATGCACAACATCACGATCTTGACCAAGGGTCGCACCGACTGCACCCTGCAGGTCCATCCCGATGACGCTGACCGGTTAGGTCTTGCGAGCGGTGCACAGGCGGTCGTTACATCTCGGGTGGGCGAGGTCATCGCGCCGGTGGAGATCACGAATGAGGTCATGCCGGGCGTCGTCTGCCTGCCACACGGGTGGGGGTACGACGAGGCCGGTATCGAGATGCGTGCAGCGAAAGCGAAACCCGGAGTCAACGCAAACGCCCTCACCGACGACGCGGCGCTCGATGCCCTGTCCGGAAACTGCACGCTCAACGGGATCCCGGTCGAGGTCAGTCTCGCGTAAGCAACCAGTTCGGCAAGATCGACCAGTACTCTCAATGGGTGACTGAAATCGACTACACCGAACTCCTCCCACTCGGCGAAGACACCACCGAGTACCGCTTGATCACCACCGAAGGCGTCTCGACATTCGAGGCCGCGGGCCAGACCTTCCTCAAGGTTGAGCCCGAAGCCATCCGAGCCCTCACCTCCGAGGCAATGCACGACATTGCCCACTACCTGCGCCCCTCGCACCTCCAGCAGCTGCGCAACATCGTCGATGACACCGAAGCGTCGCCAAACGACCACTTCGTTGCCGAAGAACTCCTCCAGAACGCGAACATCTCCTCGGGTGGTGTCCTGCCCATGTGTCAGGACACCGGCACCGCGATCGTGATGGGAAAGAAAGGCCAGAACGTGTTCACCGGCTTCGACGACGAGCGCGTCATCAGCCAAGGTGTCCAAGACACGTACCTCACGTCGAACCTCCGATACAGCCAGCTCGCGCCGTTAAGCCTGTTCGAAGAGAAGAACACCGGCAACAACCTCCCGGCGCAGATCGAGCTGTACGCAACCCAGGGCGACGCATACAAGTTCTTGTTCATGGCCAAGGGCGGCGGTTCGGCGAACAAGACGTTCTTGTTCCAAGAGACAAAGGCGTTGCTCAACCCTGACAGCCTGATGAAGTTCCTCGACATCAACCTCCAAAAGCTCGGTACGTCCGCTTGCCCGCCATACCACCTGGCCGTTGTCATCGGTGGCACGTCCGCCGAGTTCAACCTCAAGACCGCCAAGTACGCATCAGCCCGCTACCTCGACACCCTTCCGACCGAAGGCTCGCTCTCCGGCCATGCCTTTCGCGATCTGGAATGGGAGCAGAAGATCCTCGAGCTCACCCGCGAGATGGGCATCGGCGCACAGTTCGGTGGGAAGTACTTCTGTCACGACGTTCGCGTCATCCGACTCCCCCGCCATGGTGCATCGAATCCGGTCGGCATTGCGGTGTCGTGTTCGGCCGACCGCCAAGCCGTCGGCAAGATCACCGCGGACGGAGTGTTCCTCGAGCAGCTCGAAACCGACCCGGCCCAGTACATGCCCGAGGTCAGCGAAGAAGACCTCAGCGCCAAGGTGATCGAGATCGACCTCAACCAGCCGATGGCCGACATTCGCAACGAGCTCAGCAAACACCCCGTGAAGACCCGCCTTTCGCTGAGCGGCACGCTCGTCGTCGGCCGCGACATCGTCCACGCCAAGATCAAGGAACGGTTGGACGCTGGCGAAGAGATGCCCGAATACCTCAAGAACCACCCGATCTACTACGCAGGTCCAGCAAAGACGCCCGAGGGATACGCATCGGGCTCGTTCGGACCCACCACCGCGGGCCGCATGGACAGCTACGTCGACCAGTTCCAAGCCGCGGGCGGTTCGATGGTCATGTTGGCCAAGGGCAACCGATCCAAACAGGTCCTCGATGCGTGCAAGGCCCACGGCGGCTTCTATCTCGGCTCCATCGGTGGACCCGCTGCCCGTCTCGCCCAAGACGCGATTCGCAAGGTCGAGGTTCTCGAATACGAAGAGCTCGGCATGGAGGCGGTGTGGCGCATCGAGGTTGAGAACTTCCCTGCATTCATCATCATCGACGACAAGGGCAACGACTTCTTCTCCGAAGTCTCAACACCCGTGCACCTTCGATAGCTACCGCCTCCCCCGGCGGGAAAAGAATCAGTCGCTGGATTCAAGATCGACGCTGGTGAGCCCGGCGAGCGACGTCGTGCTGATCACACCGACGGGACGGTTGTCGTCGTCAACGACGCAGATCGCTGCGGTGTCGTGCTTGTTCATGAGCCGGGCTGCATCGACCGCTGGCGCGTCTCGTGACACCGTCGGGAGCGGCCGGACGGCCTGGCGAACCGCAGCGTCGGGACCGTGCTCGAGCATGGCACTGGCCAAATCGTGCAGGACGATCAGCCCTTCGTACTCGGGGCCGCCGACGGGAATGGCAAAGGACTGTGATCGATCGCCGTAGCCGTCGATCACATCGAGCAACGTCGCATCAGGAGAGATCACGCCAAGGTCGTCGATCATGACCGCCGAACATGGCTCGACGAGTCGTCGTTCGAGTTGGCCTTGGCGTTCGCTTCGCTGGCCGGGCGAAACCGTGTCTTCGCCCATGACGGTTTGAGCGATGGCCGTTGCGATCAAGGCGGGGATGACGAACTCGGCCCGTCCGGTGGTTTCGGCGACGAACATGACCGCGGCGAGCGGGGTTCGATAGGCCGCTCCCAGCACGGCTGCGAGGCCGATGACCGGATAGAGACCCGTCGACGGGGCGCCGACGATGATCTCGACCGCCCGGCCGAGGAGCATGCCCTGCACGACCAGCGGGATGAACACACCACCCACGCCGCCCAGGCTCAGCGCTGCACCGGTGACGAGCGCACGAAGCACGAACAAGATGATGATGGCCCCGAGGGCCACCTCGTTGTTGAGCACCAGCGATGCGGCGATCTCGGCGCCGAGGCCGATCGTGAGCGGCTCATCGACGAGCGAGTTCGCGATGAGCAGCGCCGCGCCCATCGTCACCGCAGCGAACGGCAACCGCACGATGAATCGATACTGATCGTCGAGGGTCTTGGCCCAGTTGAATCCCCGTGCGAGCAATCGAGCGACACCGCCGGCCAGCACGCCGATGATCAGCGCCGCGATGATCTCGTCTCGAACCTCGAGTTCGGTCGGGTCAAACCGTAGGAGTGGTTCGGCGCCGAGGAACGTCACGAAGGTGAGATAACTCGCCGCGGCGGCGATAAGGGCGGGGATCAAGCCATGACGCGAAATATCGCGCTTGTAAGGCGCTTCCATGGCGAAGAGCACGCCGGTGGCGGGCGCTTTGAAAACTGCAGCGACGCCTGCCGCTGCGCCCGCGACGAGGAGCACGAGGCGGGGTCGTTCGCCCAGCACTCGTGGAAGCCGTTGGCCGAGCGATTGGCCAAGGGTTGCACCCGTGAGGATTGCGGGGCCCTCCAGGCCAACCGCGCCGCCGGTGCCGATGGTTGCGAAACTCGCGAGGAGCTTGGGAATCAAGGCGTTTGCGTCGGCACCAGACCCTTTGTGAAACGAGTCGACGTATGCGTCCGATGTCTTCGAGCCGCCGCCGGGGGTCATCGTCTTGATGCCGTACACGATGATCAGACCGATCGGAGGCAGGATCAGCTGCACCCAGATCGGCGAGTTCAGAACCTGTTCGAGAGCGACTTCGACGGTGATCCAGTCGAGCAGGGCAACGAGAGCACCGATCGTGATGCCGAGGCCGGCATAGACAAGGAAGCGGATCGCGCCATTGGTCATTATCGCACTCTACGGATTACCGCTCCAGAACAATGGGACCGAGAGCGCAATACGTCATCGCCGGTTGGTCATGCTCTGCGCTGGTGTCTGTTGCAGCCAACGATGCTGCCGAGGCAGGAGTTGTTGCCAGCGAGATCGCCGCTGCGGTACCGGCGATGAGGATGAACAGCGCTGCTGCACCCGGAGCAACACCCCGGCTTCCTCCCGTCGGCGGTGTTGGAGCCGGACCTTCGTCCAGCAACAGGTGCATGGCCATCGCAAAGACGCCGAGACCGACAGCGAGCCACCACATCACGGCGTAGCTACCGGTGATGTCGACGACCTCGCCACCCATCCATGCGCCGATGAACGAGCCCATCTGGTGCGAGAGAAAGACGATGCCAAAGAGCGCGCCAGAGTTCGTGGGCCCGAACATCTCGGTGACGATGCCCGACGTTGGGGGCACCGTCGAGAGCCACAAGACCCCCATGGCCATGGCGAACAGGATTGTCGTCGTCGGGGTAATGGGTACGAGAACGAAGGTGGAGATCACGACCGCCCGCATGCCATAGATGCCGGCGAGGAGCTTCGTGTAGGAGTAACGCTGCCCGAGTACGCCGACGAGCAGTGAGCCAAAAACGTTAAAGAGGCCGATGAGCGCAAGCCCATTCGCCGCCGTTGTTGAACTCAGCCCTTCGAGGTTGAGGAATCCAGCCAGGTGCACGCCGATGAAGGTCACGTGGAATCCGCAGACGAAGAACGCAGCGTTCAACAAGAGATACGGCCGGCTGGCCCGTGCCCGGCGGAGGTCTTCGGACAAGGTCGGTGGAGGTTCGACTCCTGCGCCGAGAGAAGCGCCGTCCTGCGGGCTGGACGCGAGTTCGATCACCTTGGCACGCATAGCCGGCGCAAAGATGATGATCGGGATGAGCAACAGCGCCAGAACGAGCGACGTGGCCTGCCAATCGCCCCGATCGAGCAAGACTCTGGCGATCGGGATAAGGATGAACTGTCCGAGCGAACCAATCGCGCTCACGATGCCGAGGTTGAGCGACCGCTTCTCCGGCGGCGAGATCCGCCCAACGGCCGACAACACGACGGCGAAGCTGGCAGCACCGACGGCGATTCCGGCGATGAACCCGCCGGTCAGGATGATCGTGCCGACACTTTCGGCAGTCGACATCAACCCCATGGCGGCGATGTAGAGCACACCGCCCCCGGCGAGCGTCCATGGCGCACCAAAGCGGTCGGAGAGCGCGCCAGCGAGCGGTTGGCTAAACCCCCACATCAAGTTCTGAATGGCGATCGCCAACGAGATCGACCCTAGGTCAGCACCGAGGCCATCGGAGATCGGGCCGACCAACAGCCCAAAGGTCGACCGAACACCGAGGCTCAACGCGGTGATAACACCGCCTGCAACGACCACAACCCAGATCGGCAGACGCGACCGGTGAGTTGCTTGGGCTATCGTCATTTCACGACGTTAGCCCGTCCACTGGACACGATTACAGGTGGGACAGATGACTACGCCAGCCACACCCCCAAAGACCAAACAGCCCGGACCACCGCTCTGGCTTTCGATCGGCGTCGTGCTCGTCGGCGCTGCGCTCGTGTCATTCGGTGGCTTCAACATCTTCAATCGCGCACTTGAAGCGCAGACCGTCGATTCGTTCGAGGTTCCTGGAAGCGAGCAACGCCTGCTCGAACCGGGCGACTACGACGTCTATGGCTTAGCTGGCGGGTTCACCGACTTCGATGCAGATCCGATCTTTGCGCGTGGAGACGTGACGGTGACGTGGGTTGAGACCAACACGGAGATCCCTGTCGATCAACAGACCTTGATCGTCGAGGTCGGCCGAGAGCTCAACCGCTACGAAAGTGTCGGCATCTTCACCGTTGAAGAACTCGGCACGTACCGCGTCGATATTGCATCCCCCGACGACTCGCGCGCTGTCGTGGCGCGTTCGATCTTCGCATCGTTCGACGAAGTCCGGATTCCGCTGGTGCTCCTCGGCGTCGGGTTGATCTTCGTCGTCATCGGCGTGCTGATGATCATCATCGGCATCTTGCGCCGAAGTAAGGCCAAACGAGCAGAACGAATGGCCGGTAGCACCCCCGGGATCTATCAAACACCCCCACCGACGGCTCCACCACCGACCAACCCCGCTGCGCCACTGTCGCCGACGCCACCGGTCGGGGCTGCGCCGCCACCGGCGCCTTCGCCCACATCATCTTCATCGCAATCTTCATCGCAGGCACCACCGGCACCTCCCGCGCCGCCGTCAGACTCTGGTGAGCCAACTACCGGCGAGACGAACACACCGTGGTGAAGCTAGTCGGCGAGTGCGATCTCTTCGGCGAGTTGCAGACCACGTTCGAGCGCATCGTCATTTTGGATGCGAGCCCAGTCCAGCCATAACCCGTTGGTCAATGCAATGACGTTCTCACAGCGCGCATCGATATCCTGGCGGGTGAGCTTCGGGCGAGCCTCACTCACATACGCCGCCAAGGTTTCTTCGTAGCGGCGATAGTAACCAGCATCGACCTTCGCTAATTCAGGTTCGGTCAGTGCAACCGCCCAGAGCGAGACGCGAAGCCGAAGGTAGTCACCGTTGATGAACTCCTCGGTGAACGATCCGCGAAGAAAAGCCCGAACCTTGTCGTCGGGGTCATCGACCGCATCGGCAGCGCTGGTGCTCGCAGCCCGAATTTCATCAGAAGCCCGCTCGAACGTGGCGAAGATCAGGCGTTCTTTGTCATCGAAGTGGTAGCTGATCAGCCCCAAGCTGACATCGGCCTCTTGGGCGACCTGTCGCATGCTCGTGCCTTGCACGCCATCGCGCACGATCACCGACTGCACCGCGTCGAGGATGGTGTTCTGCGTATCGGTACCACTCATAGAGCTTCGACCGTATCAGGGCAGCTCCGATAGCCTCGGACGATGCCAGCAATCACACCAATGCCCGATTCGGCCACGTGCCCGTGTCGGGTGCTCTCCGCCGATGAGTCGGGAGGTCGCCGGTCGTACGCGAACTGCTGCAAGCCGCTCCATGCGGCGGGGTTTGCCGGTCTCGGCACCACCCCTGAGGCAACGATGCGTTCCCGCTACACCGCGTATGTCCTTCGTGACGAGGCCTACCTTCTCGCAACATGGCACGAGACGACCCGACCGCCATCGATCGACTTCTCCACCGATGTCGACTGGCATGGCCTGACTGTAAAAAGCGCGACCGGAGCGAGCCTCGACAATGCTGGTGCGGTCGAGTTCACTGCACGTTTCCGCCGCGGCGATGCCCACCTGGAACTCCACGAACTCAGCACCTTCTCTCAAGAGAACGGTCGCTGGTTCTACGTCGACGGAACTGACCCAGACACGCTCTAACCTCCAACATCCTGCGCTTTTGGCGCCCCTAAAGGCGACACAAGAAAAGCTGAAAGATGTTGCGTGAAGTCTCCATTGACGGATCGTCGGTCCGCGTGGCCAGTACCGTAGGAACAGCACATGTCGTTTACGAGTCCACCCACGCCACGTACCCCGCCACCACGGGTGTCGGTTCCGGGCCGTTCTCCCCTGCCCGAGAACGGAAACGGCAGCGGGCCCGAGGTGGACGCATCCGATGAGATCGACCCGATCGAACCCGTCGACACGACCGATCCGAACGCTCGCCGACGGTCGGTACTAACCGCCGCGGCGATGTGGCTCTCGGCAATTGGCCTCGGCGCCCTCGTCGCATTCTTGGTCTTCGGACGCGATCCGACCGTGGCACCAGCGGAGGTCGAGAGCGCAATCGACGAGGCCATCACCAGCGCCTTCGATGCCACGACGATCCCACCGGACCGAGGTCCGGCGATCTACGGCACCATCTTTCCATCGCTCGTGTTCATCCAGGTCGGTAGTGGCGACGATGGCGGTCTCGGTAGCGGTGTCATCATCAATGCCGATGGTTCGATCATGACCTCGGATCATGTCGTTGCCGGACAAACAGATATCACCGTCACCTTTACCGACGGTTCGACCGCACAAGCCCAGGTCGCCGAGTCGATACCGGAGATGGATATCGCAATCCTGCAAACCGCTGAACTTCCCGATGTGGTCGTGCCTGCCACCCTCGGAGGAACACCAGCGGTTGGTTCCCGGGTCTACGCCGTTGGCAACCCGCTCGGCCTATCGGGATCGATCTCGACCGGCGTCATTTCTGCCACCGGGCGCACGATCAACCGCGATGACGGTGAGCCCCTCGAAGACCTCATTCAATTCGATGCAGCGGTAAACCCGGGTAGTTCCGGTGGTCCGCTTCTCGACGACAACGCCCAACTCATCGGCATCGTGACCGCGCTTGCAAACCCGACCGGCGAGGATTTCTTCTCCGGCATTGGTTTTGCAGTGCCTATCCAAAACGCAGCAGGAGCTGCCGGAGGCCCAGAACAGTGAGCATGTTCTTCAATAAAGACAAGTCCAAGAACGACGCGTCGGCAGGCGAGCCGGTGATCGAACCGATCCACGACGCGAGTGACGCCACCGACATTAGTGACGCCACCGACATTACTGAGACGATCGGCAATCCCGCCGAGATGCCAACAGCGGTGACCGAAGAGATGACCAAGGATGCCATCGACAACGGCGCGCCACCCCCTCCTCCGGCTCCCGGCGCTCCCATCCCGACCGTCGGGCCACCGCCGAGCGGATCGCCCGCCCCGTTCCCTCCACC